>DCHE01000027.1:122620-140549 GCA_002314775.1 Lachnospiraceae bacterium UBA1760
TTCTTCATAGTAAATATTATCAAATTTTCCTGCACCCATTTTTATCTCTCCTTTTTATAATATTCCGACTCTTTATTATCATGTTTCTAAATCATGCTCAGTTCACCAAATCACAAAAAAACCTGCTTGTATAACTTATTATAATCACACTTAGTGTTATAGAAGTGTCATAGTCAGTCATAATACGCATTAATCCCCTCTCATCATTTATCCAAAAAAGCATCTCCTGCCTGATAAAGGTATGAGATGCTTTTTAGAACCTAATAGTATATACTTAGCTGAATGACACCTTCTTTAATTCGATTTTCCAAAATTTTTGAGATAACTCTCAAATTCCTCCACTGGAAGAGGTCTTGAGTAATAGTATCCCTGCACACTGTCACAGCCCATCTCGCGAAGTGCCATAATCTGCTCCTCGGTCTCAACACCCTCTGATACAGTCTTAAGCTTTAATCCCCTTGCCATACTGATAACGTAAGAGAGAACCTTTCTCTTCTTCTCATCATGGAACTGCTTCATGAAGGACATATCCAGCTTCAGTACATCAATCGGAAGCGAACCGAGTATGTTAAGAGATGAATAGCCTGCCCCAAAGTCATCCATCTCAATCTGAATTCCCATCGACTTAACCTGGTTTGCAAAGCTTATCAGTCTGTCGATATCTCCTGCTGCAACAGACTCAGTAACCTCTATATGAACATACTTTGCATCAATGCCAAACTCATAGAAATTCTTCTTAAGATCTGACAAATATTCCTTGCTCATGACATCGACTCTTGAGCAGTTTACCGAAACCGGCACAATCGGAAGGCCTCGTACCTGCCACTCCTTCTGTCTTACGCAAACCTGCTTCCATATGTAGGTATCCAGCTTTGCGATAAATCCATTTTTCTCAAAAAGCGGAATGAACTCTGCCGGCGAGATAAATCCATACCTTGGATTTATCCATCTAACAAGGGCCTCCGCTCCAATCAGCTTTCCAGTCGCAGTGTCATGCTTTGGCTGGTAGAAAACCTTGAACTGTTCTTCTGAAATTGCAACCTCCATGTTAGCCTCAAGGTATCTTTCCTTGTCATAGGCTGCCTGGTAGCTCTCATCATAAACTGCGTAAAGAACGTCGTACTTTTTCTTTATTGACTTAAGAGCAATCATAGTCCTGTCACAGATGACATCCATAGGAAGGCTCTTATCAATCATATGGTAGACTCCGAACTTCATGGAGAAGTTGTAGTCCTTATTCTTCTCGAGTACAGCACGATTTGATATTTCAATCGCATCCCTGTAGTCAACCTCGCTTGAATCAACCAGTGCGACAAACTGGTCACCGCCGTATCTTCCGTAGATAGCTCTGTCGTTCCAGTTATCCTTAACTGTTTTTGCAATAGCCTTAAGCAGATTGTCTGCCCCTACTCGACCACACTGTTCATTTATATCCTTGAAATCCTTAACATCAAGGATGTAAATGTCATAATTTCTTTCAGGATTATTCTGAATCATAACATTCGCATGATAGAAAAATGCCTGCTTTGTGTAAATTCCTGTTAAATCATCATACTCAATGGCAGAAACCATAGCAGCAGATTCATAATAATTAATCGAACGGTTGATTCTTGAAGTCAGGACATCCACATTATAAGGGGTTGCAACAAAATCAATAACTCCGCTATCGATACAGCCCTGCTCTGCCTCTGGCGAGTTGTTCTCGGAAATGACAATTACCGGGATTCTCGAAGCATACTTGAGTGATTTCTTCTGCTTCAGGAAGGTCTTATATTCCGAGATGTCATACTGTACTGAGATAAGTATGGTTGATATCTCTGTGTAGCTCTCTCTCAGCTTATTTATAGCCTCATCCATACTTGTAAAGGCTATTATCTCGAAGGCATTAGTGAGGGATTCTATGATATCCTGCATGTACCTTTCATTTTCCCCGATGACCATAACCTTACTGATGAGGGCAGCATTTACGTCGTACTCAGCCACATTTTGCTTCTTTTTCGTTCTTCCCTGGGCAAGACTAAACTCCTCAGTCCCACTTTCTTTAACACTATTTTTAAATTCAGTCTTATTATCCTGAACAGAATAACGCTCAATTGCTCTCAGATACAGATAAAGCTGCTGGTCCTTTGGTGTATACTCAGGTGCCGGTATAAGCTCAATAATTATGTACTCGAAGGAATCCTTTACCTTTCTTCTGTACCTTATATCCAGTATCTCATAGCCTCTTGCGAAGTAGTTTCTTATGTAAGAGAGATTGACCTTTGTCTTAAGCTCTTTAATATCCTCCTCAAAAACTTCATCTGATTCCAGATATCTCGCTGCCATCTCGGAAAACTTTGCCTTCTGCAGAACTATTGGGTCCTCAGTCTTAAAGATAGTCTTAATAATCCTAAAACGGTCATTTGTTGCGTCTATCTGAAGAATCTGGTCATAGGTGCTTCCTATAATATCTCTCGCAATAGTCTCAGAGCTTCTGTCTGTTCCCACGCTCTCGTAGTATTTTTCCTTCGCCTTGTACATCTCGTACTCTGCATTTTTTACAAGCTTTTCTATATCAAAATCTGTGTGAACCTGACCATGCTTCTCGTATTTTATGACGCTCTCAACGGCCATTCCTCTTGAGAGTGAATATCCCTTCTTGGTAAAGATATCCATAAGGGAGTCAACCTTACTCTCAACATCTGAGTAGCCAGTGTCAACAACAAAGGCAACAAACTCATCTCCGCCAATTCTGTAGGCATTTTTCTCCCCGAAGGCCTTACTCAGTCCGAGAGCTACGAATTTTAAGATTTTATCCGCCTCGATATTGCCCTTACTGTTATTGATGTCGTGGAAGCCATTGATATCAAAGAATATACATGCAATTGATCTCTTGGCCTTCTTGATGTATCCCGGAAGTGAATCCCTGAATGCGTCTCTGTTTCTGATTCCGGTTAAAGCATCTGTTACATACATAACCTCAATTCTATATTCATTTAAAATTCTCTGGGTTTCATGTTTTAGAAGATATGCCTGAATTGAGAGTCCAACCCCTCCGAACACCAGGGCACCGAGAATATCCAGTATCTTAACCGATGGTATCTCGAAGATTGTTGCCATACATATAAATACGATGATTGCGCAGACCTGAACGCCTAGGCATTTTACAGGCAAATCTATGAAAAGTACAGAGGTCGCAACAAGAATAACCATAAATGCAACCGCTCTTGTGTCCGGATAGAAAACTGTCTCCATCACAATTGCAAAGGCATACATGGTTCCGACAAACATATGAATCGCCCTGTACTGATATTTAGGGAAAAGGTCTACCAAAAACCACTCGTAGATTGATACTCCAAGAACAACTGCACCACAGGCACAGTATGGAATGAATCTTCTTGATATTCCACCTAATGTTTTGATGGAATATGCCATAATAAATCCAATGCAAAGAAGGCCGACGATGGAGAAAATCTTCAAGGCCTGCCTGTTTCTTTTAAGTATAATCGGCTCTATGCTGTTTTTATCATCCTCTGACATTGAATAATTGTAGAGGAAATCCTTGATTGAACTAAACATAGTATAATCCTCTTGGTTGATAAGTTACTAATTCTTTATCCTACGTGCTTATTAACCTCTTCAGGCTTCTTAAATGTTGGAACTACTATATGAAGCACTCTTCTCACCTCATCATCCAGTCCTGTATCACAGGCAGCCTTAAGCATGTCAAGCTTTTCCTTTAGCTCCTCAAGGCTGACTGGTTCCTCCTTCTCCTTGAAGATGAGGTTATTATCAGTCTTCTCAAGTGTATCTGATTTAACAAGAAGCTCCTCGTAAAGCTTCTCACCTGGTCTAAGACCTGTCTCTATTATCTCGATATCATCCTGACCACTGAGCCTTATCATATTCTCAGCCAGATCCCAGATTTTAACCGGCTCACCCATATCGAGAACGAATAGCTCTCCGTTTTTTGCCATTGCACCACTTGTAAGTACAAGCTGGGAGGCCTCTGGAATTGTCATGAAATATCTTATTATTCTCTTATCCGTTACTGTAACCGGGCCGCCAGCACCAATCTGTCTCTTGAAAAGAGGAATAACTGAGCCTGCTGAGCCAAGAACATTTCCAAATCTGGTTGCGGAGCACTTCATACCCTCCACCGTGCTGTAGGCCTGCATAATCATCTCACAGACACGTTTTGTGGCACCCATAACATTTGTAGGATTAACTGCCTTGTCGGTGGAAACCATCATGAAACGGCCAACCCTAAACTCATGGCAGAGCTCAACAACAACCTTTGTTCCAAATACATTGTTCATAACCGCCTCGACACAGTTCTTCTCCATAAGTGGAACGTGCTTATGTGCGGCTGCATTTATAACGATATCAGGATGATACTCCTCGAAGATTCTTCTCATACCTCTCTTGTTGGTAATCGAACAAATCTCAACCCTGATATCAAGCTTTTTCTTATATGCAAATAACAGTCCCTGCTGCAAATCGTAGGCACAGTTCTCATAAATGTCCACGATTACGATCTGCTTTGGCCCCATCTTGGCAAGCTGTCTGCAAAGCTCGGAACCAATTGAACCGCCGCCTCCAGTCACAAGAATCTTCTTATCCTTGTAGTAAACGCTCGTACTCTCGTCCACCACCTGAAGCGAATCACGGTTTAGCAAGTCCTCAATCTCGAACTCTCTGATTCGACGCTTTCTCTCTGGCATCTGAAGAGTTGGATAGTCATAGGTTCTTACCTCGAAGCCATTTGACTTAAAATACTCGTAGATACGCATCTTGTCTGCAGGCTTTGCACTCGGAATTGCAAGTACGATGATGTGAATATCATGCTCCTTCAGGTACTCAATTCCAGCTATATCTATTGGATATACTGCATATCCGTTAACCTTTTTACCTATTTTGGTCGGGTCCTCGTCGAAGAAACACATTGGAAGATAGGTCTCACGAGCATTATTCTCCAAGGATTCAACTAACTCAACGCCTCCCTTTCCGGCTCCGACAATCGCAATTTTCTTTACCGTGGAGGTATCCATTCTTTTTATCTCAACCTTTCCGTGTGCAAAAATTCTAAGCAGCATTCTAAGAATTGCACCGAGGAAGTTGTCCTGGTCGTAGTATTTGTAGCAGTATCTGTAGGCAAGTCTCATCTCGAGAGTAACAAGTGTGAGACAGCCCGTAAAGGATATTACCTTAACTGCCTCGATTGGATAGTAAGGCAGTCCCCTCTGTAGAAGCAGGTAGATTATACTTGCTCCCGCATCCACTGCGATAAGACGCATATAGCACTGAATTCCGCCATATCGCCAAACCTGGTTATACACAAAACCACAGATTCTGCACACTGAATACACCAGCACCGAAAGCACCAGTTGATAGTGAATGGTCTCCCAATCCATCTCATGCTTCAAATGATAGTGGCCGAAAAACAGTGAAAACACTGCTAAAAATATAATAAAATCAAAGAAAAACAGCGGTACGCTTTTCTTGTTTGGTTCTTCCATCTTTTCTTCCCTTGTCCCCGTGAATTTTGGGAATAAACTCCCACTTTTAAAAATACAACAAATCCGCTAATGCGTCAATCAAAGTATATAGCAAATGCCCCTGTGGATGTTACTCATCCTCTTTCTTGCTAATATCCACAACTGGTGCATCGAGGAGCTCCTTATGCTCCTTCTCCCACTGCTCCCATTCCTTCTCCTGCTCGGATTTCTCACGCTTTTTGTAAGGCTTTCCGGAGTCAGTGCTTCCATAACCATAGCCGTAGCCATAGCCATAGCCGTAGCCGTAACCATAGCCGTAACCACGACGACCAACCTTGCCAAGAGTTTTAACTCCATTTACAACGCAGCCTATTATCTTGGTTCCAGACTTGTCGAGTCGTCCTATGGAATCACGAATCATCTCCATGCTTGCACCGTCGAATCTGACTACGAGCAGGGCGATATCCGCAAGGAGATTAAGACTCATGGTATCCGCAACCTGACCAACTGGTGCTGTATCCATGAATACTACATCATAGTCCTGCTTTATCTCAGACACAAGTTCAAATAAATCTGTATCGTAAGGAAGTGGCCTTCTCTCAAGAATAGCTGGGAGAATATCCAGCTTTCCTGTAAGATGGGTAACCGCTTCATCTAAAGTAGTCTCGCCTCTGTAGAGGGCATTTATGGATCTCTCGTACTCAACCTTATTAAGGAACATTCCACCGAGTCTTGGGTTTCTTGTATCAAAGTCGATAACCAGTGTCTTAAGTCCAAGCTCTGACATCTGAACAGCAAGTCTTGATGTAACTGTTGTCTTTCCTTCGTTCTGAGCAGCCGATGTAATGTAGATACAAGGGTGCTTCATATTCACAATTCTGGTCTTTAAAATGTGTGCAAGGGAAGCATAATTATCCAGAATTGCTGCATTATCCTCATCCCCTACCTCCTCAAGAAGAAGGTTTCTCTTCTTTTTGAAGTAATTCTTTCTGTTTGGAATCTCACCTAAAACCTCAAGGTTGTAGTTCTTCTCCATATCCCTTGCCGATAAAAGAGTTGGTCGAAGCAGCATCTCAAGTACCGCAAAGCCTGCACCAACTGCACAGCCAAGAATCATCATGATAACCCACATTGAGGCGTTAATATTTCCACCTATAATGTACTTGGATTTAGGTTCATTTATAACTGAAACCGAGCCAATCTTCAGAGTATCTACCAGAATTTCCGGTGCAACCGTATTGATGGCTGTGAGTATCTCTACACCCTCCTGGGCACTTCTCCAGTAAAGAGTTATCTGAACAACCTGAGTCTCGTTGTACTGAGTCATAACCATGTTGTCAGCAATATTCTTTGTCGATACACCGAGAAGATTAAGCCTGTCAACCGCTGCATTTAATGTTCTGTCACTCTTAAGGACAAATATTACCGAATCTACCATATTCTCAGCCAGATAGATATCTGTGGAATCCGGGTTTGCTGATTCTGCAACAAAGAGTCCATTTTTATTCTGAGAGGTTACCGCAATGTCTGTTGTGATTGCATACTGCTTGTTGACCTCGCCCTTGAGGTAGGAAACCACTGACAGGGCAACGCCCACGCAAAGTCCAACCAGGGTGCAGACTATAATAAGAAGCATATGCTTTTTAATTGCAAACATGAGGTCAGAGAGTCTTATCTGATCCTGCTTTTGAACCTCTGGTCTTGCATTGTGGTGCTTAACCGGTATGTTTTGACTGTTGTCATTTTCATTATTTACATCACTCACGACTCTCCCTCCTCTCTTAGTTCTCTCTTCTTTCTAATCCTCATAGAAATGATTTTTATTATTAATATAACAAGAATTATGCCAATTATTCCGGCACCTGCAAGGCTTCCGATGTCTGTAGGTGTCCATTTGTCAAAGTAGAACTCCTGCAGCTCAGGCTTATCCTCAACCAGAATAGTTTTTGCAACATCCTCGAAGCCGTCCATAATTACCAGGTATTCGCCCGGCTCAAGTCCCTCTATTGTCTCCTCGATTCCAGTCGTGTTAAAGGTCTTAACAATTGTTCCATTTGACGATCTAAGGGCAATATTTATGTCGGACATCTGTCCCTTAAAGAGCATGTCCCTGACTCCGATAGTCACGCGAAGTGTTCTGTTTAATACCTTGTATTCCTTAGCAACCTCGCCCTCGATGTGTCCTTCATCATCAACTGAAATATCGTAGATTGTTTTATCAATGTGATAACCGTCTATTGTACCAGTCTGTGAGATATGGTACACAGTGTTTTTCTTAAAGCCATTTGCGGTAAATCGGCCCTTGTCGTCGGTCTGGTAATTGGCCACAACATTTCCACTTGCGTCTGTCAGCTCAAAGGTTGCACCCTGAATTATCCTTGTGTCGTAGAGCTCGTCATAAACCGTAAATGTAACTGCGGTCTTCTCCTGCACCAGGTTATTAACCGGAGCTGAGCCTGTCTTTCCCTTTGCCTTAAGCTCAACAGAAATACTCTCCGTAAATTTTGCGTAGTACTCTGGAACATCCTTCTCTCTCAGATAGTATTTTCCAAGGAAGATTTCCTTCGACTCGCCGTAACCCTTATCATCAAGCACGATTGTATCAACAACCTCTCCTGCTCTGTATCTTGTTGTTCCATCCTTCGTAACTACATCACCATCAGCTACAACCTCGAAGGTTACACCTGTTAATTCCAGGCCTGTTGCCTTGTCCTTAAGCTGAACCTTTACCACGTTTTTTGATGGTGAAACCGGTACTGATACAATGTATGGGTCGTCCCAGCCATGTACCGAATCCGGTGTGAATTCAGTATTGCTGGCTGTATCGTAGCCATCAATCTCTGTAATTCCATGCAGAGTAAATGTACTGAGTGAAACCTTTTCAGGAAGGTAGAAGGTTCCCGACTCAGTTGTTTTAAATTTTTTATAATCAATCTTTTGTGGATAGTAAACTGAGAGTGTCTCAAGTCCTCCGTTCTTTCCATAAAGCTCGAACTCGATTCCGCTTAGCTTGATGGTTCTTCCGGTATCTGCGTCCACAAGCTGAACCTGAACTGCTGCCTTGTCAGTTCCGTCGCCCTCGCCGGCTCCCGGGTCCGGATCATCAAACTCATTACTGTTTGAGCCAGCACCACCGCCACCACCATAGTTTGTGTGAGGATCATCATAATCATGATCATATTTCTCCCACTCATCACCTGGGTCCTCGTCTATGTCGCCGTACTTATTGTTGCCAGCGCCCGCATAGGGATCCTCATAATCCTCGTGCTTTTCGCCCTCTATCATATCCTGATTCTGATTATCCTTGGTTCTTACCACGAAAAGAACCAAAAGAAGCATTACAAGGAGAATAAGTAAAAGCAGACCCACCATACTGTCAGCGAGTGGTTCCCAATAATTCACTTCATCTATTTTTCTTTTAGGTCTATTTTTCATACGCTTCTCCCGGGCCGATTAAACGGCCTGTCAAAAAGTAAAATTCTTGTCTTTTTCTTGTCTTTATCTTGTCTTTACACCAAGATTACAACTACTCTAAATCGTCCTCAAAGGACTCAATACTCATAGGCTTGTAGAAATAGAAGCCCTGTGCCTCGTTGCAGCCTGCTCTCTTAAGGTATGTAATCTGTTCAGTATTCTCGATACCCTCAACTGTTATGGCAACGTTAAGCTTTCTAGCCTGCTCAAAGATTGACTCGATAGTCACATACTCGTGCTCTGGCATAAATCTAAGGTCAAGCTTAAGCTCATCAACCTCTAAATTCTCAAGCATATTTACCGAGATATAATCTCCGTCAAAGCCGTCCACGATTACCTTAAAGCCAAGTCTTCTAAGTCGTCCAGCCACCTCTGAGGAGCTCTTTATATTATGAACAAATGCATTTTTTGCAATCTCAATCTCAAGATTTCTTGGTGGAATTCTGTATTTGTCAAGCATCTTTGTGAAGAAGGCTTCAACATCCATGGCAAGAAGGTCAGTCTTTGATACATTTACGGATACTGGAACCGGTCTTATACCGGAGTCTATCCATCTTCTTAGGGTTGCAAATACCTGCTCCCAGATGTACATATCAAGCTTAGTGATGAAACCATTTTTCTCAAGCATTGGAATGAAGGTTGATGGTGTAAGCATTCCAAGTCCTGGATGAATCCATCTAACCAAAGCCTCTGCCGAGTTAATCTTCTTGGTCTGAAGTGCAACCTTAGGCTGAAGGTAGAAGGTGAACTCGCCATTCTTCAAGCCGTCGATAACCTGTGGCATCATTACCTGCTCATTTGACCTTACTCCGTACTCGCTTCCACTTACAGAAAGTGAGAAGCCGTTATTCTGTGGGAGCTTGTCAAGTCTTGTAATTATCTGCTTAAGCTCCTTATCAAGCCTTTTTCTTGCACTCTTTTCTGTAGATGGAATTACAGTCTGGTGGAACTTTTCGATGAAAACTCCCTCTGCTCTCAGCATGTAATTCCAGATAAGTCTATTTAAAATGTTAAATAAAATCGATAATATAACACCTGCGATAGAGGTATAGAACGCAGTCTCGATACCAGAGAGAAGTACGTTGATACTCTCTATGGCAGCATCCACCGAGCTAAAGCCGATAGAACTGATACCAGTTACAAGGCCGACAAAGGTTCCAAGGATTCCAAGACCGGTTAAAATACCTGGAATCTGAAGAATAAGTCCCTGCCAGGTTCTGAGTGAAAGAAAATCCTCATTTATATATTCCTCAATGTCGGATTCTACCTCCTCGCTCTCCTTCTCCTCCTCAATTTTCCCTCTGTAGGTCTTGAAAATCTTATCAAGCTCCCTGTTCTGAAAGAGTGACTCCAGCTTGAACACTGCAATCCAGGTCTCTGAGGTCTGAATATCAAGAGCCTGTTCTACGTTCATAGTTCCTATAGTGAAGCCATTTGCAAGCTTAATTGCCGGCATGAGTCCCAGGAAAAATCCGAAAGCGATTACAATGCACATAATCGCAAGTATTAAGATTGAAAAGTTGTCCGGGGACAGACTAAGCAGTAGTCCGCCTGCGCCAATAAGTATGGCTGCGACAGCTATTATAAGTTTTTTCATAGCTTCCTCCTAAAATCTCCAGTTTTTCTGCACCTGCCACACAAATCTCACGATTCCGTAGCCTATTACAGCACCAATAGTATTGGCAATAATATCATCTATATCTGCCTGTCCAAGGGAGAATATCATCTGCAGCCCCTCAATCACGGAGCTAACCATCAGACCTCCCAGCATTGCGAAGTACCAGCCTCTAAGCCTGTGCTTGTTCATGGCTGGAATCAGATATCCAAATGGTACAAACATTATTATATTTAGCATCATATGTGTCACAAGAGTGATGTCCTTCTTCTCTATTGCAAGCATCAGATCGTCAAATGGTGTTGTGACGATGCTTGTCGACACATGACCGATTCTGGTAAATATGGTCAGATATAAAACCACTGCAAAGTACAAGATAAAAAGTATCAGGTGCAGTCTGCTCATATGTCTTTTATCCTTTATACATATCGCCAAAAAGCCAATAATAAGAATTACTACCAATACTCCGAGCATCACATAAATGCTTGCCAGGTTATACCCAGTATACATATACATAACTGCGGTAAGTCCGCAAAAGAGCAGGTATAAAAGGACCACAACGATATCGATAATGGTTTTATTTCTCGATGCATAGTAGGATTTTCTACTGGTCTGGTTCACTGCCAGTACAAGTGCAAATCCTCCAACTACCAAAAGAATTACAGTTATTATTAGTGGCATGGCTGCTATCGCTACCATAGTCATACCTCATTTCCTTGATTTTCTTACAAATACACGCACTTTTGGTACATAATATTTTATTCCTATAACGGTCAACTGTCAATAATTGTGTGTGTTTCCGTCAATAATTGTGTGTGCTTCCACCGCCTTTTTAGGGGCGCATCAATCCTCGGACGTCTGGTTCTTTCTCCAGTTTTTATACTCGCCCGTGGTAACTCTTCCGTCCACTGGTCTCTTTGCGGCAACAGGTATTATCCAGCCTCTTCCAAGCTTCTCAACACCATTTATCTTGCCGTCCTGGCACATCGCCCTTACCCTTCTTGGAGAAAGTCCCCAAAGCTCTGCCATCTCATTAATTGTTTTGTATCCGTTCATATTGTTCTCCTCATATTTACCAGGGCTAAATTATCCTTATATTATCCTCATATTGTCCTTAAAATTGTCCCTAGTAAAACAAAAAACCGCCATCTCTAGCGGTTAACAAAAGTTGCAACTGGCTACCATACTCTTTCGAGGTTAGATCCTACAGCTTTGCGTCATGCCCTTTCGAGCATTTTGCTAAAAATATGTTTTTATTTTATTCCCTTGACGGAAGTTTGTCAATAGAAACGTTTTCATTATTATATAAAAAAGGGACACAGGATAAGCTCCTGTGCCCCGAAAATGAATCCTTATATACTTACTCCATTTAATTATCAACACGATCTACAAGCATATTGTCATTGTCAAATGGTCTAATGATATGATTGCATCTGTCTACTACCTTTTGTCTGATTCTTCCAATTACTGCATCCCTATTTCGAAGTCTGTTCATGATGCTATCTCTATATTCAGAGTCTGCAAAGGCAAGCTTAAACTCCTTTGATGAATCATACCCATGAAATCTAGCAAGCTTTTCAATATCTATATAATAGGTTGTTCTAGTCAAATCCATAATTATTGTAGCTTTAACGGCACTTCTCTTTGCTGAAGTCGCAGAAAATGCATTTTCAACCCTTAGCTCCTCATTAATTTCTGCATCAAGCATTGCATTCTCTGGCTGTCCATTCAGCCTCTTATAGTCCTTTTCGATATCTTTCATATAGTATTTTTCAAGATATGAAAGCTGTGACTCATATTCCAGCATATCCTCTGCGCTCATATGGTCAGCCATATTTTCCCATATATTACCATATCTTATATTGAAGCGATTAAAGGCATCTCCTGCTCCCTCAATATTACCGTAAAGACTTGCATCATGGTATGCATTTCCAGCAAATCTAAGAGCTACCATAATAGCAACCCTCTCTCTTACTGTACCCGTTTCGCTGATTCTCTGAATCTCCGCATCATCAGGAATTGTAACTCTGTCATTGATGATATACTTTTGGATATACTTGTCGGTCTTCTTTGCCTCCTCCATATCCTTTTTGCTTCCAGCATTATAGACTCTGTCGCAAATCTTCTGAATCATCGGAGCAATAAGCTCAAGCTTACTGCCATAGCTTCCATCCCTCATATTTATCCTGATGTTATTAATTATTCTTCTAACATCAGGGTCCTGAATTCGCTCAGCCTCCCTTTTTAATGCCTTTACAAAAGCATCTCTCTTTTCAAGCATCTTTACAGCCATCTCATCTTCCCAGGTATCCTTAGCAATGAGAAGTCTCTCTACTTCGCCAGCATCAGCCTGACTGTTGGTTATACCATAAACTCCGCTCATATTGTTTTTGATTCTGCCAATATAACCCATGAAGTCATTCATAACCAATTTTAGTTCTTCACTAATTTTAACATTGAGAAGTCTATCCGCTACATCATCAATTATGTAACCGAACACTGAATTTGGAAGATCATAAATATCAATAAAGTTACCCTCAATATCTCTTAATATCTGGTTATCCTCTCTATCCTGTCTTGATGACTTAAATGCCTTCTTATTTAGAACCCTTCTCTTTTTTGTTCCGTAAGTGAGCTGCTCGTAGGATAAAACTGCCGCATTCTTAAGTCTTATTATCTGCTCTGGGCTTGCCGGAATAAGCTGACTCTCGAAAATGTAGTTGTCATTTACGCCGATCTCCATCTCCTCGTACTCAAATCCCATATGGTGCTTATTGTACAATTTATAAATCTTATACTTTAATGGTTCAAGCTTTTCTTTCTTCTCCTTGTCAGTAAGCTTAGTTGTTAAGAATTTATTTGCTTCTTTGTAAGACTCTGAGAAATTATCCTTGATATATTCATTATATTCAGATTCTCCTCCAATTTTCTTTCCATGGACAACTGCCTCAAATGCAGTACTGTTAATAATCGGATTATTCTTTGCCATTAAATCCACTGCTGCTCTAAATCTGATTCCATTTTCTGTGAACCAGAGCACTTCACCAGCAAGCCTTTTATCCTTCTTACTTGCCTTATCGTAGGATTTATCTCCAAGGTTTTTCAAAATTTCCTTGCCACATTTTTGTGTGTACTTGTTAATAATTCCCGTAATCCCAAAGAATATTTCCATTTTTTCTGGCAAATGAAGGTCATTCATCTTCTCTGTAAAATGCTCGAACAATACCTTCTTTTCATTATCTCCATTTTGTCCCACAAAGACATTTCTGTCTACAGAAACTATCTCCTCAATCATAACAAGCTCATTGATTGTAAGGCCTAAGGCAACAATCTCGTCTATATCACCCTTCTCAAATACCTTGTCGATATCCTGTGTGTTTACTGTCTTATATCTGTCACCTTCCTTATACTTTCCAGCTTTCTTCTCAATGCTATCAACTCTCTTGTCCTGCATTTCACTCATTTGGCCATAAATGATATCATCATACTGCTGACCCAGTAGTGCAATCTGACAATAATATCCGGTAAAATCATTATTTAAATGATTGTCGAGTCTAGTTAAAGCCTCACTTACATTTCTTCCCTGGCTCTTTTTCACTCTCTTAACATTATTAAGAAGTGCGTAATAGCTTCTCTCAAACCTAAATGCAAGTCCTTCATCATCAATGCCGCCCCAATTCGTATCAGGTGCTTCTAGCCCCTTCTGAAGCTTAACTGCATCTCTTTTAAAATCGCTGTATGCTTGCTCTAGCTCTCCATCACCAATTGCACTGATTCCTCCATCAATTGCACTGAGTTCAGCAGCGATAGCGTTCCTATTGGCTAATATATTTTTATCAACTTGACAGTTTTTGTATTGTCCATCATTATCACGGTTCAAATCAATCCTGTATCTTACATCGTCATTTTCATCCTTGTGATATAGTTTCTTCCAGTTAGCGACATTAATTCTTTCATTCTTTCTGATGTTATACTTTGCACGATTTACTTTCTCGTTTATCAAAAGGAGTTCGTGCGCAAATTCAACATCATTCATATTAGCTCTATCATTTTCAAGCTCGTTTACCTTTCTTTGAGCTTCTAAATGAACCTCTCGCTCTGCTCCGTCCATCTCATATACCACGAAATCTCCCGGAGTGAATGTCTTAAGGCCGATAACCTTTGCCCTCATATCATGGCGCTTTCTGCTCTCAGCAAGAACCTTTGAATATCTGGAATTCTTTATATTTTCCTTGTGCGCCTTATACTTTTCTTCTGAATAGAGAACTGTATCTAGCTTTTCTGCATGATAATTCATTCCTAATTTCTCTGCAGTCTTAAGAGCATTCTTAAACTCTACATCATTCTCAGATAATTTGATTAAATCCTCCTCAGACTTTTTAGCTGCACGAAGAAGAACTCCTAGGTTTGTATCATGATATTTCACTGCCATCTGGCTGACAAATTTTGGTTCCGCAAAAGCCAAATCATCCTGAGTAAGATCATCATCAACCTTGTTTAGATATATCTTCTCTCCTGCATTCTTGAAGGCATGGATATAATACTGTATCTTATCTCGGGTAGCCTTTTCCCTTGAATTAAACAGCTTAACCTTAAAGTTATCAGCAATAGCAGAATAGTCTATTTCCTTACCAACTCCGTCATAATCAGAATTTGCTGTTGCAAGTCCCTCCAAAAGTATTACATAGGCTGCTGCCTTCTTTGCATCTCCACTTATGGCCTCAGATATTTCCTCCATACTTGGCTTTCTGTAGAAGCCCTCCTCCTCGAACTCCTGAAGCACTGCTACTAATTCCTCTGCATCCTTCTCCTCGTTCTTGCTTCCCTGATTATATATAATTTTATCAATTGGTGAAGGCTCAACGCCCTCCTCATTATTATGAGGTTTTTCTTTGTTACTCTGATACTTTTCTTCAAGCGCTGCTCTTTCCTTCTTATGATTAAATGCCTGCTTCTCCTCCTCTGTAAAGACATTCTTATAATCATTTTTTAGAAGCCCTTCCTTTGTAACATTCAACTCTACGTATCGTAAAGGCATTTCTGCTTTTAGATATGGTCCAAACATATCCGCTCTAAACTTATCTGGATGTATGTGGTACCTTACCTTCAATACTACCTGGAAATGATGAGCATACTCGCTAATGTAGTCTCTATGTTTTATAAAGCTCTGATACTTATTGTTATCATTCTTCATAAAGTCTTCCTTGAAGCCTTTTACCCTTTCAAAGATATTATCAATCCTTAAGTCAAGGTCAGCTATATAGTACTTCTGTTCAAGGTCATCAAAGAAATGCTCTGGTGACAGGGTGTCCTTATTGACAGAAATTGTCATATATTCATCTATCACTTCCATTACATACGCATATATCTTTTCCTTATTATTGTCGGCAAAGGCCTCGAAGATGGTTTTATTTCTCTCGTCATTTTTCTTATCAATGTCTGAAAGAGGCTCATGGTTCTTGTTGTACCTTACTTTCCTGTAAAATGCACCCATAACTCTGTCAGCATCACCCGAATACCCGTAGTTTACTAAAATATCATTTATTCTTCCATAACTTGAATAGTAGTTTGATTTTACGACATAATTAGCCATACCTATGCATATTGCATCAAGCGCTTTTTTATCATTTACTATATTGTGAGTATTTCCAAATCTTTCTAAAACATAATTCTCAAGCACCTTTAATGCATCCTTGTTAATTCCCGATTGATCATCAGTCACATACAGCTCCTCTAAGGCCCTTTCGAAATAGATATCATCTATTACTTCATTATCTCTTGTCTTCTTAAAAATCGTCTTAGTATCTTCTCTGTTGTAGTCATTTTCAAATTCTTTCAGCTGGCCAGCCTTTGTATTATCAAGAACAAAGGTGTTTTTTCCACTTTCATTAATGTAGCCCATTACAGACTGCTGCTCTTCAGCAGTTATCTCTCCTGTTTCAAGAGCATTATCAACACTCTGAATAAGCGTATCCTTGTCAATTACAGTGTAATTGCCCATAAGCTTCTTAATTAACCTTTGTGTATTTCCACCCTCTGTATTCAAAAAGTCTACACTCGAATTTTTACCGCAAATGTGTGTATATAATTCGTCAATATTATCCTCAACATCAATATCTGACTGGAAAAGTCTGACTGTATCGCTTTTGATATCGTAGGCATATACAGAATTGTACAGCTTTGAAATCATATTACCAAAGGTTGCCACCGCATTGTTTTTATCTCTTGCCTGCTTCTTAGCCATTCCAGGTGCATTATCCAGATAAGCTCGATTGTAGGTATCCTTATCGAAAATGTTTGTGAAAACGGATACAATATTCGAAATCTCACAATACTTTTCAACATCACCCTCCAGCTTCGATGGGAGATATTCCTTTGGATCTGTTGATAGCTTAAGGCATTTGTCAAGAACCTCATCAAGATATTTATTTCTCTTTGCTGTGTCATCTCCATAGAAGGCCTGCACCATATCGATACCCTTCTGCATAAGGGCAGCATCCTCGGCTGTAGCTGGTGTTCCGTCGCTATTAATCTTAAAGGTTGGAAGCATAGCCTTTATGGCACTTGAGTCCATTCCTGTTTGAATTCCAACTCTGCTTATACTTATATTAGTTGCCTTCTCAATAGCCTTAACGCACAGGTTCTTCCTGTTTGTATAGGTCATCAGCTTTTCAGTTACGTCGCTCACCTTGTCAACAAGCTGAAGCTCCTGCTGTCTATCTGGTTCAGCCTCAATTTTCTTTGTTGTGTTAAGTACTGCAAGACCCTTTAACAGATTTTTTCCATCCTCTGTCTTATCTAAACCGTTCTTCTTATACTCATCAACAATAATTCCCTGGATTACCATATTGTCCTTTACAAGCCCAGCTATTCTGGTTGAAAGATTATTGGTTAATTCTCTTCTTCTTCTTCCCTTGGTAGTCCACTTAAAGCCATTATGTGAATAGTAATATCTGTCGCTTGCAGCATAGAGTGCCATAAGTTCACTATAATAATTGAACTCTCTGTCCTGGCACTGGTTATATGTTACCACTTCTGAAAATCTGGCTGCAGCCTTCTTAAGAGCTGTAAATTCCTCACCAGCACTTTCCGTATCACTAAGAATCTGGTCAACAAAACGCTTTATCTCTGAAAGGTTCTCAGGAACAGCATAGGTCACCTTATGATTCTTGAATTCGTTCTCCATCTTTTTCTTGAAGCGTGTAGCATCCACCGACATCCTGCGCTTCTCATCAACCTTAAGCTTCTCGAATTCAAATGCTTCCTGATTTGCCTGATTTACCTGCACATTCTGATTTGCCTGATTTACCTGCTGGTTCTGATTAGCCTGGTTTACCTGCTGGTTCTGGTTCACCTGCTGGTT
>DCHE01000027.1:140585-144759 GCA_002314775.1 Lachnospiraceae bacterium UBA1760
CTGGTTTGCCTGTTCATTCACATTCTGGTTCACAACCTGTGGTGCATGTATCTGCTCAACATTTTCTATAATATCATTTGGTCCTGGCATATTATTTTCTCCCTTTTATACATAATTTTATAATTGTAACTACCCAACGGGTACATCCTTTTGTTATGGTTATATTTTACCGGATTAACCGCACACTTCTGTCACATTATAATTACTAATTCCAAAGTGTTGACTTAAGCAAACCGTTAATTATTGTAATCCATATATATATTTTATTTATATCAAAATTTATTATTATTTTCAATGAAGGCTTAATTTTTTCAACTCAAAAACCCGCGATATTTTCTATGAAAAATCATTGCACTCATATCACATCTTGACCAGTGCTTTAATTATAGCTATTCTATAAATATACGATTTTTCAATTTGGAGGTACTTATGAAAACATCCTTAGATTCAAACAAGATAACTCTAGACGCCCCTGAGGGCTTTGCTCCTATTACGGAAGAAGAATTGGCCAAGATGGGTGTAAACACTAAATCAGAAGGCATGTATCTTAGAAATACAGACATTCATATGATGGTTTCTGTCATATGGAAGAAGGTTCCACTTCTCCTTAGCTGGGTTCCGCTTATGCAGGTTACAAATAATACTGCAAGGCAGATACAGTCAAAAAATCCCGGAGTTAAAAATGTAAACTTTATCGAGAAGCAGGTAGGTGGTGAGAAGGCTTACGGCTTTCGATATGATTACATAGCCCAGGATATTCCTCACAAGGCTGAGTACGTGCTGATTAAGCGCAATAAAAAATTCTATTCCTTCCTCTGCAACATCAGAGAGGAAAACTTCGATACCTGCTACTCCATCTTTGACGAGATGCTGAGAAGCGTGAAGTTCAACTAAGATAGGCAGCAAACAGATAGCGTGCTTGGTCAGAGATTATGCAAATAATATAGTGTAAACAAAAAAGTGTAGCGTCAACCCTTCAAATAAAGGGTGACGCTACACTTTTTCGCTATTATCAGCATCCTTTTCAATACCTATTTTACTGAATCTGCTTCTTTCTGTTAATATACCAGCCAAATGCAAGAAGTGCGGCCTCGTAGCAAAGCATAATAAGGATGGATTTGTTTACTGCCTTTGTTGTTGAGCCAATATCCCTTACGACATCGACAACATTTCCAATCCAGTAATCATAAAGCTTTATATCAAGCTTTAAGAGATAATCAGCAACTGATAATCCCGATAAAATCATTGTTGGCACAACAATATTTACTGCGATAGTTCCTCCGGTCTTTCCGATAGCAATCGAGAAGAAGAAGAAAAGTGTGTTGTAAATCAAGGTGTAAAGAATCTGAAGAAGGATTAACTTAACCGCCTTGTCTGATATTGTTAAATCTGTGCATTTTACCACGCCATAAACAAATGCAGTTGCATATGCAAATACAAGAAGGATTAATGTTGCAGCCGAACATACGATGTATTTTGCATAATATGTTAAGTCTCTTCCATAGCCACGACCGTAGATATTTTTTATTGTTCCAAGTGCAAAATCCTCTGTCACAAAAATTGCTGTAAAAATTGCAATAAGCGTTGTGAACATACCTGCTGACGAAGCAGTCATCATTAGGCTTTCAAATGAAATCGAACCGATTTCGCCCGTGCCCATTCCCTCTTTCGCAAGTGCCGAAAGGAGCTTTTCCTGTGCAAAATTTGATGCAACAATCATTCCTATTACCAAAAGAGCTATAATATAAAAGGCCTTCGATCTGAAAAGCTTTCTAAATTCAAAAGCAAGCATTTTTCCCATAACTATTTACCAATCCTTTCAATAAAGTAATCCTCAAAGCCAGCATTATTTGCAGCAAGCTCATAAAGTCTTATGTCTGCCTTAACCAGCTTCTCTGCGATAACATCCGCCTTATCAATGTTTGAGTAAAGAAGAATTCCATCATTTCTTTCCTCGTAGCTGTCGAGAAGTCCCGCCTCTCCAAGCACCTTAAGTGCCGCCTCGTTGTCTGAAACCTGAATTCTGAGGCTCTGTCTGCATCTATTCTCAAGCTCTGGAGCTGAAACCTCCTCAACAAGTACTCCGTTATTGATAATTCCGTACTTTGTTGTAATCTTACTCAGCTCGTCGAGAAGATGGCTTGAGATAAGAAATGTAACCTGTCTCTCATGGTTTATTCTTAAAATACAGTCTCTGATTTCCTTTATTCCTGCTGGATCAAGTCCATTTATTGGCTCATCTAGGATAAGAAGCTCAGGATTTCCAAGAAGCGCGATTGCAATACCAAGTCTCTGCTTCATACCAAGTGAAAAATCACCCGCCTTCTTCTTTCCTGTTTCAGAAAGGCCTACAATCTTTAAGATTTCCTCGATATCCTCCTTAGTTCCACCGTAAAGAATTGAGAATCTTTTAAGGTTTTCTCGTGCAGTGCAATTCTTGTAAATTCCCGGTGCCTCGATGAGCGAGCCTATTCTTCTTCTCTCCTTATCAAGATTAGTTGAACCAAAAAGCTCCATCTCTCCAGAGGTTGGAGTTATAAGTCCGAGGAGCATCTTCATCGTTGTTGTCTTTCCTGCTCCATTTTTTCCGATGAATCCGTAAATATCACCCTTTTCAACATTCATGCTGACCTTGTCAGCTGCGCTCTTAGCGCCGTACCTCTTTGTGAGGTCCGTTGTTTTTACGATTACTTCCATTTCGTTTCTCCCTTTTTTTGTTTCTTTATTGTTCCTCATCACACATTGGAAATGTCTCTTCATTTCCATATCCTGAGTATATCAGCTATACCATCTCATAAATGTCACATATCCGCGAATTCCACTAAGTCCCTGCATCCAACTTCCTTTAGTATAACATCCTACTGAGCAATTTACACAAAAAAAGGTGTGAATATAGCTCACACCTTTTAATGCTATTTATATTTTGTATAATTATTTACATCATTTAGCTTGTTATTTTCCATTGCCTCATTAGATACTGTTCCCTCAGCATTGTAGGATTTGAGCAACTCCTGGTAGGCTGAATTTGCGGCCTCATAGCTGCTAAACTGGAAAACTCCATTGGTTGGATTAAATCTTTCTAATGAATGATAGTAGTTTCCAGTATTTGCATCATTATACTTTGTTACTCTGGAACGATATACATCGTACTGCTTGGTTTTCTCATTGTATGCAATAACCGGTATATAAAAGCTTGAAAGCTTATTCTGTGCTATAGTCTCATTATGCTTCGCAACTTCCTCATCTACGTCAAGAGATGACCAGTACATAATGTTTCCACCCTGTGAACTATTAGATACCTTCGGATATATTGCCCAGGTCTTTGCATTCAGGTTTTCAAACTCAGCATTACTAGTAAGTGCAGTCATAAGCTTTTCTGTTCCACCATTTGGCTGCTTCTCGTGGGAATTAATAAATGAATGCTTATAGGTCTTAAAGCTTTCATTCACTGTCTTATTTATAACATCGAGAGCATTCGATGCGATGACGCCTGGATCCGCTGAGCCACCATTTTCATTGTTCCAGAACACTGTCACTCTTCCATCCTCAAGCTTTGCACAGATGATAGCCTTTGTGTAATCCTTCTCAGGCTTATAGGTCTTATACTTTGTGTCCGAATTCTTCGAGGTTCCCTTTCCATAAGGCTAGATTCCATCCTCAGCAGCCTTGAAAACTCCCTTGTCCGCATCATAGTAGAAGGTTATTCCCTCCGAAAATGTATGCCCATCCACCTCATCCTCAGAGGTGTGAATTGATACCGCAAGAGCATAGGCACTTCTCATATTCGCAATATCCGTGGACTCCCTGCTCTTTTCAAGCTTATTGTTTAGTATTGGAATACTGATTGCAACCAAAACCGCAATTATTGCAACTACAATTAGAAGCTCTGCAAGAGTGAATCCATATTCAGTTGTTGTTTTTCTTTTACCTGACATACGCCTCACCTCTTTTATTATTAATACTCGCGTATTATATGTGAAAAATATAATATCAAAAAGGTATTCCTTATCAATTATATTATACGCATTATACACGAATATTTTCAATTGTCAAATTGCATAAAAATAAGGGTGCAATATGCACCCTTGTAATAATAGTTTTCGAAACCGTAGCAAGCCGCATCCGGAGTCATCCCCGTTGCGGGCGGGAATGACTCCGGATGCGCTAGCAGACG
>DCHE01000072.1:0-6027 GCA_002314775.1 Lachnospiraceae bacterium UBA1760
CGGTTCCGAGACCTTGAACCCCGGGGGTCCATGCGGGAGATGGGACTTCCGCCGGCGGCACAGCCGCCTATCAGGCCGGCCTTCGGCGCGAATGCTCCACCGGAGCATCCGCTTCCGTCGCTTACGCTCCTCCCTCGGCGTTCAAGTCCCATCTCCCACATCAAAAAAGGTCCAACCTTTCGGTTGAACCTTTTTTAATGCGGGAGATGGGACTTGAACCCACACGACGTTGCCATCACTAGATCCTTAGTCTAGCCTGTCTGCCAATTCCAGCACTCCCGCGAACTATTCAGTTCACATCATTTCTGACGCAAGTAGTATGTTATCATAATGGTGCTTTGATGTCAACAATTATTTCAGAAATTTTTAAGTGTATTTCTGTACCCATAAGTATAAGGCAAGTCACATTGGTTATCCATCAATAGTGCTTTATCTTGAGTATACCAGTGAAATGGTGTATATTCAGTTTATATATTATTCATGGAGGCGTATTTTTATGTACGAGGAGATAAAAAAACAGGCTGCTGCCAGTGCGGCAGAGATAATAGAAATTGCAAAGCTTAAGAAGGGACAGATACTTGTTGTTGGTTGTTCATCCTCTGAGGTTTGTGGTAGTAAGATTGGAAGTGACTCGAATCTTGAGGTGGCAAGGATGGTATTTGCCGGGATTTATGAGGAAGCAAGGAAGAATGGAGTATATGTAGCTGCTCAGTGCTGCGAGCATCTCAACAGAGCTATCATAATTGAGAGAAGTGCTGTTAAGGATGAGGACATCGTGAATGTTGTTCCATTTGTAAAGGCAGGGGGATCATTTGCGACTACTGCATATGCTGAATTTGAGAAGCCGGTTGCTGTGGAGGAAATAAAAGCTGATGCGGGAATCGACATTGGAGATACACTTATTGGAATGCACCTTAAGAGGGTGGCTGTACCGGTAAGACTTGTTAACAATATGATTGGTGAGGCAAGAGTGGTTGCGGCTCGTGTAAGGCCTAAGTTTATTGGTGGGGAGAGAGCTCACTATGATGAAAGACTTCTGTAGTCTGAGGAAAAATTATGAAAATTGAATTTGCAAATGAAAAAGACAAGAATGAAATCCTTGCCCTATATAAAACAATGCTTTTCGGACCTGCTGACTGGAATGAGAATTATCCAGAGCTTGATACGATAGAGTTCGATCTTTCAAGAGACGCTCTGATTAAGCTTGTGGATGATGCTGGGAAAATAGCGGCAGTTATCTCAATAGATGAGGATGAAGAGGTGGATGCGCTTCCATGCTGGAGCAGGGAGCTTCGGCCCTTTGGTGAGCTTTCAAGGCTCTGCGTGAGAAAGGATATGCAGGGAAGAGGACTTTCCAAATTGATGATGAGGCATGGTTTTGATGAGCTAAAGAAGAGAGGAATGAAGGGAATTCATATCCTTGTGAAAACTGGTCACGGAAAGGCTATAAGATGTTACTCTGAGCTAGGCTTTAAGACAGTGGGCGAGTGTCATTTGTTTGAGAAGGACTTTATATGTATGGAGATGAGACTTTAAAATAGTCGAAGAAATGGCAGCTGATTATTAACGGAGGGTTTGATGGCACTTAGAATAGTTAGAAATGACATTACAAGAATGCAGGTGGATGCAGTTGTAAATACTGCGAGTGAAGCTGTTCAGGTTGGAGCAGGCTGTGATTATGCGATATATAATGCTGCCGGTTATGATGAACTTTTAGCGTATAGAAGGGAAAATATCGGTGAGAAAAAAGAGGGAGAAGCATTTTTTACACCAGGCTTTAAGCTGCCTGCAAGATATATTATTCACACTGTGAGTCCTCTTTTCAGGGATGGCAATTCAAAGGAGGAGGAAAAGCTTCGAGATTGCTACAGGAATAGTCTTGAAATAGCAAAGAAATTAAAGCTTACATCGGTTGCATTTCCAATTATCTCTACTGGAAGCTTCGGATATCCCAAGGAGGAGGGTCTTAGAATTGCCATTGATGAGGTAAATGCTTTTCTAAATGACAATGATATAGAAGTTTTCCTCGTAGTTTATGACGAAAGAACTACGGAGCTTGGTAGAAGAATTGCCCCAGATTTAGAGGAATACATCGGTAAAAAATATGTGAGCCCTTTTTCGATGATGGCTTGTCCTATGACGGCTCGTCCTGTGATAGATAACAGGGGATTAAGTCAGGCTTGTGATGAAGAGCCAGCGAAAAAGAAGGAAAAGAAAAAAGAAAAAACAACATTTGCCCAAAAGCTCTTCGGAAAAAGCAGTAAAAAGAACGAGGCTGTTTCTAGTGTTGAAGGTCTTGTTGCGGCAAGTGAGAGCGAGTTTCTTGAAGATAAATCTTCCTCCTGTATAGACTATGAAACCTACGACAATTATGATTTTTCAGAGTATCAGGGTAGGCTTGAGGAGAGATTTGAGCATATGTCGGATACATTTTCGGAGTATCTGCTTTATCTGATACAGAGCAAAAATATGGAGAATGCTGAGGTGTATAAGAGGGCAATAGTAGATAAAAAGGTATTTTCGAAGATAAAGAATAATCCTGATTATCATCCGCAGAAGCTTACTGCGCTATGTCTATGCATTGGTGCGAAGCTTAATCTGGACGAAGCAAGAGACCTTCTTATGAGGGCCGGATATGCACTTTCACCCTGCGATAAGACAGACATAATTTTCTCATATTTCATTGAAAATGGTATTTACGATATGATTGAGCTCGACATTCAGCTTGAAGAGCATGGATTAAATTGTATAATTGCATAGAATAGAATTAATTAGAATATATTAGAATATAATGGAGCAGATTAGCCTTTTAAATAGGCTTGAAAATAGTCATAATTACTGATGAAATATGATTCTATATATGTTATATTCATAATGTATAACAAGGTACTTTAATCATAAAATATATAGGAAAGGAAGGAAAGCTATGAAAAAAGTATTATAAAAAACTTACTGCTTTTGCACTTGCATGTTCCATGACAGCTTCTCTTTTATTCACAGGAGGCATAAAGGCTGAGGCAGAGGAAACAAGTGAAGAAGACATAATCTTGACTGAATCGACGCAGACTCCGACAGACGCGGAAGTTACGGAAGCTGAGATATCTACGGAAGCTGAGGAGGAACTGGAGGAACTTAGTGAAAATGTTCAGGGTATCAGCTATAGTGTCTATAGTACGGAAATTAATCAGGCAGTAAAGTTTAATAAAATAATGGTGGATGCAGGTGACTGGGTAAAGGTTAAAGTTCCGGTCAATTGTGATCTTACACTTTATCTTAAGGGAGGTTATTCAGGAAAAAGTAGCTGTAATAATCTTAACCTTTTTTATTGGATATACAAGGATAGTGTGAAAGATGAGAACCTTGTATATGCAAAAGATGGTAAGAGTGATGCAATAGAAACTGGAAAGTCACCTGATGATAGTACTTATAAAAATGTACTTGGTGGAAACTATGATTATAAAGAAACTATAAACCTTGAGGCAGGAACATATATACTTGTCGTGAGACGTAATATTTATGGTTCAATTGATGCTAATACCCAATATTATTACAATGCACTTTTTTACTATTCCACAGGCAAGGAATTTGTGAGTATGGTAAGTATTGATGGTCTTGAAGAGCCGATTCACCATGGTACACCTATTCAGGGTAATGAGCCTACTGTAAGGGGGGATGAACTTGAGGTGGATACAAGCTCTTATAGTATAAAGAGGAATTCCGCAAGTGCAAACTATGGTATTAATATGAATCAGGGTTACACCTATACCTTCAGCATGAAGCTAAAGGTGAAGGATAGTTCTAAATATGAATTCGGTAATAGTGTAACAGGCTATTTGTCTGGTTTGAATTATTATGGTTCAGTTTCTACAAGAAGGTTCTTTCTAAATGGAGAAGAGGTAAGCTATGACTCTGATGATTTTAAAGCGGAGGTTAGTGCTGACGGATCATATATGA
Source organism: Lachnospiraceae bacterium UBA1760 (assembly GCA_002314775.1). Classification (GTDB taxonomy): domain Bacteria; phylum Bacillota; class Clostridia; order Lachnospirales; family Lachnospiraceae; genus UBA1760. The sequence continues at coordinate 3,955 of DCHE01000072.1, forward strand.
CAATTACAATAGTATATGATGATTTTGTAAAAATACATGATGGAATTACCTTTGATAAACAGTTTAGAGATGATGAATCTGTGCTAAACAAATACAACAAGACTGAGCCTGGCTATTACGTTCTCCCAGAAGGCAATTATTGTCTTACCAGAGATATTACAATAGATAAACCTATCAAAATAGCGGCATCAAGTACTGTCAATTTCTGCCTTGCAGGTCATAAGATTAACTATAGTGGAATAATGTCAGAGATGATAGAAGTAGCAGAAGGTAGTACCTTAAATCTCTATGACTGTGGAAAAAAATATACAGGTACCATCGATGGTACTAAGCTTGCTTCTGGTACTGCTACTAGACCAATGCTTGTTAGTGTATATGGAACCTTCAATATGTATGGTGGAAGGCTTACCAATGCATATAGAGGATCAGAAGGCTCTGCTGTCACAGTATTCGATAGTGGTACTTTCAACCTTTACGACGGTTCTATTGACCATAATACTTCCGGCTTATATGGAGCGGTTACTACCATGGGAGCGGATTCACGCTTCAATATGTATGGCGGAACAATAGAAAACAATACTTCAAATGGTAAAGGTGCAGCTATTCATCAGGTTCATGATGCATCAGCCATATATATATATGGTGGAACTATAAAGGATAATGTATGTAACGGAGATTACGGTGGAGCTATCTATGCAAATGTATTATTCTTATATGGTGGTACAATTACTGGAAATTCAGTCACTAAAGCAAGTAGCGCTGGAGGCGGAATATATATAAGAGGTGGTAAGGTTTACATTTCAGGAAAACCTGTTGTTAAAGACAATTTAGGTTATGATGGTATTGCTGATAACCTTTATCTTGGATGTAATAGTAAAGGCGATGTAGCACAAATTAGTTTTCAAGAGCTCAACTTAGATATGTGTGCCGAGGTCCATGTAAAAACTGATAAGTATAATACAAGATTATCTATTAACTGCAGTAAGGACTGTCGTACAGTTCTTCGCTCAGATGTGGATGGATATGTATTCGTAAGTGAAACATATGGTAAGTATTACTATGTTGCATTAGAGAAAGTCATCCTAACTGAGCAGATTGTTATTGATACTACGGATTTTGAAGCGATAGCAGGCGAGAAATATCAGATTAAGTACCATAGAGTTCCAGAGGATGCTAATGACGAGATAGAAGTTGTCATTACATATTGTAAAAAGATATACCATAACGGATATTTTTCAGATTATTTAAAAATAGACACAGATGGTAATGTATACACTAAGGTCGGAATTAATCCAGCATCTGATTGGTATTATGTAAGTTTTAAAACAGAAAATGTTTCAGTCGATACACACTTGTTAGTAACAGATGCTACAAAATATACTAAGAAAAATAAATTGCTGTTCAATAAGGAAACTGGTGCGGTTTGTATGGATAATGATAGACATATTTACTTGCTGTATGTACCTGAGGGTGGACAGAAGGTAGAGTTTGACTATACCTGTGACCAGGAGAATTCGACTATTTCAATTGCTGGATTAAATAATGATATAGCTGTTAGTATGGAAGTAACTGAAAAGGATGGCAAGTATGTTGCCAATACTTCACGTTTACTACCCGAGGGATATTACTACATAATACTTAATAATAATACATCTGACGAGATGGAATATACCCTAACGGCAAAACATACCTTTATTAAGGGCAAATGCCAGATGCCTTACTATGGTGAGGGTGGTGGATTTTTGATTGGTATTGAATCAAACAATAATCCAAATAACTCATACACTTATGAGATTTTAATTCTTGACTGTACACTTCTTGCTGAGGGCAAGGATGCATGGGTATCTACAACAACAAGATGCGGAGTTGCTCCAGGAGAAAAATGTCTATGGTGGTTATGGCAGCCAAAGTATGGTTATTACTGGACACTCTTCAGAGTGTTTGACAAGGATGGTAACCTGCTTGAGGAGCAGTGCTACGGCTTCCAGAATATTTAGCCTATAATAATTAAATCTAATAACCGGAGGACACTGATTTTTCAGTGTCCTCTTTTTGTTATCCCGATGAGCCAAG
>DCHE01000072.1:6149-30149 GCA_002314775.1 Lachnospiraceae bacterium UBA1760
GAGGGTTTTCCCCTCCTACTCGATTATCCCGATGAGCCACCATCCTGCTCGATTATAATATTAATCGCTTGTTTTATATACTTGACTTATGGTATAAAATAAAATCAAAAGAAAAGGTCAGGAGATGATTGTATGTCCAGAGCAAAGGGACAAAAAGAAGGCAAAAGTAAAAGTGCGGATATCGATGTATTTTCAAAGAATTCACCGGAAAACATTATCAGAAAAGTATTTACTCTGTATATGATAATGGTGTTTCCATTTGTGATGTCAGATAAGTATTTCAATATTACAGTAACAAGAACAAAGGCGTTCTTGTATGGGGCACTGATGCTTTTTATTCTTATGCTGGTGGCATTTATAATAGAATATGCAGTTGCAAAGTATTTTAAGGGTGAATTCACCTTGTTTTCAGTGGAGGAGGAAAGCTTCTTTTTAACACCAGACGTTTATATGTACATTTTTTTTGTGGCAAATGTATTTGCACTTTATATGTCTGAGGATAAAAACAATGCGTTATTAGGAACAAGCGGAAGGAACTTTGGTCTTCTTATGGTTTTGGGACTCACTATAACATTTTTCCTTATGTCCCAGAGATGCCATATAGACAGTGCTTTTTTAATCCTGTTATTTATTTCCACAACCATATCAAATACTATTGGATTTCTTCAGCACTTTGGAATGGATCCCTTTTCACTCAGGGAGGAGATTAGTGCAAAGCAAAAGGAAATGTTTATATCAACAATAGGAAACATAAATACATACGGCTCATATCTTTGCATTATCATTGGATTATACTTTGGTATATCTGTTTTTTCTAAAAAAAGATGGACAAAGATTATTTCAGGCTTAGGTGTATTTACATCATCGCTTATGATAATCACAGCAAAGTCGGATGATGTATATATCGGAGTTGCAGCGCTTATTGCAGTGATGTTTTATGTGGCAACAGCAAATAAAAAAATAGAAGAGTACTTCAGGATGATTACAGTGATGTTCTCAGGGCTTTCCGTAATGTCTGTATTAAATCAAGGCTTGAATGGCAGCACGAAGCACCTTAATGGTTTTGCAAAGATGGTTGAAAGACCATCGATTATGATTTTAGTCACTGCGATATTTGCGGTAATCTGGATTTTGATACTGGTAATTAAAATAATAAAGAATGAGCTTTATATCAAAATACAAAACAAGTGGGTTATGCTTTTAGTTACACTGGTTGCAATTCTTGCGGCAATAGCTGTTACTATTTATGGAATTAAGAACAAGCTTGAGCTTTTCACCTTTAATTACAAATGGGGCACCTACAGGGGCTATGTCTGGACAAAGGCCATAGAGCTTTTCAGGATGGGAAGTCCGATGCAAAAGCTCTTTGGATATGGAAATGAATCAATAGCAATGCTTATGAGAGAAAATTTCTACAATGAAATGCTGGATATAACCCAGAGAACCTATGATAATTTGCATAACGAGGTTCTCCAGTATCTTATTACAACAGGACTTTTGGGTGCAATTTCGTATGTGTGCCTGTTTGTATCAAGTGTGAGATACTTTATAAAATACCTGAAGGATACACCTGTTGTCGGGGGATGTCTCGGGGCAACTGTTGCATATTTCTTCCAGGGACTGGTCAACCTTAATCAGCCAATAACTACTCCGTATTTCTTTTTTATCATTGCAGTTGGAGTGGGCTGTGTAAGATTTAGAGATAAAAAATAATACTACAAATTTTTTTGAAATAATGTTATAATACTTAAGTATGCTATAGCTTGACGCGGGTCCTTGTACCGGATAACAGGCTTGCAAATATTAGATAAGGAGAAAAAACCGTGGAATTATACGAAGAATTAGTTGCGCGTGGACTTATTGCGCAGACTACAAATGAAACAGAAATCAAAGAATTAATAAATAAAGGAAAAGCAGTTTTTTATATTGGCTTTGATCCAACTGCTGACAGTCTTCATGTAGGACACTTTATGGCTCTTTGCCTTATGAAGCGTCTTCAGATGGCTGGCAACAGACCAATCGCTCTTATCGGTGGTGGTACAGCTATGATTGGTGACCCATCTGGACGTACAGATATGAGACAGATGATGACAAGAGAGACAATCGACCACAATGTTGAGTGCTTCAAGAAGCAGATGTCAAGATTTATCGAGTTCGGCGAGGGAAAGGCTATGCTTGTCAACAACGCTGACTGGTTACTTGACTTAAACTATGTTGAGCTTCTAAGAGAAGTTGGAGCCTGCTTCTCTGTAAATAATATGCTTCGTGCAGAGTGCTACAAGCAGAGAATGGAGAAGGGACTCTCATTCCTTGAGTTTAACTACATGATTATGCAGAGCTATGACTTCTATGAATTATTCAGAACCTACGGCTGTAATATGCAGTTCGGAGGAGATGATCAGTGGAGTAATATGCTTGGTGGTACAGAGCTTATCAGAAGAAAGCTTGGTAAGGATGCACACGCAATGACAATTACACTTCTTCTCAACTCAGAAGGTAAGAAGATGGGTAAGACACAGAAGGGGGCTGTCTGGCTTGATGCTAATAAGACTACTCCATTTGAGTTCTTCCAGTACTGGAGAAATGTTGCAGATGCGGATGTTCTTAAGTGTATCAAGATGCTTACCTTCCTTCCACTTGAGGAGATTGAGAAGATGGAGAGCTGGGAAGGCAGTGAGCTTAATAAGGCTAAGGAGATTCTTGCCTTCGAACTTACAAAGCTTGTTCATGGCGAGGAAGAGGCTACTAAGGCACTTGAGTCAGCTAAGGCACTTTTCTCAGCAGGAAATGCAGCAGATATGCCAACTACAGAGCTTTCTGCTGAGGACTTTACTGATGGGGCAGTAGATCTAATTTCTATTCTTGTGAAGAGTGGTCTTGTTAAGTCAAGAAGCGAAGGAAGAAGAGCCATCGAGCAGGGCGGAGTAACTGTAAATGATGAGAAGGTTCTCGATGTAAATGCCAAGTATGAGGCTGCTGCATTTGCAGAAGACTTTATTCTTAAGCGTGGAAAGAAGAATTTCAGAAAGATTATAAACAAATAATATAAAAGGGGGATTACGAATGCTGTTATATATTGGGGTTGCGGTTATAGTATTAGTAATCGCTGGTTATATTCTTTACAAAAAGGGAGTAATTTCCCTTGGAGGAGGAAAGAAAAAGGAAGCTCAGATTTCCGAGAGCTTAGCATCAGATGAAAAGGGTGATAAGCCTTCAATGAACGTTGAAGCCTCTGAGGAGGAGAGAGCTACAAGGCTTTCAAGAGCAGAACTTATGCTCAAAAAGAGAAAAGATGACGCTAAAAAGAAAAAAGAGGAAGAAGAGCGAATTGAGAAGGCCAAGATAGAGGAAGAAAGAAAAATCTACGAGATGGCCAAAAAGGAAGCTGAGAAGAAGGCTCAGGAGGAGGAGAAGGCTCTTAGAAAGCAGGCTGAGGCTGATAAGAAGGAGGTCGAAAGACTTCTTGCTCAGGAGAGAAGAATGGCCAACAGAAAGGCAGAGACTGAGAGACTTACCAGCGCTATTAAGGGGTTTGTTTTCAAGAATAATAAGGAGGATCCTGATCTTGAGACTGCATCGGCTGCATTTCTTGTAAGAAAGCAGTTTGAGGTTGAAAAAAAGGTCAGAATTCTTATAGTGGATGATGATATTGAGCAGCTCCAGAAGGTTAAGAATCTTGCCTTGGCAACTGGTGCAACAGTAACAGTTGCTGAAAGTGCTATGGAGGCTCTTGACCTTACAAGGGAAAACTTCTATGAGCTCATCTATATTGCCAAGGATTTGAGAATGATGGATGGAATCCAGGTTTCTCATAATATGACCAACACAGAAGGTGGCAAGGTAAAGAATACAATAAGATATGCGCTTGTTTCAGAGGATTGCGATGAACCTACAATCTATTTCAAGAACGAGGGCTTTGTTGACTATATCAAAAAACCGGTTGGTGAATATACATTCTGGGCTTCTATGATAGAAAGCTTAAGAAAAGAGAATGTTGTTTCCGACGCAAATTTTGTGAAGGAAATCAAGGTTATGGCAGGCTATGAGAGAAAGCTTCAGAATGCGGGAATAATTCTTGCTGACGGACTTGCAAACCACGACAGAAATCTCAGAGAATTCAGAAAGGCAGCAGGTGATTTCTGCGACGATTACCAGGATGCAAGCAAGAGCGTCATGGACAGCCTTTATGACAAGGATAAGGTTGCATATATGGACAAGGTTAGAACTCTCAGAGAAGAGGCTAGAAAGCTTGGAGCTAATTATCTTGGAGATATGTTTGATGACCATGTAAATATGGCAAAGAACGACGATATGGATGTTGCTGAGATGAGCTTCAGAACACTTGAGCTTGAGTGGGAGGATGTTGTAGCAGGTCTTGCTGACTGGCTTGGAAAGAAGGATTCCATGGTTAGTGCAACAGAGGTACTTGCCTCAGATACCAATGGACTCGAGATGTCGGATTTTGATTTAAAGATAGCCATAAAGAAAATTGAAAAATTTATCTCAGAGAAGAAGTATATGGATGCAACTGAAGAACTCAGGGCACTCAGAGAGTACAATCTTAAGGAGCATACAAGACTCAAGGTTGAAATCGCTACACGTGCTGCTGAAAGCAAGAGGTATGCAGAGGTTATTTCTACTCTTAGAACAATAGAATTGTAAAGTAAGGGTGGATAGGATACTATCCACCTTTTTTAGAAAGTATTTAATAACAAGGCTCTAGCTTAGTGTGTTGCATAGGCATGTCTTTGACTATAGATGTTATATTACATGGAAGCAAGGAGAAAAGTATGGGGAAATATTTGATAAAGCAGAAAGTATTCTCATTTACAGATACATATGATGTTTATGATGAATATGGTAATACAGCTTATTATGTAAAGGCCGAGTTCTTTTCAATCGGACATAGAATCCACATATATGATATAAGAACAGACAGAGAGGTTGGATACATTCAGCAAAAGATTATTGCATTAACACCGACCTTTGAGATTTATATGGGTGGATATTCCTGTGGAAGAATTAAAAAGAAGATTACTCTTTTTAGACCAAAGTATGAAGTTGAGATGAATAATTGGTTTGTAGAGGGAGATTTTTTTGGATGGAACTATAGCGTCTTTGCAGGCAATTATGAAGCAGCCAGAATCAGCAAGGAGCTGTTCAGATGGGGGGATACCTATGTGGTTGAGTTCGCAAATGATAAGGATGGGCTTAAAGCACTTATTCTTGCAATAGCGATAGATGCTGCGGTCTGCTCAAATAGTGATAATAATAATAGCTTTATGTAGTTAAATTATGATTTGACGAGGATACAGGTGACTGATAATCACCGGTGTCAATGCAAAGTAAGAAAGGAGACTAATATGTTAAATGCAAAGCAGGTTATGTATGAGAAGCTTGGTGAAAGCGTGGTTAAGGCTCTTAAAATGAGACATTTTGAGGCACATTACTGCCTCACAAAAAAGGAGGCTTTAAATAAGGTGTTCGACCTTATTCCTGACAGTGATGTTGTTTCCTGGGGTGGCTCTAAAACTCTGGTTGAGGTAGGGATTATTGAGGAACTTAAAGCAAGGAATTATACTGTGCTAGACAGAGACGCAGAAACTGATCCTGTAAAAAAACAGGAGATAGCAAGAAAGGCACTTTTGTCAGATACATATCTTATGAGTTCAAATGCAATTACCATGGATGGACAGCTTTATAATATTGATGGAAATGGCAACAGACTTGGAGCTCTTGTTTTTGGACCTAAGAGTGTAATAATTGTGGCAGGAATGAACAAGGTGGTTAAGAGCATAGAGGATGCAGAGGCTAGAGTTAGAAATTATGCTGCACCTATGAACGCTCAGAGGTTTAAGGGATTAAATACACCTTGTCAGTTAAATGGAAGCTGTGCCGACTGCATATCTGAAAAAAGCATATGCGCCCAGATGGTCAGAACAAGGATATGCAGACCAGAGGGCAGAATTAAGGTTATTCTCGTAGGAGAGGATTTAGGAATGTAATTTAATCAGGATTAAGCAGGCTAAACAGAGGGCTAAGTAGTGAGGCATTTTCAAATCATAGGAAAATAAGTTAAAAACGTTACGTTATTAGGCAGGTATGGTTGAAATGATTAACATATGGAGATAAATAATTAACAATTTTAGTTTTTTAGTTTGTTAATTCCTATCTATTGAAATGAAATATCTGTTGTGTTAAAATTCTTGAAAATTGCGAATAGTGTGTCGGCCTCTGCGATTTTGCAGAGGCTGATTAATGAAAAAAAGAGGGCAAAATTGCCGTTTCACTCTTTTTTTTTGAGCAAAAATCCCATATATGAAAGGAAAAGAACGATATGAAGGCATTTCTTATTCTTGAAGATGGCAACGTGTTTGAAGGACAGAGCGTTGGATCTACAAATGAAATCATCAGTGAAATTGTATTCAATACTTCAATGACTGGATATCTCGAGGTACTTACAGACCCATCCTATGCAGGACAGTCCGTTTGTATGACCTACCCTCTTATTGGAAATTATGGAATCTGCTTTGAGGACATGGAAGCACACAGACCATGGCAGAGAGGCTTTATAGTAAGAGAACTTGCAAAGAATCCAAGTAACTTTAGAAGTGAGGAAAATATTGAGAAGTTCCTTATAGATAATGACATAACTGGTATCGAGAGAATTGACACCAGAGCTCTTACAAAGATTCTTCGTGAGAAGGGTACTATGAGAGGTATGATCACAACCAATGAAAATTATGATAAAGAAGAATGTATCGCAAGAATCAAGGCATGGAATATGGGGCATGTAGTTCTTGATGTTACTACTACAGAAAAAATCATATACGAGGGCAAGGAGGACGGATACAAAATTGCAGTAATCGACCTCGGAGTTAAAAAGAATATTGTTAAGAGTCTTCTTGAGAGAGGCTGCAGCGTAACTGTTTATCCAGCAGAGACACCAGCAGAGGAGATTATAAAGGATGCGCCAGATGGAATTATGCTTACCAATGGCCCTGGAGATCCTAAGGATAATGTCAAGACAATCGTGACAATCAAGCAGTTATTTGCAACAGATATTCCAATCTTTGCAATCTGTCTTGGACATCAGCTCCTTGCACTTTCAATCGGTGCAGATACTCAGAAGATGAAATATGGTCATAGAGGTGCTAACCACCCGGTTAAGGATTTAAAGACTGGTAAGGTTTATATCTCAACTCAGAACCATGGATATGTGGTTAAGGAGGATACAGTTGACAGAGATATAGCCGAGGTGAGCTTTATCAATGTAAATGACGGTACTGTTGAAGGACTTCATTACATCGGTAAGAATGTTCAGACTGTTCAGTTCCATCCGGAAGCATGTGCAGGTCCTCTTGATACAGGTTACTTATTTGATCAGTTTATGAATATGGTGGAGGTGTCAAAGTAATGCCAAAGAATCCTAACATTAGAAAAGTAGTAGTTATTGGTTCAGGTCCTATCGTAATCGGACAGGCAGCAGAGTTTGACTATGCAGGAACACAGGCTTGCCGTTCTCTTAAGGAGGAGGGTATATGCGTTGTTCTTATCAACTCAAATCCAGCTACCATTATGACTGACAAGGATATCGCAGATAAGGTATATATCGAGCCTCTTACACCAGATGTTGTAAAGGCTGTTATCGTAAAGGAAAAGCCAGATTCAATCCTTCCAACACTTGGTGGACAGGCTGCTCTTAACATCGCAATGGAGCTTGATGAGTCGGGATTTTTAAGAGAGCATAACGTAAGGCTTCTTGGTACTTCAGCTAAGACCATAAAGAAGGCTGAGGACAGACTTGAGTTCAAGCGTACAATGGAGAAGATTAAGGAGCCATGTGCTCCTTCAGAGGTTGTTACAAACCTTAAGGATGGTCTTGCCTTTGTTGAGAAGATTGGATATCCAATAGTTCTTCGTCCTGCTTACACACTTGGTGGTTCAGGTGGAGGAATTGCAAATAATGAGGAGGAATTCCTTGAGATTCTTGAGAACGGTTTAAGACTTAGCCGTGTTGGACAGGTTCTTGTAGAGAGATGTATCGCAGGCTGGAAGGAAATCGAGTACGAGGTAATGCGTGATGCAAATGGTACCTGTATTACAGTATGTAACATGGAAAACCTTGACCCGGTTGGAGTTCATACAGGAGATTCAATCGTAGTTGCTCCTTCACAGACACTTGCCGATAAGGAGCATCAGATGCTTAGAAGCTCAGCTCTTAATATCATTTCTGAGCTTGACATAAGAGGTGGATGTAATGTACAGTTTGCACTTCACCCAACAACCTTTGAGTATTGTGTAATCGAGGTAAATCCTAGAGTTTCACGTTCGTCAGCACTTGCTTCAAAGGCAACAGGTTATCCTATTGCCAAGGTATCAGCTAAGATTGCGCTTGGTTATAACCTTGATGAAATTCAGAATGCAATTACTAAAAAGACCTATGCAAGTTTTGAGCCTGCACTTGACTATGTAGTAGTTAAGTTCCCAAGACTTCCATTTGATAAGTTTATATCTGCTTCAAGAAAGCTTACAACTCAGATGAAGGCTACAGGTGAGGTTATGAGTATCTGTACTAACTTTGAGGGTGCTCTTATGAAGGCACTTCGTTCTCTTGAGCAGCATGTTGACAGCCTTATTTACGAGAATCTCTCAGAGCTTCCTGAGGAGGAGATTCACGAGAGACTTTACAAGGTTGATGATAGAAGAATCTTCGTTGTTGCAGAAGCCTTAAGAAGAGGCATTTCAGTAACAGAGATTCATGAGAAAACAAAGATAGACAGATGGTTCCTTGACAAGATTAATAACCTTGTTATCGAGGAGAAAATACTTAAGGAGGCTACTGAGCTTACCAAGGATATTCTCTTTGAGGCAAAGAGACTTGAGTTCCCTGACACAGTTATTGCTAAGCTTACAGGAAAGACTGAGACAGAGATTAAGGAACTTAGATACAGCTATGGAATCCATGCTGCATACAAGATGGTTGATACCTGTGCAGCAGAGTTCGAGGCTTACACTCCATATTATTACTCATGCTTTGACGGTGTTTCAGAGGTAGAAGAGGATAATACAAAGAAGAAGATTATGGTTCTTGGTTCTGGACCAATCCGTATTGGACAGGGTATCGAGTTCGATTACTGTTCAGTACACAGTACCTGGGCACTTAAGAATCATGGTTACGAGACAATTATTGTAAATAACAATCCTGAGACAGTAAGTACAGACTTTGATATCGCTGATAAGCTCTACTTTGAGCCGCTTACAGCAGAGGATGTTGAGTCGATTGTTAATATAGAAAAGCCGGACGGAGCAGTAGTTCAGTTTGGTGGACAGACAGCAATCAAGCTTACAGAGGCTCTTCTTAAGATGGGTGTTAAAATCCTCGGAACAAGCGCTGAGAATGTTGATGCCGCAGAGGATAGAGAGCTCTTTGATGAGATACTTGAGAAGTGTTGTATTCCAAGACCTGCTGGTAAGACAGTATTTACAAGAGAGGAAGCACTTGAGGCTGCAAATGAACTCGGCTATCCAGTTCTCGTTCGTCCTTCATACGTTCTTGGTGGACAGGGAATGCAGATTGCGATTTCTGATAAGGATATCATAGAGTTCATGGATGTAATCAACAGATATGTTCAGGAGCATCCAATCCTTGTAGATAAGTATCTTATGGGTAAAGAGGTTGAGGTTGATGCCGTATGTGATGGTGAGGATATTGTAATTCCAGGTATTATGGAGCATGTTGAGAGAGCAGGTATCCATTCTGGAGATAGTATTTCCGTATATCCGGCACAGAGCCTTACACCAAAGATTAAGAGAGTAATTGAGGATTACACAAGAAAGCTTGCTCAGAATCTTCATGTTATCGGACTTATTAATATTCAGTTTATCGTATATAATGATGAGGTTTATGTAATCGAGGTTAATCCAAGATCAAGCCGTACAGTACCATATATCAGTAAGGTTACCGGTATTCCAATCGTTGATCTTGCATCAAAGGTTATCGTAGGTGAAAAGCTTAGGGATATGGGCTACACACCAGGACTTCAGCCAGAGGCAGAGTACTTTGCAATCAAAAAGCCAGTATTCTCATTTGAGAAAATCAGGGGTGCTGAAATCAGCCTTGGACCTGAAATGAAGTCAACAGGTGAGTGTCTTGGTATTTCGAAGGACTACAACGAAGCTCTCTACAAGGCCTTCCTTGGAGCAGGAGTAAATATTCCAAAATACAAGAAGATGATTCTCACCGTTAAGGATTCAGATAAGATTGAAGCTATAGATATTGGAAAGAGATTCTGTGCACTTGGTTATGAGATTTACTCAACAAGAAGCACCTGCAGAGTTTTAAATGAAAATGGAGTACCTGCGAAACCAATCAATAAGATTGAGCAGCCTTCACCAAACCTTCTTGATCTCATCTTGAGTCATGAGATTGACCTTGTTATCGATACCCCTACACAGGGTGTTGACAAGAGTAAGGATGGTTTCCTTATCAGAAGACATGCAATTGAGACAGGAGTTACTGTACTCACCAGTCTCGACACCGCTTCGGCACTACTTACAAGTCTTGAGTCTTCTGACAGAAATAATCTCTCACTTGTAGATATTTCAGAAATCTAAGATAGTATTTATATTGCAAAAAGGCTTCAGGTCTCACAAAGTTTGAGATCTGGAGCCTTTTTTATTAATCCTTCTTTTTCCTTTTCAGCACGCGGCGTGGTTTATCTGAGTCGAAGGTTCCTTTTGAAGCTGATGTATCCATTGTGGATGAATTGCCCTTCGGAGTTGAAATGTCCTTTGTTGTGGAAGAATTCATCGTGGTCGAAGTGCTCTTCGATGCAGCAGTATCCTTTGTAGTGGAGGTATTCCTTGATGAAGAAGCCTTCTTTGTTGTGGAAACACCTCCGTCAACAGGCATTACTCTTGCGGGCTGTTTTTTTATTGGTCTCTGATTGTTCCTTGCAACAGAAAGACTGCTCATAAACTGGTCCTGCTCTCTTAGATATTCATTTGAAAAACATGAATTGATGTAGCTGTTTAAATCAACGCTGTAAACATTTGACAGCACGGTTATTATTTCGGCTGAAGGATTACATCTTCCGGTTTCGATATAGCTGTAGCCCTGTCTCGAAATATGAAGTACAGCTGCAACTTCTTTTTGAGTAAGGTTGTTCTTTAATCGCAGTGCTCTTAAGATACCACCCCAGTAGATTTTTGGTTCCATAAAATTAATCTCCTTACTTTTGCTTATTACCGTTTCGCATTGGCTAAAAATATGCTATCATATATTAGTTAAAAAAGATGATTTTGGGTCAGAATTGCATTTTTGGGTGTTTGAAGTATCGAATATGAGCGGTTTTAAAAAAAATGAGACCGTTTAGACGCATAAAACAGTATGCTTAGACACATGGAAAGTGCAATTAAAGGAGGTAATTATGAGTTTAGCAGACGATTTGTTTATAAATATGTGCAAAGACATCATTGCAAATGGCTACAGCACTGAGGGTGAGAAGGTTAGACCAAAGTGGGAGGATGGTTCATTTGCGTACACTATAAAAAGATTTGGTGTTGTAAACAGATATGATTTGTCAAGGGAATTTCCGGCAATCACACTTAGAAAAACATACATTAAATCTGCAGTCGACGAGATGCTATGGATATGGCAGAAGAAGTCTAACAATGTCAATGAGCTTAAGAGTCATGTCTGGGATGAGTGGGCTGATGAGAATGGATCCATCGGCAAGGCGTACGGTTATCAGATGGGTGTTAAGCACATTTACAGAGAAGGAGAGATGGATCAGGTTGACAGAGTTATCTATGATCTTAAGAACAATCCTTACAGCAGACGAATCATGACCAATATCTATGTTCACCAGGATCTTCATGAGATGAATCTTTATCCGTGTGCATACAGCATGACTTTCAATGTTACAGGTGACAGGCTTAATGCGATTCTAAATCAGAGATCTCAGGATGTACTTGCTGCAAATAACTGGAATGTAGTTCAGTATGCGGTGCTCGTTCATATGCTTGCTCAGGTTACAGGCTTCAAGCCTGGAGAGCTTGTTCATGTAATTGCTGATGCGCACATTTACGACAGACATATTCCAATCGTAAAGGAGCTTATCGAGAGAAAGACAAATCCTGCTCCAAAGTTTACACTAAATCCGGACATAAAGGATTTCTACAAGTTTACAACAGATGATATTACTATTGAGGATTATGTTACTGGACCACAGATAACCAATATTCCAATTGCAGTTTAAACCTATGTATTCCGTTAGAAAGCAGCCAGTTTATCTGGTGTGATATAGATTGAGAGGTATAAGATGAACTTAATAGTTGCAGTAGACAAGAACTGGGCAATCGGAAGCAAGAATGAGCTTCTGGTAAGAATTCCAAATGATCACAAGTTTTTTAGAACAGTCACTATGGGAAAGGTGGTTGTACTAGGAAGAAAAACCCTGGCAGGTTTTCCAAATGGACTTCCACTTAAGGGAAGAACAAACATTATTTTGTCATCCAACAAGGATTTCAAGGTGAAGGATGGAATAGTAGTCCATAACGAAGAGGAGCTCTTTAATGAGCTAAAAAAATATAGAGACGATGATATTTATGTAATTGGCGGAGGTATGGTCTATGAGATGCTGCTTCCATATTGCAGGATCGCACATGTGACAAAAATAGACTATGAATACGATGCGGACACCTATTTCCCTGACCTTGACAAGCTTCCAGAATGGAAGATTGTTGATGAGAGTGACGAGGAAACCTACTTCAGCATTGAGTATGCATTTTACAAATATCAGAATGATAAGCCGGTTGCATACAGATAATTAAATAATAAAAAGTGAAAAAGTGCACAAATATACAAAATGATTTGTGCACTTTTGCACAACAAAAGATTTGAATTATATCAAAATTGTGTTATAATGTTTAAGAATATGTGCTTGTACACATTTGTATGGGCGTAAGATTTTCAGGAGGGTATTTAGTTTATGGCAAAGATTATGACAACAACAGGACCAGGTTTTGAGGGCTATGAAATCGAGGAGTATATCGGTTTTGTTAGTGGACAGGTTGCAATCGGAACAAACCTTATTCAGGGTATCGCTGGCGGTGTTTCAGATAATTCAGAGAAGGATCTTGCAGCAGTAGAGAATATGCATGAGGATGTTCTTAAGGATCTTGAGAAGCATGTACTTGCAATGAAGGGTAATGCAGTTATTGGACTTACTATGAATTACGCAGAGCTTGCATCAGGCTCATCTGCTATTATTGCAACAGGTACATGCGTAAAGATTAACAAGAAGAAGATTATTTCTGACAATATCCACAAGGAGCTTGTTGTTACAAACTATTATACAAGACTTGTTCCAAGACCAGTAAAGGTTCTGCTTGATGGAACAAAGCAGGATGTTAAGATGTCAGTTTGGTTCTACAACTACAATCTTGACGATATTCTTGCAGTAAGAGCAGATGTTGAGCTTACAAATCTTTATGATGAGAAGCTTGTTATTAAGGGAGCAGATTTCGTATTCAATAAGGGTAATATTTCTCTTATCGAGTCTGAGTATATTGATACTCCACTTACACCAAGTGATGTTGCACTCCTTAAGGATGCAAAGGTAATTATCAGCAAATATGTAACACCAAGAGGAGTATTTGCTTGTAATGACCAGCCAGTTAACGTATCTATGTCAGTACATAAGCTTGAGGCACTTAAGATTAAGCGTGGTATTGATGCAGTTGAGAAGTACAGAACAGATGGAATGATCTGGACATGTAACTGTGGTTACGTAAATGAGGCAGGAGCAGAGGAGTGTCTTGTATGTTCACGTAAGCAGGAGGATATGAAGAGCCATACATCATTTAACTATGATGAGATGATTGCCAGAATGAACGAGAAGGAGTTCGTTATGGAGATTAAGGATGTTCTTATGGAGTACATTAAGGACATCGATCCAAAGTACAGAATGGAGCTTCTTGAGATTATGGAGTCAGGTCTTCAGTATGAGAAGACACGTGGAAATATGAAGGATACTGTTATTGAAAAGGTTGAGAAGGTATTCGAATAATTTCATTGTAAATGACCTATCTATGTGTTAAAATTTAAATAATGACTAAAACTAGAGGTGAATGAAGTGAGTTCGGGACTTAGCATGAGCAGTGTTAATAAAATAAAAGAGTTGACAGAAGCACGCGACTACGATGTTGCAGTGGAGATTCTGGATTCTCAGGATAAGGATGCTCTTACAAAATCCTTGAATCCTCAGTTCTATAGAACTTGTGGAGAGGCTTATGAGAATACCGGCAGGTATCTTGAGGCTAGAGATATGTATCTTAGAGCCCACACTTTAGCACCAGAGTCATCAAGAATAATTTGGACAATTATAGTATTTTATCTTAAGCGAGGTTTTTTTGAACTAGCAGAGACTTACTATAAACAATATACTTTTATTATGAAGAACTCTGAGCTTGACCTTAAGAAGATTGATTATGTAATGAACAAGGCTAAGAAGGTTAAGGCGGAGGAACTGGTTGATTATCTTTATCCATATTATCTTGATAACATGGATGAGGAGTGGAGCTATGAGCTTTTTCTTGTTGCATCACTTGCAGAGAGAAGGGACATCACAGATGTCCTTTATCAGGATTATGTAGCAACCTTCAGAAAGGGTAGATATATTTCTAAGCTTGAGGCAATAAGGGAAAAAGAGATTGCAGTAAAACCAGAATTCAGAACCTTTGCAAAAGAACAGACAGAAGATGATGATCCAGCAGAGGATGAAGTGAGAAGACTTGAAAAGGAACAGCTTGAGAAGGACTACTTTAGGATGTATCCGAAGGATCCGGAAATTCTTGTTATGGTTGATGACCATGACAGCCTGTCCCAGAGTACTTTGAACAGAATTATTAAAAAGAATAAAAGGGCAGAAGAAAAAGCTGCCAGGGAAGCTGCAGCGGAGGCTGAGCTTGAAAAGCTTAAGCTTGAGGAAGCAGCTGAGAAAGAGGAAGCTTCTAAGGATGAGGATAATAAAGAATCCGATAAGAGTGAAGCTGAGGAAGCAAATACCGAAGAAGCAAAAACTGATAAATCTGAGACTGCTGAGACTGTAGAGACTGCAGAGACTACTGAGACTGCTGATACTGCTGATAAGATAGGGGATGCTGAAGAGAATAAAGAGGATAAGGCTGAAGGCTCCAAAGAGGCTTCAGAAGCTGAAAATGCCGAAAAAGCTGAAAAATCCGATGAAGAAGATGAAGAGGAACCTGTTAAGAAACAGGAGGCACCTGTCATCTCATCTCTTAAGAGATTTATAAAGAGCTTCAAGAAAAAGAAGAAAGACATTTCTGAGGATGCAGAGGAAGCAGATTCTGAGGAGAAGTCTGAGGAAGCTAAGGCTGAGGGAGAGTCTGGAGAGACTAAATCTGAGGCAGAGGCTGAGAAAAAATCTGAAGAGACTAAGTCAGAGGAAGTTAATAGCGAGGAGAAATCTGAGGAGAAATCTGAGGAGAAATCTGAAGATGTAGCAAAGACTGAGGAAACAGCTGAGAAAGCATCTGATGTTGAAGAAGCATCTGAGGAGAAATCTGAGGCTGAAGAAACACCTGAGGCTGAAGTGATAGCTGAAGAAGCATCTGAAGAAACATCTGATATTGAGGAAGCATCTGACATTGAAGAAGCATCTGATAATGAAGAAGCATCTGAGGGAGATGCTAAGGATGATAATACATCCGAGGAAGAAGTACAGACCGAGAAAGCCGAGGAAGTAATTGGAGAAATAGCAGAAGCTGAAGAAGAAGCTGAAACTGAAGAAGAAGCAGAAGCAGTGGATGCTCCGCAAAAGGAAGCAGAAGCTGATGCAGAAACGGTTGAAGAAGCTGTGGAAGAGGCCACTCCGACAGAGGAAGAACCAGAGGCAGAAGCCGAGGAGAAGCCAGTGGCAGAAGCTGAAGAAGAACCAAAGGCAGACGAGGATGTCGAGGAAACAGTAGAAAAGCCTTCTAAAGAGGCTACAAATATTAAGGCTTACGATTATGTGTCATATGACTTTGATGATGGATTCGCACCTGAGTCAGAGACAATATCTGGATTAGATGGAGATATGGATGACGAGTACGAGGATCCATTTGCATATCTGGATGAATTGAGACATAAGAGAAGAATAGAGACAGTTCTTCAGGAGGAGATGGACGAGCAGTATTACGATGAGGAAGATGATTACTCAGAGTATACTGAGACAGAAATCTCAGAGGAAACTGATTATGAAACTGAGTCAGAGGCTGAGGAAGCTGAGACAGTTGAAGAGATAGCTGTTGAAATAGTTGCTGACGATGCTGAGACTGAGGAAACAGTTGAAGAAGAAACAGTTGCAGAAGAAACAGTAACAGAAGAGCCTGCTATTGAAGAAGAGGTTGAAGAGGTAGCTGTTGAAGAAGTAGCTGTTGAAGAAACATCAGCTGAGGAAGCTGAGGCTGAGGAAATTGAGGCTGAAGAAATTGAGACTGAAGCAGAGACTGAGACATTTGCAGAGACAGAGGAAGCTGAGCCGGTTGAGGAACCAGCTACTGAAGAGGTAGAAGCAGAGGAAACTGAGACTGTGGTTGAAGAGACTGAAGCAGAGGAAACTGAGACTGTGGTTGAAGAGACTGAAGCAGAGGCTGAGACATTTGCAGAGACAGAGGAAGCCGAGCCAGATGAGGAGCCAGCTACTGAAGAAACAGAGGCTCATGAAACTGAGACAGAGGTTGAAGAGACTGAAGCAGAGGCAGAGACATTTGCAGAGACAGAGGAAGCCGAGTCGGTTGAGGAATCAGCTACTGAAGATGAAGAAGTTGAAGTTGAAGAAACTGAGACAACGGTTGAAGAAACTGAAGCAGAGACTGAGGCATTTGCAGAGACAGAAGAAACTGAGACATCAGTTGAAGAGGTTGAAGCAGAGGCTGAGACATTTGCAGAACCAGAGGCTGAAGCTGAGGTTGAGGCAGAGGTTAAAGAAGAAGTTAGCGATGAGATTTCAGAGAATGAGACAGTCGCTGATATAGATGAAAAGGATGAAATGCCTGTTCAGAAAGAAGAAAACAGAATATCTGGATTGATTGACAACTTCAGTGCACAGTATGGAGTTGAGGTTAAGAAAGCAAAACTAGATTATCCAGAGTTCAAGACATCTCTTTTCCCAGAGGTTACACCAAAGTCAGGTGAGGTTAAGAACACATTTGACGATATTGTAAAGAAAAATAAGGAAAAGCAAGATGAGCGAATCCTGCAGGAGGAAAGAATGCAGCGAGAAGCAGAAGAGTTACTTAAATCATTAGGTCTCATTTGACCATAGATGATAAAGCCTGTTAGGGGTAGGGAAACGAAGTAAATGACATAAGGAGGTAGCTTAAGGTGGCTGTTGATCAGAGAGAAGCACTTATTGCAGCGGTTAGAGCACAGGTTGAAAAAGAACGTGCAGAGAAGGCTGCAAAATTAAAAAAAGAGCAGAATGCTATGAAATTCTCTAATAAAGCTAAGACTGAAGAAGAGGGAAAGGATAGCAAGCCAAAATATAAGACTCTGTCAGCTGAAGATCTTGCAAAGATCGAAGAGAAGAAGATGAGGAAGAAGGCTGAGGCAATGGGAATCTCTTATGAGGAGATGATTGCTGAGGAAAACTTAGGACCTGATATTGCTGAGGTTGCCAGAGAGGTTGAAGAAACCAAGGAAGAGAAGACAGTAGCTGAGGAGAAAAAGGAAGAGAGCGCAGTTGGAGGACTTGGAGCTGCACCATCAGGTGGCGGTCTTGGAAGTGTACCTACAGGCGGTCTTGGCGGTGGCCTTGGAGGAAGTACTGCAGGAGGACTTGGTGGAAGCTCTGACAAGAAGGGTGGCCTTGGGCTTAATCTTGATCCTGTTAAGGTTGATACATCATCAGAGGATAAGGTTAAAGTTATCCAGGGAAAGAATCAGTCATTCTCATCAGATGGTACTAAGACAATCAATGGAGGAAACTCTAAGTGGGTTTCTGGTACAGATAATAAGAAGACAAAGGGTAAGGATGCTAAGAAGGCAGATGAGTTAGATAGCATTTTACCACAGAACCGTACAACTCCTACAAATGATGTGAAGAGTATGTATGATATTGATGATGAAGAGGATATCTTCAATTCACAGATCATGGATCTTCCTGAGGTTGAGGATGACGGTGCTGCTAAGCGTGCTGAAGAGGAAGCTAAGAAGAAGGCAGACGAAGAGGCTAAGAAGAAGGCCGAGGCTGAAGCTAAGAAGAAGGCTGAAGCAGAGGCTAAGAAGAAGGCTGAGGTAGAGGCTAAGAAGAAGGCTGAGGAAGCTAAGAGAGAAGGCTGAAGAGGCTAAGAAGAAGGAAGAAGCACGTAAGAAGGCTGTTGCTGAGGCTGAGAAGAAGAAGGTCGAGATAGAGAAG
Source organism: Lachnospiraceae bacterium UBA1760 (assembly GCA_002314775.1). Classification (GTDB taxonomy): domain Bacteria; phylum Bacillota; class Clostridia; order Lachnospirales; family Lachnospiraceae; genus UBA1760. Next base: position 24,578 of record DCHE01000072.1, read on the forward strand.
CGTAAGGCTGAGGAGGCTGCAAAGCGTAAGGCAGAGGAAGAGGCTAAACGTAAGGCTCTTGAAGAGGAGCGTAAGAAGGCAGCAGAGGAAGCTCGTAAGGCAGCAGAGGAAGAGGCACGTAAGAAGGCTAAGGATGCAGCTCTTAAGGAAGCTGAAGAGGCTCGTAAGGCAGCAGAGGAAGCAGCTAAGATTATTGAGGAAGCTCGTAAGGCAGAGGAAGAGGCTAAGCGTCTCGAAGAAGAAGAGGCTAAGCGTGCAAAGGAAGAGGCTGAGAAGAAGGCTAAGATAGAGGCAGAGCGTAAGGCAGCAGAGGAAGCTCGTAAGAAGCAGGCTGAGGAAGCAGCAGCTAAGAAGGCAGCAGAGGAAGCAGCAAAGAAGGCCGAAGAAGAGGCTCGTAAGGCAGCAGAGGAAGCAGCAAAGAAGGCAGCAGAGGAAGCAGCAAAGAAGGCTGAAGAAGAGGCTCGTAAGGCAGCAGAGGAAGCAGCTAAGAAGAAGGCCGAGGAAGACGCTAAGCGTGCTGAGGAAGAAGCAAAGCGTAAGGCTGAGGAAGAGGCTAGACTCAAGAAAGCTGAAGAAGAAAGAAAGGCAGCTGAAGAAGCAGCAAAGAAGAAGGCAGAAGAGGCACGTAAGAAGGCTGAAGAACTTGCAAAGATGATGGAAGAGGTTCGTAAGGCTGAGGAAGAGGCTCTCAAGATGGCCGAGGACGCAAGAAAGGCAGAAGAGGAAGCTAAGAAACAGGCTGAGGAAGAAGCTAAGAAGCGTGCAGACGAGGAAGCAAAGCGTAAGGCAGAGGAAGTTGCCAAGAAGATGGCAGAGGAAGCTGAAGCTAAGAAGAAGATAGAAGAAGCTAAGAAGAAGGCAGCAGAAGAGGCAGCTAAGAAGGCAGAAGAGGAAGCTCGTAAGAAGGCTGAGGAAGAAGCTAAGAAGAAGGCAGCAGAAGAGGCAGCTAAGAAGGCAGCAGAAGAGGCTAAGCTTAAGGAACTTGAGGATGCTAAGGCAGCAGCACTTGAAGCAGCTAAGATAAAGGCAGCAGAGGAAGAGAGACTTAAGGCAGCAGAGGAAGCCAGAAAGAGAGCAGAGGAAGCTCGTAAGAAGGCTGAGGAGGCCATGAAGGTTCTCGAGAATGCCAAGAAGATGGAAGAGGAAGCAAAGCGTAAGGCTGAGGAAGCTGAGAACATTAAGCTTGATTTAACCAAGATGTCTGACAATGGAAAGCTTCCACTTGCAGCATACTATCTTGAGAAGTATCTTGAGGTACCAAAGGCTTCTGATCAGATTGTTAATTCATTTTCAGCAGTTTCAAAGAATCCAGAGAAGTCAAGAAATATCGTTATTCTCGGACAGCATGGATTTGGTTCAACAACAGTTGGTGATGACTTTGCAAGAAGCTTTTATGATATGGGAATTTGTTCAGCAAAGACAATTGCCAAGATTAAGGCGCAGGCTTTAAACAAGCTTACAAGTGCAAAGTTAAATGATGCAATGGCTAAGCTTAAGGGTGGATGTATTGTTATCGAGAACGCAGGTCTCATTGTTCCTGAGAAGCTCGAGGAGTTAGTTAAGCTTTCAAAGAAGGATGCAAATGATTTCGTTATCATCCTTACTGGAGAAATTGACAACATTACAAGACTATTTACAAGCTGCAAGTCAGTTGTACCTGAGTTTAATCATCTTATTCAGCTTGACAAGGTTAATTCAGATGATATGCTTTCAATCGCTAAGGGATATATCAAGCAGAGAGGCTTCAAGTCATACGAAGAAGTTGATGGCAAGATTAAGAATATGCTTCTTGCGATGGAGACAGGAAATATCGACAGATTAATCAAGGCTATGGACGACGCTATCATTAAGTGTGAAAATAGAGAAAAGTCAGATGGAACTACTAATTTAAGAGTTCTTCTTGCTGAAGATTTCAGATAATTATGTTGAAAAAAGTAGTGTCAATGCGTATAATCTACATGATACGCATTGGCGCTATTTTTCTTTTTGGAATATCCTGTAGTGCTGATATTTGGATGAGAATTTTAATTTCGGAGGAAATTATGTACCGTATAGATATTGGTATCGACCTAGGTACCGCAAATGTCAAGGTTTATATGAGAGACAAGGGGATTGTTATCACACAGCCATCGGTGGTTGCATATGATACAAAAACAAAAACTATTGTCGCAGTTGGTTCAAAGGCAAAAAAGATGCTCGGAAAAACTCCGGAGCATATCGAGGTTGTCAAGCCACTTAAGCATGGAGTTGTATCAAATTACACCCTGACAGAGAGAATGATTAAAGCATTTGTAAAGAATGCTATGCAAAAGAGGAAGATTTGGGGCAGACCCAATATTTGCGTTTGTGTACCAAGCCGAATTACTGAGGTTGAGAAGAAGGCAGTAGAGGATGCTGTATTAAGAACGGGTGCCAGAGAGATATTCGTACTTGAGTCTGCTGTTGCTGCCGCTCTTGGTGCAAAACTGGATATTATGGAGACCTACGGACATATGGTAATAGATATCGGAGCAGGTACTACCGATATCGCTGTACTGTCGGCTGGTGGAATTGCTGAAGGTAATAGCCTTAAGGTTGCCGGCGATGACTATACTGAGGCACTTATCAAGTATGTCAGGAGGCATCATAACGTGCTTTTGGGCGAGCTTTCTGCAGAGGAAGTAAAGTGTGAGATTGGCTCAGTCTGTAAGAGAAAGAAAGAGATGAGCTATGTCGTAAAAGGAAAGAATATGGTGAGCGGGCTTCCCGTAAAGGTAGAGCTTGGCTCAGAGGAAATAAGAGAAGCATTTAAGGATGTTACCGAGCAGATTTTGAATGCCATTTGTGCGGTGATAGAGAATGCTCCACCAGAGCTTATCGCTGATGTTTCCAGAGAGGGAATAGTCCTTTCGGGAGGTGGAAGCCTTATGTATGGAATTGATCATCTTATTCAGGAAAAGACGGGAATCAAGGTGATCAAGGCAGATAAACCATTTGATACTGTTGCAAATGGAGCAGGTACTGCGTCTGAATATATTAGAGAGCAGGAAGAGTTGATATGATAAAGGACTATTTGCCACTTACAATAGAAGATATGAAAAAGAGAGGATGGGACGAACCCGATTTTGTCTATGTTTCGGGCGATGCATATGTAGACCATCCTTCTTTTGGTATGGCCATAATCACGAGGCTGCTCGAATCCAGAGGCTACAAGGTATGCATCATTGCACAGCCGGACTGGAGGGATGAGAAGAGCATTCAGGTATTTGGAAGACCGAAATACGGATTCTTTGTGAGTGCGGGCAATATGGATAGTATGGTTAACCACTATTCTGTGTCTAAGAAGAGACGAGCTATGGATGCGTATACTCCGGGTGGAGTGATGGGAAAAAGACCGGATTATGCAACCGTTGTATATTCAAACCTTATCAGAAAGGTTTATAAGGATGTTCCGATAATTATAGGTGGAATAGAGGCAAGTCTGAGAAGACTTAGTCATTATGATTACTGGTCAGATAAATTCAAGCATTCAGTACTTATTGATTCGCAGGCAGATATTTTGTCGTATGGAATGGGAGAGCATGCAACGGTCGAGATTGCTGAGGCGCTTGCAGCCAATATTCCTGTAAATGAGATAACCTATGTTCGTGGAACTGTTTATAAAGCAAAAGATGTCTCTTCGCTTCAGGATGCAATAATGCTCCCAGAGTATGATGAGATGAAAAGGGACAAGCTTAAGTATTCAGAAAGCTTTAATATTCAGTATGAAAATACCGATCCATTTACAGCCAAAACTCTTATTGAAAAATATAATGACCATATGTATGCAGTACAAAATCCACCTGCTATGCCACTTTCAATGCAAGAGATGGATGATGTCTATGAGCTAAACTATATGAGAGACTACCATCCAAGCTATGAAAAGGACGGTGGGGTTCCGGCAATAAAGGAGATTAAATTCAGTTTGACCAGTGTGAGAGGCTGTTACGGAGGCTGCAGCTTCTGCGCACTGACATTTCATCAGGGCAGAATGATTCAGGCGAGAAGTCATGAGTCAATAATAAGAGAGGCGAAGCTTATTATTGAGGACCCTGAATTTAAGGGGTATATCCATGATGTGGGCGGTCCATCTGCCAACTTCAGACACACCTCCTGTGAGAAACAGAAAAAATACGGAGTCTGCAAGAATAAGCAGTGTCTATTCCCAAAGCCTTGTCAGAATTTGGTTGTAGATCACAGTGATTACCTGGAACTTTTGAGAAAGCTGAGAGAGCTAAAGGGTGTTAAAAAGGTTTTTGTCAGATCGGGTATCAGATTCGATTATGTGATGGCAGATAAAGATGATACATTTATAAGAGAGCTTTGCAAGAATCATGTCAGTGGTCAGCTGAAGGTTGCACCGGAGCATATTTCCGATAATGTTTTAAGAAATATGGGTAAGCCTGAGAATGCAGTTTATGAAAGATTTGTTGCAAAGTTCAAGAAGATAAATACTGAGCTTGGTATGAAGCAGTTTCTTGTTCCGTACCTGATGTCCTCACATCCAGGTTCAAGGATGGAGGATGCAATAAAGCTCGCAGAATATTTGAGAGATCTTGGATATATGCCAGAACAGGTTCAGGATTTTTATCCTACACCGTCAACCATTTCGACATGTATGTATTATACAGGCGTTGACCCAAGAAATATGAAGGAGGTCTACACTCCTAAGTCACCTCATGAAAAGGCCATGCAGAGAGCGCTTATTCAGTATAGAAATCCAAAGAATTATGAGCTTGTCAGAGAGGCGCTTATTCTTACAGGAAGACTGGATTTGGTGGGCTTTGATAAGAGGTGCCTCATAAGACCTAGACAGGATGACTATAAGCTGAAGCAGCTGGCAGGGCTTATGGATCAAGCATATTTCAAGGACAAAAAGGATAATAAGAACGCAGGAAATCAGGCCAGAAGCCATTCGAAGAATAAAAATACTCAGGGCGCGAGAGATAAGGGAAGGACTAATAATCAGCCTGGAAAAACCAGACCAAATGAAGCAGTCAAATCAAAGCGCAGTCCTATTAGAAATGTTCATAAAAAGAAGAACAAATAATTGCAAAAAGAGTTCGCAGAGCATGAAGCATTTTGTGAGCTTAAATATCATTTATTATGTTTTGACATCTTGCGATAAAGCTCGCTTTATGTTAAAATTTAGTTAGCCACGTCGAGGCTATGGCCTTGATGCAAAAATATAATATGGAGGATTTTAAAATGTCAAAGAAAATCGTTTTAGCAGGTGCTTGTCGTACAGCTATCGGAACTATGGGTGGTTCATTAAGCTCAACACCAGCAGCAGAGCTCGGTGCAATCGTAATTAAGGAAGCTTTAAATAGAGCAGGAGTTGCTCCAGAAGCAGTTGATCAGGTATATATGGGTTGTGTAATCCAGGCTGGCCTTGGACAGAATGTTGCTCGTCAGGCAGCAATCAAGGCAGGACTTCCAAACGAGGTTCCAGCTGTAACTATGAACGTTGTTTGTGGTTCAGGTCTTAACTGTGTTAACCAGGCTGCACAGATGATTATGGCAGGAGATGCTGATATCGTTGTTGCTGGTGGTA
>DCHE01000030.1 GCA_002314775.1 Lachnospiraceae bacterium UBA1760
CAGATTCATTTATTGTAAATTCATCTCAAGGAGGAGGTTTTAAGGACACATGGGTTTTATATCAGTAGAGCAGGCAGACAGACTTTTTTGGCTGGGAAGATATACTGAGAGAGTATATTCAACCTTAAGAATATTTGTGGATAGCTATGATTATATGATAGATGAGCTTGAGGACAGCTATAGCTCATACTGTATAAAGATGGATATCCCTAACATTTACTCTGACAAGGAAGACTTTTTGAAGAGATATCCTTACGATGAGACTAACTATGATTCTATTATAAGCTCATTGACAAGAGCCTACGATAACGCGATTGTTCTTAGAGAAAGCATTGGTTCTGAAACCTTAGCGTATATTCAGCTCGCTGTGTATGATATGAAGAAGGCAGAAATCAGTGACTCTCCACTTATTGAGCTGCAGAAGGTAATAGACAACATCTTAGCCTTCTGGGGAATGGTCGATGATTCAATTGATTCTGAGCAGATTAGAAATATTATCAAGGCTGGAAAGAGAATCGAGCGAATTGATATATATGCAAGGCTTGAGCTGAAGAAGAGCAAGCTAGAGAGAGAACTGTTTAGAATGATACCTAGAGTTGAGAAATCTGGACTGGCTTATGATGTGAGCAGTATGGAAAGAATAAGGAGTCTTATCCTTTCTAATGATTTGGATTACTATAGTATTATCGATACAGTTGAAAGTATAATATAATATATGCCCTGGTGCGAATTCATTGCTCAAAATTCTATACCCTAATTCATAAAAGAATTCTGCACCAAAGCATTAATGTAGGAGAGTGTTAGATGGACAGACTGCATTTTGATTATAGATTCCATACGGAATATGAAAAAACGGTGTCTAAGTGCTTCTTTTCATTAAAGATAATTCCTAAAAATACAGCAAGACAGACACTTAAGGAAATAAGGCTATCTATTGTTCCAGAAGCAAAATACTGGTATGGATCAGACAGCTTCAACAACAAAAAAATACTTGGAATGATTGATAATCCACACACGAGCTTTGAGCTTAAGGTTTCAGGTGAGGTGGAGATTAATCAGGTTCTTTATGAGGAGGAGGCTCAGTCAGAACAGGTGGGTATATTTAAGTACCCGCATGGTAAAACGGTTCCTGGGCCAAGGATAATTAGCTACTCCGAACAGCTTTTAGAAATGCTTCAAGCTGAGTTTAATACTGAGGCTTCGGATTATGACAAGGCGATTTTTATCATGCATGATTTGTACAATCGCTTTAATTATGTTCCGAATGTCACTGGAGTATACACTATGGCAGAGGATGCTATGGTTAAGCTGGAGGGCGTGTGTCAGGATATTGCACACATTTATATAGCTGTCATTAGAAGACTGGGTATTGCAGCAAGGTATGTAACTGGCCTTATGATAGGTGAAGGGAAGAGCCATGCCTGGGTTGAATTTTTGTTTAATGGCAAGTGGATCGGTTTGGATCCGACAAATGACCTTCTTATTGATGAAAACTATATTAAGCTTTCGGATGGCCGCGATTCTGATGATTGTAAGATAAATCTTGCAACTCTTATTGGTGGCGGAAGAGAAATTCAGAGTATAGAAAGTATTGTGTCTAAGATTAATGATTAGAAAGGTGGTATAATCTGAGCTCTGGCTTGGATTTATATAATATGATTAAAGAGGTAGTAAAAGTAGGGCTTCCGGTTGATGAGGTGCTGAGCATAAAGAAACGAAGAATTCTTCCGTTAAATTATCAGCCTGAGAATACCGAAGGTCTTAAAAGAATAGCAATAGTTACTGGAACCCACGGCGACGAGCTTGAGGGTCAGTATGTCTGCTATGAAATTGGAAGAATAATTGACGAGAATCCTGAACTTTTGACAGGTATTGTTGATATTTATCCAGCGATAAATCCGCTTGGAATAGACTCAATAACAAGAGGAATTCCAGCCTTTGATTTAGATATGAACAGACTCTTTCCTGGTAACCTTGAGGGTAATATGACCGAGTATATGGCTGCGGGCATTATCGAGGATATTAAGGGGGCGGACTGTGTAATTGATATTCATGCAAGTAACATTTATCTGACTGAGATTCCTCAGATTAGAATAAATGAGCTTCACGACGAGATGCTTGTGCCACTTGCAGAAAAGACTAATATTGATTTTATATGGGTTCATGGCGCAAGTACGGTTCTAGAGTCAACCTTTGCCTATTCACTTAATTCAATCGGTACTCCGGTACTTGTTGTCGAGATGGGTGTAGGTATGAGAATTACCAAGGAATATGGTGACCAGCTTGTTGACGGAATTCTAAATCTCATGCGAGAGATGGGAATCTGGAAGGGCGAGACCAAGGCACCGAGAAAACCTATTATTTCCAGAGACCCAGATGATGTATGTTTCTTAAATGCAAAGAAAAGTGGTGTATTTATTCCAAATGTAAAGCATTGGGTAAGCCTTAAAAAGGGCGACCTGATAGGAAAAATTGTAGATCCTCTTCAGGGCAGTGTGCTTGATGAGATTGTTTCACCTGTTGACGGTATTCTGTTTACAATTAGAGATTTTCCAATTGTCGATGAGGGATCGCTGATTGGAAGACTGTTAGTTGGAATGGACAAGTAGAATGCGTGGAGGTTTTTATGAAAAAGAAAATCATATATAGCATTGATGGATTATACAGAGACGATTTTAGAGTTACGGGCTATGAATTTGGCGAAGGGGAGAAAACTTTATGTATCGTCGGGGCTATGAGGGGTAATGAAGTCCAGCAGCTGTACTGTTGCTCAATGCTTATAAAAAAGTTTAAGCAGCTTGAGGAAGAGGGAAGAATAAAAGAGGGATGCTCTATTCTTATTATTCCATCAGCAAATCCGTATTCTATGAATATCAAAAAGAGATTTTGGCCAACAGATAATACGGACATTAATAGAATGTTTCCGGGCTATGACATAGGTGAAACAACCCAGAGAATTGCGGATGGTGTTTTTAACGAGATTAAGGATTATAAGTATGGAATTCAGTTTACTTCCTTCTATATGCCGGGTGAGTATGTGCCTCATATAAGGATGATGAAGCTTGGATATAACGAGATGGAGCTTGCTAAATTATTTGGACTTCCTTATATTGTTGAGAGAGAGGTCAGACCATATGATACGACTACCCTTAACTATAACTGGCAGGTTTGGGAGACGCAGGCCTTCAGCTTTTATACAACAAAGACTGATTCCATTGATAAAACAAGTGCCGGTCAGGCAGTGCTTTCAATACTAAACTTCCTCTCAGCGTTAAAGGTTGTTAAGTATCATGGACCAAAGCAGCTTGAGTCAAGAATTATCACTGACACCGAGATGGTTAGTGTTCAGACTGCAAAATCTGGTTTCTTTGACAGCAAGGTAAATGCAGGGATGAAGGTTAAAATCGGTGAGGAGCTTGCAGATATAATTCATCCATACAATGGAGATGTTATCGAGACTCTATATTCACCTGTAAATGGCACGGTGTTCTTTATGCATTCAGAACCTCTTACCTACGCCAATACTGCAGTGTTTAAAATTGTCGAGGATTAAAGAGTTCGTTATTAAAGAGTTCGTTATTAAAGAGTTCGTTATTAAAGAGTTCATTATTAAAGAGTTCATTAGTAATAATGATGAAAACTAAATAATAATATGTTACACTTAATTCGTTAAAGGTAAATAGTATGAACAAAAGGACATATCGTATTTTTTATGATATGTCCTTTTTTAAGATAGCTAGCAAAGCATGAGGCATTTTCTGGCTTTAACACAGAACAGGATAATGTGGAGGTATAATATGGGAACAAATAAGATATGTATATGTGGAACTGAAAATCCTGAAACATCAAAGTTTTGCAGAGAGTGTGGTTATATGCTGCCGCAGAGCAAGACTGATAAATTAACTGACAATTCTAGTGAGTGGATTAAACAGCTTGAGAGAAAAAATAATGAGAAGGAGCCTATAAATGTTTATCCTGATGTGGAAGGACTGAGACAGCTGGTTTGTCTTAGTTATAAGCAGACAAGTCTTGCGATGGGTGGAAATAGTTATAATGAGCTGATGCTGTACTACAATGGAAATAACGGTGAGTATCAGGTGCATAAGTGTTATCAGAGAGGGAATGCTACAAAAAGGAAAGAGGGCTATTATGTCTCTAAGGCTTTTGCAGAAGAGATGATTGAATTGATTAAACAGGATAAGATTGATCAGATTGAAGCTAGTGGTATTATGCCTGCAGGGGGTGGAGAGGCTTCAATAGTTTATGCTAATGATGATGGCAGTGTTTCCAGGTTCACCTGTGGAAATGGTCCTCTTTTGGAGGAATACTATAAGCTTTGTAAAAAGCTTGGTGAGGGTGTTGTGAAAGAAAACAGAATAGTGCCCGAGTATGCGAAAAACTGGAAAAAAGTTGTAGTTAATTCTACAGGTATGAGTATGGATAGCTGCTTCAATTTTGAGATAGTCAGGGAAGATGACAAAATAAAATACTGTGGAAGCTTCTTCAATAATGGTAAAAAAATCATGGCAGACTGGACATACCTTGATTCAGATAAAACCATGGCTATTTTAAAGGTTCCGGTAGGTCTGCTTATCTCAAACGTACAGAAAAATTCAGACAATATGGTTATGGGAGTTGGCCTTGGAATGGGTATTAATCCAGCTCTTGGCATGGGCATGATGGGGGTTATGGCCTGCGACCAGAATGTGAAGAGCATACAGGTAACCTATAGCGATGACAGAACAGATTCAAAGATAGCTGATGATGATGTGCTGGGTGAGCTGTTTGAGATATTAACCTCTTCGGCTATGAGGTAGCTAAGGCTGTCAGTATAACTTGATTTGTCAGAAAACAGTAATAACAAATAAGAAACGTGAAGGGTATTGGTGTGAATATGAAGAAAGGGTTTATAAACAATATAATCAGGCTGATTTTAGTATTAGTATTTGTTATGTCATATGGCACTGAGGCAAGGGCCTTTAACTGTGCCACGGATGAGGAAAAACAGGAGATTGAGAGGCGAGTCAGGGAGGCTATTGCTGAGGAGAAGGGAAATGTCAATGTAGATATTTCCGACCTTGGAATAAAGGTTAATATGTACAGCAACAAATACTCTAAGGAATACAAGGATATGATGGATTTTTGTACTTCGCTTGAGAATACCCTGGACATAAGCTTTGAAATGGGTAATTACAAAGTGAAGTATATGTATATAGGTCCAAATACAGAGCCTACAGAAAGGGCTGATAAGTATGGCTGTGGAGAAAACCTTCTTACTAGCATTAATATCGGTTATGATACATATTATACGGATGAAGCTGGAAATGTTGACATAAATCAGCTCAAGCTTGATAAAAAGACAATTAAGGAAGAGGCAGACTATGTTATCTCGCTTGTAAGTGATGATATGACGGATGTTGAGAAGGCACTTGTGATATATGATTATCTTCAGGCTACAACAAACTATTCTACAGACAAGAGTCAGGCGGAGGATGGCGCGGATGTTTACAAGAACTCAGACTATGATCCTATTTCCGTTTTCAGAAATCATGTATCAGTGTGCAATGCAAATGCCGGAGCCTACGCAATTCTTCTTAACAGCGTAGGGATAAAAGCAATTCAGGTCGACAGCTACAGCATGAATCATTCCTGGACGATGCTTGAAATTGATGGGAAATGGTACCATGCAGACGTTACCTGGGATGACTCAAATCTATCAAGATATCTTGGTGACAATTATTGTAATAATGATATGTGGGATGATAATAATTGCAGGCATGCGTATTTTCTGAAAAGTGATGAGGAGATGAAAAATATCCTGAATCATTATGACTGGGAGCTGACAGGACAAAATGGGATAAGTGATGAGAGTGTTAAGAAAACTCCAAAGGCAGAGGAAAGCTATGCATTTTCAGAGTACAGGTTTGCACTTAACAGAGAGGAAGGCATTGATGGCAGAATGAATAATATTGGTGAATACTGGTATTATTATGACGCAAATGAGGGTAAAATTGCTAAAAGCAAAAGTGTATCCGGGGAGGAGCCGGTTACTTATCTTGATACTGTGCCGGATATTATCAGCGTATTTTGCTATGACAAAGCACTGTACATTTTAAATGGCAGCGGAGTTTTTGAGTATGATACTGAAACAGGGAATTTGAGACAATTCATGGATAGCAAGAGCTTTGGGGAGAATGCAAGAATAAATGAAATATGCATTTACAAGGATGTATTTTCATATGTGGTTGCCAATCCGAAGGATAATAAAAGCGATACTCTGTGGGATGTAGAAGAGACGAAAATTGATGAAAGGATTGAGTTCACTACTGGCCAGTACACAATATCTGAAATAAAGAGTATGAAGGTGGAGGAGCCGAAAACTGAGACTGCTACAGAGGAAATCACTACAGAAGAGAATACTCAGACAGAGCAGACGACAGAAGGGGTGACAGAGAAAGAAACAGAGGCTTATAAGAGTGCTTATGAAAATAAAAACGATACTATAGCCAGTGCAAATGATAATACATTATTTAGAGTGGCTTTGATTGCTGGTTTATCTCTGGCTGGGATAGGACTGCTGCTTATTGTTATTTCTGTGATTATAAGGAAAAAGAACAAAAACTAATTTTCAAGAAACATAGTATTATTTTGTAGATTATTTATACTATTTGTTGGTATAATAGACATTGATTAATCTATGGGAGGGATAAAGTATTAAATGAGTACTGGAGACGTGATAACATCTGTACTTAACCTTTTGGCGGGTATAGGTATATTTTTGGTAGCTTGTTCGCTGATGAGCTCGAACCTTGAAACCTTAAGCTCATCAAAGCTCAGAGGACTTTTTTCAAAGGCTTCAAAGAATAAACTGGTTGGAGTGGGAATTGGTACTGTAGGTACAGCGGCGATTCAGAGCTCTGGAGCCACAACCGTTATGGTAATCGGTTTCGTAAATGCTGGAATTATGGGGCTTGAACAGGCAGCAACCATTATTTACGGAGCTAACATAGGTACAACTGTAACTGGACAGATGGTTGCATTTGGTATGTCTGGAAACAGTGGGGTATCATCTACGGTTATTTTCTCGGCCCTTGCAGGCGTGGGTGGATTTGTAACTCTCTTTGCAAAGAAGGATGTTACAAAGCATATAGGCGGAATTCTTTCAGGCTTTGGAATGCTTTTTGCAGCCTTAAGTATGATGAGTCATGCAATGAACAGCTTTGCAAAGCTTGACTCAGTTAAGAATTTTCTTGCATCGATAAATAGCACTATCCTTCTTATTCTGATTGGTGCAATACTTACAGCTATTGTGCAGAGCTCATCTGTAATGACCTCGGTTGCAATTACAATGGTTGTTGCAGGGCTTATCAGTCTTAATCAGGGTATTTATCTTACAATGGGTTCTAATATTGGTTCGTGCGTGGTTGCACTTTTAGCAGGTTTATCAAGCAGCAAGAGTGCAAGAAGAACCTCGTTTATTCACCTATTCTTCAACGTGAGTGGAGTGATTTTATTTGCAATTGTAGGAACTATACTTGATGCAGTAAGTGATGGAAGCTATGGCTATGGTGGCTTGTTCGGAAGAATATTTGTAGGCTCTCCACAGATTCAGCTTGCTATGTTCCACACAGTGTTCAATGTTATAACAGTTATTCTTATGCTTCCGCTTACAGGACTTCTGATTAAGCTTGTTATGAAGCTTGTTCCGGAAACAGCGGATGAGAATAACAAGGATGATTTCAGACTAAAATTTGTTGACGAAAATATGTTAAAGACTCCACCTATTGCAGTTGCACAGGTTAAAAATGAGATTGTTCATATGTCAGGACTTGCGATGAAGAACTTCAATATGTCACTAAAGATGATTAGTAATCTTGATTTTTCTACAGAGGAGGAGTTCCAGAGGACAGAGAAGGAGATAAACTTCATCAATAAGAACCTTGTGAAATTTGTTGTGGAGCTCTCGAGACTACCTCTTTCTGAGGCGGACTACCGATACCTCTCAACAACCTTCCATACAATAAGTGATATAGAGAGAGTTGGAGATTACGCAGAGAATATCTTAGAATATGCTACTGTACTTAAGAATGATGGAAATGGCTTCTCAACCTCGGCTGTATCTGAGATTGAGTATGTGAAGGAGAAGGTAAATGAGCTTTATGAAAATGTAATTAAGGCTTATGTTGATGGTGACAAAGAGGCCTATGAGAAGGCTGATGCAATCGAGAATAAGATTGATAAGATTACTGACAGAATGGCAGGCAATCATATCACAAGACTTAACGAGGGTATCTGTACTCCGATAGTTGGTGCTCAGTATATGTCACTGGCATCAAATACAGAGCGAGTAGGAGATCATCTCTTTAATATCTGTAAAGCAGTTAAGAGCTCGATATATATGTAAATTAGTAAGACGAAATTAAAAAAATGATTGACTACAGATTGAATTGTATGATATTCTGAATTAGTAAATTGAATATACAAACTGTTGATTAAGAAGAGTAGTTATTTACTGATGTGTATAGAGAGTCGCGGATGGTGGAAGCGCGATGGCTAGGGAATAATGAATGGACTTATGAAGGTGGTAGGAAAGGCTTCGGCTTAGTAATGACCAACGGAGGCTCCCCGTTATAGGAGAATATGTATTGTTTGATACATAGTTAGAGATTATACACTAGTTGTATAATAAAGTAAGGTGGCACCGCGATATATTCGCCCTTATAATCGAAGGATTATAAGGGCTTTTTCTTTTTTTGGCGACCTTTTTCTTCGTAACTTTGGCAATTTGGCACTTAGTATATTCAAAAAATATGTTATTGGAATCTGAGAATTCCAGAAAGGGGTTACATAATGTATAAGGACATTTTAGGCAAACTTACAAACAAAGAGAATTTGACAGAGGCTGAGGTTAATGAGATTATTAGTGACATTAACGAGGATAAGCTCACAGACGGTCAGATTTCAGGATTTCTTGTTGCTCTTCTCATGAAGGGAACAACTCTTGATGAGACAGCTTACATAGCAAATGCAATGCGTAATGTATGCGTACCATTAAGACCACAGGTTGCAGCAGAGATGATGGATACCTGTGGTACAGGCGGTGGACTTAGCACCTACAATATTTCAACTGCTACAGCAATTATTGCAGCAGCAGCTGGCATTCCTATTGCTAAGCACGGCAGCCGTTCAATCTCAAGCTTATCTGGTAGTGCAGATGTACTTGAGGCACTCGGGGTTAATATCAATCTTACACCAGCTCAGGCTGAGGAGTTAATCGAGAAGATTAATATTGCATTTATCTATGCGCCACTTTTCCATCCGGTAATGTGTAAGGTACTTCCTCCAGAAGCAGCACTCGGAATTAAGACAATTTTCTACACAGTTATTGGACCACTTATCAACCCTGCCTTTGCTCCACGTCATCTTCTTGGAGTGTACAAGGAGGAATTACTTGACCAGGTTCCACAGGTTGCTAAGCAGGTTGGATACACAAGAGCTATGTTTGTACACGGATTAGATGGACTTGATGAGATTTCTCTTCTTGGTGCTACAAAGATTGTTGAACTTAAGGATGGAGAGCTTAAGACCTACGAGATTACTCCAGAGCAGTTTGGAATGAAGAGATGCGTGCTTGAGGATATTAAGACTGGAACACCAGATGTAAATGCTGAGACAATTAGAGGAATTTTCGAGGGAAGAATTGATGGACCAAGAAAGGATGCAGTTATATTAAATGCAGCCGGAGCACTTGTTGTTGGTGATAAGGCTACTGATTTTGCAGATGGTATTGCTAAGGTTCGTGAGATTATTGACAGCGGAGCAGCACTCAAGAAATTAAATGAGTTAGTTGAACTTTCAAATTCTTTCAAGTAAAATAGAGTGAGGAGTTAAGGTTCTTTCTTACGATGAAATACAGGGACTCACGTAATGTGGGTCCCTTATTTGCAAAAAGGGTAAATTAGTTGCTGGAGTTAATTTCGACTTTCATATGACGTACATATTTTAGGAGGCAAAATGAGGTTTTTAGATGCGCTGCTTGCGGCAAAAAACAATAATAAGAATATAGTTATACCTGATATAAAGTGCTTCTCTCCAAAGGAGGGAGACCTTATGAGAGGGAGAAATCCGGTGTATTATGCTCTCGCACTTGAAGCGGCGGGAGCACCAGTTGTTTCTGTTGTGACAGAGGAGAAGGAGTTTCATGGCTCTCTTGATATGCTGAGAGATATAGCAGGCAGTATATCTGTGCCGATACTTAGAAAGGACTTTATTCATACAAGGGAGGAGCTTGTTGAAACCAAGGAAGCGGGTGCTTCGGCTATTTTGCTTATGTGTTCATGTCTGAAGAAGGATGAGTTGAAATACCTGTATGAGGAGGCACTCAAAATAGGACTTGATCCCTTTGTGGAAACTCATATAAAGGAAGATTTTGAACTTGTTAACGAGCTTGGGGCAAAGCTTGTTGGAATTAATAACAGAGATATCCTGGTTCTTGAGAGGGATGATGGAGATGTTGGTAATACGCTAAAGCTCGCCGAATATGCGCCAAAGGATGCATTTCTTGTTACTGAAAGCTCAATAAAAAATGCAGACCAGGTCAGGGCTGCAATTGATGCAGGAGCCGATGCAGCTCTTGTCGGTACCGCAATTTTAAATGCCAGATATACGGAGGCATTTTACAGGATGCTGCAAAGAAAAACCAGCCTTAAGGTATGCGGACTTATGAATGAGGCTGACATAGAGATGTGCTTAAGGCTTGGAGTGGATAAGCTTGGTATAGTTTGCAATTATCCTATTTATGTGCCTTGGAATTTATCTGTTGAAAGGGCTAAGGAGCTTAGAAGCTGTATTCCTGAGGGTTATATGGCTTGCATGGTTACTGGTGGCTCGGCAGAGGATATTATTGATAGATGCAGAATGGTTAAGCCTGATATGGTACAGCTGCACTACAAGGAGAATTACACATGCCTGTGCGGGGTAGTTGAGTATTGTGATAGCAATGGTATAGGAGTGGTAAAAACCGTTCCGATTAATAAAGATATATGCATTGAACAGTTTGGTGTTGACAGGGTTGATGATGCAATTGATATGTTAAATGAAACAAGGCTTTCGGCATTTCTGGTAGATCCTAGACATGCTGAAAATGTAACCTCAAAAACACTTGTTTTAGATACTGGGCTTGCAAAAAGAATAATGGGTATTTCTAAAAAGCCTGTCATTCTTGCTGGTGGATTGAATCAGGATAATGTATATGAGGTGGTTAAATCTACAGGAGCTAAAGCTGTTGATATAATGAATGGTTCGGAGGACGAGCCAGGAAAGAAGAATGAAGCTAAGATAAAAGGAATTATTTTAGAATTGGAGAGATAAAAATGGGTATTTCTGATTATATTGATTTTTCGGATGAGGTAAGCGAGGCGATAAAAGGTGGAAAGCCGGTTGTGGCTATAGAATCAGCTGGTACCTTTGAGGCATTTCCTTATCCGACCAATGAGGAATTGTCATTTATTGTAGAAAATAGAATTCGTGAGGCAGGAGCATGTCCTGCGTATATAGCTGTGATAGGTGGAAGAATTAAGGTAGGGCTTTCTTGCGAGGACAGATTATACCTTTCGAAACCGACAGAGACCTTTATTAAGGCGTCAAGGCGAGATATACCAATACTTATAACAAAGAAGCTTGATGCACTGACAGCGGTAGCTTCCACAATGATGATAGCAGCTGCAGTTGGAATTAAGGTTGTAACTGGAGGAGGAATTGGAGGAGTTCATAGAGGGGCAGAGAAGAGCTTTGATATCTCAGCTGATTTGGAGGAGTTTGTAAAAAGTAATGTTATAGTGGTTTGCTCCGGTGCGAAGTCCATTTTAGATTTGAAGCTTACTATGGAATATCTGGAGACCCATGCAGTGACAATGGCAGGATATAAAACCAGAGAGCTTCCTGCATACATGGCAGTACATAGTGGCATAAAGCTTGATTATAGCTTTGAAAGTCCTAATGAGGTGGCTGAGTGCTACAGGGTAAAAAATGCACTTGGAAATACCAGCGGAATACTTGTTGCAAATCCTGTAGAAGAGGAGTATGCTGTAGATTCAGAGGCTATGAATGCTGCGATTGACAAGGCAGTTAAAAAGGCCGAGGAGGATAATATTCAGGGTAAGATTATTACCAAGTTTATTATGGACATAGTAAAGCATGAGATGGGTGAGGATTCTGTTGATGCAAGCTTTCATATGAATTCTGACAATGCATATCTTGCTGCGAGTGTGGCAGTTAGTCTTAGCGAGAACAGTTAAGTACATTTATTACATCTTTTTCCGTTTCTGTATCAAACGGTATAACAGTATATCGGAGGAGATTATGAATAAGAAAATAACATTATACAGTGAGGCAGCATACGTTATAGGAATTACAATACTTGCCTTTGCAACTGCGCTTATGGAAAAAGCAAGCTTTGGAATGTCGATGGTAGTGGCACCCGCATATCTGATTCATTTGAAAATGAGTCAGTATTTTGCCTGGTTCACATTTGGCGTGTCTGAGTATATTTTTCAGGCGTTTCTGATAATTGTACTATCTATAGTGATGGGAAAGCTGAAAAAGGGGTATTTTATGTCCTTTGTGACTGCTGTAATTTACGGAACAATTCTGGACGCTTCAATTTGGATTGTTGGGCTTATTCCTTTTGATGGTATTGCTGCAAGAATTGTATGCTTTGCTTTGGGAATAATTATATGCGCTCTTGGAGTTGCGATGCTCTTTATGACATATATCTCTCCTGAGGCCTATGAGCTTGTGGTAAAGGAGATATCGGTTAATTATAAAAAGGATATCGGAAAGGTTAAAACTATATATGACTGTTCAAGCTGTGTGCTTGGTATTATTCTTTCGTTTATATTCTTTGGGCTTGGACATTTCGTTGGAGTAAGCTTCGGCACTGTTATCTGTGCACTTGTTAATGGCTGGCTTATCGGAAGATTTAGCAGGCTATATGGAAGGGTGTTTGAGGTTAAGGATGCACTTAAGCTGAGAGACTGGTTTACAAAGTAGTATAAATAAGGGTTCATTATTTCAGAAATTATTTGAAAAAATTTCTGAAATGATGAACTTTTTTTTAATTTGATTCGTATTAGTAATTAAAGGAAGGAAAATACTGATAAAATCAGAAATTACAGAAAAGAAGGAAGGTGATGCTTATTGAAAGATAGGGTGTATATTATTAAGCATCAAAATGAAATTGAGGTGCTTACTAGAGAAAGGATAGAAGAAGAAAGGAGGCGATTAGAGGACGAAAGAGCTAAAAGACTATTTGAAAGAATAATGAAGGATATCAAAAAAGTAAAAGAGGATTCTGGGTAAGTTCGGCAGTGTTTATCAGAATAATAGTCAGAGATTCTATAATAATTTGGCTTTTAGTATTTATTTTGCTTGTTAAAATATTAATATTGGTTATAATGTCTATAGGCATTGCCTATAACAAAAGAAAGGTGAATTATATGCTTGAGCTAAAGAATGTGTCATTTTCTGTTGATGACGGAAAGGGACAGAAGGAAATAATAAAGGATCTCAATCTTAAGATTGACGATGGTAAATTTGTAGTAGTAACTGGACCTAACGGAGGTGGAAAGTCAACCTTAGCAAAGATTATTGCAGGAATTGAGAAACCGACAGAGGGAACAATTCTGTTTGATGGATTAGATATTACTGAAATGTCTATAACAGAAAGAGCAAATGCAGGAATAAGCTTTGCTTTTCAGCAGCCAGTAAGATTTAAGGGAATCAGAGTGCTTGATTTACTTAGAATCGCGGCAAAAAAGCAGCTTACAACAGCTGAAGCCTGCAAATATCTTTCAGAGGTTGGACTTTGTGCAAAGGATTATATTAAAAGAGAGGTTAATGCAAGTCTTTCGGGCGGTGAGCTTAAGAGAATTGAGATAGCTACAGTTCTTGCGAGAGGAACCAAGCTTTCTCTGTTTGATGAGCCGGAGGCAGGAATTGACCTTTGGAGCTTTAAGAACCTTATAAGTGTTTTTGAACATATGAGAGAGACAGTGAAGGGTTCTATAATGATAATTTCCCATCAGGAAAGAATTCTTAATATTGCTGATGAGATAGTAGTAATATCTGCGGGCTCAATTGCTAAGCATGGACCTAAGGATGAAATTTTACCAGAGATACTTGGTACCTCGGCAGCAGTGGGAAGCTGCAATATTCTTGAAAAGGGAGGTAATAAGTAATGGTAGATGAAATTCAGAAGAGAATTCTAGAGGAAGTTGCAGATTTACATGAAACTCCAATCGGAGCCTACAATATCAGAGCAAACAGCGAGCTTGCCGGACGAAATACTACCGCCAACATCGATATTATCTCGAAGGAGGATGGCAGCGGCATTGATATTAAGATAAAGCCTGACACAAAAAACGAGAGCGTTCATATTCCTGTTGTGCTTAGCCGTGCAGGAATAAAGGAGGTTGTATATAATGACTTTTATATTGGTGAGAATGCAGATGTAGTAATTGTTGCAGGCTGTGGTATTCATAACTGTGGAACCCAGGATTCAGAGCATGATGGAATTCACAGGTTCTATGTTGGAAAGAATGCTAAGGTCAAGTATGTTGAGAAGCACTATGGCGAGGGCAATGGAACTGGAAAGAGAATTCTAAATCCGGGAACAGAGGTTTACATGGAGGAGGGTTCTTCCATGGAGATGGAGATGGTCCAGATAAAGGGCGTTGATTCTACAGTTAGAGACACCAAGGCTGTTTTAAAAGCTGGTGCAGCTCTTGTGGTCAGAGAGAGACTTATGACTCACGGAGATCAGACGGCGATAAGTATTTACAATGTTGATCTTGACGGAGAGGGCTCAAGTGCAGATATTGTTTCACGTTCGGTGGCAAGAGATGACTCTTACCAAAAGTTTGATGCGAAGATCAATGGAAATGCAGCCTGCTCTGGTCATTCTGAGTGTGATGCAATCATTATGGACAATGCGAAGATACTTGCTGTACCTCAGCTTGAAGCCAATAATATTGATGCTGCGCTTATTCATGAGGCAGCTATAGGAAAAATTGCTGGAGAACAGCTGATTAAGCTTATGACTCTTGGACTTACAGAAGCTGAGGCGGAGGAACAGATAATTAATGGTTTCTTAAAATAAAGCTATCTGATAATTATTTGCAAGCTTTTACAAGTTATTCAAAAGATATTTAATCACCCTGTATTTTGCTGTATAATGGCAGATACAGGGTGATTTTTATTAGGAGGAAAGCTAAGTTGAAGGAACAAAAGATGCTAAGCTTACTTAGACAGGCAGTTGATGCATACGAGATGATAGAGGATGGAGACAGGATTGCAATAGGTGTTTCTGGCGGAAAGGATTCACTTCTTTTACTTAGGCTTATGAAAAGCCTTATGGGATTTTATCCAAAGAAATTTGAACTGATGGCCATTACCTGCAATGTTGGCTTTGAAGGGATGGATTTTACACCGGTGAAGGAATACTGTAAATCCTTGGATATTCCATACGAGATAGTTGACACGGAGATATCAAAGATAGTTTTTGATGAAAATGGGGATAAAAGGCCTTGTTCACTGTGTGCAAAGCTCAGAAAGGGGGCAATGTACGACAGACTTCTTAAGCTGGGATTTAATAAGGTTGCATATGCACATAACAAGGATGATGTAATTGAGACTGCATTTATGTCTCTTATTTATGAGGGGAGATTTTATTCATTTCCGCCAAAAACCTTGCTTGACGGGAGTGGAATAACTGTAATCAGGCCGATGATGTATATTCCGGAGAGGGCGGTCTATAATTTTGCGGTGGAGAATAGCCTTCCGGTTGTAAAAAACAAATGTCCGGTTGATGGCTCGACAAAACGAGCTTACGCTAAGGATATAGTTGACAAGCTTGCCTTGGAAAATCCGGGAGTTAAGGATAAATTTATGCATGCTATTGAGAATTCAGGGCTTTCTGACTGGCCCAAAAGGGTCGAAAAGTAAATTGACATACCTGAAATGCTGACGTATTATAGCTAATGGGTAGTAAATTAATACATGATTTACTTTGAGAGATTATTAACACGAAAGGGAAAAGAAAATGACAAGAGTAGGAATAGTAGGATATGGAAATTTAGGAAAGGGCGTTGAGGCTGCTGTAAAGAACAATGAAGATATGGAGCTTGTAGCAGTATTTACAAGACGTTCACCAGAGTCAGTTACAGTAAAGACAGAGGGCGTGAAGGTTTATAACCTTAAGGATGCAGTAAATTATAAGGACGATATCGATGTTATGATTATCTGCGGCGGAAGTGCTACAGATCTTCCAACCTTAACACCAGAAATCGCTGCAAACTTTAACTGCATCGATTCATTTGATACACATGCCAATATTCCAGTTCACTTTGCAAAGGTGGATGAGGTAGCAAAGGCAGCTGGTAAGACTGCGCTCATTTCTGCAGGCTGGGACCCAGGAATGTTCTCACTTAACAGACTTTATGCAAATGCAATCCTTAACAATGGTAAGGATTACACCTTCTGGGGTAAGGGCGTAAGTCAGGGACATTCAGATGCTATAAGAAGAATCGACGGCGTTGTAGACGCAAGACAGTATACTTGTCCTGTTGAGGCAGCAGTTGAGAAGGTAAGAAATGGTGAGAATCCTGAGCTTACAACAAGGGAGAAGCATACAAGACTTTGCTATGTTGTTGCAGCTGAGGGGGCAGACAAGGCTAGAATTGAGAAGGAAATCAAGGAGATGCCTAATTATTTCTCTGATTATGATACAACTGTTAACTTTATTTCACAGGAAGAGTTAGACAGAGATCACAAGGGACTTCCTCATGGTGGTTCAGTAATCAGAACAGGAGTAACAGGCTTTGATAATGAGAATAAGCATGTTATCGAGTACAGCTTAAAGCTCGATTCTAATCCAGAGTTCACAGGTGCAGTTCTTGTTGCTTATGCAAGAGCAATTGCAAGACTTAATAAGGAAGGTGTTACTGGCTGTAAGACAGTATTTGATATAGCTCCTGCATACCTTATCAATATGAGCGCTGAGGATATGAGAGCACACTTATTATAAATTATAATAAAAATTCAACTGCGTTTACAGCGGCATACAGTATTGGGACAATAACCCTTACTTCTATAAACTGAAACTGAATAAGAAAGTACTAAATAATAAGAGTCATATTCGAGATAAAGAATCCGGAATATGACTCTTTTTTTGAGCTTTTTGTGCAATGCTTAGTCGTTTTATTTATATTGGGTTGTTTGGTAATGGAATGATTGGTTAAAATGTAAAATCAAGATGAGAAATATAGCTGTAAACGTTACCAGTGTTGTGCAATATTCACAAATCGTATTGTTAGTTATAACTAAAGGCTTGAAGTATACATATGTATATGGTAATATTAACTAAAGTTAGTTGTTAAATATAAACAATACAATAATTCCAATCTAAATTGTACAAATTACACAAAGTGCTATTTTCAAACGATTTAGATAAACTCAAAAATAACTATACTAACTATATTAACTATGGAAGAAATTATAATTATATCTAAGGAGGAAAAGGTTATGGAAAGATTAAGAAAGAACAAAGGTTACACATTGACAGAGCTTATTATCGTGATTGCAGTGATAGCATTGTTTGCAGCAATGATAGCTCCTTCGATAATTAAGAAGATTGACAAGTCAAAGGAAACAAGAGCGGTACATGCCTGCAGAACAATTTATGATGCTGCGGTAACAGTAGTTGCTACAGAGTATCCAGATGTATCAACAGATGATTCTCATTGGGAAAGAATTCTTGAACTCGCAGGAGCTGATACAAATGATAAGATTAACATCGTAAAGATTAAGCAGGATGTAGTTGGTAATATCACACTTCTTACAATCTATGAGAGAGGAAAGTATGCAACCTTCAGAGCAAATGGACTTGGATATGAGGTTGGAGAAGTAGTTCCAGCAGATGTTGAGACAGAGACAGAGACAAAACCACAATCACAGCAGCAGGTAGCAAGCGCTGGAATCAAGGAGGTTCTTGCAGCACAGGCAGCAAGCGAGACAGTCGCTGATTCAAATACCAATGTAATTGGAACTCCAGTTGCAGATGCAGAGCCAGTAACTCCAGTTGTTACAGAGCCAGCAGCACCAGTTGTTACAGAGCCAGTAGCACCAATTGTTGAGCAGACTGTAGTGGAGCCAATCTCACCTATCACAGTTGCTGAAAACTATCAGGTTCCTGAAGAGGGAGAAGTTAATAACAGATATCCAGTATCAGTTACAAATGTAAGTGCAAGCCTTAATATTCTTCCACAGGTTGGAACTCTTAATTCAAATAATAACAAAAATCAGACTGGAGTTAGCAATTCAACACTTAATCAGGATGAGGTTGACAGAAGAATTACAGCAGCTCTTACATCTAGCTTCGGCACAAGTGAGTACAATTACGAGGTTCTTCAGTCAGGCGGATACAGATGCTTAATAGTATCAGTAGGACATAAGTATGTTAAGGGAGATTCAGACTTCCCTAAGAACAATTCTAAGTTATCTGTAGCTGTATATGTATACAGATATGATCATGTTGATAAGAATTATGTATTCCATGATGTAGTTACAGGAACTGCAACCCTCTCAGTAGCAAATAAAAAGGGTGACGACGGACTTAAGTTTGGAAATCTTGTAATTGACTAATTCAAAGAAAAAACTATAATAGAAATATGTGGGTCGGTAGTCACAGGCTACCGACCCTTTATCTTGAAGGATAATTTTAGTTTTTATAGATTTATAGTTGGAGGGAATATGAGCTACTTTATTACTGAGGCTGAAAGAGGCTTGATTGGAAGCACAGCATTTGTTGAAATTCAAAAAGGAAATTTTCATGATGAATTCTGGATGGATGACTCGATATACATTTCTGCAGAAGATTTTGACGATTTAAAGCTTTCCAGGATTATAAGAAAAGCCATACCTGATTTTGACAAGTATGGTGTTACCGTACTCAATGGTGAAGACTGGGAACTGTTATACGAGGTATTATATGGCGAATCAGAGGAGCTTAGAGAATTGGCCGATGAGTTAGCTGTGTGGGCGGAGGACTGCTTTTCTGACAATGATTCATTTAGCATACTTGGTTTATAGAATTGATTCTAAAGAGTGAGATATAAGTGATGATTATACTACACTAGAGTTAAGGAGAAAAAGCTTTGGGCAGAAAGAAAAAGG
Source organism: Lachnospiraceae bacterium UBA1760 (assembly GCA_002314775.1). Lineage (GTDB taxonomy): Bacteria > Bacillota > Clostridia > Lachnospirales > Lachnospiraceae > UBA1760. Next base: position 19,231 of record DCHE01000030.1, read on the forward strand.
ATGTCAAAGATAAAAAGAATAATGAGAGCATAATCGTTAACAATGATAGAAAGGCTGCAAGGGAAAGAAGCTTTTGGTCGGATAAAACAGTTAAGTGGGACAAGCTTGATAATACTGCAAATCTGTTTCCTGTTATTGTAAGTGAAACTGTAAGTAATGTTTACAGAATATCAGTTACACTAAAAAATGATATTGATCCTGAGATTTTACAGAAGGCGGTGGACAAGGTTCTGCCTTATTTTGATGTGTTCAATGCTAAGCTGAAAAAAGGAATATTCTGGTATTATTTCGAGACTAACCAAAAGCCTGCTCCAAGGGTGAAGCCGGAGAATACCTATCCCTGCCTTTATATAGATCCATACACTAATAATGATTATCATTTTCGTGTAACATATTTTGAGAAAAGAATTAATCTGGAGATATTTCATGTGCTTACTGACGGACATGGAGCCTTTATGTTTTTGAAGGAGATAACCTACCAGTATCTGAGATATAAGGAAGAGGTTTTTGCAGATAAGAAAATTCAGGTTATAAGTGATGAGGCATCCCTTGACAAAGAGGATAGCTACATTAAGAACTACAAAAAGAGCGCGAAGAAGGGATATAAGACAAAGAAGGCAGTGATAATCAAGGGTGAAAAGCTGCCGGCTGGACATTTTGGAATTATTCATGGCTATATTCCTGTGCATGAGATAAAGGCAGTTGCAAAAAGCTATGGAGTAACTATAAACCAGTATCTTATTGGTACTATGACGTACGCAATTTACAAGGATTATCTTAAGGGGTGTCCAAGCAAATCGCCAATCAGCACCTGTGTACCGGTAAATCTAAGACCGTACTTCGATTCCAATACAACAAAGAACTTTTTTATCTTTGTATCAGCGGTATTTCAGCCGGAAAAGGATAATTATACCTTTGAGGAGGTTTTGCATATTATTGCAGATGGACTTAAGGAGCAGATTAATAAGGATAATCTTGAGAGATTATTCTCTTATAATGTATCCAGTGAGTTAAATAAGGTTATAAGATTTGTGCCAAGAATTATTAAGAATATTGCCATGAAGAGCATCTACAAGACCTCTGCCAGGGCCAATACTACAACAATAACTAATATGGGACAGTTTAATGTTGCGGATGAATATAAGGAATTTATTGACAAATTCCATGTCGTATTGTCTATGTCTAAGGGTCAGAATATGAAGGGTGGAATATGCTCCTTTGGAGACACTCTGGTGTATTCTATTAGCTCAGCAGTAAGAGAAACCTCTATCCAGAAGGCATTTTTCAGACAGATGGTAAAGGATGGAATTAATGTAACTATAGAAAGTAATGGGGTGTATTATGAGTAAATGCAGAAGGTGTAATATCGAGGTGCTCGATGAAACAATGGTATGCCCACTTTGCAATGGCGTAATAGAAGTTGATGAAGATAAGATGCAGGATTCTGAGCAGTTTATATCAAAATCAGTTATGTATCCGGATGTGACACCTCAGGTTAGAAAGATAAAATTTATCATGAAGCTTGTGGTTTTTGCAAGCGTCTTTATTTCGGGTGTTCTAATACTTATAAACTATCTGACAAGCTGGAAGGTTAAATGGTCACTGATTTGCTGTGTTGGAATCATTTATATGTGCTTTTCAGCAGTTTATTATTATGAACATAATGCAAGTCATAGGACCAAAATAATGACGGAATCCATAGCAATGATAGCTGGAACGGTTCTGCTTGATTTTGCAATTGGTTATAGTGGCTGGTCTGTTAATTTTGCAATTCCTTGCAACATAATGCTACTAGTGGCAGGAATAATAGCGTTTATGTTTATTGATATAGAAAACTGGCAGTCATATATTCTTCTTGAAACCTACGTGGTTGTAATCAGTGGTTTGGCATCTATTATGCTTTTCACAAAAACTATTACACATCCACTACTTATGATAATTGCAGATGGTGTGGCAGTGCTTCTTTTAGTTGGTACACTTGTTATCGGTGGAAGAAGAGCTACTACAGAGCTTAAGAGAAGATTTCATGTGTAAATGATATGAAAATACGAGGGATAGTTTGTGGAAATACTTAACAAGATAAAAAAGAATGTATTAGATAAAGCTTCCTTTTTTGTAAAGGACAATATTAATGATAAGCCTTTAGAGGAGCATTCCTATGACTCAGAGGAGAGCATAGATACAGAGGGTGTATTTGGCGAGGAAGATTTTGGAATTAGTGATGTGGATGAGGGCTATGGTAAGGCTGGAGCAGCAAATGATAATCAGCCAGTTAGCGTTCAGGGCAGAATTATAAGAGAATTACTTACAGATTTTAATCAGAATAATTTTCTCAGGACTCATTTTAGGGATAATGAAAGAGGAAAGAGTGAGATGGAAAAACCTTTCAAGTATCCTGAAAGATTTGAGGTCACAAGCTATGAGCTTACAGACTTTCAGATGGAGTTTCTCAGAGATAAGTATTATGACAATGGATATGTGATTCTTCAGCTGCACGGTGGCGGATATGTTGGAAGGATGAAGAATTCCTACAGAGCCTTTGCAGGGTATTATTCAGAGGTCGGCGGAGGTGCAAGCGTACTTACAATTGATTACAGATGCGCACCAGAGCACGTATTTCCGGCGGCTCTTATAGATGCGTACGAGGCGTATCATTTTTTGCTTAGATATGGTTATACTGAGGACAGGATAATTGTAGCAGGTGATTCGGCTGGCGGTGGACTATCCATGGCGCTTTGTCATTATCTGAAGGAGAAGGGTGAGAAAATGCCGGCAGGAGTTGTTACAATGTCACCCTGGACGGACCTTACCTGCAGTGGTCCTTCTTATACAGAGAATTATGAGATTGATCCACTATTCGGTAATACAAGGGACAGTCTTGTCTACGATTCAGTTTATATTGGTGAGGCGGACCCAAGAAATCCGCTTATAAGCCCTCAGTTTGGAGATTTTTCAGGCTTTCCTCCAATGCTTATTCAGGTCGGAAGCCATGAGATACTAAAATCCGACTCAGAGATAGTATATGATAAGGCAAAAAAAGCAGGAGTCAAGGTTAGGTTAAGTGTATATGAGGGAATGTTCCATGTTTTCCAGATGGGACTTAAGCTTATGCCGGAATCTAGAAAGGCGTGGGCAGAAATAGGCAAGTATTTTGAGGCAATTGGAATCCAGAAGAAGGAGGATGCCGTTGCAAGGCTTGAGGAGAAGAAAACTAAGCCGGAAGGGGATATGAGCATTGCTCTGTACCAGATGCATACTGTCTGGGAGGACAAGGAAGAAAATCTTTTGAAGCTCGACAAAACCCTTGATTTGATTAAGCAAAAGGGTGTAAACCTTATTTTACTTCCAGAGATGTCATTTACAGGCTTCTCAATGAATATCGACAAAACCTGTGATGGTAAGGAATCGACTATTGAGAGGGTAGCAGAGCTTGCTGAAAAGTATAGCATTGCTATCGGCTTTGGATATACAAAGAGAGTGGGATATAAAGCTGAGAACCACTATGCACTTGTTGATAAGGACAGAAATGTCATATTTGACTATGCAAAGATTCATCCATTTAGTTATGCCCAGGAGGATAGATATTTTGTGGGCGGAGCAGAGCTTTGCTATGGAAATGTTTGTGGTATGACCATAAGTCCGACGATATGCTACGATCTGAGATTTCCAGAGCTGTATCAGCAGCTTTCTAAGAAGGCAGAGATGATACTTGTTCCAGCAAACTGGCCAAAGAAGAGAAGAAATCACTTTATTTCCCTTCTTGTTGCAAGAGCAATTGAAAATCAGACCTTCGTCGCAGGAATTAACTGTGGAGGATCAATCGGTGGATTAGAGTATTCCGGTGACAGCATGCTTGTCTCACCAAATGGAGAAATACTTGTTCCTGCAGAGTTTATTATGCTTGATGATAAGGAATGCGAGCAGATTGCTATCTATAAGATTAATAATAATGTACAGGCAGTAAGGAAGGCATTTCCAGTTAAAAATGACAGGAGAGAGGACTTGTATTATTCTTTTTTGTCAAGGGAGTAGATAGCTATTATAATCGGTTTGATACATCTTAATTTGGATCATTTTTGAATAGTCTGAAAATAAAATGTTGACAGAATGGAAAATTTTTACTAATATACTTCTTCGAAATAATAAACTTATTTTAAGGAGTAATAAGGTATGAAAAAGAAGTTATTAACAGGAATTATTTCAGTAGTATTTGCTATGTCTCTTATGGCATGTGGAAAGGCTGCAGAGGAGAAGACAGAGGCTACAACAGTTGCTACAACTGAGTCGACGACCGAGGCTGAAACAACAGAAGCTGAGACAACAGAGAAGGCTTCAGAGGTTACAATCGATGATGTTACAGAGTCTACTACAGCAGCTGCTGCAAATGACGGAAAGACTCTTGAGGAAGTTTTTACACAGGAAATGATAGAAGAAGCAGAAAGGCAGCTTAAGTCTGCAAACGATGGTGTATATTCTGATGTTAAGATTACAGTTGACGGAAATGATATTACCTATGCTTGTGTTTTTTCTAATTCAATTCAGATTACAGACGCGGTTAAGACTCAGCTAGAGGGAATGGACTGGTCTACAACAATTCAGACCTCGAAGGAGGAATTATTAAAGCAGTACAACCTTAATGTTGGAGTTCTTACATTTGTTTTCTATGATTCAGAAGGAAATGAAGTATTAACTATCGCTGAATAATAATGAATTACAAAAAACTGGTTTGAGGGAAGCTTCAAACCAGTTTTTTTATTTGCAGAACCATATAGGGAAAATTACTCTGAAGTGTATGCGGCTGGTGGGCGAGAGGGGGCAAAAGCTTCCTTGATTAATTGTATGTGATATATAATTTGCGGGGTGCAAATAGTTGTAAATGAGCATGTAGAATGGTATAATGTTTTACTAGTTTAAAGTTAGTTATATAAGGATTAATATATTAGAAATTGAGGGAGGATTATTATGCATCAGATTATATCAAGCTTACTTGAAACAGATATGTACAAGTTCAGTATGGGTCAGGCTATTTATCACCAGTTTAGTGATTATAAGACAACCTGGACCTTCAAATGCAGAAATACTGATGTTCATTTTACCAAGGAGATGGTAGATGAGATTACACGTCAGATAAAGCTTTACTGTGAGCTTAGGTTTACAGAGGAGGAACTTGAATACTTGAGAGGTATTACCTGGATTAAGGATTCCTATGTTGATTTCCTCAGACTCTGGCAGCCAAGATTTGCTGATTTCGAGATTACAGACAATGCAGAGTGCGGAGTGTCGATTGAAGCAAAGGGTACCTGGCTTAACACATCTATGTATGAAATTCCAACACTTGCAATTGTAAATGAAGTATATTTCAGAATGGTTCATGATCATGATGAGCTTATGGATTCATTTAAGGAGAGACTTGCTGCGAAGATTGAAAAGATAAAAAGTGGTGAGTATAACCTTGGTGCCTTCAGTGAGTTTGGACTCAGAAGAAGATTATCAGCTGAGGCTCAGGAGCTCGCTGTTATGGAACTTGCAAAAAACAGTTATCCAGGTTCGACCTTTGTTGGAACAAGTAATGTATATCTTGCAAAGAAGTTCAAGCTTAAGCCAGTTGGAACAATGGCACATGAGTGGATTATGTGTGTTGGACAGGGTAATCATAAGCATAATCCTGCATATTCAAACTGGTATTCACTTGACGCATGGGTTAAGGAGTACGGAGTATTAAATGGAACAGCCCTTACAGATGCAATCACAACAGACTGCTTCCTCAAGGATTTCCAGCTCAC
>DCHE01000079.1 GCA_002314775.1 Lachnospiraceae bacterium UBA1760
CAGCGCTCACCCAAAGGGTGGCGCCAAAAGAACCTCCCACCCCGCGCCGCCCCAGGCTCCTGGATTTATCTGTGGCAGTGGCCGACTCACTCACCGCCAGTGGCAGAGCCACAAAGTAAGTAACCAGAAACCAGCGCTCACCCAAAGGGTGGCGCCCCAGAACCTCCCACCTCGCACCCCGCGCCCGCAACTTGCCATCACTCCCCCAAAGTGCTATAATTAACCCATCAAAATCCAATAAGGAGGCAAAACAAGTGAAGAAAAAACTAACAATATTATTAGCAGCCTCAGTCCTTTCAGCGTGCTATCTTACAGCCTGCGGCACTGATCCAGAGCCTACTACTCAGGCAATTGAGCAGGTTTATGTAAACACATTAAATAATGCAAAGGACGCTGTTGATACAGTAAATCAGCAAAATCAGAATATTGACAATCAGGTAGATAACCTGATGAATAGTAACTAAAATTAGAAAAAACCTTATTTTAAGCCATTTTTTCTTGTGCAATATGTATTAAAATGCTTCAAAACACGTCATTTCATAGTCATTTCGTGGAAATTTCACAAAAATATTGCAAAAAATAAAAATAACGTATATTATGTTTTTGAAATTTAGAGACAACATGTATTTATTTGCATCAAGGTATATATTGATCAAAAATGGAGGAAATTTGAAATGGCAGTTAAGAAGGCAGTAGCAGAAGAAGTAGCAGCAAAGGCTCAGGCTCAGGCAGCAGCAGAGACAAAGGCTCCAGCAAAGAAGGCAGCAGCCAAGAAGACAACAACAGCTAAGAAGGCAGTTGAGAAGAAGGCTGAAGAAGTTAAGGAAGTTGTTACAGAGGCAAAGAAGGCTGTAGCAAAGAAGGCAGCTCCAGTTAAGGAAGCAGTTGAGAAGAAGGCAGCTCCAGCAAAGAAGGCAGCAGCTAAGAAGGCAGCAGAGGTTAAGGAAGAGGTTAAGGAAGCAGTTGCTGAGGTTAAGGAGGCTGTTAAGGCTCCAGCAAAGAAGGCAGCAGCTAAGAAGGCTGATTCTAAGAAGGCTAGTTCTAAGGTTGAGGTTTTCGTTGAGTATTCAAACGGAAAGGTTTCAACAGCAGATATCGTTGCTAAGGCAGTTGCAGCTTCTGGAAAGAAGACTGTAAAGGAGCTTAACGTATACTATCAGCCAGAGACAAACATGGTTTACTTCACAGCTGATGGCGAGAAGGGTGAGTTTGCATTATAAGAATTTCTTTGTTATCACAGGATATTTGCAAACTATAATTTCTGCATAACAGATATAGAAGAATGGGCAACTTAGGTTGCCCGTTCTTTTTTTGAATTAATAAGTTATATCTTGACTTGATGATGACAAAGTATATAATGGGGTATGCTAAGAAAGAGATAGATTGAGATAGATTGAGATAGAAAGAAGGCATTTGTTTGAAATACTTAAAACAATTTTTGATAATTATAACCATATCCCTGATTGGTGAGTTGCTAAAGATTTATCTTCCACTTCCGGTGCCAGCCAGCATTTATGGGATGGTAATTCTTTTTGTATGTCTTATGACAGGTATAATAAAGCTTGATATGGTGAAAGATGCAGGTAAATTTTTGATTGAGATAATGCCAGTGATGTTTATACCTGCTGGTGTTGGACTTATGACAACCTGGGGAGTTTTGAAACCGATGATAGTTCCTGTGATTGTCATTACACTTGCTGCAAATGTTACTGTTCTTGCGGTTTCAGGCAGGGTAACACAGTTTTTTGTCAGAAGAAAGGCAAAAAAGGAAGAGAAGATGAGTGAGGTGAGATGCGATGAATGATACATTTACCCAATCTGCATTTGCAGGTGTCACAGTCAGCCTCATTGCCTATATGATAGGAACATATCTGAAGAAGAAATTTAAGATTGGTCTCTTCAATCCACTTCTTATATCGATGGCAATTACAATTGTGTTTCTTCTTATATTTAATATAGATTATGAGGTATATAATCAGGGAGCGAAATACATCAGCTGGTTTCTTACTCCTGCAACCGTTTGTCTTGCGATTCCTCTTTATGAGCAGGTGAATCTGCTTAAGAAGAACTTTACAGCTATTATGCTTGGAATAATCTCGGGAGTAATTACAAGTATAATGACAGTATTTGTTTTGGGACTTGTTATGAAGCTTGAACACGCTGAGTATGTTACACTGCTTCCGAAGTCAATCACAACTGCTATTGGAATGGGAGTTTCAGAGGAACTCGGAGGCTATGTTACCATAACTGTTGCAGTGATAATAGTAACTGGTGTAATCGGTAATATACTTGCAGATTTATTGTTTAAAATATTCGCGATTAAGGAGCCTATTGCAAAGGGCGTATCGCTCGGGTCTTCTAGTCATGCCATAGGCACAGCGAAGGCTATGGAGATAGGAGAAATTGAAGGTGCTATGAGCAGCCTTTCAATTGCGGTTGCAGGGCTTATCACGGTTATTGCTGCACCGATTTTTGCAAATCTTATTTAATTAATAGAGGTGATTTTAGATGAAATATAAGCTTGCGATATTTGATATGGACGGTACTATATTAGATACGATAGAGGATCTTTGTGACAGCACGAACTATATATTAGAAAAGCACAATATGCCAACGAGAACCCTCGCTGAGGTGAAATCATTTGTTGGAAATGGAATCAGAAGACTTCTTGTTAAGGCTGTTCCTTGTGGAACAGATGATGCAAAGATAGATGAAATGTTTGCCGAGTTTAACGCTTATTATAAGGACCACTCTGCGATAAAGACAAGACCCTACGATAAAATAGCGGATGTTATCAGGGAATTAAGAAGCAGGGGAGTTTTGACAGCAGTAGTCTCAAATAAGCCTGATTTTGCAGTAAAGAATCTCTGTGTAGATTATTTTGATGGCTTGTTCGATGTTGCAATTGGTGAGAATGAGAAAGCTGGAATAAAAAAGAAACCTGCGAGAGACATGGTTGACCTTTGTCTCTCTAAACTTGGGATGAAAAGAGAGGACGCGGTTTATATTGGTGACTCGGAGGTTGACCTTGAAACTGCTAAAAACTCTGAGATGGATGTGATAATGGTAAGCTGGGGCTTTAGAGAAAAAGAAATGATTCTAAGTCTCAAAGCCCCATTTGTCATTGATGATCCATATGAAATTATTGATAGAATGAGTTAATTCTAAATTCCACGGAGCTCTATTATCGGAGCTCCTTTTTTATTTATATAATCTCCTGTGATGATTACACGGCCAATATTGTCGTCCTTTGGAATCTGGTACATTATATCGAGCATAAATTCTTCTATTATAGAACGAAGAGCTCTTGCTCCTGTCTTGCGCTTGAGGGCAAGCTCTGCGATAGCCTCGTAGGCAGAGTCGTCAAACTTTAGATCAACCTCATCAAGCATAAGAAGCTTCTGGTATTGCTTCAGGATTGCGTTTTTTGGCTCCTTAAGTATCTTCACATACATATCCTTATCAAGAGCGCTTAATGTGTAGATGACAGGAAGACGACCGAGAAATTCAGGAATCATTCCGAAGGCGCGAAGGTCTTCATTTGTAACCTTTGAAAGAATGTTAGGATCATTCTTTATGTCGTCTCTTAAGTCTGCTCCAAATCCGATAGAAGCCTGTTTTGTGAGTCTTGCTGCAATTATTTCCTCAAGCTCAGGGAAGGCACCGCCTACTATAAACAGTATATTTCTTGTGTTCATTGTTGTTGTAGGAGTCATGGCGTTTTTGCTGCCAGAACCTACAGGAACCTCAACCTCGGCGCCCTCTAATATTTTGAGAAGTCCCTGCTGAACGGCTTCTCCGCTAATATCTCTGCTGTGAGTCTCCTTCTTTTTTGCAAGCTTATCAATCTCATCGATGAAAACTATGCCTTTTTCTGCTTTTTCTACATCGTTGTCACAGGCGGCGAGAAGCTTCGAAAGAATACTCTCAACATCGTCTCCAATATAACCAGCCTCGGTGAGAGTGGTAGCATCTGTGATTGCAAGAGGGACATTGAGAAGCTTTGCGATAGTTTTGACGAGGTAGGTTTTGCCGCAACCGGTAGGTCCAATCATAAGCATATTCGACTTTTCGATTTCGATTTCATCCATTGTATCAGTCAGTACACGCTTGTAATGGTTGTAAACAGCAACGGATATTACCTTCTTTGCGTAATCCTGTCCGATTACATACTCGTCTAAAAGAGCCTTTATTTTGTGAGGAGCAGGAATCTTGTCCAAGGTAAGATTTTCAAACTCATCAGCCTTTTCCTTCTTCTTTGCCTCGTCCTTAGGCTTTCTTTTTTTGACTCTCTGGGAATCCTTGATATCATTCTGATGAAGAAGGCTGGATAAGTCTCCTAAATCACCGAAATCCTTGAACTTTGAAAAATCCATAAACTGCATAGCGTTGTTGTTTACTGAATTAAATGTTCGCTGCATACAATCAGGGCAGACATATATGCTAGGAGAGAACATCATTAGCTTTCCTGCAATTGATTCTGGCCTTCTGCACATATAGCAGTATTTTTCGTATTCGTCATTATTTGATGTGTCGTTATTATTCTTGTTATCTGACATATTTTAGTCCTCCAAATAGATTCTTTACATATATTAATTAAGATATAATGTCTGCTAGTCACTTACGATTATTAATAAAATTAATCAAACATAGCTATAATATATCAAATTTTGGGGTAAAAAGCTATATTTATTCATTCTTAAGCGTGAAAGGGGTAATTAGTTTGCATTATATATAGAAAAGTGTTAATATCAATCTCAAGGGAAAGAATCTAAGGGATGTAATATATTATATCTTTTTAAGGAGGGCTTTTATAATGAAGAAACTTGAAATAATTATTAAGTCAGAAAAGTTGGAGAGAGTGAAGAAGGCTCTTGATGAATTTGGTGCAACAGGTGCCATGATTACTAATATCATGGGATATGGTAACCAGAAGGGTTATAAGACTACCTACAGAGGAAGTGAGTATATTGTAAATCTTCTTCCAAAGATTAAGGTTGAGACAGTTGTTCAGGATGATAAGGCAGAGGAGCTTATCAAGCTTCTTACTGAGAGACTTGCATCTGAGCATATCGGTGCTGGTAAGATCTTTATCTATGATGTTCAGGATGTAGTAAGAGTACGTACTGGCGAGCGCGGAGAGATTGCACTCTAAATTTAGCTTATTACTTAATAATATTAAACAATTATAATTAGGAGATTGAAATCAAGTCGGAAGATTTGATTTCAATCTCCTTTTTTGTTTACATAAGTTTGGATAATATAGAGGATATGTCAGAAATTATAAGAAGTAAATATGATGATAATTATGAAAATTAATAAAAACGGTTAATAAAATTAATTAAATTGTGATATAAAGGCTAATAAAAATTAAAATAATTATGCAAATTAATATAATTAATTAAAAACAGAGGATTAATTTGATTGCCGACAGTATTGACATTCAAAAAGTAAAGTGATAAACTCACGCCATAAACAAAAGAGGAAAGCAAAGGGCGATAAGAAAGAACGTCTGATTAATTTCCTTAATTGAAGGAGGAATGAATATGGAAGATTTATTTAGTGTATGGTACCTCATAGGCGCGGCCTTGGTATTCTGGATGCAGGCAGGTTTCGCAATGGTTGAGACTGGTTTCACCAGAGCAAAGAACGCAGGTAACATTATCATGAAGAACCTGATGGACTTCTGTATAGGAACTGTAACATTTATGTTACTCGGCGGAAGCTTACTGATGGGAGATGACATTGGTGGTTTTATCGGAAAGCCAACCATGAAGCTCTTCACGGATTTTGCAAACTTTGATTTTAAAGGCTTTGTATTCAACTTAGTATTCTGTGCTACAACAGCTACAATCGTATCTGGTGCGATGGCAGAAAGAACAAAGTTCCTTTCATACTGTGTATATTCAGGAATTATTTCCTTAGTAGTATATCCAATTGAAGCACATTGGATCTGGGGAGGCGGCTTCCTTGTAGATATGGGCTTCCACGATTACGCTGGATCTACTGCAATTCATATGGTAGGTGGTATATCAGCACTCATCGGTGCGGCAATCCTTGGACCTCGTATTGGAAAGTTTGATAAGGATGAGAATGGTAAGGTGATTGGCGTTAACGCATTCCCTGGTCACAATATACCAATCGGTGCACTCGGTGTATTCATCCTCTGGTTAGGCTGGTACGGATTTAACGGTGCTGCTGCAACAAATGTAGCTGAGCTTGGATCTATCTTCCTTACAACTACAATTGCACCAGCAATCGCAACAGTAACATGTATGATCTTTACTTGGATTAAATATGGCAAGCCTGATGTATCAATGTGTTTAAATGCATCACTTGCAGGTTTAGTTGCAATCACAGCTCCTTGTGATGTAACAGATGGTTTAGGAGCAACAATAATCGGTCTTGTAGCTGGTTTACTCGTAGTATTCGGTGTTTGGTTCTGTGATCATGTGATTCACGTAGATGACCCAGTTGGTGCCGTAGCAGTTCACTGCTTGAACGGTATTTGGGGAACATTTGCAGTAGGTTTATTTGCAACAGACACAGCTCCTGGTATGGCAACTGCTCAGATTAAGAACGGTCTCTTCTACGGTGGTGGATTTGAACAGCTCGGAATTCAGGGAATAGGTTTCCTTGCAGTAGCAGCCTGGACAGCAGTTACAATGACAATCGTATTCTTCGGCATTAAGAAGACAATGGGTCTTAGAGCTTCTGAGGAAGAAGAAATTCTTGGACTTGATCCTACAGAGCATGGTCTTGAGTCAGCTTACGCAGGATTCACAATCATGGATAAATAATTATTATCCAACAATTTAATTAAGTATACTCCCTTTCTTTTCCCTTAAAAAGTGGGTATAAATTGGCGCTGTTGCTTTCTCATACTACCCGGCAACAGCGCCATTTCCTTGTTACAGAATAACTAGAAGAATTATTGATAGTATTTTTAAATGTCAAAAATAACTGTATAAATTGTTGAGAATGCCGATTTAAAAATGATATATTGACATAGAAGTAAAATGAATATAAAATAGCAAATTATTTGATACTGATATTTACTGCAGTGTGAGGTATTTAAGATGAATACAATGGTTATTGCACATAGAGGTGCGTCATATCTTTCGGATTTTGAAAACACGCTTGAGTCCTTTGAACTGGCTATACAGCTTGGTTCAGATATGGTCGAGTTTGATGTGAGAGAGACCTCGGATCATGTACTAGTGGTTTTTCATGATAAAACCTTTGGGGACTCTCCAATTTCATGGCAGGAGTATGATAAAATTGAAAAAGAAGCCTACGAAAAGGGCTTTCATGTTCCGACCTTTGAGGAAGTACTTGACCTTTGCAAGGGAAGGATTAAAATGGATATAGAAGTAAAGGAAGAGGGCTTTGAGAAAAAGCTTGTGGATATTCTTAGGAAAAAATGCAACTATTCCGATTACTCTGTGAAATCCTTTAAGGATAAGGTTGTTTTCAAGGTTAAGAGTCTTGATCCTCATATTAGAACAGGACTTCTTATTGGCGAGAGCAGGATTAGCTTAAAGAAAAGAATAAATGAGATATTTCCTATTAGAAGGTTAAAAAAGTGCAGAGTGGATTTTGTGTCCCCTTATTATATGCTTGCCAATGCCTTCTTTATAAAGAGTATGCATAAGGCAGGCTACCAGGTATATGTGTGGACTGTAAATGATATTTCACTTATGAAAAAATGCATAAGGAATAATGCAGATGCAATTATCTCAGATAAGCCTGATGCGGTTATGGCAGTGAGAAAAAAGATGGAAGTATTATAAGGAGTGATACTTTATGAAGAAGAGAATACTTGCATATCTTGAATATGTAGATAATATTTTGAAGGATGAAAAAGAGAGAGACTGGGATAAGGAGATTGAGAGGCATCTGAACCAGATTTCATTTTTCTCGCATGAGAGGCTTGTGCATCTTTTGGTGTTTATTCTGGTTGCGATTGCAACAGTGATTACAATTCTTGATTTTGTAAACTGTGGCGAGCTTATGCTGATTCCACTAATTATATTATTCTTTGTTCTTCTGATTCCGTACTGTGCTCATTATTATCTTTTGGAGAACAGTGTGCAGAAGATGTACGAGCAGTATGATTTGATGGTCAATAAAAAAGAAAGCTATTTTAAAATAGAAAAATAAGATAGATAATTAGATAAAAATCATATAAAAATCATATAAAATAACAGGCTAAAATGGGCCATACAAAAATAAAGCAGATTCGATTTTTGAATCTGCTTTATTTTTATATATATGAATCAAACAATAAAAAAACGCCAAAAAGATTGACTTTTGACGAAAAAATAATGTATAATGGAAATTGCACCTAAAAATCGACATACCGAAATAAGGTGCACCAAACAATTTGTGTTACGGTTATATTATAACACAAAATATAGTTTGTAAAGACTTTTTTGAAAAAAGAGGTGATTTTTTTGAAGGAACATAGCAAAAAAAATAATAAGCCGGTAAAAGTGCTTATTATCTTCATGCTGGTACTGATGTGTATTGTTCCAACAGGACTCTGTTTATATACTATGATCAGGATGGACGGCTTGGAACAAAAACTAAATCTTCTTATAGAAAGAGAAAGTGAGAGAAGCGAGAATGAGGCTGCTATGAAGGCTGATTTTGACAAATCCCTTAAGGTGGCTGATGGACTTGCTGAGAATCTTGACAGGGAAGCAGGAAGTGCGATTGAAAAGGATAGTGCTGAGGTAAAAATCCTTTCTCTGCAGAGTGGATTTGATAGCGATATCTCTGAGTTTGTGGAAGAAACAGCAGCAACTCAGAAAAAGAAGGTTTACCTGACCTTTGATGATGGCCCTTCTGATTACACGGACGAGATACTAGATGTGCTTAAGGAAGAGGGAGTGAAGGCTACATTCTTCGTAGTTGGAGCGGATGAGGAGCATTTCCCAGCTTTAAAGAGAATTGTTAAGGAAGGTCATACCTTAGGAATTCATTCGATGACGCATGAGTATAAGACGATTTATGCAGATATTGAATCTTTTGAGGAAGATGTTTCAAGTATGCATGAAATGTTGTATAATGTTACCGGTGTCGATGTAAAGTATTACCGTTTTCCGGGTGGAAGCTCTAACAAGGTATCCAAGGTTGATATTCAGGACTGTATAAAGTACCTTACAGATAACGGATATACATATTTTGACTGGAATGCTCTTAATGAAGATGCAACTGGCAAAAACTATTCAGCAAAGGAACTAAATGCAAATGCACTCTCATATATTCGTTCAAACAAGGGCGATTCAGTTGTGCTTATGCATGATCTTAATGGTCTTAGTAATACAAGAGAGTCTCTTAAGTCACTTATTGAGACTTTGAAAAACGAGGGCTATGAGATTCTTCCAATTACAGATAGCACAGACTTAGTTCAGCATAGAAAGCTTAAGGAATAGGACACCACATAAGGCGTATGCCAAGAAGGATGGTGAATATATGAATAAGCAGGAATTTGACAGTTATATTGAGATGAAGAATAGCCTTGGCTCTGTGCCAGGACTTGATAATATTAAAGAACTTATGCGTAGGCTGGGGAACCCAGAACAAAAGATGCCCGTATTACATATTGCGGGTACCAATGGAAAGGGCTCCATATTTGCCTATGTTGAAAATGTCCTTATGGAAGCAGGACTTGTGGCAGGCAGATTTATATCGCCTGCCATTTTTGAGTTGAATGAGATGATTCAGGTTAACAAGGAATATATCAGTGACGATGATTTCTGCCTTGTAATGGAAAAGGTTAAACAGGCTGCAACAGGCATGGAGGAAGAGCTTAATATGTATCCGACTGCCTTTGAGCTTGAGACAGCAGCTGCATTTTACTATTTTGAGATGAAAAAAGTTGACATAGCCCTTGTTGAGTGTGGTATGGGTGGAAGACTTGATGCGACTAATCTTGACTACAAGAAGGTAATAAATGTACTCGCATCAATAAGCTTTGACCATATGTCATTTTTGGGAGATACACTCTATAAGATAGCCAGGGAGAAGCTTGGTATCTGTAAAAAGCAGGATATAGTTGTAAGCTATCCTCAGAATAAAGAGGTGGAGAGTGCAAAGAGTGAGTATTCAAAGGAAAATGAGCTTACTAGTTTTGATGCAGCTTTAGAGGAGCTAGAGATTACTAAGGAAAGCATATACGGAAGTGAATTTGTATATAAGGGCGTTCCGTATATGATTAGAATGAGCAGTGATTATCAGGTTTTAAATGCCATTACCGCAATAGAGACTATAAATGCGCTAAATTCCGTAGCGTCAGAATTTGGCATAAAAAACATTTCTGATAAGGAAATAAAAATGGGACTTAAGAATACTGTCTGGCCGGGAAGATTTACGGTTGTTTCAGAAAATCCTGCATTTATTGTCGACGGGGCTCACAATGAGGATGCCTGGAGGCTGCTTGCACAAAATCTTAATAAGTATTTTACAAACAAGAGTATTGTATATATAATAGGAGTGCTGAAGGACAAGGAGTATGACAAGATGCTAGAGTATCTTGCACCGACAATGAAGTGTGCATTTACCCTTACTCCGCCGAATCCTAAGCGCGCTCTTGATAAGGATGAGCTAAAGAAGCTTATTGAAGCAGCAGGAGTTCATGCCGAGGCCTGTGAAACAGTTGAGATGGCAATTAAAAAGGCCGAAGAGATAGCAGGTGAGGACGGAGTGGTACTTAGCTGCGGAACCTTATCCTTTGCAGGAGAGGTTCTTAGAAAAAAAGGTTATAAGGTTTGAAATAGGTTTGAAATAGGTTTGGAAATATAGATGGACAGAATAGACAGGATACTTTCAAATGAGAAATATTTGAGTACATTAAAATACATTAGTGATAAAGAGGTGGAAAGAAGGTTTTGTCGACATGGAATTGATCACCTTCTGGATGTTGCCAGGGTCGCTTATATTACCGTGCTTGAAAAGGGATATTCATTTGATAAGGAAATGATATATACAGTTGCACTTCTTCACGATATCGGAAGATACTCTGAGCTTGAGAAGGAAGGAATGTCCCATCATATGGCTGGAGCCATTGTTGCGGAGGATATACTTCTTGAGTGTGGCTATACCAAGGCAGAGATAGAATATATTCAGGGAATAATAAGGCTTCATAAGTATAATGATAAGCCTTGTGACAGCCTCGAATATATTATTTATGATGCAGATAAAAAGACAAGAAGATGCTATATGTGTGAGGCCTATGATGAGTGCTATTGGAGCGTTGATTTAAAGAATAAATCAGTATTGTCATAGAATTGCAGTACATTGACAGGAAGAAGAAATTATAATGAATATTGGAAAATACAGCTTTGAACTTGGAAAAAAACCATATGTAATGGGAATATTAAATGTCACACCGGATTCATTTTCTGACGGAGGACGCTTTAACGAGAAGGATGCTATGCTAAAGCATGTCGAGGAGATGATAAATGACGGAGCTTCCATAATTGATGTTGGCGGTGAGTCAACCAGACCAGGCTATACACTCATATCAGATGAGGAGGAAATCGGGAGAGTATGCCCAGCCATCGAGCTCATAAAGAAGGAGTTTGACATTGCGGTGACACTTGATACATACAAATACAGGGTGGCAGAGGCCGGCCTTGACGCAGGAGCAGATATGATAAATGATATCTGGGGCCTTAGATATGATGATGGCGAGATGGCAGAAGTAGTGAGTAAGCATAATTCTGGAATTATACTTATGCATAACCGTAAGGTGGCTGAGTATAATGATTTTATTTGCGATGTGCTTTCGAATATGAAGGAAAGTGTAGCCATTGCACTTGACAAGGGTATAAATAAAGAGCTTATTATTCTCGATCCGGGAATTGGATTTGCAAAGACCTTAGATGAGAATCTTATACTTATGAATAATCTTGATAAGCTTTGTGCTATGGGTTATCCTGTACTCCTTGGAACCTCGAGAAAATCGATGATAGGACTTACACTTGATTTGCCGAAGGATGAGAGAGAAGAAGGAACGATTGCGACCAGTGTCTTTGGACTTATGAAGGGATGTGATTTCTTTAGAGTCCACGATGTTAAGAAGAATATGAGAGCGCTGGATATGACATTTGCTATGATGAATGCGAGGGAAAAATAATGGATAAAATTATCATAAAAAATCTGGATATATTTGCTTATCATGGCGTGTTTGCCGAGGAGAAGGAAAATGGACAGAGGTTTGTTATCTCGGCAGAGCTTGATTGCGATTTGAGAAGAGCATCATTTTCAGATGAGCTTGCTGATACAGTTAGCTACGCAGAGGTTTGTGAGCTTATAAATAAGGTTGTAACTAGCGAAAAGTACGACCTGATTGAGGCTGTGTGTGAGAATATTTGCAGTACAGTGCTTCTTACCTATGAGGCTGTAAAGGGAATCAGGGTAAAGGTTGTCAAGCCCAATGCGCCTATTGACCTTACCTTTGATGAGGTTGCAGTAGAACTTTACAGAAAGAAGCATCAGGTTTATCTTTCGATTGGCTCAAACCTTGGAGACAGGGAGGAGTATCTTGACTATGCCATCGAGCAGCTTGGCAAGGATGAGTTTGTAACTATCAATCAGATTTCTACATATATTGAGACAAAGCCTTACGGTCCAGTAGAGCAGCCTGACTTTTTAAACGGGGCACTTTCAATCGAAACACTGTATTCCCCATCGGAGATTCTTTCGATAATAAATGACATAGAGAAGGACGCTGGAAGAAAGAGAATCGTTCACTGGGGACCTAGAACACTTGATATTGATATATTACTTTATGATGACGAGATAATATCAACACCAAATCTTCAGATTCCACACGTAGAGATGGCAAACAGAGATTTTGTGCTTGAACCGATGAGTGAGATTGCTCCATATGTTATGCACCCTGTGCTTAAGAAAACAATGAGTGAGCTTTGGAAAATGCTTCAGGAAAAGCTTGCAAACAGATATGAGCCATATATTGATGAGAGCTACAAAATTGTTGATAAGCTTCCGTTTGATGAGGATACAAAGGTTGTATTTGCGGGTGTGCCAGGAGCATACGCAGAGGCAGCTATGTTTAAATTCTTCGGAGAGGATGTAAATTCCTACCATGTCATGAAGTTCCAGGAGGTTGTAAACGAGGTTTGCGCTGGAAATGCAGCCTACGGAATTATTCCGATTGAGAATTCCTCAGCGGGATTTGTGTCAGGAAGCTATGATATAATCAGACAGAGCGGGGTAAAGATTGTTGCAGAGGTAATTCTTGACATAGAGCATGCACTTCTTGGACTCCCGGATTCATCACTTTCAGAAATTAAGAAGGTGTATTCTCATATTCAGGGACTTCAGCAGTGTAAGGATTTTATCGACAGTCATGGATTGCTTCAGGCAAGCGTTGATAATACTGCGCTGGCTGCAAAAAAAGTCAAGGAATCAGGCTGCAAGGATTATGCTGCAATTGCCTCAGAGAGGGCAGCAGAGCTTTACGGGCTTAAGGTGCTTGCGAGAAGAATTAACTTTAACAGTGACAACTCTACAAAGTTCGCTGTTGTTGCAAAGGAGAAAGTTGCACTCAGTGTTTCAGATAAGATAAGTATCTGCTTTTCAGCACCACACAAGTGTGGTTCCCTATACAAAATTATGGGATTCATCATGGAAAATGGTCTTAATATGACCAACATTGAGTCTAGACCAAGCTTAAAGAAGAAGTGGGAGTACTATTTCTATGTAAACTTCGAGGGCAAGCTTTCAGATGCAAATGTTCAGAATGCATTAGGCGCGATTAAGCAGGAAACAGAAGAGTGCATCGTGTTAGGTACATTCTAGGGTTAATCAGCTATGCTCCAGGAGTAATATAGGAACAACCTGAAATAATTCTCAAAAAAAATAACAAAACCTGTTGACAATAGTCTTCTTAAGTGATAATATACTCGAGTATGTTAAGCAAAGCAGAGTATCCACTCTCACCTCAGCATTTAAGATGACTCGGGTTTAGTAACGAAATATTGGCAGATGCCTTAATTTTGTGCAGTGGATATTTATGTATTCACTGCATTTTTTAAGTTTTGGAGGTGTTAGCTATAGATTATTTAATTAACGAACAGATTAGAGACAAAGAAGTAAGAGTAATCAGTGCCGAGGGTGAGCAGCTTGGTATTATGTCATCGAAGGATGCACTTAAGCTTGCTGATGAGCAGGAGCTTGACTTAGTTAGAATTTCACCTAACGCAAAGCCACCTGTATGTAAGATCATCGATTACGGAAAGTTCCGTTACGAGATGATGCGTAAGGAAAAGGAAGCTAAAAAGAAGCAGAAGATTGTTGAGCTTAAGGAAGTAAGACTTTCACCAAACATTGATGAGAATGATCTTAACACTAAGATTAATATGGCAAGAAAGTTCCTTGCAAAGGGTGACAAGGTAAAGGTTACACTTCGATTCAGAGGAAGAGAGCTTGCATACGTTAACCAGAGTAAGGCAATTCTTGATGATTTTGCTGAGAAGCTTTCAGATGTTGCAGTAGTTGATAAGCCTGCAAAGTTTGAAGGAAGAAGCATGATGATGACATTGTCAGAGAAAAAATAATAATAATAAAAGCTATTATAGTAAAAGTAGACCAGCCTTAATGGGCAGGATATTTATATTAGGTATTAATATTTTAAGGAGGATAAAATAATGCCAAAGTTAAAGACAAAAAGAGCAGCAGCTAAGCGCTTTAAGAAGACAGGAACAGGTGAGTTAAAGAGAAGCAAGGCTTACAAGCGTCACATTCTTACAAAGAAGAGTACAAAGAGAAAGAGAAATCTTAGAAAAGCTACTCTTACAGATGCAACAAACAGCAAAGTAATGAAGAAGATTTTACCATATATGTAAAACCGAGGAGGAATTTGAATCATGGCAAGAATTAAAGGCGGCGTAGGCGCAAAGAAAAGACATAATAGAACATTAAAGCTCGCAAAGGGTTATAAGGGAGCTAGATCTAAGCAGTATAGAGTTGCAAAGCAGTCAGTTATGAGAGCATTAACAAGCTCATACGCTGGACGTAAGCAGAAGAAGAGACAGTTCAGACAGCTCTGGATCGCTCGTATCAATGCTGCAGCTAGAATGAATGATATCTCTTACAGCGTACTTATGCATGGACTTAAGGTAGCTGGTGTAGACATCAACAGAAAGATGCTTGCAGAGCTCGCAGTTAACGATGCTGATGCATTTGCAAAGCTTGTTGAGGTTGCTAAGAAGGCACTTGCTTAATTAACAGCATATATTCGAGTTAAGACTTGAAACATAGGAAGCGGTTGTTGAATGACAACCGCTTTTTATGTTATAATAACCCCACTAATAACGAACTAGAAAATGCGAGGGATATAATATGAGTATAAAAGCTTTGATTTTTGATATGGATGGAACACTTTGGGATAGTGCCGAGAAGGTGGCTGAGTCCTGGACAGTCGTACTTAAGAAAAGAGGCCTTGATAAGGTTATAACCACTGAAGATATTCAGGGAGTTATGGGGCTTCCTATGGATAAGATTGCGGATAAGCTTTTCGCAGAATATCCAGAGGAGGAGAGAATGGATATACTTGATGAATGTGGAAATTATGAGAATGAATACCTTAGAGAAAATGGTGGAGTTCTTTACCCATACTTAGAAGAGACATTTGCAAAGCTTATAGAGAATTATGAGCTTTATATTGTGAGCAATTGTCAGTCAGGATATATCGAGGCATTTCTTGATCACTATGACTTCTGGAAGTATATTAATGACATTCTTTGCTGGGGCGATACAAAGGTTTCAAAGGGTGAGAGTATAAAAATTCTTATGGAAAAGAATGGACTTAGCACTGAGGAAACTGCGTATGTTGGAGATATCCAGGGCGACTGTGACAGTGCACATTTTGCAGGAATCAGATTTATACACGCGGCATACGGCTTTGGTGAGGTTGTTGATAAGGATGAGAGTATCGAGGCATTTACAGAGCTTTTAGAGCTTGTGCCTACTATGTAAAAATGGTTCTGGTCCAGTGGAAGCTGGTTATATTTACTGAGACGGATGGCTTGAATATAAAAAAGCTAGCAAATTGCGATGCATTTTGCTAGCTTTTTATATTATGAAGGATGCTCTAATCACTGTATACTGGAGGTGCGAAAGGCTTCAATCATAGTAGCGGTTAAGCTTAGGAGGTTTGGATCTCTTGTAATGTCAGCTCTTTTTATGAAGCTTGCAGTCGCGAGTTCTTCCTCGTCCATTTTTATTTCTTCATCTCCATTAACCTCGCAGAAGTAGCCAAGAAGAAGGTTTGAGTCAAAGCCCCAGGGCTGACTCTTATAATATCTGATATTCTTTACATGAAGACCAACCTCCTCTAAAACCTCTCGTTTAACGGTTTCTTCCGGAGTTTCACCAATCTCGCAGAAACCAGCAAGAAGGGCACGCCCTTTATATTCGCGTCCTGCATAGGTTGATATGAGAATAGAATCGTCCTTTATTACTCCGACTATAACGGCAGGTGCTATCCCTGGAAATATCATATTGCTGCAGTAGGGACATTTTAGCATACGCATTTTATCAGAGTGGATGGTTTTTGAACCACATTTTCCACAGAACTTATGTGTTCTGTACCAGTTATAAAGATGGTAGGCTGTCATTCCTGCAAAGCAAAGGTAGGAAGGATTGTTTCTTCTTAACTCGCGTAATGGCTTGAAGGAGAAGCGGTTCTCATCTGTGGAAATAGAATTTGAAAT
>DCHE01000096.1 GCA_002314775.1 Lachnospiraceae bacterium UBA1760
CGTTCATGCCCATGCCACCGTTCATACCCATACCACCATCCATAGAGTTTCCTGCCTGATAGAAGTAATTATCCTGAGGTGCCATAAGTGCTGGGAAAGAATTCTGCTGATTCATACCCTGCTGACCCATCATCGCCTGCTGGTCCATACCTTGCTGACCCATCATATCCTGCATAGGTGCAGGCTGAGCCGATCCACAAAATGTGCAGAAAGAAGCATTTCCCTGAAGCTCATTTCCACATTTAATACAATTTGCCATAACCCTTCCTCCTTAAATGTTATGCTTTTATAATAGCTCACAAGCAGTATTAGTACTTTGCGAGCAATAATACCCTTATATGATACCATTTATATAAAGATTAGTAAACAAAAATATCGTACCAGTTTCTGCTTCACGGTATTACTGATTACTCTTATTTAAAATACAAATTTGGATTTGGATACCTTGAGTTTACAAAAACATCTATAAATCTACAGAAAAAGATAAGTGTATAACCCTCGTGTCTTATGGTCATACACTTATCATAACAAGCCGGTAATCAATGATGTATCCGTCCTTTTGTAATATGGACTTTGCATCTCATCCCTCTCACCGTCTCTTTCTTATTTTCTCTTCTTCCTCTTAGCTATCACTACGTCACCCAAAACAAGCTTAAGCTCCTCAGTTGGAAGAATGCTCATAGAATCCCTGATGACAAGATACGGATCCAAGCCTTCATTTTCCCTTATATCAATAATGGTTCTTCCAGCAAACCTATTATCCACCTTTATCTCTACAATATCTTTAATGTTTAAGGCCTTATAGTCAGTGGTGCTCTGAGTCTTGGTGTACTGCGCAACAAATCCGGCACTTATAATACCAGTTGGAATTGCCACAACTCCAACACCAAGAAATGCAATAATTATCGCCATCACCCTTCCAAGAAATGTAACCGGGTAAATATCTCCATAGCCAACAGTCAATATAGTACTTACTGCCCACCAGATTCCCGAAAATGCATTTTTGAATACCTCTGGCTGAGCATTATGCTCCGCACTGTACATACAAAGTGAGCTCGCTAGCATGAGAATTATTATAATGAAAAGTGATGAAATTATCTGATTCTTTTTATCATATAATACTGATGTGATTACGTTAAAGGAATCATACTGAGCGTTCAGTCTGAAGAGGTGGAATATTCTAACTACTCGAAGCATTCTGAACACGATAAATCCAGTCAGGAAGAACGCAGGCAAAATGGTGAGCAAGTCAACAACGCCATCGTAGCTAATAAGAAACCTAAGTCTGGATTTCACCTTTCCAAGCTCCGGATACAGGTAGTCTGCGGTAACAATTCTTAGAACATACTCAACACAAAATACAATGGTTGTGACCGTTTCAATAGCCTTTAGGATTGAATAATAATCCTCAAGCTCATCAAAGGTTTCAAGGAACATCGCTCCGATATTCGAGAAAATGACAATTACAATAAAAAAGTCAAATGACCTGCTCACAATATTTGATTTATCTCCAATTTGAATAATGTCAAATATTTTTCGTCTTAGCTTCAAAACTTTGTCCTTTCCTGGTTTTCTCTCTTTTTCTATGCCCTAGCCGAGCGCCTTCGGCATAGTAAAGTCCGGTTTTCTCTCTTTTTCTATGCCTTTGCCGAGCGCCTTCGGCATAGTAAAGTCTGGTTTTCTCTCTTTTTCTATGCCTTTGCCGAGCGCCTTCGGCATATCCACAAATCATTATACACAAAACAAAGTACTTTGTGTAATTTATTTTACAATACTACATAATAGTAATACTATTGTGACACTTTTTGTGCTAATATGAGAAATAATCAAAACGGGAGAAAGGATATAGATATTGAACATGAAAAAGAAACTTATCTTACCATTAATACTCACATGCGCACTTTCGCTTGCAGCATGTAGCAGCCAGGAGAAATCAAAAGAAATCACAACTGTAACTACCCAGGAGGTTACTACGGAGGCAACTACAGAGCCTGCTACTGAAGCAACCACTGAACCTACTACCGAGGCAACTACGGAGCCTACCACCGAGGCGACCACAGAGCCTACTACTGAAGCGACTACGGAGCCAGAGGTTGATCCGGTTATTATAGTACTTGACCCAGGTCATGACAGTGAGATTCATAGACGTGATCACAAAAATCTCAGTATGAATGAGCAGGACTTAAATCTCACAATTGCCCTTGCCTGCAGAGACAGACTTCTTGAGTATGAGGGTGTCGAAGTTTATATGACAAGAGAAGATGGTTCCTGCCCTGATGCAGCAAACCACGGAGATACTGAACTTGAAACAAGAACCGGTCTAGGCGCGAAGGTCGGAGCGGATTTATTTGTTGCACTCCACTGCAACGGAACAACTGGCGAGCTCGGTCCTAAAAGACCACAGGGAGCGGAGGTATTTGTTCCAAATTACAAAAAGTACACTGCAGATATGAAGGTTCTCGGCGAGCTCATCATAAATAATCTTGCGAAAACTGGCGTCAAGGCCAAGGGAGTTTATGTGCGAACAAAGGAAGAAAAGGGCCACTACGATGACGGTTCTGTGCAGGACTGGTACTACCTCATAAGCCTTAGTGTCGAGGGTGGAAACCCAGGCATCATAATTGAGCATGCATACATGGACAATACCCACGACAACAAAATACTCAAGGACGAAAAAAATCTTATTCAGATGGGCATTCTCGACGCAGACGCTATGGCCGAGTACTACGGTCTCAAGCTTAAAAATGCACCTGCTGAGGAAACACCTACTGAGAAAACCACTACCGAGGAAACCTCTGCTGAGAAAACCTCTGCTGAGAAAACCCCTATGGAAGTCACCACTGCTGAGTAATAGCCATGCTATTTTATTGCCGAAATGAGAAACTTTGCAAAAAGTGAAGGTTACATCGGTCTCTTTATGACCTCTGTAACCTTCACTTTTTGATTTTACCTAATTCATACTCTCAAAATGCTTCGTGCAAGTGGTTTTTGTAATAGTATTTCGCTTTACTATGTACTCACAACGAATTGTTGCCTCACATCCAGTCTTTAGGGATTTTGTCCCGACACCAACAGGAATCCACAGAGGCTCCGTGATTTCTTGTAATTCCTACAACAGATACTCCTTAATCACCCTCTCGATTCCGAGAGTGCTTAATGGTGTTTGGCTAGTCTCAAAAGTATACAAAATATTCTTTCCCTGGTAATAACCCTGGCTAGTATACTTGGTAATCTTTCTAACCGCCTTCTCAGCATAGCTTGTGTCATCCATCATACCAAAATGCTCCCATTTGAATTCTTTTCTTTCTCTCACGTTGAGAGCCGAAAAATCAGGATGTGACCAGATTTGGCCAAATTCATCATAGATGGGGCACTCATATTTGTATGGAATTCCATAGTCGTACAAGGTGTTCGCTATCAGAATTTCAGATTTCGATCTTACTCTTTCGTTATTCTTAGTAGTAAAGACCGCAAAATCATTTGCAAATGCCATAGATTCATATCTTTGATTTTTCCATTCAGCCACAAATACATCATCTGTTTTTTCAATTGGTGTAACAAGCTTCTTTCTCTCTTCGCACATACTCTCATAAATCCGAGTAACATCCGAATGGCTTAAATACTCCAAAAGTTCATCAAGAATAATAATTTCGCCACTTGCATTCTTGATGACATTTTCATCGTATGTTCCTTGAGCCAGATCATAGGCCAACTGAATATCCTTCTTCTTAATGTACTTTCCATTTTTATCAGCCGGATTGATTCTTTGATAATATTGAACCCTATTATCCTTATTCTTGACAATATGTAGCCTTCCTGACACCTCATGGCAACTGGTGCCATCTACTCTTTTGAGTATTTCCGAAAGGTATCCCCTTCTTTGTTTGAGTTCCCCATAGTAACTGGTTGTAAAATAGCTTTCTTTTCTTTTCATTTATCTCCTTTCTCACCTCTCCTATCTTGTATTTTACAATTTCTTCAAAAAGTAATCAAGAAAAATAGGCCCTCACAAATAAATTGTTGCATTCATTTTTCCCAACAACACAATGCAACAATTGTTTGCTTGGGCTCATTTTCTATGGTGTGTTGGAGTTTTTTCTATGCCTTCGCCGGCTACTTCCGGCATAGCAAAACCCACTTTTTCACTCTTTACTATGCCTTGCCCAGCTACTCCCGGCATAGTAAAACCCACTTTTTCTCTCTTTACTATGCCTTCGACGGCTACTCCCGGCATAGTAAAACCCACTTTTTCGCTCTTTACTATGCCGCGGCCGGCTGCTCTGGGCATAGTAAAAGTCTGGTTTCGCCCTTTTTCTATGCCCGGGGCACAACCTTCCGGCATAGCATCCGGCATAGCATCCGGCAATAGCATCCGACATAGCATCCCACACACCATCCCCCACACCACAAAAAAGCCGGGAACCATCGGTTCCCGACTCACAAAAACTAAATCCTAATACCTACTCAACTATCAATTTAACTCAACTATCAATTTAACCCAACTATCATTTAACTCAACTATCAGTTCAATCAATAAATCTCAAACTCTTTCCCATCCCTAATCATAACTGGAATGATATCAAGTGGTGCTGGCACAACCACAAGCTGGCCGCCCTCGTATACCTTCTTGGTATTCGCATCGGTCCAGGTTGCTCCCGCTGGAAGATAGATTGAACGTTCTGTTGCACCCTTAGTCATGACCGGTGCCACAAGAAGATCTGGGCCAAACATGTAGGCATCCTCAATACTCCAGCAAATATCATCAGCAGGAAAGTCATAGAAAAGTGGTCTCATAACAGGTGCGCCCGTATTTGAAGCCTCCTTCATACACTCTCTGATATATGGCTTAAGCCTCTCTCTGATGAACAGATACTTCGTCAGAATCTCGTAATTCTCCTCACCGAAGCTCCAAACCTCATTGTCCTGACCCGAGGTAATCTGCCTTACACCATTTCTGAATTCTTCCTCTCTCTCATGCCATGGCGAACGCTCACCATGCATTCTAAAGACTGGGCAAAATGCACCCCAGGCAAACCATCTCACAAGAAGCTCCTGGAAATCCTTATCGGCAATATTTCCACCAAGGAAGCCACCGATATCCGAGGTCCACCATGGAATTCCCGCGAGTCCCATATTAAGGCCAGCTTGAAGCTGCTCTCTCATGGATCTAAATGAAGAGTAAATGTCTCCCGACCAGGTTAAAACTCCATACTTCTGGCTTCCAGCCCAGGCACATCTTACTAAGCTTAAAATCTCAGTCTCGCCCTCTGCCTTAAGTCCATCATAAAAGCCCTTTGCATAGCCAACCGGATAAGTGTTAGTACACTGAAGAGCTGGTCCAGCAAAATATCTGTAATTGTCAAAATCATAAGGGCCATACTCCGGCTCTGCCTCATCCAGCCAGAAGCATCTGATACCCTTCTTGTAATAATTCTCCTTGCATCTTTCCCAGACAAATTTCTGCGCCCCAGGATTTGTTGCATCGTAAAATACCGTGTTGCCCATCCAGGTCATGTGCAGACCATTTCCACGGTCTGCATTTACAAGGTAACCCTTGTCTGCCATCTCCCAGAAATTCTCGCTTCTGTCATCAATTGTTGGCCAAACTGAAACAACTGGCTCAATTCCAAGCTCTCTAAGCTCCTTAACCATAGCATCCGGATCCGGCCAGTCAAGCGGCTCAAACTTGAAATCACCCTGAAGAGTCCAGTGGAAGAAATCAATTACAATCGCATCAAGCGGAAGCCCTCTCCTCTTGTGCTCCCTCGCAACTGCAAGAAGCTCATCCTGAGTTCTATACCTCAGCTTGCACTGCCAGTAACCGAGTCCGTACTCAGGCATCATAGGAGTTCTTCCTGTCGCAAGCGAATAATGCTCCAAAAGCTCAGCAGGTGTGTCCCCCGCAGTGATAAAATAATCAAGCTTCTTTGTGCTTCTCACATGCCACTCGGTTTTATTTTTGCCAAATGCAACCGTTCCAACAGCAGGATTGTTCCAGAAGAATCCATAACCCCTGCTTGAAATGTAAAATGGCACGCTTGCCTGGCTATTTCTATGGCAAAGCTCAAGAATCGAGCCCTTCTTATCAAGACTCTTCTCCTGATACTGGCCCATACCATAAATCTTCTCATCATCAAATGCCTCAAATCTGGCATAAAGCTCATAATCAGTTCCGCCAACCACTGGCTTAAGCTCTCTCGCATCAACTCTTAGTGGAACGCAGTAGCGGTTCAGTCTGTTACGATTTCTCCAATATTCTTCAGTAAGAAGCTCGCCCTTCTGGTTGTAAAAGGAAAGCCAGCCCTCGTGGGAAATCTTAACAGTGAGCTTGCCATTTACAAGCTTATATTCTGTCGCAGTCTGGTGGTATTTTTTGTACTCCTCGCCCTTATACCAAGGGTCAGTAACATCAATCTCTTCCGATGTTATGTCAACTTCAACCTGTGGCATAACCTCTGAAAGAGCCCAGTCATTTTCATCCATTTTCGGCTCTGCTGACTGCCTTACTCTTACTGAGTCAGGGCCCCAGGCCTCGATTATAAGTCTTTTATTACCTTCTGCTATGATTATCTTTTTATCTTCCTCGTAGATTCGCATGATTTACCCCTTTCCAAAAAGCTCTTCATCTTTCCTAATTCACTATACTAACTGATGCCTACCGACATCTGCCAATGCTGTCACCTTCAAGCGGCCCCTGCCGTTGTCCGTCAATGTTGTCACCTTCAAGCGGCCCCTGCCGTTGTCCGTCAATACTGTCAATTTCATACGTTGTCTCTATCTTAGCACCGGCTTCACCTTTTATATACCTAACTATTATGTATTATTTTCTTTAATTATCCGAGATGTTAATAACCTTGTCCTTCAGATGGTATGACAAAACAATCCCCCACCTTCGTCTCTACGCCCTAAAGGTGGGGGATTGCTAATATTATATTCACTTTTTACTACCACGCATTAACAAATCCGTAGCAGGCTTCCTCGAGCAGATTACCATTCTGGTCATACACTCTAAATAGAGTCCAGTAATATCCATATTTTGGTTGCCAGATTGTCCACATAGTTGTGCCTTCCTCGACGCGGCACGGATACGATGTATATATCCAGGCAGGAAGTCCCTGAAGATACAAATTACAGTCAAGCACAAGCAGCTCGTAAAGGTAGCTCTGATCAGGATTATCAAATGACTGCACGCCAATCAGATATCCGCCGCCCTCGCCCTCATAAGGCATCTGGCAGGTCGCCTTTATATACTTATAGTAGGAATAATCAAGCACCTTCGAGACACTGGCCGAGCCATCCTCGTCCATATGTCTCACAACAAACTTGAACTTGTAATAGCCTGTTTTTTCAGGCAAAAATGTAATTTCATTTGTCGACTCAAATATTCCAGTCTGAATCTCATTCCAGGTTGCCCCATCATCAAGGGAATAATACCAGTCGAGATAGCAGGTTGTAGCCGAATTAAACTCGGTCTTAAGTCTAAGCTCCTTCTCGTTATCATCTCTATAAATCGTTGCATCAGTCAGATCAATCGCACTATTTGAAGAATTAACTGTAAAGGTTGCGTATCTGTCAGTCTTATCACCCGTGTAATAATACCTGACCTTGTAGGTTCCAGTCTTAGTCGCCGTAAATGTGACCGTGTACTGCATCACATCAACCTTCCTTGGAAAGTTCTTGCTAAGACTTCCAACCAGCTCACCGCTTGGATTATACACATACACATAGAAGTTCTGAGTATCGTAATTATTGTAGGTGCACATGTAAAATGGAACCGTGACCGTCGAGTTCACCTTGTGAACGCTTCTTGCAAATGACGGCATAATACTGATTGTATCATAGGCCTCAGCCTTGTCAGCCTTTATCTCCGACTCCATCTCGGCTTTTGTCTCCGCTTTTGTCTCCGCTATTATCTCAGCTTTATACTCATCCCCTAGCTCAGTAGCCTCGCCAACAAGTTCAGAACTCATCTCCACATTGTCAGCTGCATTTGCAATTTTACCCTCAATAGAAATGCCAGATATTGCAAGCACAGCAGCTAATACAAGGGCTAAAAAACGATTAGTATTCTTCATATTCTCTCCATATTATAGTTTTTTCAGATAGTATTCTCAGATAATAATATCAGAAATCATCATCTCGTATCACTATCAGATGTAGTCTTCAGTATGTAATTTCACTTGAATGATTCTCTCACAGAGATATAAAGTCTGTCAAGAGAACCTAGCATCGCTTCGAACCACGTACATATAATATAGCACGTATTTATTTTTATTTCAATACGCCAAGGAACATTTGTTCTACACTTCTTGTGACCAGATTGTTCATTACGATTTGACGCTTTCGTCACTCATATGATACGATTATAATTGTGTAAGCAAAGATGAGCTAAAGAAAGGAAAAACAGTTGTACGAGTTATATAAACACAGCAAATCAAAAAGACTACCCATCGTATTAGTATTTGGAGGCGGAGCAATCGGGCTTGCATATGGCGGAATTCACGATTTTATGCTGAATGGCTTTTCATTTAACACGGTTATGTTCACCTTGTTTGTCACGCTGTTTTTTTCACTGTCAATCGGTATTCTTTCCATAAAGGAAGAACCATACAGATGGATTGAAATGAAGCGACAGCAAAATCCAGCATTTGTTCAGGATATGGAAAATGACTTTATAAATGCCACGGAAATTTGCATGCATCTATACCGTGGATATCGATATTATTTTATTAAAGGAGATGAATTTCACGTAGTTCCGATTGGACATTTTACCGAGATTCATGTTGAGGAAAAATATCGATGGAGGCTCGGTCGTTATTATTGTGTAACACTGAAATCACTGGAAACTACTGATGAGCTTCATTGGTTCCAACTCAATTGTACGGAACAGGAGGTTTGGAATATCCTGAATACTCTTGCAATGGAGTCGAGAATAGGGATTGCCTGGCCCGGGAAACTGCGATAAAAAGCCCCAGGCAATCAATTCATCCTGGGGCTTAGTGCTTCATCTATAATTCAACTACTGTCCTAAATATTGTATTTACGATAAATATCACGTTCATTGTTGACACATACAATTAAATGTTAGCAAAACCGTAACATACTTCGTCCACAATTTCGCCATTTGTATCATATATTCTAAACAGTGTCCAGAAATATCCATACTCTGGCTGCCATACAGTCCACATTCCTCCATTATAGAAATCACATTTTCCTGACTGATATATCCATGCTGGAAGTCCCTGTAAATATTTGTTGCAGTCCAACACTAATAATTCACAGGTATAACCTTGAGGAAGTGAATCTCTTGCAGCAACTCCAATCAGGTATCCACCACCTTCTCCTGAATAAGGCATCTGACAGGTACCTGCAATATAAGGGTGGTAGTCAAAGCTTACTGCATATTGGGTCTCTGACGAACTATCACCAGAGTATCTTGCCTTTCCTACCAATGTGTAATTTCCATACTTACTTGGTTTCCAAGAGAGTGATGTATCTTCAAGCTTCCAATCCTGAGCACAGATCCATGATGCACCGTTATCGTTTGTAGCCCACCAAGAGTACTCCATTCCTGTTAAATCTCTTTCTGATGGCATTTCAATATTGGCAGATATACCGTCACCGGATACAGAATTGATAGTTACTGAATCTGGGTTGATTGCGTTTGAGAGTGGGATAAAAGTAACGGAATTATTTTTTGCAAAAGTTTCTGCTGTAGATCCTGGATAGCCATGAATTATTGCATCACTCCAAAATGCCGTCCTGTCAATTGTTACATTTCTGCCATATATAAATACTTCACATTTTTCTCCCCTAATTGCTAATGACTCAATATGACTAACACTCTTTGGTATTGAAATAATACACCCTCTTTTTACATTATGCAATGCATCATATTTTATTGTTTCCACTCCATTTCTAATCGTAATAGACTCCGCATCACAGTTATAATTTAGCAGATCCGATGTAAGTGTTTTCATTCCACCGCCAATAGTTATTTTAGCCGCCTTTATGCTTTCAAATGAAGTAAAGCAATCATCAATTATTAATTCTTTAAGCCTTCCTATCGAATTCAAGCCTGTAATACTATTTTTTGCAGCATATTCTATTGAACACCCACTTCCAATCGGTCCCGCCGAATATATTTTACATTTATTAAATGCACCATCTTTTATCGATATAGTATCAGGTGATTTGAGAACTACTTTACTTAGATTAGTACAGGAATTAAATGTACCTATGTTTATTATTTTTACATTGCTAGATACTTCAACTGAAGTTAAATTATAATTTCTAGAAAAAGCATTATATCCCAAATAATTAACGCCTTCAGGGATTGTCACTGAATAAAAACCACAGT
>DCHE01000025.1:0-1927 GCA_002314775.1 Lachnospiraceae bacterium UBA1760
ACTTGGCACCTACGTCGATACCACGGGTAGGCTCATCAAGAATCAGTACATCAGGCTGTGTGAGCATCCATTTTGCAAGTACAACCTTCTGCTGATTTCCACCTGACAGAGAACCAACTGCCTGCTCGATGGAATTTGATTTAACATTGATTTTCTTCTTATAATCCTCAGCAGCAATGACTTCCTCGTTCTTCAGGATAACACCATTTTTAGAAAAATACTTCTTTCTTGCCGCTGTTACCATGTTCTCACGAATAGTCTGTCCAAGAATAAGACCATAAGTCTTTCTATCCTCAGAAACGTAAGCCAGCTTGTTCTCAATACATTCTGTTACAGTCCTGGTAGATACTCCGTTGCCGTTAATCTTTACAGTACCAGTAATCTTCTGTCCATAATTGTGACCAAATACTGACATTGCAAGCTCTGTACGACCAGCACCCATCAGACCTGCCAGACCTACAACCTCACCAGCTCTTACCTGAATGTTGATACCATCAAGACGCTTCTTGTTCGCATCCTCAGGTGTATATACTGTCCAGTCCTTTACCTCAAAAATAGTTTCACCTATCTTGACTCCTTCACGGACAGGATAACGATTTGAAAGCTCACGACCTACCATTCCTTTAATGATACGGTCTTCATTTATCTCACCAGCCGCCTTATTCAGAGTCTCGATTGTGTGACCGTCACGGATAATTGTGATATTGTCAGCTACATACTCAATCTCATTTAGCTTGTGAGAAATCATGATACAGGTAACGCCCTGCTTCTTGAGTCCCAGCATAAGGTCGAGAAGATTCTTTGACTCCTCATCATTAAGTGCTGCAGTAGGCTCATCCAGGATCAGCAGCTCTACATCCTTTGCAAGTGCCTTTCCAATCTCCATGAGCTGCTGCATACCTACGCCATAGGTATTAACTGGCTTGTTCACATCAATACCAGTAAGGCCTACCTTTGCAAGTACTTCCTCTGCCTGCTGACGTGTCTCTGCCCAGTTGATAACACCCTTGAGTGAGGTACGCTCATTTCCCATGAACATGTTCTCAGCAACTGAAAGCAGTGGGCTAAGTGCCAACTCCTGATGAATAATAACAATACCCTTTTTCTCACTGTCTCTAAGGCTATGGCATTTGTTAATCTCACCCTTGTAAACAACATCGCCGCTGTAAGTACCAAATGGATATACTCCAGATAGTACATTCATAAGTGTGGACTTTCCTGCACCATTCTCACCGCAGATAGCATGAATCTCGCCGCGCTCAACCTTCAGATTCACGTCGTCAAGTGCCTTAACACCTGAGAACTCCTTGGTGATGTGGTTCATTTCCAAAATGTAATCCGACATCTATTTTACTCCTTCTCCAATTATTTACCTGTCTTCTTCACTAAAGACGGGTATTTTTCAAAAATAGTACAAAACTCCCCCACAAATACTATTTTTCAAAAACAACCATCTGAAGTTAAAATTTTAACACTCATTATTAAAAACAAGGCGACGACTATTGCCGTCGCCCCGTTTCTTAATATTCAATACTTTTAAGCAAGATTAGTTATCAAGCTGATCCTGTGTATAGTATCCACCATCAACGATGAGCTCCTGAAGGTTGTCCTTGTCAACTGCAACTGGTGTGCAAAGGTATGAAGGAACAACGAGCTTTCCATTGTTGTACTGCTCTGTATCGTTGATCTCTGGCTCTGATCCTGTAAGTACAGCGTCAACCATTGAAACTGCCTTCTCAGCAAGGAGACGTGTATCCTTGTAGATTGAGAATGACTGCTTTCCAGCGATGATGTTCTTACAAGCCATAAGCTCTGCATCCTGTCCAGAAATTACAGGCCAGTTAGCATCTGTGTAACCAGCGTTCTCAAGAGCTGCCTTACATCCATAAGCGAAACCGTCGAAAGCTGTAGCACAGATATCAAGATC
>DCHE01000025.1:2031-22103 GCA_002314775.1 Lachnospiraceae bacterium UBA1760
ATGTATCCTCGAATGATGTTCTGCCTGTCTTACATACGAGTGTGCCATCATCAAGGTATGGCTGAAGAACTTCCATAAGTCCGTTGTAAAGCATAAGTGCGTTGTTATCATCAGGTGAACCCATGAAGAACTCGATTGTCTTAGACTCTCCAGCTGCCTTTACGCCCTCAAGGTCAGCATGCTTAACGATTGCCTCACCGATTACTGTACCAACACCCTTGTTATCGAATGTAGCATAGTAAGAAACAGCGTCTGTATCCATAAGGAGACGATCATAAGCGATGATAGGAATACCTGCTTCCTTAGCAGAAGCCTCAACTGTTGTAAGTGCACCTGAGTCTACAGCTGCGATAACGATACAGTCAACATTCTGTGCAACCATGTTCTCAATCTGAGAAACCTGCTGCTGTACATCATCCTCTGCGAACTGATCAAGAACTGTGTAGCCCTTAGCCTCAAGCTGCTGCTTCATGTTAGCGCAGTCATTAATCCAACGCTCAGAAGACTGTGTAGGCATACAAAGAGCAACTGTCTTGCCCTCGCCTGTTGCCTCTGCTGCTGGTGCTGCTGCATCTGCTGCTGGAGCCTCTGCTGCTGGTGCTGCTGCTGGTGCCTCTGCTGGTGCCTCTGCTGCTGCGCCACATCCTGCGAGCATTGAAGCTGCCATTGCAACTGTAAGAACAGTGCTTAAAACTTTTCTCTTCATTTAAAAAATCCTCCTATAAATTATTTTAATTTTTTGAAAAGTTATGTAAACGATTGCCGAACCGAATACTATTATGCAATATATATCATTTTGTAACTATTGTCAATAAAATATCAGAATTTTAGATACAAATTGCACAACGAAATCGTTTTAGTATGTGTTAAATTGCCCAAAATACACAATTAGTTCACAATCATAAAAAAAGAAACTACGTCTCTCCACCTAAGTATGAACAGACATAGTTTCTCATTATCCTTCAATATAATGATGTTATATTTCCTCTTCCTTAGCTACATTCTCATCCTCCTGAGTATCCTTGGCTCCGCCAGCATAATTGCCAGTTGCCATATCCTTGATACCAAGAACGACCGCACCAACGCCAAAAACAGCAAACACAACTGCTATCGCCATAAATGCATACTTCAGATTGCCATCCCCTGACAAATCTCCAAACATATCATAAGCCAGATATACAAGATACGCACCGATGGCTATCCTTGCAACCAGCATCAATATTGTAGGCAGCTTCTTCATAATCTAGTATTCCTCTTCCTCTTCGCCTTCTGAAATATCTGATTTTGGCTTTGATAAGCCCTCAATCTTTATGCCATTCTTTTCAGCATAATCCCAAAGTGCAGCATGAATAGCCTCCTCAGCCAGGAGCGAGCAGTGCACCTTTACTGGTGGAAGTCCATCCAAAGCTTCCATGACAGCTTTATTAGTAACCTCAAGTGCCTGCTGAATAGTTTTACCCTTTACGAGCTCTGTTGCCATGGAACTCGTTGCAACAGCAGCACCGCAACCAAAAGTCTTGAACTTGCAGTCCTGAATAATGCCATTATCATCTATATCGAGGTACATACGCATAATATCGCCACACTTTGCATTTCCTACTGTACCTACACCACTTGCATTTTCAATTTCTCCGACATTTCTAGGATTCTGAAAATGATCCATTACCTTTTCACTATACATAACAAAAACCTCCGTATGTCATACTACGTTTAGTAATTCTCATCAATGATACTCTTTTTCTTGCCAGCCTTAAAGTCCTCATATAAAGGCGACATGCTCCTGAGCTTTGCCACTATCTCCTTTACAGCCTCAATTGTAAAATCAATATCCTCTTTTGTAGTCTCAGCGCCCAAGGTCAGTCTGAGCGAGCCATGCGCGATCTCATGCACAAGACCAATTGCCAGCAGCACGTGCGAAGGATCCAGCGATCCAGATGTACATGCCGAGCCTGAGGACGCACAGATTCCCTTCATATCAAGCATTATAAGAAGTGACTCACCCTCGATAAATTCAAAGGAAAAATTAGCATTGTTTGGAAGTCTGTCAGTCCTGTGACCATTAAGCTTTGACTGTGGCACCTCCGATAAAATACGCTCTATCAGATAATCTCGAAGCTCACGCTCTGCAGCAGTACGCTTTTCCATAGTATCGTGAGCAAGTCTAGCAGCCACGCCAAGGCCTACTATTCCAGTCACATTCTCAGTTCCCGCTCTTCTTGCTCTCTCCTGCTGTCCGCCATGCACGAAGGATCTGATTTTCACACCCTTTTTGATGTATAAAAATCCAATTCCCTTAGGTCCGTTCAGCTTATGACCTGAAACTGACATCATATCTATGTTCATTTCGTTCACATCAATAGGAAGCTGACCATAAGCCTGCACTGCATCTGTATGGAATAAAATACCCTTTTCATGGGCAATCGCACCAATTTCTTTTATTGGCTGAATAGTACCAATCTCATTATTTGCAAACATTACTGATATGAGAATGGTATCCTCTCTTATTGCCTTCTTTAATTCATCAAGCTTTACAACTCCATCAGCATCAACATCGAGATATGTGATTTCAAATCCTCTTTTCTCAAGATAGTCGCACGTATGAAGTATGGCATGATGCTCTATTTTAGTCGTGATAATATGCTTTCCCTTGCTCTCATAAGCCTCTGCTGTCGCCTTGAGCGCCCAGTTATCAGACTCAGAACCGCCTGCGGTAAAATAGATATCACTGACATTTGCACCTATAGTTGCAGCAATTGTCTCTCGGCTTTTAGTAACTGCCTCTTTAGATGCCTGTCCTAAAGAATATATAGAACTAGGATTACCATAATTCTCTGTAAAGTAAGGAAGCATCGCCTCCACTACCTCTTTAGCAGTCTTTGTAGTTGCAGCATTATCTAAATATATTATTTTACTCATATAAACCTCTTTCACTATATTGCCAAACACAATAATAGCTTTTAGAATATTTTCCTTAATAATAAAAAAGTAATATTATAATCCATACCGTATTACTATGAATTTCTGATACACCACAGAGAATAATATCATTATGACCAACACGTGTCAACTAAGACTAACCCTCGCTATTGTGAATTTTCTGAGTTTTCTTCAAACCATTCGGTGCGCTGTCTGAGCCACTCTGCAAGCCACTCCACCTGTGTATCAAAGGTGGACTCGCCCATGTACCTGACTATCTGATTGTTCTGCTCATTTTTAAGTACATCCCATCTGGTGAAATTCATATTTGCAGAAGGTCTTATATATTCAGCCTTGGAATATACGTCCTGCGCACATTCCCTAAATACCTCTGCCAGATTTTCCTCAGCATATATTTCATCTACCCTCTCAGAAAAGTCAGCATGTGCAAATAGCGGCACAAACCACTCTTCTTCGCGTACCGCATACCCCGTAGGATATATATAATCCACAGCCCGCTCAAAAGGCTCTATGGCTCCCGCAGTACGATCCATATCCCACACGGAAGTGACATACATTTTTCCCTCAGGCTGTCTGTAAACCGTATAGAAGCTTCTCGATGTAGCATCAGTATTCTTGGCAAACTCCTGTATCCAGTAATACCTTGCAAAGCTGTCCAGATCAGTCTGCTCCAGATATTCATCAGACGCCGTATTCTCTATGGCACTGATAAAGCTCTGGGCAATACTATACGCAGCCTCTACTCTCTCAGGCTTCTTTTCATCAATCACTTCAACAACCTTTGTATCCTCATTCCTAAAGACATCCGTAGAAAGAGTATATCCACCCTTTCCATACATTCCCCATCTATACAGATAATCCTGCTCAGGACGTATATTCACACTATTATCAGACACCTCCACTCGCTCAGTCAGCAGGTAAAGACCTCTGTATTCGCCATCAACGAATAAATCCACCTGCCTGCATTCAGGGGTATACTCTATTCCCAGCTTTTGGGCCAATTCTAAAAATACTTCATTTCGAAGCAGGGAATAATCTTCAGCATTTGCGAGCAGCACCCAGCTTTCCCCTGGCTTCATTCCAAGTATGCTCATTTCATTCTCGGTAAAAACATTGTATCCCTTCTTATCATTTTTCCAGGAAATATTGCCATGCCCTCTGATAGACATACTTGCATAGCTGCCTCTGTCTTTATCACGTGTTTTGGTCACTTCTTCGCAGCCGTATATATTTGCCATCTCATCGCTCGCAGTGATTACCATATTGCCATAGGCATATACTTCATGTGACTTAGAATCCTCAACCTCCTCAAGCGTTCCCTTCTGCAGTGAAATCTCAACGCTCGGAAGACTCGACTGCATCACCAGGACAGTCGTATCGCCCACAAGCATAGCATTCTCTGCGCTAAAATCATGTTCAATACGCGCCATCTTTGTGCCATTTTCATCAAGCGCATAAAATATTAATCCCGAAGCATCAACTCTGGTGGGCAAAAACAGCACCATCGCACCATCCTTTGAAAAGCCGTGAATATCACAGTTCATTCCCTCATTATCATCTGCATAAGCACATACATCTGAAATATGCTGCCCTGCTTCAACGCCAGGCAATGACAAATCCTCTATTCTGTTTCCATATCTGTAAATAAAGCACATGCCCAGCATCATAAAAATGAATATGGCAAGCACCATTACTTTTTTCTTCATTAAATCAATTTGTCCTATTTAAAATTCTTTACCTGCAGCTGAAGGCTTCGTACGCCTCTGAACTCATTCATATCAAGAGTATATGTAATTGCTACAGTTTCATGCTGCTGCATATACTCCAAAGTCTCAACATTTGTTTTAAAGATGATCATATCAATCATCCTTCCATTCTTGTCCCTTGCAATCGCTTTGTAGGTATCTTCATTTTTACCCAAAAGTCTGCCGTTTACCACCTGGATACCAGCTGCGCCAAGCAGTGGCCTTTTATTGCCCATTCCGCAAGGCTCTATCAGCTTAAGCTCTTCCACCAAATCCTCATTTAAATATTCAAAAGGCGGAGCCATATCTATCGCAATTTTAACGCTAAAATCATCTTCCTTTAACTCACTTTGTTCATTAAGCGTATCTGACAGCCTTTTTACAGCAGCTTCTCTTTCCTCGTCAGTTAACGCATTCATCGAAAGCCCAGCAGCCAGCTTGTGCCCTCCGAACTTCGAGAACAATTCCTTGCACCTAATGAGTGCTGCGTGCATATCATACTCGTCAATTGACCTTCCAGAGCCCTTTACTCCATCCTCAGTTTTAGTCAGTACTATAGCTGGATGATTGTATTTCTCACGTACTCTGCCTGCCACTATTCCTGCGATACTCTCATGACACTCTGGCAGGTATACGACAAGCACATCAGGTATTTTATCCATCGAATTGATATACTCTTCTGCCGTTTGCACTCCCTTTTCAGTTTCTCCCTTACGCTCGTCATTCAGCTCCTTGAGACGCAGGGCTATTTTCATCGCCTCCGCATCGCTTTTAGCCATGAGAAGACTCTTGGCAAGCTCTGCAGACTCCAGTCGTCCCGCAGCATTAAGGCAGGGGCCGATCACAAAACCAATGTTATACGCAGATAAATCCCTATCCTCCATCTCTGTTACCGCAAGCAAAGCGCGCAGACCAAGGTTTTCAGTATCCCTTATCCTTTCAAGCCCATACCTTACCAGTATTCTGTTTTCGTCGCATAGCGGCATCACATCCTCTATAGCCGCAAGAGCTGCCATATCCAGGAATTCATAAATATCTCGCTTGGTATACCTTGTGTACATTACCTGTGAAAGTTTAAATGCAACCTGAGCTCCACAAATGTTCTCAAATGGATACTCGCAGTCCTTCTGCTTTGGATTCACTATCGCAAGCGCAGCAGGAAGCTCATATATCTTCTGATCATTTTCTTCGCGGTAAGGCACTTCATGATGGTCCGTCACGATGAAATCAATTCCATTTTTGCACCCATACTCTATCTCAGCCTTTGCTGATATTCCATTATCGCAGGTGACAATAAGTTCAACGCCATCCTTTATCGCCTCGTCTATCAGCCTTATATTTATGCCATAGCCATCATGTATTCTATGTGGTATCACAGTATCGATATACTCCTCAGGAGCTTCTTTATGCATATCGTAAAAGCAGTTCTTAAAGGTCTTTTCCAAAATATAAGAAGAACAAACACCATCGACATCATAATCGCCAATTATACGAATTTTCCTTTTTGCCAGCAGGCACTCAGCAATGATATCACAGGCCTTAT
This sequence comes from Lachnospiraceae bacterium UBA1760, assembly GCA_002314775.1. Lineage (GTDB taxonomy): Bacteria > Bacillota > Clostridia > Lachnospirales > Lachnospiraceae > UBA1760. The sequence continues at coordinate 8,257 of DCHE01000025.1, forward strand.
CCATATCCTTCAGCAGATGCGGATCATACATATCCTCCAGCGTACCTCGTAAGTATATATTGATATCCTCCTCTGATACACCTCTGTTTATTATCAGCCGAGCCAGCAATGGAGATATTCCATATTTTTCCCCAATAGCTTCAAAATCTGCGCCTTTTCTTATTTCAACCCACTTTTCCTTTGCCATCCGAATAGTCCCTTCCAGCTATGACTAAAAAGCCGACTAAGGGTATCCCTAGCCGGCTCTGATTTTAATATTTTAAAATATCTGATTATTTTGCCTTTGTAGCGATATTCTTCTTAAATACATACCAGAGTGCTCCAGCTACGCATACTGAAGAATATGTACCACAGATAATACCTACCATAAGTGGAAGTGCAAATTCCTTGATTGATGTAACACCAAGTACGTAAATTGCAGCAACCATGATGAAGGTTGTAAGTGATGTAAAAATAGATCTTGAAAGTGTCTGTGTTACAGACTTATTTACAACATCTGCAAGCTCATCTGCTCTTGTTCCACGAAGGTTCTCTCTCACACGGTCAAATACAACGATTGTCGCATTGATTGAATATCCGACGATTGTCAGCATACATGCGATAAAAGTATTACCAACAGAAACCTTTGCAGCTGCATAAAATGCGAGAACTACAAGTACATCGTGGCAAAGACAAAGCACTGCTGAAGCGCCAAATCTCAGATCCTTGAATCTGAACCAGATGTAGATAAGCATCAGGATAACAGCTATTACTACTGCTACTACAGAGTCAGACTTCATCTCATCTGAAATAGTAGAGCTGATAGTCTCGGTCTGAATCTGATTCTCAGCAACGCCAAAGGAATCTGACATCATCTGATTGAATTTTTCTCTCTCCTCAACAGTAAGAGTTCTTGTCTTGAAAATGACCTCATTTGTACCAGCAACCTTCGACTGCTGAATATTCTGATCACCTGTTATCTCAGCGATAAGTGGTACCACCTTTGTCTCAAGGTCATCAATAGACATATCCTCATTAAAAGTAACATTTGATGATGTACCACCCAGGAACTCAAGCGAGTAGTTGAGTGGTGCTCCTGTTGACTTTGAATTCATGCCCATGCATACAAATCCAGCCACAATAAGAATAACTGAAATGCCGAAGAATGCAGCCTTCTTTGAAAGGAAATTCATAGGCTTTACATCCTTTGCAGCACCATAGAACTTCTCATCCTTAAGTCCAACTGCATAGAAAGCACTCATGATCTGCTTTGTTACAAAAAGTGCTGTAAACATTGAAAGAACGATACCAAGGAATAATGTCTGTGCAAATCCCTTAACTGTTCCTGAGCCCTTTACCATAAGTACTACTGCAGCCAGAAGTGTTGTTACATTACCATCGATAATAGCTGAAAGAGCCTTCTCATAACCATTCTTCATAGCAGACTGAACTGTCTTGCCTGCTGCAATCTCCTCACGAATTCTGGCAAAGATAATAACGTTCGCATCAACCGCCATACCGATTGAAAGGATGATACCTGCAATACCAGGAAGTGTAAGTGTGATATTGAAGCCTACGAGCAGTAAAAGTGCAAGTACAACATATGCACAGAGTGCAATTACTGAAGCAAGTCCTGGCAGCCAGTATACAGCGATCATAAAGACAGCCACGATGATGAAACCAGCAATAGCAGCCTTTAATGAAGTACTGATAGCCTGTGAGCCAAGCTGTGCTCCTACTACATTTGAACGAAGCTCCTCAAGCTCAAGCTTCAGACCACCGATACGGATAGTAGATGCAAGCTGCTCAGCTGCCTCAAAGCTCTCCATACCTGTGATAACGCAGGATCCAGAATCAATCTGTGACTGTACTGAAGGAGCACTTACAATTGCATTATCATAATAAATATAGATAGGGTCATGATTTGGTACTGCTGCTGCAGTTGCTGCAGAGAAAGCCTCTGTACCAGACTCATCCAGCACGAGCTCAACCACGTATTCCTTAGAGCCAGTTGACTGGCTATTCTGAGTTGCTGCTGTAGCACTCTTTACCTGTGTACCATCTATTACTGTATTGCCATTTACATCCATAAAGTAGAGTGAACCAGGCTTTCCAAGCTCCTCAAGTATCTCATTGGCATCTGACACACCAGGAATCTCGATGTTGATACGATCAGCACCTTCCTGATAAACCTGAGCCTCTGTAGAATACTGCTCTACTCTCTTCTGCAGCTTGTAAATAGTATCATTCATATCATCTGTACTTGGTTTCTCATCACCAACTACCTGATATGTGATAGATACACCACCTGCAAGATCCAGTCCAAGTTTGATGTTCTCTGCTGCGCCAGTCTTATTCTCACCAACACCACATGCACAGACATATCCAAGTCCTGCAATCAGCAAAGCGATAATAATAAGAGTGGCTATGGCCTTATTCTTTTTCATTTTCGTTTACTCCTTATTTTTTAAAACTATATCTCCAATCGGCATCGCCGTTTTGGTCAAAAATACTATAATGCTGCTATGAGCACACAAACTCACCTGCATTATCACGCTCGTCTGCAAAATCTGCAAGCGCAGCCTTTATTCTGATAGCACATTCAATTCTCTTACGCTGAAGCTCACACCCTATATCATAGCTGCCATTGACACTTCCAGTAAAATTGTAGGAATTTGCAGCGCATCCACCAGAACAGTAAAACTTCGCAAAGCATTCACGACATTTCTCTTTCGTGTATACATTGCAGGACTTAAAGCTGTCTCTGATATCAGTCCTCACAACACCCTCGTCGACATTTCCCATCAGGAAATCCTCTTTGCCGACAAACTGATGACAAGGATATAAATCTCCCCATGGTGTAACTGCCAGATATTCGGAACCCGAACCGCAGCCCGAGAGTCTCTTAGCTACACAGGGACCTCCTTCAAGATCAATCATAAAGTGGAAGAAATTGACAAATTTGCCTTCTTTTCTTCTCTTTATTATCTCATCTGCCAGAAAATCATACTGCTCAAGCAAATATGGAACATCAGCTTCTGTCAATGCATAATCCTCAGTTGGCTCTGCCACAACAGGCTCCACTGATATCTGCTCAAAGCCTTCATCCATCAGGTGCAGCACATCCTGTGCAAAATCAAGATTGTGATGTGTATAGGTTCCTCGCACATAATACTGCGACTGTTCTCTCGTCTTCGCTACAAGCTTGAATTTCGGAAGTATGATATCATATGACCCCTGACCGCCTCTTAACGGTCTCATCTTATCATTCACTTCCTTGCGCCCGTCAATACTGCAGACAATATTTGCCATCTCTTTATTGGCAAATTCAAGAATGTCATCATTTAACAGAATTCCATTGGTGGTAAGAGTAAATCTGAAAAGCTTTCCATTTTCCTTTTCAATACTCCTTCCATATTCTACCAGCTGCTTTACAACCTCCCAGTTCATAAGAGGCTCGCCGCCAAAAAAATCCACCTCAAGATTCTTCCTGCTGCCCGAATTCGCTACCAGGAAATCAAGAGCCTTCTTTCCAACCTCATAGGTCATAAGAGTTCTTCTTCCATGATACTCACCCTCCTCAGCGAAGCAGTAACGACAGCGCAGATTGCAATCATGCGCTATATGAAGACATAATGCCTTTACAACTGTCTCGCGATCCTTGAGTGAATCCACATACTGCTCATAAATATCATGCTGATATAAATTGCCACTGTTTGCAAGCTCACATATCTCAGCAGCCGCTTCCTGTATCTCCTCCTCCGAATATTCAGATTCAAGACCAAAGAAGGCGTTCTCTTTTATATAATCAACAGCAGTCTCATATAATAAAGCCTCTGCCTGTGGTACATCATGCCTTACAAGACCTTCAAGCTTTGGCACAAGCTTATAAACAAGCTCATCCACCACATGAACAGCACCACTTTCAACGTCGAGGACTATATTAAATCCACCGCTCTTATACTCGTGAATCACAATTATCTATCCTTTTTTACAAAACATTGAGCGAGAGACAGATTTCACCCATCATCTCGCTCAAAACAACATCCTTTTAAAAAGCTAAATTACTTATCAGCCTTCTCGCAGCTCTGGTTTCCAACTGTGCATGATGTCTTACATGCTGACTGGCATGACGTCTGGCACTCGCCGCATCCACCTGTTTTCATGCTCTTCTTATAATCTCTTGTGTTTAATGACTTTATATGCTTCATAACAACACTTCCTTTCATAAATTCATAATTTTCAAAACTTTTACTAATATACCATATTCGTATATATAATTGCAAGTGTTAATGTCTCAGATAGGAATTCAGGATTTAATTGTCACATAGCATGTCCAGGTATGATTTCCTATTGTAGCTGTTATTTCATAATTTCCAGCTATTGTTCCAACCACATAACCATCTGAAACTGTTATACTCGGATCATTACTGCTCCAGGTCACATCTGTGCGCTTAGTAGCAGAAAGCTTTATCTTTTTCTTCTTACCTGCCTTCAGTTTCAATTTTGCTTTAAGTTTAGGCTGTTCAATCTTGATAGTACAGGCTATTCTTTTCTTTTTACCATCAAGATAATAAAGTTTTGCCGTACCCTTCTTTATAGCCGTAAATGTTCCTGTAGCTGCATCATAGATTCCTGCCTTGCCTTTTAACAATAGCTTCGCAGAATCTATACCTTCAATATCAATATGAGCTACATCACCAGCTATTAGTGAAACGCCAATCGGATCAGTAATTTCAAGAACATCAGATACAGCCGGTGTTGGCGTCACTGTCGGTGTCGGCTCTGGTGTTTCCGTTGGTGTCACTGTCGGTGTCGGCTCTGGAACTAAAGTCTCCGATTTATCTGTCCACTTTGCAACAAGTGTGATATGTTCTCTTCTACTGGTATCGATAGAAGTCACACTTTCATCCCCCAGATACCATCCGGCAAAGGTATAACCTTCCTTTGTTGGATCCAAAAGTGAAATACTTTCTTCTTTGTCAGCATCATAGAATACGGGATTACTACTATTGTTGACTCCGCCATCAAGCACGTAGCTAATAGTATATAAATTCTTAGCAAAAGAAATTGTTTTTTCCTGATATCCGTAATCTGCTTTTACCTGAAGCGTAATACCAGTATTATCATCAAATACACTTCTAATAATCGAATCTGGTTTATCCCTGTTTACCTTAATTTCGTATTTGATTGATGAATCATCTCTACTTATCTCATGAAAGCTAATACAATCCTTATATTTATCTATTTCATTTACTGAAACCGAAACACTATCCTTGTTCTTAAAACCACTTATGCTAGCTGTCAATGCATCCGCTCCACTATATACATAAGTCATTTTACCATTATTACTCAGGGACACATCACAGGGATCTTTGATTTCAATATGCCAGGATTTGTTGATGTCCCGACTGTCATTCTTTATTGGCGCCTGTGCAGTAAACTTTATTTTTCTTTCATCGCCTTTTAGACTATTAGGAAAATAGAACTCTCTGATTGTACTATCAGTTTTACAGTTTTCAATCTGATCTTCAGAAAGTGCACTATTCGAAGATACAGAATAATCCTCCTCACTTGATACCCTTATTCCCTGCGTGGAGGCAGAGTAGATACGTGATGTACTAGGAGTTTCGTCTTTTAGTATCCATAATACATCCTGGAAAGTAATGTCATCCCCAGGCTCCATGCTTGCCTTGAATGCAATCCTGCCATTGCTCTCCACATATATAGGATTATTCTCTGAGTTATCCTCTGGTAATAATGCATATGAAGAATCAATAGGCGAAATCACTTTTGGAGTTACACCTGTAGTGGGTTCATTAACTCTTATTCTGACAGAGCCTATTTCTTTTATAACACTATTGTCAGCCGAATCAATAAGCTTAACAGACAGTCTGCCTATACCGTTATCTACGGCATCAATATCATGTGGTTCACTATCATCTCTATGAAATTTGACTACCGTTTTACCTTCAGGATTCTCTATCTCAAACTTGACATTTCTTCCTGCCGGAAGCTTTGTTACTCTTCTTGCTTTTCCATTTTCAACAACATAATATTTATAATGATTTCTAAAATTAGTTCCTTTTTGAACAACCATATCCCATCTGTCAACATTGCCCTCTGTATCTACATTTAACAGATTACCAAGGTCGAATACAACTATATCTGGATCTGAAGAGACAACTGATACTTCGAATCCATTTTCACTCTTGTACTTTGTAGTCCAACTGCTCGTATTAGTATCATCATCCACAAGGAGCCTGACTGTACCTGCTCCAGTTTTATTAATAGTTAATTTGTCATCAAACAAATTGTTCGTAGAATATAAAGCTATTTCTGCCTTTTTATCTGTATTTGGAACAGCACAGCTTATAACCATAGAATTCGAATCACCGGCCAAGCTGGTACAGTTAGTGAAATCCAGATAAAAATCACTATCACCAGCAGAGCAATCCAGCATCCATTTATTAGTTTCTGTATTCTTATATCCAATAGATTTTAATTTTGTACATCCTATAAAATTATTGTCTCCCACTAATGTATAAGAAGTACCTTGAAACTCAACTTTATTAAGCTTTTCAGCATCCTCAGCACTAAATGTAAGATTCCGCTTAGTTCCCCCATTAATCACAGTAAGGCTCGAAATTTCAGAATTATCAAGACATACATTTTCCAAATTGCCACCAGTATCATTAACCGTAAGATTTATAGGAGCACTAACATCAAGTTGCTGAACATTTCGTAGGACAAGTGTCTTAACACTTGGTATTTTACTTGGTATTTTACTACTTGGGTCTGTTGAATCAAAAAAATTAACCCTTGTATTAATAATAGTCAGTTTCTCTAAAGAGGCCGGAAATTTAATTGCATTAATCTTGCGGGCTGTATGATCGCTATAATCATGCTGAATAGTTAATTCCTTTAGGCCCTGAAGCTTTTCAAGGTCATTGAAAATAGAGCAGGTATCGAGATTAGGCCATGTATTTATCAGATGATCATTATCTATTGTAAGGCTTTCAATCGTATTAAGTTCCTCCTGTGTTAGAATACCATCACCATCCTCATCAGCATTCGTATCTCCTAATATTATCTCCTTAAACAATCTACTCTCAAATTCAACGCCTTTGACGACCTTATATTTTTTTGAAAAAACAGAATCTGCATTACTACTATCAACAATAAGCCTTCCATAACCATTTATTACAATATTACAGTTATCTTCAGTCAGATATTGAAAAGCATCACTACCGGCGTTAATAATCAATTTTTGTTCATCATTTACGGAATTAATACTAATATCCAGCTTTTTTAGCTTGGTGTTGTTATATAATGGTAATGTTAATTGGTCTAAAAAAGTCCAATAAGGAATATTTTGCCGAAGATACATTGTACCAAGCGTATCATTTTTAATAGTAAGCTCTTCAAGATTGGGGCAATTAAATAATCCTGCACAGGTTGGATAACTATAACCATAGTGGTAAAATCCAGAACCCTGTGAAATATTAAGTGTTGAATTTTTTATGGTCAGTTTTTTCAAAGAAACTGGAAAATAAATATCCCTTATTTCATCTACGCCATCAATTACTATTTCTTCTACATTTGTAAAGCTTCCCAACATATTATACTGAACCATATTGTGGGAAATATCTTTCAACGCTTGAATATCACTAGTTGCTGAAGCGTTTGGTCCGTAAATCTCAAGTGTTCCACTAAAGGTATTATATGCGCTTTCTAATTCACTCTTAGTAACAGTGCCATCATTATTAGTATCCATCTGGCTTTTATATTTCAGCATTAAATATTGACCAAGTTTTGAATCATAATTAAACGCATCTCCATCAGTTTTTCTTGCTTCTTCATCCGCCGCAGACATATCCTCCACATAAGCGCTGCCAGCCATAGCAACAGTTGGAAGCATAGTCACAGCCCCCATAACAAACAGTAAAACAATTGACCTGGTTAATAATTTATATAGTATTCCTCTCATGCTAATTGCCTCCATATCTATAACTAATGAAATAATAAAAACAAAATATATAATATGTCAAGTTTATAGTATAAACTCTATACCTTGCATTAGCTCTATTCGTACAATATACTATCAATAAGATTGAAAGGGAAACTCATATGGACAGTTTAGAATATTTAAAAAAGAATGAAACATTAATTCAGGAAACACCTGAACAGACAGCAGAGAGATTAGGTTTTTCAGAATTTAGCTCTGAGGAAATTCGACGCTCCTATGAAATGGCAGGCATACATGGTAATGGCTTCCGCGAGTTTGATGAAACCACAGGGATGATGAAGGATGCCACTCGCTCTAAGGATATGTCCGAGGAGGACTTTAAACTTGGAAAAGCCAGAACAATGGCTATGAACAATATGAAGATGGCTCATTACAGTATGATGGACCATAAGTCAGATGTTGTTAGTGCTGGCCATATGTCTAAAGAAATGCGCGCAATCTGCAAGGGAATTGACAAGATCACTTCAGTGCTTGGCATGACAGTAGACTGCACATGCAAATCTAAAGGAAAAACTGTATTTGACCTTGGCAAATACAGGCTCTACATTGGTAATGTTGTAGATGCCTATGATCAGTCTATTGAGAAAACGGTTTATTATCTTGAAAATAAGACCCCAAGAACAGAGCGTGGAAAAATCAGATATCAGTTTGTCAGGCAATTTGCGGCTCACCTGAAACGTGAAAGAGAAGCATTTTCTGCCAATGCTCAAATGAAGGAACGCGAGATGAATGCCGAGCGAGCTGCGCATGTGAACGGCGGCAATATTCTTTTTGATATAAGAGCTGACATCGTTGATGAACTTGAATATGAAGGTGGCGGATTAACCAAATCCGCACAATCCTATACCCGAAATGGTAAAAAATACTTCTATAAAGAAGACAGGGAAGTTGAAGAAGGCGGCATTACTTATAAGGATTCAGCACAGACTTGTTTATATAATTTAGCCCAAATTCCCGAACACGCAAAAACAGATATGGATATTCTAAAAGAAAAGACAGCAACTTTGATACTTGACCTTCATGACCTTTTTGCGCATGATTCACAGTTTATGAATGCTCTGCTAAGTGATTTTGCCAGTGGTAAAATTGATTCTGAGGATTTTGTTGAAAGCATACACAATCGCATTGTTTCATGGGGAATTAGCGAGCAGAATACAACGAAGATTTCTGATGAAATAAAAAAAGAATTAAAAGAAGGAAATACCGATTCTGAAATGTACAAGGGTGTACTGCAGCAGGTTCTAAACTACAATGAGTCAAGTGCTCTTGCTACATTTAATGGCATTGAGCCTGGAAGAAGGCTTAGTGCCAGAAATGTCGCTTCCAGAAGAGTTGCTGAAATGCTAGGATGCAAGAATTGTATCGCCGACTCTAAGACCGTTCTTTTTACGGATAAAAAAGGCGCCCTTAAAAGTGGTAATAGTATGGAGGCAGTTAAGGGACACAATATTCTTTCTCTGATAAAAAAATACCACAAAATAGAGTTCACAGGAAAAGCAAAGCGAATGATTTGCGAACTGCAATTTGTGGATTTTCTCTGTGGTCAGATGGATCGACATGTCGGAAACTACATTGCTAATGGAAAAATAATAAATGGAGTTGTTTATATCGATTCAATTGTTGGAATTGATAACGATATGTCCTTTGGTACTTTTTCCTACAAGGATCTCAAAGCAGGTTTTAATCGTCTTGGCGGTCCTGAATCCGGTGGCAAATTTGCGATGAGAAAAATAAGCCGCGATTTATACATGAAGATTATGAAAACCCAACCTGAAATACTGAAATATTCACTTGCTGATCTCGGACTATCCGAAAAAGAGTTTAATGCACTTATAAACAGACTCAAGGGAATACAAAGCTATCTCCGTCGCGCCTATAAGCATTTTGGTAATGAATTATTGGTCGAAAATGACAAAGCCTGGGAAGCCTTATCCTCAGAAGCTATCTATGCAGGCGAAAAAGCCTTTAACACTGCAGATGGCACAGAAATGTATCAGTCTATTTTCGGAGGAATAGAATCTAATCTGTCTGATTTTCAAGGCGAATGTCATTCTCTTTGATGGATTGAATCAAAATTAATTATCATAGGTATCTAAAAAATTATACCTTATACCGTTCTTTTTGTATTCAATCACAGTATCCAGATTTACATTCTCTACGCTTCTAAAAATATTAGCTTCGATAAAAGGATTTTTCTCCTTAAGCTGTGCAATAAGCTTCTTGGTCTCCAGTCGCTTCGAGGATGTTGTTCCATCCTCGTGGCAGGTACTGCAGGTTTCCGTAAAGTGACAAGCACACTGCAGGAAATATAAGTCATTATAGTCCCTCCACTTACATATATCTTCTTCTCTGACAAGATAAAGGGGCCTTATCAATTCCATACCATCAAAATTTGTGCTGTGAAGCTTTGGCATCATAGTCTGTATCTGCGCTCCATGCAGCATTCCCATAAGAATCGTCTCTATTACATCGTCATAATGATGACCAAGTGCAATCTTATTGCATCCAAGTTCCTGAGCTTTGCTATATAAATAGCCTCTTCTCATTCTCGCACATAAATAGCAGGGACTTTTTTCTATGGTGTCGACCGCATCAAAAATAGTACTTTCAAAAATCGTAATCGGAATGCCTAGTTTTTTCGCATTGCTCTCAATCAATGCACGGTTTTCCTTGTTGTACCCAGGATCCATAACCAGGAAGGTCAATTCAAAATTCACTTTCCTGTGTCTCTGAATCTCTTGAAAGAGCTTTGCCAGCAGCATGGAATCCTTGCCACCAGATATGCATACTGCTATATGGTCGCCCTCCTTAATCAGTTCATATGTCTTGCAAGCCTTGGCAAATGGTGAAAAAAGTGTTTTATGGAATTTCTTCCTTATGCTTTCTTCAGCCTTCCTTCTACTGTCTTCCTCGTCCTCATTTTTGATTTTATCCAATAAAAAAGCATTATATCCACCAGCTAAACTGTAGCTGTCATATCCCAATCCTTCCAATTTATCAGCAATCTCTATGGATATTTCTCCTCGTTGGCAGTATATAATAATCTTCTTTTCTTTCTGTAATTTACCTAAACATTCATCAAGCTTCTCATCAAATAGTGAAAACGTAATGCTGATTGCCCCCGGCATCATGCCATAGATTGTACTTCCCTCATCCCTTACATCAATAAGCTGGAATCTTTCCTCAGGCATACTTTTTAATTCGTCAATTTTTATTTCCTTCACGGCTGCTTCTTTCCCCTATCATTTTCTACCCAAAGCACACAGTAGCTGCTACTGTAAACTCTTCGTCAACTTGTTCACAGAACGTTTACGGTTGACGCTACCATCATTTCCTTCTCAGACAATCTTCATATTGCTGAAGAGAAAATAAAGTTTCAGGGTTAGCCTCTCCCAAATTCTCTTTTCTCTTTAAATAAGCATTATAAGCTAGTGTCTTTGCCATATCATATTTTTTCATGTTTTCATTATCTATGACAAGAGCATCCTCTGCTTTCAGCGTACGATAATCAAACTCGCCATAATGTGTATGATACCATCCATATACTATTCTATCAGCTTTATAAGCATCCTCATATTCACCATTTTCAGTCAGTAGCACAGAATAATTGCTGTATATTATTATTGTTAATTCGTCTTCAATTGTAAGTACATCATTAGCAATTTTAAGTGCTAAATACTCCTTTTCCAATGCCTGATTGATATCATCTAACATTCTATAATCCATGCTTACATTATCCAGACTGCTTACTAACCAACGCACATTATGAGAATAAAATTTTGTTATTGCATCGCATATATATACATCAATTTCCAGAGCTTCTTGGTAACGCTTAAAACATCTATGTTTTAGTGTTCTTGAATATTTTTCCATGCATTTAAGTGTTTCAATACTATGTTCTCCATATACATTTTCACTTATATCAACGGCTGCTTCAAAAAACTTTTTAGCTAACCCAATACGCCCATAGTTATAATATATCACTCCCCTAACAAAAGTCGTTTCATATGTTTCTTTTGATATCATACAATATTTATCTACACTTCTTTCATAAGCAAATTTTGCCAACTCCAAAGCATCTTCATACTCTTCTATATCACTCAAATCCATTGCAATCGAAAGTATTACGTTTATCGTCGGATTGCTATTATTCCCATATGTGTGACTACAATAATTATAAATATTCGTATCAATCTCAAGGGCCAAACCAGAAGCATCATTAGTTGGAATCAGCGCTCTAATGTACCACAACGCAGTTATTGTATTATTATTATCGTCTCCTAGTTTTTTTCTGCACAAAAAATAAAGATTTCCTGCTGCAATTTTAGCCTCATCGTAGTCCCCTTCTGCATATAGAGACAAAAATACTGAATGTAGATAATCAATATCTGCATCCAAATTATTAACAAATTTAAATCCCATCTCATCTTCTTTTTTGATGTTTACAAAAGAAGCTTTTGCATAATCGCTATTTTTACTATATAAGACAAAACTACGAATATCATATTCAAAATCTTTTTTTGCATAAATATCAATATACTTTTGAAGGATTCTTTCTTGTTCAATACTAACACCTGAAATAATAGCTTTTACCTCCTTACAATACTCGACATAATTGAGCAGCACATATCCTTATACTTTAGAATTCATCCTCGAGGTCATCATCGAAATCCATAGTACTACGTTCAAATTCCATCATGTCATCATCATACATTGCTCGTTCAAAACCATCTAGTTTACCATCTCCATCATAATCATAATACCTGTCATATAATCTACCATCCGTACCTAACATTTGTGCACCTCTCTTTCAAACTATTTACAAGGTTTCCTTTAGCTACCTTAACGTATATTCATACTAGCAAATCACTTATCTCAAAACATGGACTCATAAAATGGCTTTGAGAATAAAATACCGAACAAATTTCAGTCATGATACCCTGTGCACCCTAAAAATCTCCATACTTTCTATTTTATCAACTTATTCACAGAACGTTTACGGTTGACGCTACCAGCATTCTTCGCCTTTGTACCAACTTAATAATTCTATTTGATTTTGATTGCGTACTTGTATTTTTTATTAAGGAACTGATATGTTACCTTGATTACGTCTTTTTGCGTCGGATTAATTGTGATAGTTTTTGCATCCTTATCTACAGTTGTCGTTCCAGTCTTCGATACAAAGTCAACTATTGTTCCGCCAGATACATTTGTTCCAAAGAGGTCCTTGTAAACACTAAGTGTCACTGGCTCTCCTCCAACAGACATCTTCTTATATGTGCGGACTGCTTTGGGCACTTCAACAATATATGTTACTTTTACCACCGTACCATCTTCCAGCATAAACATAATCGTTGCGATACCTTTCTTCGCCTTAACAGTTGCAATTCCTTTCTTCTTATTCACCTTTACATCAACAGCCTTCTTATCTGAAGATACAGCACTCGCAACCTTTGTCGAAAGCGTAGTAGTAAATTTTGCTCCCTTTACCGTAGTTATTACTCCTGATGTATCTATAGATGTATTTAAAATTTCTGCAAGATCGATTTCCTGTTTTGTAATATTCTGAGCCGTTGTTATGACTGTAATAGTATCAGAAACTGCCCCCAGTGTATGACCGCTCTGAACCTGTCCCTTAGATGAGCTGCTACCTGAATTACTTATTTTGCTCGAGCTACTGTCCGACTTTCCTGTTTCACTCGAGCTGCTGCTTGACTTGCTTGCTTCGCTTGGGCTACTGCTTGACTTGCTTGCTTCGCTTGAGCTACTGCTTGACTTACTCGCTTCGCTTGAGCTACTGCTTGACTTACTCGCTTCACTCGAGCTGCTGTCCGACTTT
>DCHE01000015.1 GCA_002314775.1 Lachnospiraceae bacterium UBA1760
TCTCATTTACTGACCACTCAAGATGCGCCCCCTCTCTTGGGTACTTCGCTATTGTTTCAATTATTTCTGAAGATGGTGTGCCTGGATAACCAGAAACTAAGTTTACTCCTGCCGAAAGAGCACCTAGCGCAATCGCACCATTTCCCATTACATATTCTTTTCTCATAATGACTCCTAAAAATAAAATTTAATTCTAAATCTCTCCTAACTATAACACAAAAAAGCCACTAGCAGCTTCAATTCATTGTGCTTATTATTCAGCTTTTATTACCATTTCAATATCCTTCCAGGTCTCATTACCAATATTGTATTCCTCTATAATACCATTTTCCTTAAACCCAACTCTCTTATAACAATTGTAGGCGCTTTCATTATTTTCAAATACTCCAAGACTTACTTCATTTGCACCGTATATATCAAATACAAATCTTAATCCAAGCATAAGCATTTGTTTGCCATAGCCCTTGCCTCTTATTGTCGGATCTACAATTACATATCCAAAGCGTACCTTTTTGTCATCCTCACCAGGAGTTCTTACAGTAAAGAAACCAACGGGTCCACTCTCATCAAATGCTACAAGTGGAAAATACCTTGGATTATCCTCTCTTGCTGAAACCGCCTGAAGAAGTCTTTGCTCTGAAACTGGATAATCACCCATAATTCCTGCAGACCACTTATAAAATTCTTCCGGCGCACTAGTCCAGGTTATTATCTTTTTCGCATCTGGTGCGCGAAAAGGTCTTAATCTAAGCATAAATTTTACCTTCCTTTTTCTATTCTATTAAACTATCAAGGATATACATAATCTTCCAAGAGTAATTATAATCGATTTATCCTTACACTTCAATTTTATTGTTAAAATATATATAAAATCAAAAAAAGATTTGGAACTTATCCAAACCTTTTTTTGAAGACTTATTCATCTCGATTATTATTTTGCAATTTCTAACATCTGCTCTAAAGGTAATTTGGACAATTTCATTAACTCATCATTTAATATTACCTCTTCAGACTGTTCTATCATAACTTTTTTTACTTTTTCCAATGTAACCTTTTTCATATTTGGGCAAATCTGACTGATTTTCACCTGATGAAATTCCTTGTCTGGATTTCTCTTTGTCAGCTCATGAAATACACCAATTTCAGTACATACAATGAATTCCTTCTTATCGCTATTAGTCGCATAATCAATTATCTCACTTGTGCTTCCGATAAAATCAGACATTTCGCAAATCTCCTTGCGACATTCTGGATGCGTAAGAATCTCAGCATCAGGAAATAATTCTTTTGCTTTATTTACATCAGCTACTTTGATACCATGATGAACATGACAAAATCCGTCATTAAATATAAAATTCTTTTCTGGCAGCTGATCAGCAATATATCTGGCAAGATTCTGGTCTGGGATAAAGAAGATATCCTTGTTAGGAAGCCTTCTACATATCTTTAATGCATTAGAGGATGTAACACAGACATCTGATTTTGCTTTTATTTCTGCTGTTGAATTCACATAACATACTACTGCAACATCAGGATATTCTTTTCTTACTTCATCTATCTTGTCTAAATCTACCATATGGGCCATCTCGCAATCTGCACTGTTATCAACCATGTACACATGCTTATCCGGATTCAGAAGCTTAGCACTTTCACCCATAAATGATACACCACAGAAAATTATATTTTTTCTGTCAACTTCCTTTGCCTTCTTAGCTAGAAAATATGAGTCACCTACATAGTCCGCAACATCCTGAACAGCACCATCCACGTAATAATGTGCAAGAATTACACTGTCCGTCTTTTCTTTTAATTCCATGATTTCATCAACTAATGACATTTTTCAACCTCATTTCTTTTATTTCTATTATATTTCATACGATAACCTGTCTTTACCCTACTGGAAATAGATTTTCTCCTAATCAAATGAATTATAGGATTCTTCTATCTTTTCCTTTGCTGCAAAAAAAGCATCTACCGCATCAGGATCAAACTGGGTTCCTCTTCCCTCTTCAATAATGCTGTAAGCCTTACTAAGTGGCATTGGTTCCTTATAGCTTCGCTTTGATACTAAAGCGTCAAATACATCGGCTACTGCCATAATTCTTGCGCAAATAGGAATATCTTCCCCTGAAAGCCCCTCTGGATAACCACGACCATCATATCTCTCATGGTGCGAACCTGCCATATCAACTGCAACTAACAAATAGTCAAATTCGCCAAAATCTTTTATTGTCTGCTGCAATATCCTCTTGCCTTCAGATGAGTGAGATTTCATAATCTCATACTCCTCATCAGTTAATCTTCCAGGTTTATTCAAGATTGTATCAGACACCTTAATCTTACCCATATCATGAAGTGGTGCCGCAATCTTCATATCATCAATGTATTCTCGCGTCAAAATATCCTTATATTTTTCAGTCCTGCTCATCTGATTTGCAATGATTTCCACATATTCTGCAGTTCTCTTGATATGAGAGCCAGTATTTTCATCTCGATTCTCAACAACGTTTGCCAAGGTACTAATCATACTAAACTGCATCTTGGTAATCTGATTATTCTTAATATTCAGCTCATCAATATAAGCATTCATATCAAGAATTGTCTTGCCAAATGCATGATAAAGATTCTCAATTTCATCACCTGAATGAATGTTCAAATCAGAAAACTGCTTTTCCAATTCATTACGATGCTCCTCATTGGAATACACATATTTTGATACAAGCGCAGTCATACTATTGATAGGTCTTGTAATCATAAGCTCAATAAGCCAGAAAAATGTAGGTAGCAACAAACAGAACATTACATAAAATCTGGAAAAGCTGCCGCTTAAGCCCTCCGCTTCTCTTGTTGACATTACGCTTGTTCTTTTCACTAAATAAACAACGTACTGAGGATCAGCTATTATATCATTCTTTTGTTCACCTATAGAAAAATATGTCAATTCATAATAGTAGCCCCCATAATTTACTCTGGAGCTTTGGTCAGCAATTTTACTGTACAATACTACAGAATCTATCTGTTTTTTGAACAAAGTCTGATCAAGTTCATCGGCCACGTCTTTTTGATACGCCTCAATAACTTTATTATCCTTAACATCCTTACAGATAACACCCTCATAGTACATTCCAATTTTGTTCAGCATATTCTTTGCTGTTTGATTAGTAAAGCCTTCATCAGTTAGGATATTCTCTATATCGTCATACATACGAGAGACGATATTCTGGTTAATAAAACCATCCTGCTGTTTTTTTGAATCATTCTCATAATATGTATCACCTAAGAATACTATAAAAGAAATGACTACAATGATAAACATTATTCTGGTACTTAGGGCACGTTTCTTTGCTTCACGATACTCCTCTTCTACAGGAAACAATTTTTGTATTAACTTCGGTTTTTTGACAGAGTAAAGAAATGCTAAAACTGTACTAATAATTAAAAGCAGAGCATTTATATTCAGTTCATGATAATATATCCAATAAACACCAATGTCCAGAATAACTAATACAGAACTAACAGCTGTCGCACCAATAATGGATTTTGCAGACTTATACAACCCTTTCTTTTGAGCAAAATATACAATCGGAAATAAAGCCATATATAGAACGTCTCGTCCATATCCATTTCCGAACATATAATAGGTCATTCCACCAAACAGAACAACGGAAATCGGAGTCGGCATTGTCATAATTGCAAGAAATGCCACAAGTGACAGCAGCATCATATAAAGGTTACTAACGAATGCGCCGAATTTAACACCAGTAAAACTACTTGTAATTATTCCTATAGCAGAAATTGCAATTACATATAATATGAATAAAATTATATATTGTAAAAGCTTTTTTTCAATGCTTTTTAACCTTTCTTTTTTCATATCATTTATCCTCCAGTATTAATTCCCAAGTTCTCCCAACCATCGACTTATGATTATATTTAGTATTAAAACTAAGTTGTAGCATTATTAACTTCAGCACATAATAGCATAAACCGACCTGATATGAAAAGATAAAAACCAAAAAACTTTACTAGATTTCATAATCAAGGCATGAACGTGTTGCTGTGTATGGTCTGACCTTTCCATCAGCTACTGCTACATGATTAGGATTAACTGCATAGGCTTTAAGTGCCTCAACACTCTCAAAGGTTGAGTCAAGCATCACATCTGCATTTGAGCTTGCAAGTCCATTTATATTAACCTTAATCTCAATAATTCCTGGAACTAAATCCTTGAGGCCCTCTAAGCCCTCCTTAATTCCAGCCTTTATCTCATCGAGCTTATCACCCTTATACTCTTCCTTAATTGTCCATAATATAACATGCTTTACCATATATAAAGTCCTCCTTAAGAATTATACGCCTTATTACAGCCTTCTACCATAGATTTTACATATTCACCGACTGGACCTGCAGACTCAGTTTTATGCTTCTCAAGAAGCTTAATAATAGCCGAGCCAACAATTGCTCCATCTGAAACCTTAGCCATCTTCTCAGCCTGTTCCGGTGTAGAAATACCAAAACCAATAGCACATGGTGTGTTTGTATTTGCTCTTATAACCTCAACAATTGAAGCAAGGTCTGTCTTAATCTCAGTTCTTGTGCCTGTAACACCAAGACTGGATACAACATAGATAAATCCCTTTGCTTCCTTTGCAATCATAGCAATTCTGTTCTCAGAGGTTGGTGCAACCATTGAAATAAGGTCCACATCATATTTATCACATATATCGAGAAACTCCTCCTTCTCCTCATATGGAAGATCTGGGAGAATAATTCCATCGATAGAAACCTCCTTACAGTTACTCATAAACTTTTCTGCACCGTAAGAAAATACTACGTTAGCATATGTCATGAATACAAGAGGAATATCGATATCCTTTCTTAATTCCTTAACAAAATCAAAAATATCATCTGTTGTTATTCCATTTGCAAGAGCTCTGATATTTGCGCCCTGAATAACAGGCCCCTCTGCTGTAGGATCAGAGAATGGAATTCCAAGCTCTATCATACTGGCACCATTCTTAACCATCTCACGAATAACCTTTCCTGTTGTTGAAAGATCAGGGTCACCACAGGTTATAAATGGTATAAATGCTTTCTTTCCTTCAAATGCCTTATAAATATTACTCATGGATATCCTCCCCTCTGTATCTTGCGATAGCTGCACAGTCCTTATCTCCTCTACCAGAGATTGTTATTACGATAATATCATCCTTGCTCATTGAAGGCGCAATCTTAATTGCGTGAGCAACTGCATGGCTTGACTCAATTGCTGGAATAATTCCTTCCATCTTTGAAAGGTATTCAAATGCATTGACAGCCTCATCATCTGTTACTGGAACATACTCCGCTCTTCCGATATCGTGAAGATATGCATGCTCTGGTCCAACTCCTGGATAATCAAGTCCAGCAGAAATTGAATAAACTGGAGCAATCTGGCCATATTTATCCTGACAGAAGTATGACTTCATGCCATGGAAGATTCCAATGCTTCCTGTGTTAACTGTAGCAGCAGTCTCATAGGTATCAATTCCTCTTCCAGCTGCCTCGCAGCCAATAAGTCTTACGTCCTTATCCTCTATAAAATTGTAGAAGGTTCCAATAGCATTTGAACCACCTCCAACGCAGGCAATAACAGCGCTTGGAAGTCTTCCCTCCTTAGCAAGAATCTGCTCCTTAATCTCCTTTGAGATAACAGCCTGGAAGTCTCTGACAATTGTAGGGAATGGATGTGGTCCCATAACTGAACCTAAGCAGTAATGAGTGTCATCAATCCTGTTAGTCCACTCTCTCATAGCCTCTGATACAGCATCCTTCAGTGTCTTTGTTCCACTTGTTACAGGAATAACTGTAGCTCCGAGAAGTCTCATTCTATAAACATTTAATGCCTGTCTTATGGTATCCTCTTCGCCCATATAAACAACGCATTCCATACCAAAAAGTGCAGCTGCTGTTGCTGTTGCAACTCCATGCTGACCAGCACCTGTCTCTGCAATAAGTCTTGTCTTTCCCATCTTTTTAGCAAGAAGTGCCTGACCTAATACATTGTTAATCTTATGTGCTCCAGTGTGGTTAAGATCCTCTCTCTTTAAGTAAATCTTCGCACCACCTAAATCCTTTGTCATCTTCTCTGCGTAGTAGAGTCTTGAAGGTCTGTTAGCATATTCGTTGAACAGCTCCTCTAACTCTCTGTTAAATTCTGGATCATTCTTGTAATGATTGTAAGCTTCTTCAAGCTCAATTACCGCATTCATAAGTGTCTCTGGAATATACTGACCACCATGAATACCAAATCTTCCGTTTGCGTTTGTCATCTCTTCTTTCCTTTCTGTCATTTGCAAATTATAGTTACCGACTGAAAAAGAATTCCATCCGAATATAAAAAATCCTTGATAGAAATCTACTTTCTATCAAGGACGAATGTACTAAATCTCACCCGCGGTGCCACCTTGAATTCATAGGAAAATCCTATGCACTTTTTCAGAATACTTACATATTCCTGACAACTAACGTATGTCGAACGTCACAGAATACTCTGCTACTTAGCA
The DNA here is from genome assembly GCA_002314775.1 of Lachnospiraceae bacterium UBA1760. Lineage (GTDB taxonomy): Bacteria > Bacillota > Clostridia > Lachnospirales > Lachnospiraceae > UBA1760. The sequence goes on from DCHE01000015.1 coordinate 6,546, forward strand.
TTTGACTGTGCCCTCAGCGGTCCATTTGATGATTTGTTTCTTGTCTGGATCTCAGCATCCCAGACTCTCTGTACAGGCATCGTCACCTTTATCTCCGCTTCAACGGTTTAAAGTATTAACATACTTGTGATTATATTGCATAAATTATGCATTGTCAACTTCTTTATTATCCTCTATGGAATTATCCGGATTCTCATTTTTTTCATCAACCTCGTAAAGCCTTACGAATTCATCCACCTGCATATCCAGCAAATCCAGTGCCTCCTCGATATTGTCAGTCATGCTTGAATACCTGGTAAGAAGCATAAAAACTGGCGAATAAAAGCTTATTGCTGCTGCCTTAGGATTTCCCTCCCTGAATATTCCCATATCCATCAGATTTTTAATAATAACTGTCTCATATTCGATTGCGCTATCCATAAAGACTGATCTGAACATCTGATAAATAGTCTTATTCTGATACTGCTCAATATGGCATAGTCTCCAAAACTTAGGGATGAAGGGATCTGTAAGGTATAAGGTTACCATCTTCTTGGCAAGCTCCTTAAGCTTTTCCTTTCCCACTGTCGAGTAGAAAATGTCAACCTCGGAAGCACTTTTAAAGGTCATCGGAAGATAAAGCTGTCTTGAAATCTCCTCAACATGCTCCTTTATCTCACAGACGATTGCATTTAGAATTTCCTGCTTACTCTTAAAATGATTATAGAGCGAAGCATCCTTTATTCCCACCGCATCCGCAATATTTTTTACGCTTGTTCCACTATATCCATATACGGAAAATAATGATAAAGCTTCTTCAATTATCTTATCCTTTGTTGACATACTATCTCTCCAAACGAATTATTTCTAGTCAGGAACAACAATTCCGCTCCTTAATGCAGCGAGTGCAAGCTCCATTCTGGATCTGTATCCAGTCTTGTCTCTCATATGACTTATATGTGTTCTGACAGTTGCCGAGCTAATAAATAATATAGATGCAATCTCATCATCAGAACAGCCTGTTGCAAGAACTCTAAGAACCTCTAATTCTCTCTCTGTAAAATCAAGATTGGTTGCATTTCCAATCTTTATTACAGGAGTTACATCCGGATAAAGACTCTCACCATTTATTGTTCTGTCTATTACATCCATAAGTGGTTTTTCTTCAATTTCCTTGTACCAGAAGGATTCTATTCCAATTTCTCTTGCTCTTTTTAAAAATGCAGACTCTGGCATAGAGGTTACCGCAACTATCTTTATCTCGGGATAATTCTTTTTTATTCTCTCTGCTGCATCAAGACCATTTATTCCGTCTCTCATCACAATGTCCATGATAATCAGATCAATATGATGTTTAGCTACATAAACGTCAGCCTCGCTGGCAGAGTCAAGAGCTGCAACAAGCTCGTATTTTTCAGAAAGATTTATATAGGATTCAAAAAGTCCTCTTGCCATCTTCTGATCATCAACTATCAGTATTTTATATGCCATACCTTGCATTCTCCTTCCCAATTTCTATCATAATCTTCATCTCAGGAATACTCGAAACCTGCATTCTACCCTTTATACTCTCCACGGATTTTCTAAGCTGAAGAAGTCCACCTGTTTCCTCGATTTCTCTATTAGGCTGAATACCATTATTCTTTATGGTGATAATGTATTTATCTTCCTCTGATACAACATCAATAAATACTCTGTCACCCTTTGCATGCCTTAAGGTATTGGTAACTGATTCATGCAGTGCCTTCGCTACGATTTCAACCAAAGGCTTTTCCTTTGGAAGTTCACCGCTAATTTCGATGCCTACTCCAACATTGGAAGCTGTGTTAAGCACCTTGTCATAAGGATTTTTTACCTCTAAATCCCTCTCATCATTAAGTATTCCAACGTTGCATCTAAGTAACCTGTAAAGCCTTATCAGCTCTTCATCATTTCCACCGAGAATAAGATACTTTTTTAGTGATAAAAGTTCCTCTCCAAGCTCATCATGAATTCTGATTTTCGCTCTCAGAGTTTCCTCTGCAATGGTCATATCTCTGATATTATCTCTGTATTTTCTAACCTTGAGTGAAAGCTCCCTTGCTTCACTCTGTTTCTCCTCAAGGATTCTTGATTCCTTATACTCCTCAGTGATATCAATAGCCTTAAGCTCAGTCACCACTCCACTCGTATAATCAAAGTTTCTTTTCTCGATAATGTAATATTTTGAATGATATCTTATTATTGTACTATCACCAATATACATAATCTTGTTACTTACATGATGCTGTTTATCATCAAGCATCCTCTCAAAGGATTTGCCATTCAGTAAAACCTCTCCAGTGAGCATAACTGACATTTCATCCATAATCCTGTTTTTCAGGAAAACTCTGCCCTCAGAATCATAAAAGCATATTGCTGCAGGCAGGTTATCTATTGCTTCCTTTATTGAGAATAATGCGACACTCTTCTTTCTGCTTATTAATACTACCGAAATCAGATATATATTGATAATTGCAACAATCGCAAGGCTTATAATGTAAAATGAAGCAGGCTTTATGTAATTTCTTCTTCCATTTATATTAAAGCCTTCATATAATAGATATCTTATAAAATAGCAGACGTTCTGTACCATATAATACTCATAGGAACCAGTAATAAATGCAATTATTACATTTACAAGCATTGCTCTCTTTTTCCAAAAGCCTGCAATTACATATACATCTATCCAGAAGAAAATAAGGCAGAGAATACCGATAATTTCAAGTAATGTAATTGATGGTGAGTTATTAATCATAGCTTCACCTCCCTTATATTACTGTCCAAAACCTCAAGCTTAATTATAATACTTCCCTCTTCATAGGAGGTATTTACTGAGTAAAAAACATTGCTGTATGCACTTCTAATAAGTGAGGAATCTATCTTTACTGAATGTTCCTCCCTTGGCGTTATCATAAACCTGATTGTTATTGTCATGTCGTCAGCTGTAATATTTACAGCCAAAACACTGATATCATCTATTATTTGTTCAAGTATTTGCTCAAACATTTCATAGCATGCATTTATTCTCTCGGATGGAACAAGTACATAGCTATTTCCAGTGACAAAGCATTCAACCTTACATAACTCAAGGTATCTGAGTGACTCAGCGATTGAAAGCCTTAGTTCCTGTGTAGACACAAGGTTTTTAATACCACTCGCCTGAGCCAGTTCACTATTCATCTCATGAGCAATAATCTCAAGGTTACTTCTTCTTTTTATGTATGCATGTATACTGCTATTTTTGCAAGATTGTTCTTGGGTAATATCTCACTTGTGAGCTGTTCTGTTTTGTCAACAGCAAGCAAATCCAGTATTTTATCTGTCTGAGGCTTGATCTTTTCTGCAATTCTGTCATAAAGCTCATTCCTGGCTTCAAGGACAGACTTGTTGTGAATAATATCACTCTCAGCACGTATAAGTTCAGTCTGAATACTGATTTTCTCAGTAACCTCCTTTATGCTTTCCTTTGTCTCATTAACCACTGTCAGGTCGTCTGCCCAGAATATATATCCACCCTTTATCCTTTTTGATGAAAGTCTGGTATTTTCATCAATCAATATGCTGCTGTCCATGGCCCGCTGCTTTTCATTTATATCAAAATCCATAATATCATTTGTGTCGAAAATAGTATTTCCACTTAGGTCATCTATTTCCGCCGAAATTGAAGATTTACTGAACAAGCTTCGGTATCCAAAATTAGCAGGAATAACTCCGATTGATATACAGCCCTCAATAAAACTCATGATAGTAATTATGAACGCCTGTACAAGCTGAAGCTTAAAGTTACTGGTAAATGGAGCTCTTCCAATTGCCGCGTAGATTATGCAGTATAAAATCAGTGCAAATAATGAAATAAGTGGAACTATAAGCTTCTTTACCGAAGTTACCTTATAAATTTTTCGAAGCATAACGACAAGTGACATTATGTATAATACAGCTGACCAGACGATAAAAATATAAAAGAATAATTCATAATCATGAACATCATCTGCATTGCTGAAATCAGTAAAAGAAAATACCCACATATGATAATCGTTGGTGAGGAAAATTACACATAATAAAATTGTAATTACACCAAGAATTCTGTAAACATTCCTTTTTGCACTCTTTCTTGTATTTACAAGCCAGATTGCATTACAAAAAAGAATATATGGAATTATAATCATCGGAACATAGAACATGTACCAGAGGTATCTTTGCATATCACTGGAATCAAATAATATATTGTATTTTATATTCAAAATAAACAAAATGAAAAGAAACAGTATTCCAATAAGTCTAAAGCAGGTCAGGGAAAAATAATCCGTTATTCTCCATTCGATAAATAGAAGCCAAACAACGATTATTATTCCATTTACTATGATGTAAATTCCGTATGTATATGGAAGATTATTGTCAATATGTCCACATAGCATAATAATCGCTACCGACCAAAAAATCAGCATAAACTGTTTAAAATAATCGCCCCAGCTCCTATTATTAAAAATATTCATAATATCATCATTTCCCCATTAATATCCACTAAAATGATATCACGAACCACATTTTTTGTATTCACTACAAATGATGATACTTAATGAATTCCTGACGCCTTAGGGCTATGCTCTGGCACTCTCTTTTCGTATCTTGGATAATGATAATAGTCAAAGTATGCTCTATAAAGATAGCCATTTATATCCGCCGGAGCACTGACCTCCATATTCCCAAGCTTGATTCTGTTACTGCCCTCGAACCAGCTCTGATTATACCTGGTATGAATGTATGGAAGGAAGCTGTTTGACATGAAATAGTCATTTGTATTCTTCTTCTCATACTTTGTACTTATCCTGTCATGTATCTTATAAATACTTGCAAGTGGGATTAGCTTTCCACAGGTTGAAAGCAGCTTTACTGCAAGCCTAGTCTTTAAATCTCTGTTTTTATATTCTGACTTATCTATATATGCTCTGTGAGCCATTCCAAGGCCATAGATACCCCTTATTCTTGTCATGTGCTTTGCGTGCTTCTTAGGACTGTCTGCTGCCTTATCAAGGATAAATATATCAAGTGGAAGCTTATTCTCAAGCTTCTCATCGCAGAGTCCATGAACCTTTTTAAACACGTTTTCTGGCACATCCTCCTTGAGATATACTACTCTGCACATAAAATCCAAGAATCCTCCGAGCTTAGAACAGTCGAGATACATAAAGTCCTCTCCCAATTCCTTTGGTGCAACCTTCCTGAATTTCTCAAAGTCCTTTCTCTTCATTGCTATATCTACGTCATCATCCCAGGAAATTATATCACCCTGTCTGACTGCACCAATCAGTCCTCCACAAATTAGGTAATATGGGATATCATACTTAACGCACACCCTGTCAACTTCGCCAAGGACAAGATATAGAATTCTATGAATTTTATCAAGATAGTCTCTCTCTTCTTTACATAAGTCATCGACGCTTATTACCTTGCTGAATGACTCAGCCTTCTTTAATTCAAAGGTATACTCCTTGTCATCGCACAAATTCACTGTAACCCTGCAGTCTTTATCTGATGAAAGTTCAAAAAGGAATCCGCTCTTTCTAATACCCTTATCCTTTACAATTACAGTATATTCTTCCTTGAAGCTTGCATTCTCCACTCTGCTTACTACATATGGATCATTGTCATAGATATATCCCTTGTGGAATATTTCCTTTGGACCAATATATTTTACCTTAACCTCTGCCTTATTGCTTGCTGTAAGCTTAACCTTGTATCCTCTTGTGTCAAGAAGATCAGGCTTCTCATACTCAGCTTCCTTCATAGAAAATCCAGAATTATTGAGAAGCTCCATAGCATACTGTTTATTAAATGAGTCCTTCTTTGAATCCTCTATCCTTGAAAGAAGTGTATCAGTCTCATCAAATGAAAGCCCCTCCTGTCTGTAGAAAAGCTTTGCATAGCTTGGTGTCAGACTGTATTTTGCAGAGAGTGAGTATTCCTTGCAATGTCCCCATTTGTAAATTTCATCCAGTGGAATTATATAATCCTTTATAACCTTGACCATAGGTCCAAGATTATATCTGTAATCACTTTCGTTGATATATTTTGCGAAGGTTTCTACTCTGAGATTTCCAGCACCCTTACCCATTCCATAAAGAGTACCATCAACAATAATCTCCCTTTCAAGGCATAGACCAGCAAGATTTTTGGCATGGCTTAGGCAAAGATTCTGATTATTATGACCGTGAAATCCCACAGCAATGCTCTGAGGAAGTGCCTTATCGGCAATGAGAACTCTGTTCTTTACCTGCTCAGAAGACATACATCCAAAGCTGTCAACAATATATACTCCATAGGTCTCCGGAAGCTTCTCTGAAATATCAATCAGCATAGCCTCAAATTCACTGTCGGTATATCTAGTATTAACCATAGGCTGGATAATAAGCTTATATCCCTTCTGGATAATAGTCTTACACTCCTCTACTGCCTCATTATACTTATTCTTGTGATAGCAAAATCTTATAGTATCTACTGCAGTTTCTGATGCCTCTGGAAGGAGGGAAGCCTGATACTTGCCAAAATCTATCATAACCGCGTAGTTAAGACCTGGCTTCTTATCATCCTTACTTATGAGCTTTTCAACAGCCTCCATGCTCTGATACTGAGTTCTTGCCGACATAGAACCATTTTTGCTGTCAAGATAACCAAGCTCAATGTACTCAACATTTGAGAACTCCAGGGCCTTGAGAAAAATTCTCATCTTCTCAGCTCCGAAGTTGAAATCATTTACACAGCCGCCATCACGAAGTGTACAATCTAAAATGCTAACGTTTTTCATCATAATCTCCATTTCTCTTTTTATGGAATATTCCTTTTTTTAATATCAACTATTTTTATCAACTATTTATTATCAACTAATTATTATCAACTATTAATTATAGTCTTCGTATATTACAATCTAATTCATAATTTTATCATTAATTTGAATAAAGTAAAAGTGTAATTATTATCGATATCATTATAACTGATAATAATTACACTTTTACCATTTAATTAACAGGATTACCCCTCTTTCACTTCACTTACACTCATCCAGAATTTTCTTACCATATTGTCAAAGGATTTTTCATCCTGATATGTCTCAAGCTCATACTTGACATAGTGGCATTTATCCATATCACAGATATATTCAGCTGGAAAATAGTCTAGTACGTAGCCATTTTTTTCTGCAAGCATTGCCATATCTCTAACCTGATTAAGGTAATCTGCAGAAAGCTCGCTCCTTAATATTAAAAGAGAGGCCGGAGTTCCCTCCTTATACTCTCTTATAATAATTCCTGCATTCTTATCACTCGCAACAATCTCAGTCATAGGAATTCCTATATCCTTAAGCTTGTGATAATTTGAAAGCTTTTTATCGATTATTGACTCGCATAATTCTTTCTTCTCATCAACAGGAAATACATTCATAAGGTACTGCTTTTTTCCATCCGACACCAGATAGTTATCCCAGCCAGCTCTTGGTCTTAGCACTCTAAGTACAGTATATTCTTCCTTACCAATCTTTATCTTATCTCTCTTTTCATAATGGACCAATTCAAAATCCTCCTTTTTATCCTATAATATCCGAAATGTTAAGAAATAACGCTCTTTAAGCTTTCAGTAAGTGTTTTATAATACGCTCTGCTCGCTATTACAATCTCACCATTATTAAGGTGAATTTTGCCTCTTCCCCCCTGCTCTGGAGCTACACTTGCTATCTTCTTTGTATTCACACAAACTGCCTTTGAGATTCTGACAAAGCCAAAGGAAGAGACATCCTCCTCTATCTGATACAGTCGCTGCTTGATCTCATAAACATTCTCTTTTGTGTACGCAAATACATTTTCTCCTACGGCCTCAAAATATAGAATTGCATCAATTCTTATCTGATACATCTCTTTATTCCTGCCATAGCCTATAATTACATTTTTTCTACCCTTTAAATAAAGCTCCAGTGAGCCCTTAAATTCTCCCTCGTCCTGTGGCATAATCATTATTCTTTCATCATAAGGAGCCTTAATCTGCAGCAAAAGTCCTCTGCATACAGCTCCCAGATTTTTTCCAACCTCTATTGGATCTAAAATAACATGACTAGTGTTCGCAAGACTAATATAACCAATCGAGACAAGTATCATGTTTAATGTCAGCCATTTTGAATCTGCTTCACTGAGTTCAAATGTTTTTGTCACATACGGAACAACTCTTTCAAGCTCAAGTGTCTCATATAAATAATCCTGATAATTTGCACTTCCTCTTGTCTTAAGAAGTACATTAAACTTTTCCGGTTCCTTCATTGCAAATTCAATGAATTTCATTCCGAACCCCTTAAACGGAGGAAACATCTTAAGACCATCCTCCATATATCTTAAATATGTGCTACGTGCATCAGCTTCCTGTACCATTGTATGACATCGCCCCCTTCATCCATACCTTATAACTAATGTAAAAGAACATTATACCATACACTGGTGTAATCCACACTATCCAGCCAACAGATTCTGGTCTAAGAAATATCTCACTTGGATAAAATGCCATAAAGCCAATAGGTATAACAAATGTAAATAATGTTCTTAGAAACGAACCGAATATTGTGATTGGATACTTCGCATAATCTCTAAGTGTGTTTGATAGTGACAGCACAAAGAAGGAATTGATTATCCAAAAACATGCTGATGCTGCCAGATTAAGGATAGCAATTACAAATAGCGAAGCTGAGAACACCGCTACAAGTAAAAGCAAAATAGTATACCAGTAAAATGGTAAGCTAAGCTTAATCCATGCGTAAACTACCGCAACAATACCAAAACAGAACTGACCAAGTCCCTTAATGTCAAACACCTCTGACATATAATAAAAGAAAAGATTAATCGGTCTGAAGCAGTATTTTATAAAATCTCCCGAATAAACCTGAAGTCTTAAATTCCAGTTGTTATCAAAGAAGCACTGCGCCGGTGTTGCGGCGATAAGAGAAAATCCATATAGAAACATCATTTCATAGAAGTTCCAGCCATTGATTGATGGGAAGCTTTGAAAAACAAGCCAGAAGGCAGCTGCGCCAGCTATGCTTGTCGCTACCATACCAATCATTGAAATGATGAAATCCTCTCTGTAACTCATCTTGCTCTTAATATCCTGAATAAGTATTTTTTTGTAAATTCTCAAATAAAATCTTATATTTCTCTTCTGCATAATGTCAGCCTCCATTAACAGTTATCTTCCTTACAGACACTCTGAAGAAAGCCTCACTAACTATAAAAAGCACAACAACCCAGATTAACTGTAAGCCAAGAATTGAAAAAAGCTCCGTTCCTTCATACTCCGGGTGAAGAAGCACCTGCATAGGCGAATTACATATTGCCTGGAAAGGTAAAAGCATCGCAATATCCTTTAGCACGTCTGGGAAAAATGCAATTGGAACTGTCACTCCACTCAGTATTCCGATTATTACCTCCTTCATTATGTTAATTCCCCATATTGATTCTGTGTACATGCAAATTGTTCCAACCATAAAATTAATATAATAATTAATAAGTACACTAAATATCACACTGACAACAAACCAAAGCAGATTTATTCCAATATGAATTGCTCCCTTTGAAACAATAAATACGATTATTGCTGTTGGAAAAAAGGTTGTAAAAAACTTGGTTATCATCTCTCCACAGCCAAGAAAGAATCTAAAGTTTCTATAATTCATTGGCTTAAGCAAATCGACTACTATCTGCCCCTTCTGGATATCTCGTCCCATATCCCACACAATCCACATTTCCATAAAGTTGAAAAGTGCTGTTGCGAAAACAAGATATATCATCGTGTCCTGAAAGGTCATTCCATTAACTACGCCAGTATCACTCGATGCAAATATCGCCTTCCAAAGATAATAAACCAGAAGAAGATATAGCAAATTACCTACAAAGGTGAACAGCATTGAAAGTCTAAACTGCATACTCTCAATTATTCCAGCACGAAGCAATACCAGATATCTTTTTAATTTCATAATATGCCTCCAAATTGTTTAAATACTCCTGTCTACGAAATAAGCTCCTTTGCTCCACCCTCATAAATCTTTTTGATTACGCTCTCAGTGGAAATCTCCATGAGCTTCATATCGTAGATTTTATACTCTGACTGAACGGTATTTAGCACCTTGACAACACTTGCCTTAGCTTCATTTATAAGTATCTCAATCATTCCATCTGCATAGCTTACAACAAAGGTGTCCTCCTCCTTGTACTTTTCACCAAGGATTCTCTCCACATCACTTATAAGCTTCTTCTCGTGCTCCTCTGAAACCTTTTCCTCTCTTCTAGTAAGGTTAAGACAGAGTGTTCTGTAGGAACCAAACATCTCCTTAAGGTGACTTATATCATTGTCATAAAGCTTGACACCCTTATCAATAATTGCGATTCTCTCACAGAGTGCGTCCACGTCACCCATATCATGGGTTGTAAGAATAACCGTTGTATTTTTCTCCTTGTTTAAGGTCTTTATCAGTTCCCTGATTTTCGCCTTCATAGAAACATCAAGTCCAATCGTTGGTTCATCGAGAAATACAACTGGCGGATTATGTAAAAATGACGCAAGAATATCGCAAAGTGTTCTCTGTCCGAGAGACATCTGTCTGACAGGCTTATGCATAAGTGACTCCATATCAACTAGTGTTGCATATAAGCTCATCATGTCATCGAAATCCTTATCACTTACCTGATAAATCTCTTTAAGGATTCTAAATGACTCTATCGCTGGAAGAGCCCACCACAGCTGCGACCTCTGACCAAATACAACTCCAATATTGCCAGCGTTTCTACTTCTGTTTTTATATGGAACTATCCCATTACATAAAATACTTCCACTACTTGGCTCAAGCACTCCAGTCATCATCTTTATTGTCGTAGATTTACCCGCACCATTTGGTCCGAGATAGCCAACAATCTCTCCTGGATATATATCCATCGAAACATTGTTAACCGCCTTAACTATCTTATAATCTCTTGAAAAAAGATCCTTAAAGCTTCCCTTTAAGCCCTCGTGTCTGTTAAGAGTCTTAAACTCTTTAGTTACATTTTTTAAACTAATTACTGGTTCCATATTCCACCTCCAGTTTTTCCTTAATTGCTTTCATATGTATAAACTAATTAATACAGTAGAAAAAATAAAGAAAAAAAGGATAAGATGCAAATTATTATATATAAATTGCATCTTATCCTTATAAAATCCCATATCAGTTCTAATATGTATGTCTGTCATTCATTTATTTTGTCAGTTTAGCACACATATCACCGCTACGCTTTCACCACTCTCATTCGGAATATAATTCGTAATACAAAGAACCTTGTCGGACTGCTTTATACCTTTATCAATCATACAAATAGCAACATCCTTCAAATCAAGAATTTTTCTCTCCATATCGGCCTCTGTCACATCGTATGCCTTCAGGAATTCTTTATTCTCCGAATTCATCCTTAGGCTTGCAACAACCTTAAGCTTATACTCCTTGCCCTCAGTATAAAGAGTTCCTGTCCTGTGTGCCTTAAGATATTCCTCATCTAAATACTTATCTAAATCACCAAGCATCTTACCATTTGAATAATTCTTGCCATAGATAACATTGTAGCTGTATGAAAAATCTGACTTGTCTCTTGAATCCAGATAGATTGAACCCCCGATGGTGAACTCACCGTAAATGTCCTTATTCGTGTATTCAGTATTGTTCTTTCCCTTTACAACTGGATAGTCAATAACAGTATCATCGATAGAAATCCAGCCAACTACGTCTTCATTTATCTCCTTAAGGGCTGCAAATCTGTCTGAGGAATCATCCGCACCAACTGGTTTTAGATTTATAATTTCCTTTTCAAGCTTTCCACCCTTGGCCTCAAGTTTACTATACCATCTTACATAGCCCGCATAGAACAAAGTCAAAAGAACAAAAACAAGAATAATAAGGTTAAGTATTTTATTTCCAATTTTTACAAATATTGATACATCTTCCATAATTTCACCAGTTAAACCTATAAGCCTGAACGTCTAATAATAGTTTTTACCTTACCCTTAATCTCCTTCTTTGTAACTACACCGTAGGTTCTTGAATCAACTGCAGATTCTCTGAAATCACAAAGAATAAAATACTCATTCTCGCCAAGTGTTATTGGATATTTTACATCAGTCATAAACTTTGGTGTCTCATAGAAAATATCGTCCTCAACAATCTTCTCACCATTTACATAAAGACGGTAATCTTCTCCAATTTCGATAGTCTGTCCAGGAAGCCCTACAACTCTTCCGCAAAGCTTCTCCTTGTCCTTCTTAATCACAACTACATCATTAGTCGAATAGTTCGAACCAATTTTTGAGTAAATAAGTAAGTCCCCTGCGTTAATCTTAGGATACATATCTCCAGATTTCATCGCAGTTACTCCAACAAACAATCCGAATATAAGCAGAAACAGAACAAGTAGAGAAACAATCTTAATTCCAAGTACAATTAAGTATGCCTTCGTCCTTGCTGCCCTTTTCTTTTCATTAAGCTTTCTGTCAGCTCGTTTAGCTTTATTCTTTGTAATCTGGTTTGCCTCAAGCTCTGGATTACTGAATGTCTCATAATAATCCTGATTAAGCTCCTTAAGCTTGCTTAAGACATCCTCCTCAGATACTCCTCCAAATAATACTCTTTTAAACTTTAAATTATTAATACTTTTTGAAATTTCATCTAAATTCTTTGATGACATATTTCTTCCTCCAACCTTTAAGGATAAATTCTCGCAAATGCTTCATTCTTTGCGAGCTATCTTATATATTCTTATACATATCTGGTCGTCTGTCTCTAAAGAGCCCCCAGCTAAATCTTAAATCTCTTGCCTCGTCAAAATCAGACTCACCATATACTATCTCTTCCTTGTCCCTGGTTGCTTCACAGGTTATCTCACCAGTAGCATCCGTAACAAAGGATGATCCATAGAAAACAAGTGACGAAGACTGCATTCCATTGGCCTCACTTGGTATAACATCCTCTTTTCCGATTCTGTTTGCGGCAACAACCGGCATTACATTGCAGGCTGCATGTCCAGTCATACATCTTCTCCAGTGTGGCATACTATCCACAGTAAGAATAGGCTCAGAACCGATTGCAGTAGGATATAGAAGTAACTCCGCTCCCATAAGGGCCATCTCTCTAGCAGTCTCAGGGAACCACTGGTCCCAGCAGATTCCTACACCGATTGTACCAAATCTTGTCTTCCAGACCTTAAAGCCTGTGTCACCGGGAGTAAAGTAGAACTTTTCCTGATAAAAATGATCGTCAGGAATATGAGTTTTTCTATAGATGCCAAGCACCTCGCCATCAGCATCAATCATCGCAACAGTATTGTAAAAGGAATTGATATCCCTCTCGTAAAAGCTGATAGGAAGAACCACCTGAAGCTCCCTTGCCACCTCTTTAAAATGCTTAACTGCAGGATTTTCACAAAGGGGAGTTGCAAATGCATAATAGTCATAATTTCTTTCCTGACAAAAATAAGGTCTCTCAAAAAGCTCTGGCAAAAGAATGATATTTGCACCATTTTTGGCAGCCTCTCTAACCATTTTGTCAGCCTTTAATATATTCTCCTCAACTGTACCCATACAGGACATCTGTATTCCGGCATATTTCACTCGTCTCATAGTAAGTTAATCTCCTTATTAAGTAAGCTAAGTCTACTTACCCGAAGCAGGAATCTGCTGGGTAATACAGTGGATATTTCCTCCACCAACTATTATATCTCTTGCATAAATTGGAACGATTCTTCTATCCGGAAATGCTTCCTCAAGAACCTTCACTGCAAGAAGGTCATTTTCATCATCAAACTGTGGAAGGATAACTATGTCATTTGCAATGTAAAAATTGACATAGGAGGCAGCAAGCCTCTCGCCTACTTCTCTCTCATCCTCGCCCTCCTCGAATAAAAAGCCAGCCTTTTCGTGCTCAGTTATACATACAGGCTTTTTCGGAATTAGCATTTTTCTAACAACAAAGCTTCTGCCCTTCGCATCCTTTTCCTTGCTAAGTACGTCATAAGCACTTTTACTCAGCTCATACTGGGGATCCTTCTTGTCATTGGTCCAGGCAAGAACAACCTCGCCGGGCCTTGTAAATGCAAGCACATTGTCAATGTGTTCATTTGTTTCATCGTTATATATGCCCCTTGGAAGCCAGATTACCTTCTCACATCCAAGATATTCCTTAAGCTTTGCCTCAATCGCTTCCTTGCTGAGCTTTGGATTTCTTCCCTTGCTAAGAAGGCAGGCCTCAGTAACAATAACTGTTCCCTCGCCATCTGAGTGAATTGAACCACCCTCTAGAACAAATGGAGCTGCATCGTAGCACTCATAATCGTAAAGCTCAAGAAATGTCTTTGCAACCCTGTCATCCTTGTCCCAGCTTGCGTATAATCCATCAAACTCTCCGCCCCAGGCATTGAAGGTCCAGTTTATTCCTCTTACAGTTCCGTCCTCACTTTTCACAAAGGTTGGTCCAGTATCTCTTGCCCAGGAATCATCATTTTCAATCTCTACAACCTCAACATAATCCGGGAGCATATTTCTAGCAGTATTATACTCCTTTTTTGAAGCAAGCATATACATTTTTTCAGTTTTACCTATTTCCGTGGCAATTTTTGTGAATACTTCCTTAGCCTTTTTTCCGCCATAAATCCATGAACCCGGTCTCTCCGGCCAAACCATTATTGTGCCATGGTGCTTCTCGAACTCGCCCGGCATACGAAATCCATCCACTGCTGGTGTAGAATCTATTATTTTTAACATATTTTATCCTCGTCAAAGCTTATCTAGAATGTTTATCGAAATATAAAACCAATTTCCACCTAAGACAGTCTCATCTTGAAATCTTCAAATCCAAACTCCTTTACCAAAATACAGTCTCCGCCTTCCTTCATCGCATAAATTGAAGGGAGACCAATTCCGTTAAAGGTGTTATTTTTTACCATTGAATAAATGGCCATATCCTCAAAGTAAAGCTCATCACCTATCTTAATCTCACTGTCAAAGGAGTAATCACCGATAATATCTCCAGCAAGACAGGTGTATGAGGAAAGTCTGTAGGTAAACTCCTTCTCTCCTGGCTCTCCTGAATCTCTGAGAGGTGGTCTGTATGGCATCTCCAAAACATCCGGCATATGACAGGCTGCCGATGCATCGAGAATAAGTGTTTTAATACCTGAGTTTTCTACAATATCCAAAACCGTTGTCTTAAGATATCCTGCATTTAGTGCCACAGCCTCGCCTGGTTCAAGATAAACCTCCACACCATACTTTTCCTTAATATTCTTTATCATGGCTATAAGCTTTTCAACATTGTAGTCCTCGCGGGTAATATGGTGTCCTCCACCCATATTAAGCCATTCCATATCATAAAGAAGCTCACCAAACCCTTCCTCTACTGCCTTTAAGGTTATCTCTAATGCATCCTGGTCCTGTTCGCAGAGGGTGTGAAAATGAAGCCCTGATACGCCCTCTAAATCACTCTTATTAAGCTTATCTCTTGTCACTCCAAGTCTTGAGCCTGGTGCACATGGGTCATATATTGCATGGTCACCCTGGGTTGAGCATTCCGGGTTAATCCTTATACCATAGCTTTTTTTCTGGCATCTATCCTTATATTTATCCTTCTGGTCAACTGAGTTAAAAATGATGTGGTCACAGTATCTGACAATCTCATCAAACTCCTCGTCTCTATAGGCTGGTGAGAATACATGGTTCTCCTTATTCATCATTTCATAGCCAAGCCTTGCCTCAAAAAGCCCGCTTGCAGTACATCCACTTATATATCTTCCGATAAGTGGATATTCATAAAACATGGAGAAGCATTTTTGTGCAAGAAGTACCTTGCAGCCTGCATTATCCTGAACATATTTTAGTATCTCCAGGTTTCTTTTAAGCTTTTCTTCATCAACTATATATGCTGGTGTTTTAACTTCATCTATTCTCATAATTCTAACTTTTCTCAATCTATTTAGTCATTTATTAATCCACAAGCACAGGATTCTCATCTATCTTCCATGGAAGTCCGTACTTATTAAGAGCCTCCATATATGGATCTGGGTCGAACTCGTCTGTTGTGAATACACCCGGCTTACTCCATAAGCCATTTGCAACAAGCATTGTTCCAATCATTGCAGGAACACCTGTTGTGTAGGAAATAGCCTGTGAACCAACCTCCTTGTAGCACTCCTGATGGTCACATACATTGTAGATGTAAAGAGTTTTTTCCTTACCATCCTTAATTCCTGTAAATATACATCCGATGTTTGTCTTACCAACTGTTCTAGGTCCAAGGGATGCTGGGTCTGGAAGAAGCGCCTTTAAAAACTGAATAGGTACTATCTCTCTGCCCTCAAATTCGATTGGTGTTGTGCTGAGCATACCAACATTCTCAAGACACTTCATATGTGTCAAATAGCTCTGTCCAAAGGTCATAAAGAATCTGATTCTCTTTACATTTGGAATATTTGCAGCAAGGGCCTCTATCTCTTCATGATGAAGAAGGTACATATCCTTCATACCAACGCCCTCGAAGTTATACTCTCTCTTAATTGCCATCGGCTCTGTCTCAATCCATTTTCCATTCTCCCAGTATGAGCCTGGTGCAGAAACCTCTCTAAGGTTAATCTCAGGATTGAAGTTTGTTGCAAATGGATAGCCATGGTCTCCACCATTGCAGTCAAGGATATCAATTGTATGAATCTCATCAAAGTAATGCTTCTTAGCATAAGCAGTAAATACGCTTGTTACACCTGGGTCAAAGCCTGTTCCGAGAAGAGCTGTTATACCAGCCTCCTCAAATTTCTCTCTATAGGCCCACTGCCATGAATAGTCAAAATAAGCTGTAAAGCCAAGTCTCTCACATCTCTCCTCGTAGATTTTTCTCCACTCTGGATCATCTGTATTCTCGCACTCGTAGTTTGCTGTATCAACATATGGAACCTTGCATGCGAGGCAGGCGTCCATAATAGTTAAATCCTGGTATGGAAGTGCCACGTTAAGTACAACATCCGGCTTATAGCCTTCGATAAGGGCGATAAGCTCTTCAACATTATCTGCATCAACCTTTGCAGTCTCAATCTTAGTTTTTGTCTTTCCCTCAAGTTCTTCCTTAAGCTTGTCGCACTTTGAAACGGTTCTGCTTGCGATCATAAGCTCTGTAAAAACCTCACTAACCTGGCAAATCTTATGAATTGCAACACCTGCAACTCCACCACAACCAATAACTAAAACTCTGCTCATTTATTAATCCTCCTAAATCAAACTAGTATTTATTAATCTAAATCAAATCTTTATTCTAAATTTATTTTCTTCTTCCCTCTTCATCCTTAAGTAATTCCTCAACATACTTAGGAAGCATAAATGCACCCATATGAAGATTAGGTGTGTAATACTCAGTTGGAATATTTAAAGCCTTCCACTCTGATTTCTTGAAATCCTTGATTGGATGATATTTCTTTGAAGCAAATCCAAATAACCAGTAGCCTGATGGACTTGTTGGGATATGTGCCTGATAAACACGGCTTATCGGGAAGGTATGATAAACCTTTCTATGCATGCTTCTGCAGGCCTCCTCATCCTCATCATAGAATGGACTTCCGTGCTGATAAACTAGTATTCCATCCTCCTTAAGGGCATTGTAGCAGCTGCCATAGAACTCTCTTGTAAAGAATCCCTCTGAAGCTCCAAATGGGTCTGTTGCATCATTTATAATTAAGTCATATTCACTCTTCTGTTTTCTGAGATACCTTAACGCATCTGTGTTGAAGATATGAACCCTGTCATCGTAAAGTCCCTTTGCTGTATCTGGGAAATACTTCTTACACACATCGATAAACATCTTATCCTGCTCAACGATATCAATCCTCTCGATTGTTTTATAGTTGATGAGCTCCTTTGATACTCCGCCGTCGCCACCACCGATGATAAGAACACTCTTTATATCTGGATGTACTGCCATAGGCACATGCACAACCATCTCATTGTAGATAAAACAGTCCTGCTCCGAGAAAATTACGCTGCCATCGAGAGTGAGAAACTTGCCAAATTCCGGTGAATTAAACACATCTATTCTCTGGTAGTCGCTCTCGCCCGAAAAAAGCTGACTGTCAACTCTTATATCAAATTTTACCTGTGGAGAGTGTAACTCCGAAAACCAAAATTCCATATAGCTTTTCCCTTCTATATATCAAGTATATTTATTTCTTGTTAATTATTATCACTTAAGTACATTTAAATACTCAAGGTTCGAATCCTCCATACCCTGCATAGAGCAGCCCTTCTCAAGGGAGTATAAAATGTAATCAATAATATCCTCTGTAATCTCCTCGCCTGGTGCAAGAATTGGAATTCCCGGCGGATATGCCATAACAAACTCTCCTGAAATTCTTCCGACAGTTTCCTTTATTGGAAGTCTCTCCTTATCAGCATAAAATGCCTCCTGCGGAGACTTTACAACATTAGGAAGAAGCATCTCTCTGTCAATCTCAAACCTCTTAATATCCTTGCTGTAAATTCTGCTAATCTCAGCTAAGGCACCAACTAATCTCTCGATATCCTGGATTCTGTCACCGATTGAGATGTAGGCCATGATATTACCGATGTCACCGAACTCAATCTGAATATCATACTCATCACGAAGAATATCATATATCTCAATTCCATCAAGACCGATATCTCTTGTAAATACACACAGCTTGGTCACATCGAAATCATATACCGAGCTTCCGTTACAGAGCTCCTTGCCGTAGGCATAGTAGCCACCGATGGCATTTATCTCTTCCCTCGCATATTCTGCCCACTCCGTAACCTTCTCGAAGGATTGTCTTCCACGAAGGGCAAGATTTCTTCTTGAAACATCCAAGCTTGCCATAAGCAGGTAGGAAGCACTTGTTGTCATTGTTATATTTATTATGGTACTCACATAATCAGCGTTCATGCCGTTATTTGTGAGAAGAATTGAGCTCTGTGTAAGGGAACCCCCAGATTTATGCATTGAGATAGCCGCCAAATCTGCCCCCGCTCTCATGGCATTCATAGGAAGGTTATCTCCAAAGTAAAGATGAGTTCCATGCGCCTCATCTGCAAGCACCTTTAACCCGTAGGAATGAACCATATCTGTTATTGATTTTATATCAGAACAAATTCCATAGTAGGTAGGATTATTTATTAAAACAGCAACAGCCTTTGGATGAGCCTTAATGGCAGCCTCAACCTGTTCAACTGTCATTCCAAGAACAATTCCTAGTCTCTGATTAATCTCTGTATTTACATAAACTGGCGTTGCTCCACAGAGAATAAGAGCATTGATAACACTCTTATGAACATTTCTAGGTACAATAATCTCATCTCCATGCTTACATACTGATAAAACCATATTCTGCACTGCCTGTGTTGTACCACCGACCATGAAAAATGCATGTTCTGCACCAAATGCATCCGCCATCAGCTCCTCGGCTTCCTTGATTACCGAAACCGGATGACACAGGTTATCAAGTGGCTTCATGGAATTAACATCAATGCCAACACACCTTTCACCAAGTAAGTCTGTGAGTTCTTTATTTCCTCTTCCTCTCTTATGTCCCGGAACATCAAAGGGAACAATTCTCTGTTTTCTGAATTTTTCTAGCGCCTCATAAAGTGGTGCTGAAATCTGTCTCTTAAGATCCATCCTGTTTGCCTTTCAAAATCGAATTAGTTACCTTACAGCTTGCATATTAATAACTCGCTCAGAAAGTCATCTGATAACAGTTACTCATAAACAAAAATAAGGCGTAAGTCCTATTAACTCACGCCTTATATCACATACATTGATAATACGAATTATGCCACCCCAAGCAAGGCTTAGGAATTATAAAGAGTTTATCCAACCGTTACCGCTCTTATTGACCGTTTCACAAGATGATATGCTTTTTGCATGATGTTAATAAATCAACTTATAAAATTTGAGAATTTAATCTCAATCAATAATGTGTGCCCTAGTCACACTCGGCAATCGACCCGCCTGTCCGCAAGGCTTAAAAAAATGGTCTAGCTGGATAAAAATCCAAATCAATGAATAATATATAATAATGTCCTATTAATGTCAAGAATATTCAAGTTTTTATTAATGTATTATTCAAATTCTTTTTAATGTATTATTCATAGTTATTGGTAAATAATTAGAATACTATCTGGCCTCTACCGACAATTTCCTCGTACTTCTCTGGATTCTTTATTTTTTCCTCCGGATTATCAAGGAAGTACTGCCTTAATTTAAATAATTCCTTCTGGTCATCTGTAAGAAGTCTGTCTCTGAGAGCTGAAACTCCATCGACATATGCACTCCTTTGATCAGTAAAAATCTCACCCAGCTTTGACCTTGGGCTGATTCTTCTTTTAAGATTATAGGCTGCTTTTTCAGTATCAAGCTTCTCGATATGCATATATTCAGCCACTTCACCAAGTGCCTTAAGCCCCTTTTTGGTCATTGCAAGACCAAGAGATATTCCCCTTCTATTATTCGAATTCTCATTCGAGTCTTCATTAAAGCTTTCCTTCGAGCTGTCATTTGCATCTACATCGAACTGATAAACTCTCCAAAAATCTGCAAGCACTATATCACTCTCATGTGCATCTGAAAAATGACATCCATGGCAGCTAAGTCTTTGCATCGATGATCTTAAGAAGCAGAAGAAATATGGATTAAGCATCGCTGTCTCCCTGATATGCTCACCATTTTCAAATTCCACATAAAGGGAATACTGGCCCCAGCCGTATTTCTTGTCTCTAAAGTTTAGCTCTACTACCCTTGAATTATGCTCCTTCTCAAGCTCATCAAGATATGCTGTCAGGTATGCATTTGCGGTCACTGCGCCGCAGGTAAAGTCAACCACAAGCAGATTGTCATAAGCCTTACCGAGAAATGCTCTTACGCCTGCTGCCTGACAAGGACTTCCACAGAAGAGAACTTCTCTTCCCTTTTCGAGCTCCTTCCTAACCTTGGTAAGATTATTGCCAATATGACTCTCTACATACTTGCTTTTTAGTATCTTATCAAGGCTAACCGTATCAGTATCTGTCATATAACAAAGCTTCTTATCCGTATCATAGTAGGAACCAAATACTATTCCGCCCTTATTTATTACATTTTTTGCAAGTGCATAAAAGGCTCCACCAGAGGAAGAAATCTTAACAACCTCCTCGTCCTTATGATACATTGAAAATGCACCAAGTGGCATTTGACCGACCTTCTTTGTGGTTCCCTCTTCTATCTCTTTATCAAACTCTTCATCAGGTAAAATATGTGAAGCCTTGCCCTCGATAGGACATACCTTATCACACATACCACAGTTTATGCATCTTGCTTCATCAATGACAGGAATGATGAATCCATATTCATTCTTATCAAGACTTATTGCAGAAACCGGACATATATTATAACAGGCCATACAGCCAGTACATTCATCTTTAATCTTAAGCATGCTTCCCCCATTTTTAGTCAGATAATTGACTCATTTATTATAATTATCAGAATTAAAAATCAAGCACAATATAATCATATATTCCTGCTTTTTCTAATTCATTCTTGTACTCAGTCTTAAAGTATCTAGATACACTCATAACTACTGGTATATCCTTTTTCGCATCAGTAGCCTCGATAAGCTTATAGCCCCTGAACGCATTCTTATTCTTATCCAAAACAATTATGCCCTCTATTATTGTATCTGAAAGGCCTATTCTTCTAATTGCTCTTTCGGTGTATGAACCAGTTCCACATAGATAAACTCTCTCAGGAAGATTTCTAACAGGCAAGAGTCCGCCCCAGCTAAGCTTAACCATCTCAAGGGCTCTTTCTATCTCTGGCGAAACATTGCCACCCTTTTCACTGTTTATTGCATCAACTGAATCACAATAGAGCTGATTTAGTCTTCCGAAGGATTCTCTCTGATACTTCTTCACTGCCAGGATAAATCTCTCATTATCGCTATACTTGTCAATAAAATCCGCAATATCAAAGGGCTTATAGAAGCTCTTTAAATAACCCTCAATATTCTTTGCAGTAAAGCCCTTTGTCATAGTTGAATTGGCTCTGATTCTTCTTAGAAAATAAGTCCTATGGACGAATCTTGCCCTCTCAGATTTCACAATTAATTCAAAGATATAACCAACATCCTCGTGAAGTATTCCCTCTACAACCCTGATATTATTGTCGTTAAGATAATCCCTTCTCATAAAAAATGTAGGAGTAGAAAGTGAAAATGTTTCATTCTCCATACAGTAAATGAGAGCTTCCCTTCCATCTAATACATCTGTATCATCGTAAGTAATAGTCTTAATTGCTACATTTTTTTCAAAATTCTTATCGGTCGAAAAGTTCTTAGTCTCAAAGCCAACAATATCCAGATTGTTCTTGACTGAATCGTTATAAAGCTCCTCAAGCATAAATGGTTCAATCATATCATCTGCATCAAGCATATATACATATTCACCTGTTGCATGACTAAGTGCATTATTTCTACCACATGACTGTCCCTTATTCTTCTCGTGACAGTATACTCTGATTCTATTGTCCTTCGCTTCATACTCGCGAAGAATATCCAGAGTGCTGTCAGTCGAAGCATCATCTATAATAACTATCTCAAAATCCTGCAGGGTCTGAGCTAAAACACTGTCTATACATTCTCTAATATATAATTCAACATTGTAGGCTGGTATTAATACTGATACCTTTGGCATAATGTCTCCGTTTCTGTATTTCTCAAATACTATCTCTTATTCATTACTGCTTCAACCTTAGCAATATCCTCTGGATTATCTACTCCAAGACTTTCAGAGGTTACCTCTAAAATCTTGATTCTGTAACCATTTTCAAGGAATCTAAGCATCTCGACATCCTCAATACTCTCTATAAAGCCTCTATCAGCTCCTGCATAAAATAGAAGTGCCTCACGAGATAAGCCATATAAACCAAGATGTCTCTTGTAGTCAATTTGTCCGCCCTTCTTTGACCTAGGAATAGGTGAACGTGAAAGGTACAAAAGGTCATCATTTTTAGCTGCAGCAACCTTAACTATAGATAAAGCATTTACATCCTGATCTTCCTCAAGCGCAGTCATGGTGTTGATTACCTCCACCTCTGGATGTTTAATCTTATAATCAACGATAGTCTGAATTACAGCTGGCTCAATTAGAGGCTCATCTCCCTGAATATTAACGTAGAAGTCTGCCTCCTCATTCTTGGCAATCTCGCCAAGTCTGTCAGTTCCAGTCTGATGAGTATCACTTGTCATCCTGACATTAATTCCAAGCTCCTTGCAGGCATCAAATATCTTATCGCTGTCAGTTGCAACCATAACCTCCGAAAATGCCTCAACCTTAATTGCCTGGTTATAAACCCACCAAATCATTGGCTTGCCACATATAAGTGCAAGTGGCTTGCCTGGAAATCTTGATGATTCATATCTTGCTGGTATTACACCTATTATCTTCATACTTATACTCTCCAATCCTTAGTATTAAACAAATAAACAAATGTCATAAATCCTGACTAAATCATGCTGACAAAGCTACTAATCTAGTATTTTTTATATATTTCTAAAAACTCCGGTCCAAGGTACAGTTTTTCCTTAGCTCCATCAATGCCCTGAACTGCCGAGGAAGTCACTGTGATTGCCTTTTCAAATTTGAAATTCTCATCAAAGTTTAATACCTCAGTTGGTACGTTTTTCTGCATTACAACAGCCTCTTTAAAATACTCTTCATATTTTACATTATCTCTCGGATGTGCCTTGATATAAATTCTTCCTTCGCCTTTATATTTGTCTATGATATCCTCATAAAGCTTAATCTGAGCTTCCTTGGACGGAAGCCTTCCTGTGAGGAAAAATGGTTCTGTAAGGATAAGAACTCTCTTCTCCTCGCCACTTACACCTTCCTTTTTCTCATCGGAGAAGAATGCAGAGAAAATACTCTTTTTCTCTTCCCTGGTAAGTGTATTCTCAATATCCTTTCTTACAACCTGCCTTACCTTGTCCGTTGGAATCTCAATTCCTTCTATGTCATTTACTTCTATAACATCACAATACTTTGAATAGCCAAATGGTATCACTATTCCAAATAGTTTTTTTAGCTGAAATTTAATTCTCGGTCTTGAGTAAATGTAGCTGTAATTCGGTCTGTTCTTTTTTATATGCTTGTAGGAATTTAGGCTGTCCTCATGCAGGATATAATGTATCTTCTTAATATTCAGATAAGTTCCAACGTAAGATAAATCCCAGTAGATATTTATCTCATCGTACTTATCCTTATCGAATTTGCCTTCAAATATCTTATCTACATGCCTAACAAGCCTTCTTCTTTGCCATGGTATGAAGGATGCATTTCTCTGAATATATGGATAGACCTTGTCGGTTGTAGGAACAACATATACCTTTTCTACACCACTAATCCGAATTAGCGAATCAGAAAGGCTTACAGCAGTCTCCACTCCATGAATTTCGAGACAAATATCTGCCCTTTCCTTTCTCGAGAGAATCTTCAAAAGAGTAAGAAAAACCTGATAGTATGATGAGCATACATAGAGCGATTTCTTTTTTTTATTATCTGAATTCATAAATATTTCCTCTATAATATGTAAATCTTAGCCAACCTCCGCTTACGCAGGACCCTTCTGCGGCAGGTCTAAGCTACTGCAAATATCTTCCCATGGCCTCGACCATATGGAAGATTGAAAGTCTCTTTTCGCTTCCCTTCACTGTATCTGGAAGCTTATCATAATCCATTCCATTCGGATCAAATTCGACAACCTTCTTATACTTTCTAACTACGTCATTAAATATCTTGTAGGAGTAAAAATTAACAGCGCTAATCAGTTCCTTATCAGTTATTGTATCAAGGAAGCTTGATATGTGGTCAAGAATAATCACACAGCCCTCAACATTTCTCATGGTCATATGACCACTCATAATCGAGTCCTCTCTGACACGTCTAATAAAAAACTTGTCGTTAGTAACCCTGACTGCTTTAGCATTCATTAGTACATTGAATGCAAAGGTTTCATCCTCGTGAAGCATTCCCGGTGTGTATCTAAGATTATTCTCAATAAGAAATTCTCTTCTGTAGAAGTATCTTGGCTGAACAGGTATCCAGTCCCAAACCTCCATCCACCTTTTGAAGAGTTCTCTTCCACTGTATTTATCAGGATATTCACCCTTGAACTTCGATGGATTATTCTTAAACTTCTCGTAGAGTTCCTCGGTCTCAAAGAGGAAATCCATACAGAAAATCTGCGCATCTAATTCCTCCTTCTTAGCTCTCTCGTAAAGAGTTTCCATCGCATCTAAGGTAATCTTATCATCTGAATCCAGAAAATAAATATATTCTCCGCTTGCATTTTCAATACCAACATTTCTTGTTGCTGCAAGACCTTTGTTTACTTCGTTTTCAAGCAGTACGTATTTATGCTTTGGATTATTGTCCGCTGCGGCAACTCTTTTTACTATCTCAAAGGAATTATCACTTCCCGCATCATGGATTGGAATAATCTCAAGCTCATCAATAGTCTGATTGATTACTGACTCAAGACACTCCTCTATGTAATTCTCAACATTATATACTGGTATTACTACAGATACCTTCATATACTACTCCATTCTATCTAAAACTCTTAAACCAGTTTACAAGTGAATCATGCCAGATATTATCTGTAACTGTCTTCTTCATCTGATCATTTACCGGACCATTTTTAGCCATCTTATTGATGATAGCTGCCTGAAGCTCAGGAACTGTCATATCGTCTGGATTCTTATTCATATCGACATTTTCTGGAAGCTCGCTAGATACTACTTCAGTCTTACCCTCAGCGTTTACAACCTCTATCTTCTCCTCAATATGCTTTTCCTTCTTCTCTTCCTTTTTCGCCTCTTCGATTACCTTAATCTCCTCGATAATCTTCTCTGTCGCAGGCTTATATTCTGGCATCTCACCGTCTGGTACAAAAATATCTCCACTATTTGCAGGAAGGTTAAAGCTGATTCTGCCGTTACTTACTGGGACCTTAATTCCTGTCACCGCACCAACATAACAAGCTGCGTTGCCACATGGAAGGTCAAAGCCGGAAGCATTGTCATCATTATTAACTGCAGTGATAACTCTTACTCCATCTAAATCTCTCGCAAATGCAAACTGTCTGTTTGTGAGCTTTAACTCTGCATAGCTTCCGTAGCTAAGAGCAGGTGTCTTCTGTCTAAGTTCACCCAGTGCCTTTATTAATGCAGTAAATGGATTATCCTTCGCTGCCGTCTTATAGTCATCAATATTTAATGCTGGTCTTAAGCTGTCGTCAGACCATTTTTCCTTCCTTCCTTCGATTCCAAACTCTGAACCATAGTAAATACTTGGTACTCCTGGAAGCGAATATAAAAGCACATGTACTGGTACAAAATGTGCCTTATTGGAAAGCTTTGTGTATATTCTCTCAACATCATGGTTATCAACGAAATTGTAGAGATTAAGCTTGCCCATATTCTGCAGATACTTGATTGTATGAGCAATCTCAAAGTAATTATGATCATTATGGCCGCTGTAAAGTGCCTTGTGAAGCGCGTAGCTTGTTACACTGTGAAGAGTCTCGCCATTTACCCATCTAGAGTAATCTCCGTGAATAACCTCACCCATAAGCCAGAAGTCTTCCTTGACTGTATTTGCAGTATATCTGAGTGCCTTCATAAAGTCGAAGTCAAGTACATCTGCTGCATCAAGTCTGATACCATCAACATCGAACTCTGATACCCAGAATCTGATTACGTCACAGATATAATCCTTAACCTCAGGATTTCTCTGATTAAGCTTTACAAGTAAATTGTAGCCGCCCCAGTTTGTGTATGAGAAGCCATCGTTATACTCATTGTTCCCCCAGAAATTAACGTTACAGTACCAGTCCTTATATCTTGAGTTCTCCCTGTTTGCCTTAATATCCTTAAAGGCGAAGAAATCTCTTCCTGTGTGGTTGAAAACACCATCAAATATTACCTTAAGTCCTGCCTCGTGACATTTCTTTACAAAGCTCTTTAAATCCTCATTGGTACCAAGTCTTGAATCAAGCTTCTTATAATCTGTGGTCTCGTAGCCATGACCAACACTCTCAAAAAGAGGTCCGATATAAAGCGCGGTGCATCCTATCTCCTTTATATGATCAATCCATGGAACAAGTGTATTAAGCCTTGAAACTGGCTCCCCATAATCATTTTGTTTTGGTGCACCTGTTAGTCCAAGTGGATAAATGTGATAAAAACTAGCCTCATTATACCAAGCCATATAATGTCCTCCTAAATAATAGATATATCGTTTTATTTTATATCAGACTCCTGAAGAATCTGATTTCATCCTCATTACAGTAAGTTCCTTCTTCATTTTTAAGATCAAGGTGAAATACATGACCGCTCTCTTTATTATTCTGTCCGTATTCCTTGTATTCATAGTAGGTTTTATTTGCCTCAAGCTTATCAGCTAAAGGCTTAGATTTTTTGTACAAGCCATCATTTACGCTGCACATAATATATGCTGGTGGATAGTCCTTGCTGATAAAGTCTAACACATTATCGTGAAGATAAATATCCTCCTCTGTGAGCTTTGCATGAATAAACTGGAATTTTAAAACTCTGTCTCTACACTCTTTCATCTCATATAGTCCACAGTTTAAGGCCACTCCCTTAAGCTTAACATCACTTGTAATAAATCCGAGCTTTTCTCTGTATTCTTTATTCGATGAAATAATCGCATAAAAGTTCGCAAGACTTGCTCCCGCACTGTCACCAACCATAAAAAGATTATCCATATCAAGCCCGAGTGCTTCCTTATTGTCTCTAAGGAAGTTCATCAGTATACATACATCCTCAACTGCAGATGGATATGCATTCTCCGGAGCCAGTCTATAGTTAAAGTTTATAACATTGAAGCCCTTCTGGCAGAGATACATACAGTAGAATCTGTATAACTCCTTGTCTCCGTAAAACCAGCCTCCACCATGAACACTTACTATTGTTGGTGCATTATCATCATTTGTTTTATATAAATCAAATTTTGAGCTGTTTACATACTCATCACTACCTAGTACAAGATACTTTGACTCATTCTTAGCTGCCGCAATAAGAAGCTCCTCAGTTATATTTCCACCTTTATAATCAAGGCTTCTATAAATCTGAATATCCTCTGGTTCTTTAAGTCCTT
The DNA here is from genome assembly GCA_002314775.1 of Lachnospiraceae bacterium UBA1760. Taxonomy (GTDB): domain Bacteria; phylum Bacillota; class Clostridia; order Lachnospirales; family Lachnospiraceae; genus UBA1760. The sequence continues at coordinate 34,794 of DCHE01000015.1, forward strand.
CATCCCTTTTCTCATCACTTTCTCGCCATTCAATACGCATATTTTCCCATAAACTCATACAAAATCCCTCCTTGTATAATGTGAGTTAAAAGTCACAGATGACAAGGTATCCATCGATATGGTGGATACCTTGTCACCTGTTATTTATTCACTCAGTAACTGCATCAGCTCGTGCATTTCCTGATTTTCTACTCCAAGATTGCCAATATATCTTGTCAAAACATAGATAAAAATAATTATCAGAATAAAATATATCACAGTCTGAATAAGCTTCAGTTTAAAATACATCTTAGGATCCATAGTCCTTTGCAGGAACAATAGTGACATAATCTTATTCTTATATACACCCGAGTTAATACTTTTTCTGCCATAGTCATAATTAGCATTATCTGCTGCATTGTCCATGGTATTTCCAATGATGCTGTTAATTCTATTATTACGCTTTTCCTTCTTCTTGAAATTTCCTACTGTAGAATCGACAGGCTTTCCATTTATCATAGTGGTTTTGGTACTATATAAATCGTCATCTTTGTATGAAAGAGGTTCGAAGCTTCTATTTTGCATTGGTTCGCCACAAATAGTACACATCAAAACACCGTCTTTAACAGTATTACCACAGTTGACACAATACATATAGCTTTACCTCCTAAGTATAAACCCTATAATACTTTACCAGCAATTACCATCGTAGTAGCCATTATTTCCCCAAATTCCATCATCTCCGTATTCCTGCATCTCAGATGATCTTTGCTGGTTACTCTGATTCTGAATATCCTCAAGCTGCTTCTGCACATCATCAGAATTTTCTGGTTCTTTAGGCTCCTCTGTTGGTTCCTCAGTATTATTGTCATCACCATTGCCACCATTCTCAGGCTCCTGTGTGAGCTCCTTCTCCATCTGATCAAGCTCATCCTTTAATTTCTGAGCCTCCTTGTTATGGCCGTCCTCATCATCCATATGTGCGCATTCCTCATCACACAGAACCTTCTTTGCTTCCTTGATAATAACAAGAATTGCTTCCTTTTCTTCAGGATTAGCATTTTTTATGTCGATAGGTGCAATCATTGATAATGCAAGATTTATTCTGATACTGCACTCAATATCATTATCATGGCCTGGATTCTTTTCAAGGGCCTCTCTGAATTTTTCGATTGCCTTCTCGTAATCACCCTCCTGGTAATACATACAACCCTCGTTATAAGGCTCAATATATGACTGGGTAACACCGAGACTATTGAAGGTTCTGATACTATACTCACCGTTATCGTAAGCCTTACGATTGTTCTCATTGTCAATATAATTAACTAATAACAGTGTAAAGCAAATAGCGAATAATCCGCCAACAACAGAAATAATAATCTTCTTCATATTATGACCTCCTTCTAAAATCTATAAATTCAAATACAAGAATTATAATAACAGGAATTGCTAACCAGAAATATATATCAGCAAAGCCTGCCCCAACAATTTTAGCATCACTCTTTACTGCGTTATTTATCGACTCCTTAATCAGCCTGTCAATTTCAGTCTTACTTCCTTGCATATTTATATACTCAACCCCAAGATCTGAAGCTATCTGTTTAAGATTACCCTCATCAATCTTTGATATAGCATCAGTATATGGATATGTAGATTTATCCTGAACAACCTCTAACTGGTCTGAGTAGGACTTAACATACATCTTTCCACCAGACTCTGTACCATAACCAAGAACTGCGCCTCCTGAAACCATACCCTTTATTGATGAATAGGATTCAAGAGATGAACCATTTGTTATTTCCCCATCACTTATAAAAAATACAATAGTATTGCCACCTTTAGTTTCACTAATCTGCTTTAATGTATCCTGCATTACTGCTATAGGAGTATTCAGTGTAGTACCATGTGCATAGAACTGATCAAGCGGATAGATTGCATTGATAAGACTCTTTGTATAGCTTACATTGTCTGAAAGTGGCGTTAACAGGTTCGCACTATTATGAAAAGTTATAACAGTGAATCTTGAGCCATAAAGCGAATCAATTATATACTCACAATCCGACTTCATGCCCTCAAGTCTTGTCTTTCCTCCCGGATAGTCATTTGCAAGCATGCTAATTGTATCATCAATAACAAATACAACATTCAAGTCCATGTCAACCTGCGTAGAAACAGCCTCATTAGATGGAACCATAACTCGCAAATTTATTAAAAATAGCAACGCAATAAGAATTATCTGCCTTACATATGGCCACAGTCCTTTTCGTCTGAACAAAAGAAGAATGACACATATTATAGCCATCAACCAAATTGGAATGATTGGATTAATTGTAAACATCTTGTACCTCTATCTCTTTGTAACCTTCATAAATACTACCATTGTTGATATTGATAAAATAAGTATTAACAGTGGGAAGAATGGTCTTTCTATCTTATTTATCTCTGTTTCGCCCTTTAGAAGAGTCTTGCTCTCGTTGTTTATCTTTTCAACTATCTGCTTAAACGAGCCTGACTCCTCCTCAAGGAAGAAGCTTCCGCCTGTTGACTCAACTCCTGCCTTCATCTCAAGAAGATTTTCATCTGTCATTTCCTTTGTTCCAACACCATATACGGTAACATTATTCTTTTTAGCTATTGCACAGGCTTCTGTTGTTGTAACAATCGACTCACCTGCAAGATCGTTATCAGTTGTAAAAATGATAATTCTGCTTCTGTCCTGGTCAAGATCAGTGAAATCATAAACTGCTGTAGCAAGTCCATCACCGATAAGTGAGCTGCCTCTTTCTTCATTTCCAACAAGAGTTCCTGCAGAAATGTACTCATTCAGATACATCCAGTTATCTGACAGATATCCGTAGTTTGAGTAATCATTTCTCATCTTAAGACTCTTCTCAACATTGTCGAGCTGCTCAATAATGAACTCATAATCATCGGTGAGAGGAGTAAGCAGAACTGAGCTTGTATTGAAAATGAGAATTCCAAATCTCTCACCCTTCAGGCTTTCAACAGTATCTTTTAATTCACCAATTACCTTCATGTTTAGATAATCAACTGAGGTTGAAATATCGATACAGAGCATTATATCTCTGTTGTACTGTTGCTTGTTAATCCTCTGAATCTTAATCGGTCTAGCAAGCATAAGAAATGAACCAAATATTCCAACAAGCATTGCCGCTGCAATAAAGCCAGAATAAAGCTTATATAATTTTTGTCTTTTTTTAAAATATGGTTCGTCCTCAATAAGGGTATTTACAACCTTCTTACCGCCCTTATAGCCCTTCTGCTTTTTGAACTTAACAAAGAGGAAAACCAGCAGAACTGCAACAACTGCAAGTCCAATATATACGAAAACACTATATCTTAATTCCATCTCTCAATTACCCATCTTGCCTTCTCTATTGACTGACCAACATTTCCATAAGAATGCTTTGCAAACTCTGGAGTATAATACTCTGCAATTAACTCTGATAAAATTGGCATTCCAAGTGCATTTATATCGCTAAGTGTATAATTCTGAACCTTAATTCCAGTCGCATCAAACACAAAATGTCTGATGCAGGAAGACATTTTCTGATAAGCCTGTCTTGTGTTGATTTTCTTTTTATTCAGTGCATCTCCAATCTTATAAAGCTCTGCAATATACTTTTTCTTAAGTAAATCAAGCTGAGATACAGAAGGCTTTACAAATACAGGAGCCGGCTTAACCTTCTTCTTTCTTCCTTTTATTTTCCTGTACAAAATTGGAATTATGAAATATAACGCAATAAGTCCAACAACTACACCTGTTATTATTATTGGCCATAAAGCATATGAAAATGTATTCTGTAATTTAACCGTTGTCTTCATAACTACCCTCTTTTTTTGCCTATCTCATCTCAGATTTATGCTTATTCAAAAGCTCTAAGATGTGTGTATCTATATCCTCAGAACCATCAACTGATATGGAAGCTATTCCGTACTGAACCAGCTTTCTCTCCTTTTCCATAATCAGTCTCTGTTTTCTCTCTTCTCTAAGCTTAATAAGCTTTTTGTCCTCAGTAAAGAATCCCGGAATATAATCGTCACCGTTCATATCATATACATTTTTTCCTGAGATATCTGAGTCATTAATATTTATTAGCAGGATATCATTTCTAACCTTAAGTCGCTTTAAAATTGCCTCATCAATCTCGCTGATACCCTCCAAATCAGTGACAATGAAAATAATCATATGTCGTCTAAAGTTATGAAGAATAAAGTCAAGCGCAGCGTTGATTGAGGTTCTGTTAGTCATAGTCACACTTTTACTGTAGCTCTCCAATATCATCTCAATATTCATGAGACCATTTTTGAACGGAAAATGACTGATTCCATTCTCCGTGGAGCTAACTGCACTAACATAATCCCCCGAGTGATTAACCATAAAAGCCAGAGTTCCTGCTGCCATAATAGCTGCATCCTTCTTTTCCTCACTTCCTGAGGTCTCGGCTAGCATTCGTCTGTTAGTGTCCATAACAAGCATAATGTTATGCCTCTTCTCAGCAATGTACTGTCTGACAAGAGTTTTATGGCTTCTTGACGATGCCTTCCAGTCAATATCCTTTATGTCATCACCTGGAACATATTCTCTTAATTCATCAAAGTTCATACTTCTGCCCTTAAATACCGAGTTGTATGAACCATCCAGAAGACTTGAGGTTGGCTTATTGGTGCGAATGCTTTTAAACCTTTTCAAGTTCGTCTGAATTCTTGAAATGTAATTCATTCTCATGGTGTTTTAACTGCTCCTAAAATCGCATCAATAATTGTCTCTTCCTTAACCCCGTCAGCGATTGCTGCGAAGTTGAGCATAATTCTGTGTCTTAATACTGCATATCTCATAGACTTAACATCATCTGGTGTAACAAATGGTCTTCCATTTATAATTGCCACGGCCTTTGCTGCCTCCATAAATGCAATTGCAGCTCTTGTACTTGCACCCATCTCAACGTACTGTGAAAGGTTCTTTGGAAGAATTCTCTCAGTATTTCTGGTTGCCTGAACAATATCGACAATATATTTTTTGATAGCCGGATCCATATAAACTCTCTTTGTAAGATTCTGAAGGAAGAGAACATCCTCGATTGAAGCAACTGCATGCTTCTCTTCAAATACATCATTCTCTATTCTGTTAAGAATCTCCATCTCATCTACAGGCTTTGGATAAACAAGATCAACCTTAAGCAGGAATCTGTCAAGCTGGGCCTCTGGAAGTACATAGGTACCCTCCTGCTCAATAGGATTCTGTGTTGCAATAACAACAAATGGATTTGGAAGCTTGATTGTCTCGCCACCGATGCTTATTGCATGCTCCTGCATGGCTTCAAGCATAGCACTCTGTGTTTTTGCACTTGAACGGTTAATCTCATCTAAAAGAACAAAATTTCCGTAAACAGGTCCAATCTTTGTATCAAAGCTGTTTGTAGCCATGTTGTAGGTCTGTGTTCCAACAATATCCGATGGAATAAGGTCCGGTGTACACTGAATTCTTGAAAATGATCCATTTACTGCATCTGTCATAACCTTGGCAGCTGTAGTCTTAGCAAGACCAGGCACTGATTCAAGAAGAATGTGTCCATTTGACATCATTGCTACAAGTATTGAAAAACCAAGAAATGGCTGTCCAACCACCTTGCTGTTGTAATAATCCAAAATGTTCTTAACTATCTGTGATGATTTTTGTAATTCCTCACCTTTGATTTCCTGTAACTGCATTTTCTTTTCCCTCCAAAAACTTACATTTTATTAATATAAATGTCTAAAATATTATATACCACACATGGCTTTTTTTCAATTATTTATATTCATCCGGAAGATTTCTGAAACGCTCCCACTCCGCCACATCTGACTCCGCCTTAACCTTTATTGTATAGCTTACAAGTGACTCCTCAGTATCCACATAAATCTTATAATAGCCGTCGTCCTTCTCAATTCCGGCAAGCATGAGTCCACCGAAGCCTTTTATTAATGCCTGGTAGTCCTCCTTACCGAGAATTTCATCCTCCTTCTTCTCTCTGATTTTTCCGTCCATATCACGAATTGTATAGCCGTCCTTGATAAAGCAAACCTCGCTAACCTTGAGAAGCTCAAGCGTAAGCTCATTTGTTGCCATCTTTCTAAAGCCAGTGTTTTCTGGATTGTTTTCATTTATTATTACATCAAACACTACTAGTGATACGTTCTTGTCATCAATTTTTATGGATGAAATCTCTGACTGCGAAAAGTCAAAGGTTTTTAACTCATTTTTTGACATATAACTCATATATTATATCTCCTTTTGTTTCTTCAAAATCATATACTAATACAATATACACTACAACTTTTATATTATAACACACAAGATATATTTTTGATAGAAAAAACGCCATATAAACACTATCGTTCATATGGCGAATATTATCATTTTCCTTTTATGTCAATCACAACAAATTCAGACTTGCAGCCAGTCTTGAATTTAATCTCCCAATCAGATATTCCTGAGGTAACTATAAAATCTGTATCATTTATTCTTCTAAGTCCATAGGTTGCATCATTTGCCCCAGTCCACTCTCCAACATAGGTAATTGGGAACAGCTGTCCACCGTGTGTATGCCCAGAAAGAACTAAATCTGCCTCCGATTCCGACTGTGCCTTGTAATCGTGCGGCTGATGATCCAGAACTACTATGTATTTATCATAGTCCAGATTAGCCATAAGTTCCTTCATGCTGCTTCTTTCACTGCCATTTTCACGTTCGCTTTCAGAGCGGTCAATTCTTCCAACAAGATAAAACCTATCATCAATAAGTACTGTTTCATCCTGAAGAATTATTACACCATTTTTAGTAAGCTCAGCCTCAAGCTCACTTGCTGAAAATCCCCTCGTAGAACCGTAATATCCCTTATCATGATTTCCATAAGAAAAATAAACTCCATACCTTGCTTTTAATCTGCTTAGCGCCTTGCAGGCTGCAATCATATTATCCTTGTCAGTACCATCATCAACGAAGTCTCCAGTAATTAATATGACATCAGGATTTAATTCATTCATTTTATCCACATATTCATTTAATCCTTCTCCATCAAAGGTTGTGCATACATGAGAATCTGCAAATTGAACAATCCTGATATTCCCAACATTTTTATCTGTCGATAGTTCATAATCCTTCTCCCAGACATGGTAATTCAGATAAAGACCAGCACCGAGATATACTATTGTTACAAAAATTGCGATAATTCCCTCGTAATACAGCTTTGTCTCATTCTTTTTACTTTTCGACAGCTTCTTAATAACAGCGGAAAGACCATCAATAATAAGCCAGAACATTACCAGATGGATTACAATTATTATTGCATTGAAAAAGCTGAATACTAATGTGCTAACTATAAAAATAAGAGCTACAAAGCTAATACCTATTAAATTAAAATAAAGACTTCTTCCCTTAGCGAGCTTTTTAACCACGTAAAATCTCTTGACTCTCTTTATAAGATAAATAACAGAAAGTATGCCCGCAGCGAGCACCGCAAGTAAGATTCCAAGCCACATAAACTTCTCCATATTATTTCCTTTCAATTGGTAAAGATACGAAAAAAATCAAATAATCAATAAGCAACTATTAACTGAACCCGCCAATATTAGCAATGCTCAGCCGAATATAATATAAAATAATAATATATAAAAAATACTATCTTGTAAATCATTTGAAACATCAAGTTTTCGTAACATTTCTCGTACGTATATAGACCATTTTTTTAACAATTTTTGATGTACAAAATTTTTTTTATTTTTTTGTTGACAAAGGACCTTGTCTTTGATATTATAAGCAAGTCGCAAGTCATTGCGAGACCATGGTCCGTTGGTCAAGAGGCTAA
>DCHE01000029.1 GCA_002314775.1 Lachnospiraceae bacterium UBA1760
GAGCTAAGTCGGCAACTAAATGGTGGAGGTTAACGGGCTCGACCCGCTGACCCTCTGCTTGTAAGGCAGATGCTCTCCCAGCTGAGCTAAGATCCCATGGGTTTCATGCTTTGGCTTTCTTCATCGCCTCAGCACTTTTACAATTATATATATGAAGTAGTGTTTTGTCAACACTTTTTTTCATTTTTTTTAATTTGCCAAAACACCGCATAAATACGCCATTTTTCGGTCATATAAGCCCAAAACTTCTAAGGATAAATATCCAGAGAGTCAATGTTACTGATGAAAACAAAGTTGTTATCACAATGATATTTGATGCAAGTGCATCATCATTATCCATGTTCTTCGCCATGATATAACAGGTCACCGTTGATGGTGAGGAAAGCATAATGAGAATTGCAACCATCTCACTTGCTCCAAATTTCAAAAGTGCCGCAAACGGAAGAAACAAGAGAGGTAATCCTACAAGCTTAATAAAGGATGCCCCTATCGCTGGCCTGAGTCTGTCTAAGGCCTTCCTTGTGTCAAAGCCTGCACCGATTGCAATAAGAGCAAGAGGTGTTGCAGTGTTCGAAACATAGCCTATTGCCTTGAGTGGAATCTGTGGAATTTTAATACCAAGCAAGGTAAATGGTATTCCCGCAAATATACCGATAATGATTGGATTCTTTGCAATATTCTTAAGGGATTTCTTAATCTCAGCCTTTCTGTCTCTCTTGTAGCCTGTCTCCTCTTTTCCAAGAGACGCAGAAAAGGTCAGAATGATTACTGAGAGTACATTAAAAAATGGCACTGCTGCAACAATCATAAGCGGTGCCATACCAACACTTCCGCATATACTCTCAACAAACGCAACTCCTAAGATAGCTGCACTGCCCCTGGATGCTCCCTGGGCAAATGCACCTACCATAGTTTTATCCTTTAGCACAAGGTATGCCAGTAGCCAGACCATCAAAAACATAAGTATGGTTACTATCATACAATAAAGTACAAAGCTTGCGCTTGCCGTCTGAATAATATCAGAAGTAGCTATATCTCTAAATAGCATAACAGGTAATGCAACCTTGAAAACATATTTGTTTGCAACCGAAACAAACTCCTCGGTAAGAAACTTGATTTTTCTAAGCACATACCCAAGTAAAATTACTATAAATATCGGAATTGTCACATTTAAACTGAAGATAAAGTTTTCCATAACTATCTACTCCTTAGGAATTTCTATATCATTATGAACATCTTCCTCAGTTTTTTCAAGTATTTTTGCAACTGGAAATGTTACAATTACCGTAAACATATCTCCGTCTATTCCAATTTCAAAGGTTCCATTTTGAAGAATTGACAAATCCTTTGCGATTGAAAGACCAAGTCCAGAGCCCTCAGTAGTTCTCGATTCATCTCCTCTTACGAATCTTTCGGTGAGCTCCTCCGGCGAAATATTAAGAGGTGCCTCACTTACATTCTTCATCTTCATAGTGCAGAATTCATCATCGGATGTCACATCAAGATAAATTCTTGTGCCTGGCATTGCGTACTTAAATGCATTCTGAAAAAGATTTTCAACTATTCTGAAGCATCTTCTTCCATCCGCATATATTATGACTGGTTCACCCGGCATATGGGTAACCAGGCTAAGCTTTCTTGAATTGAACTTGTCATCAAACTCTCCTATAGTCTGCTGCAAAAGCTCGATAAAGTCCAGATTAATACACTCAAGTGAAAGATTTCCTGAGCTTGCCTTTGAAGCCTCAACCAAATCCTCAATAAGCTGCTTTAGTCTCTGGGACTTTTGATCAAGAACCTGAACGTATTCATTTACCTTATCATTTTCAACCTTTTCTCGTTTAATTAAGGCTACGTAATTAATAATCGAGGTGAGTGGTGTCTTAATATCATGGGAAACATTTGTAATAAGGTCCGCTTTCATTCTCTCATCCCTTATACTCGCATTAACCGCATCATTAAGTCCATCTCCAATCGAGTTGATATTCTCCGCAAGCTCCCTGCAGTTTATATCAAGTCCCTCCACTGGCACCTTACTCTCAATTTCTCCTTCACTTATTCTTTTAGTTGCTTCAAGAATACTTCTTATTCCGGATACAGTTCTCAGTACCTTGTACAGAACCACGAAAAGAATTAAGCCTACACCAAATGAGGCAGTGAAAAAGAATAGCTTGTCGCCCTTTCTGACGGCATAGACCATCGCAATAAAAAGAAGTCCTGTGGCCGTAAGATATATAAGTCCCTCGACAAGAACTCCCATTATTTTATTAGGCCCAAGCTTCAGTCCATCAATCTTCTTATGAATCCATCTGAAAAATCTGACAACAAAGAAGCTGTCCCAAAAATGCCTGGTCTTTATTCGTCTGACTGTGCTGAGAAACATCTCCATAAGCACCACGTATGCAGCAATCGACGCCGCAATAAGAAGTGAAAGAATTGCGTAATTCACATCCCTGTTACCCTGAAGATAGCTTGTGAGCTCAACCACATTATGGTATGCAATAAAATTCACTAAAACATTATAGACAAACACCAAGGTCGCAAGTAGCGTAGCAAGGAAAAGCTCTAGTGGTATTCTGTCGAATCTGTATATCCTGAAGCTTACCTTTCCCTCCGAGTCAACAACTGATCCAGTATTTATTATCATAACAATAATACATACAAAAAACAGAACAAATGATAATACAAAAAATGGAACAGTATGGCTTACCAGTCTCGAAAGAGAGAATACCAGAGAATACCAGTAATAATTACTAACTATTGTATTCTTATCAATGTTTATTCCTATTACAAGCTTAAAGCCCTCACCAATCTCTTCGAGCTTTCTCCTGTTTGTTTTATTCAGGTAATCATAATTAACCTTCGATCCATCCTTCGTCTCGTAGTAGCACCTCGCACTCTCACCAGAGTCCGAGTCGTACATAAGAACAACATCACTGTTTCTCTTAATCTCCTCACTACAGTCCGAAAATGATTCGATGTCAACATCAAGATTCTCGTCCGAATTTGTATTTACATCAACCTTACCATCAACACTGCTCTCGTAGCAGTAATATACTCCGTCAACATAATAATTCGGATAATATCTTACATATGCCATCTCACTTAATACACTTGCATCATAATCATCTATTGCATTAAAAAATGCTGGTATGATACTTGTAAATGTTGGTGCAAACAGAATTGAAATATCTGTTGATGCAGTACTCGAATAGTCAATGTATGACTTTGGCACATAAAAATACTCTGACTCTAGCTGCTTTATTGATACCCATCCCATGACATCACTATAGATTACACTCTCATCATATGAAACAAGAAAGGTCTTTCCATTGCTCTGAATAATCTCGCAATTATCATCAAAGTTCGAGTTTATCTTTGCATCATAGGTACGATCCTCATTCTTGTAAATGACTGCCTTAGGATTCTGATTATAATCATAGCTGTTATATATTGAATAGTCAGTTGACAGTGAGTGCATTGTATCATCAGTGTTACTCTCGGCACCAGTCTTCTCCCCAGTCTCAGCAGTATCATTCTTTTCCGACTCAGTAGATACTCCGAAGCTGGACATATCAAAGGATTCCTCTATAATCTCCTCAGTACTAGCTTCAGTCTCAGCATTTCTTTCGGTCACCACTGCACCCTGTGGCAGCTTCTTCAGCTTTTGTCTGTTTTGAGTTGTATATTTCTTGATAAGGTTCATATAGGATTCATTGTCAATCCTCACCCATGCAGTTGTGCCCTTAAAATCAAGCATTGCATAATTATAATCGTTATAAATCGAGTGAGTTCTTCCAGTTGAATCCTTGTAGGTACCAACATCAATGGTATTATAGCTGAGCATCACCGCATCATATCCGGTTTCTCTCTCAACATCCCTTATGGAATAATTAATATTACTTCCAGAGGCGTAATCACTTATCTCAAGAACCGTCTTCTGTTTATCGATCTGATTGTATTTATCCTCCGCTTCACGGTCACCCAGAACATCATTCAGGGAATTGTTAAGTGTATCCTTAACACCCTTACTTTCCTGATAACAGCTAATCTTTGAGACGTCCTCTCCGTAAAAAAGATTCTCCTTTGCAACAATTACAAAGGTTGTAATAACAAATATCGAGGCAAATACTACTGAGAAAAACATCGCAAGAAGCCTTGCCGTTCTAGAATATATAATTCTTCTAATCTTCAAATCAATCTACCTTCTCCATCTTATATCCCTGGCCCCAAACTACCTTAAGGTATCTTGGCTCCTTAGGATTAATCTCAATCTTCTCTCTTATATGTCTAACATGAACCGCGATAATATTCTCGGAGCCAATAGCATCCTCGTTCCAAACTGACTCATACAAGGAGCTTGTCGAATAAACCTTACCACGATTCTGAGTTAAGAACTTAAGAATCTGATACTCTATCGGAGTGAGCTTAACCTCCTCACCCTCAACAGTTACACTCTTTGCATTATCATCTATTACAAGTCCGCCATTTGTAATAATTCCCTCTGTCTCATCAGTCTTTTCAATGTTTCCAAACTGAGTGTATCGTCTAAGCTGAGACTTTACTCTTGCCACAAGCTCGAGAGGGTTAAATGGCTTAGTAATGTAATCATCTGCTCCAACATTAAGTCCAATAATCTTATCAGTATCCTCGGACTTTGCAGAAAGAAGAATTACTGGAATATTGCTTGTTTCCCTAAGCTTAAGAGTTGCTCTAAGTCCATCCATTCTTGGCATCATGATATCCATAACAAGAAGATGAATATCGCCCTGCTTCATAGCCTCAAGAGCCTCAAAACCATCGTAGGCCTTAATTACATTATAACCCTCAGTAATAAGGTAAATGCTAATAGCCTCCACTATCTCTTTATCATCATCACATACTAAAATATTGTACATACTTTCATCCTTCCAATAAAAATAAACCATATTAATATTTGCATTTCTTTTATTATAGGGAATATTTCTTAAAAAAACTTAATCTAAGTATTAAGAATAACTTAAAATGGACTGCAGTCTAGGCTGCAGTCCATAAAATGTGTAAAGATTAGATTACTCTGCTGTCTCCTCTGTAGTAGCCTCTGAAGCAGCCTCTGGCTTAACGTCCTCTGTAATCTCTGGCTCCTCATCAAAGAAATCATCATCAAAATCATCATCAAAGTCATCGAAATCGTCAAGGTAATCAGGTGTAAGATACTTGTAAACAGCAACAGCGATACCTACGATCATTGTGATAATACCTACAATAATTGCTACTGATAAAATGGCATTCTTTGCTGATTCTACGCAATCGTCTTCCTTAACAACTTTTACTTCATCATAATTCTTCATGAGATTAAGTCCTCCCTTTCAAAAAATATTTATTACCATATAATATGCTCACATTATAACATAAACCTTAAATATATTCTACCCAAAAGATAAAAATTTATAATTTCTTCAGCTTTGCCAGACTAGCGAAAACCTTCTTTTCGCCAAATCTTTCAAAATCAACAGTGACAACGTAATCACTGCCACCCTTTTCTATCTGCTTAACTACGCCCTTACCAAATTTGATGTGCTTAACTGTGTCTCCAACACCATAATCAATATCTGTCTGGGTTGGAACTCCCTTATTGATTAGCGGTGAATCCATAGTTAGCGGACTCTCCTTTTTCTTAGTACGTGCCTCAGAAAATGTATTTGAACCAAATGTACTAAAGCCACCAAGCTGAGCCTGATTGATTCCGCTAAGGTTCTGCTTATATAAGCTATCCCTTCTTCCTGCCTGGAAGGATTTTCCGCTCCTTCTAACCAGAAGATTTGGTGCAATCTCTCCAACGAATCTCGACTCCTCAGTATACTGGGTATTGCCTCCGATTCTCCTCATACGAGCTCCTGAAAGGTAAAGCTCCTTCATAGCTCTCGTAATTCCAACGTAGCAAAGTCTTCTCTCCTCCTCAATCGCATCAGGGTCATCTGATTCTATTGACATAAAGCTTGGGAAAAGTCTCTCCTCCATGCCAACCATAAATACATATGGAAACTCAAGTCCCTTTGCACTGTGAAGAGTCATGAGAGTTACTCTTTTATCCTCCTCGCCATTATCATCTCTGTCCGCAACAAGAGAAATATCCTCCAAAAGCTCAGTAAGTGTAGGATTATCAGTTTCCTCCTCGTACTTTACGATTTTATTTCTAAACTCGTCAATGTTTTCTATTCTGGCCTTTGCCTCATCAGTTCCCTCTGCCTTAAGAAGTACCACGTACTGTGTCTCCTCGAGTATCCTGTCAAAAAGTTCAGTGACAGAGTCCTCCTCGGGGTTAAAGCTTCTAAAGCCCTGTATCATCTCTCCGAATTTTTCAAGCTTATCCTTCGCCTTTCCAATATTTGGAATATGCTCCGAGTCAAGGGTTGCATCAAACATACTCATTCCAGTGGAAAAGGCAAAATCCTTCACCTTGTTTATCGTGGTATCTCCTATTCCCCTTTTAGGAACATTTATTATTCTCGAAAATGATATATCATCCTCAGGATTCTCGATTATTCTGAGATAGCAGATTAAATCCTTTATCTCCTTTCTCTGATAGAAGTTGACACCACCTACAAGTCTGTAAGGAATATTATACTGAATAAGCTTCTCCTCAAGAACTCTCGACTGAGCATTGGTCCTATAAAGCACTGCGATGTCATCAAGATCTCGCCCCTCTTCACTAAAGTCTCTCATCCTTCTTACCACATGCTCTGCTTCCTCGTACTCGCTGTCATAAAGCATATACTCTGGCTTTTTGCCTTCCTCATTTTCAGTCCAGAGAGTTTTGTCCTTTCTTCCCTCATTGCAGGCTATAACCGAGTTTGCCGCATCAAGAATATTGGAGGTGGACCTGTAGTTCTGCTCAAGCTTAACTATCTTTGCATCAGGATATACATCCTCAAAATTTAAGATGTTACTGATGTCAGCTCCTCTGAATTTATAGATGGACTGGTCATCATCTCCAACAACACACAGATTCTTATACTTATCTGCGAGCATCTTAATGAGGATAAACTGTGAGTGATTGGTATCCTGGTACTCATCAACCATAATGTACTTAAATCTATTCTGATATATAAGCAGAACATCCGGATTATGCATAAAGAGCTCGATAGTATTAAAGATGAGGTCATCGAAGTCCATAGCATTGTTCTTCTTCAGTCTCTTCTGATACTCTCGATAAACATTTGCAATCTGCTGCCTTCTAAAGCTTCCCGCTGCCTCTCTCTCGTATATCTCTGGGTCCTTGAACTCTTCCTTTGCCTTTGAGATTTCAGAAATCATAGCCTTCTCAGGATATCTCTTCGGATCAAGCTCAAGATATTTAAGTATATCCTTAATCAAAATCTTCTGTTCGTCTGTATCGTATATTGTAAAGTTATTACTTCCACCAAGTTTCTCGTTGAAACGTCTTAAAATTCTTACGCACATAGAATGGAATGTGCTGACCCAGATATTCTCCGACCCAAATCCAACGATGTTATCAACTCTTTCACGCATCTCATTTGCAGCCTTGTTTGTGAATGTGATGGCAAGTATATTGTAAGGATTAACCCCCATCTCATCTATTAAGTATGCGATTCTGTGAGTCAGTACTCTTGTCTTGCCCGAGCCAGCTCCGGCAAGAATAAGTAGAGGCCCGTCGGTATGACAACAGGCCTCCATTTGAACCTTATTAAGATTCGACATATATTACTGCATTCCTAACTTAGCTTTAAGTGCTGCAAGCTCATCCTGAACGGCTGCATCTGGAGCTGCATCGTACTTATTAGCAAGTGCATCTACACTTGAATCTGCCTGAGTCTGATTGAGCTCTGACATTGCGTTAGCCTGGTCAAGCATGCTGTTAGCACGTGCTTCCATTCTCTCAAATGCTGAAATGCTTGATGCTGAATCGCCGATTGAAGAATTGAGCTTGTTAAGTCTCTCCTGAGTCTTAGCAACCTTGATCTTAGCCTTGATTGCTGCTCTTCTTGACTCAAGCTCTCTGATATCATTAACGAGCTTATCATGCATCTGACGCATCTTCATGGCATTAGCTGCAGAAACATCGTAGTTCTGCTGTAAGCTTGCCTGTGTTGCAGCAAGCTTGCTCTTCTCCTGAAGGAACTTCATAGCATCTGCCTCATTGCCAGCCATAAGTGCCTTCTCTGCATACTTCTGCATCTTGTCGATCTCTGCATTACAAGCCTCGAGTTCTCTCTTACATCTTGCCTCGTCAGCCATAACTGCTGCAGTCTCTGTCTTAACCTTTGCTAAATCACTGTTAAGGTTACGCATTGTCTGATCAATCATCTTCTCTGGA
Source organism: Lachnospiraceae bacterium UBA1760 (assembly GCA_002314775.1). Taxonomy (GTDB): domain Bacteria; phylum Bacillota; class Clostridia; order Lachnospirales; family Lachnospiraceae; genus UBA1760. The sequence goes on from DCHE01000029.1 coordinate 8,318, forward strand.
TCTTCTGCCTTATCAAGAAGTGCATTGATGTTAGCTGACATGATGTCCTTGAATCTCTGTAAAATTCCCATATTTAATAAATCCTCCTTAGAATACTTTCTATACCAAATATACTGATATTATAATATACGTTCATAGGTTTGACAACTTGATTTTTCATTCATTTATTCTACAAAGGCATAAACTGAGCTTTCTATTGTAGGTAATTTTGCACTTATCTCATATGCCGCTTCAACACATTTGATTGCATTATCGCCACTAATCTCATCGTCAGCATAGATAAACGCATACGTCTCACCTATTGCCACCTTGTCTCCTGATTTCATAAGAAGCTCAACTCCTACCTCCGGCTTTATACTGTCACCAATATTCTCCCTGCCTCCGCCGAGATAAAGCACTGCCTCTCCAACAAGGCTTGCATCCCTTGAGACAAGATATCCCTGTTCCTTTGCGACAACCGGAAGCTTAAGCTTAGCCTTCTTAAATTTATCAGGATTAGTTATAAGCTCTGTGTCGCCACCCTGAGCATTAACAAACTCTATGAATTTCTTATAAGCCTCGCCATTCTTTATCTGACCTAAGGCCATATCTTTTCCTTTTTCCAAAACCTCATCTGTAAGTCTTTCGTAATCTCCAAGCCTTCCAGAAAGGTAAATCATAGCTCCTGCAAGGGACAGACATACATCCAGAAGTCTTTCCTCTGCCTCGCCCTTAAGAACCTTAACCGCCTCGATAACCTCAAGATTATTGCCAACCATATGGCCAAGCGGTTCATTCATATCAGTTATAAGTGCAACAACCCTTTTACCTGCCATCCTTCCAATATCTGTCATTGCCTCGGCAAGCTTTTTTGCATCCTCTTTTGTTTTCATAAATGCTCCGGATCCGTATGTGACATCGAGGCATATTCCATCTGCATTTGCTGCAAGCTTTTTACTCATTATGCTTGATGCAATGAGAGACAGATTCTCCACAGTTCCCGTAACATCTCTCAGGGCATAAATCTTCTTGTCAGCAGGTGCAAGATTTTTAGTCTGGCCTGAAAGAGCAATTCCGATTCTGTTAATATTATCAATAAATCTTTCCTCCGGAATAGAGGTGTCAAACCCGTCTATGGATTCCAGCTTATCGATTGTTCCACCAGTAAAGCCCAGGCCTCTTCCACTCATTTTTGCAACCGGAATTCCGAGACTTGCAAGGATAGGGCCTATGATAAGAGTGGTCTTATCACCTATTCCACCAGTTGAATGCTTGTCAATTTTCACACCCTTAATTCCAGACAAATCAAGAGTATCTCCACTCTCTGCCATCGCTTTTGTAAGGTTAACAGTCTCCTCCTTGTCCATACCTTTAAAGTAAACTGCCATAAGAAACGCAGACATCTGATAGTCTGGAATCTCTCCCTTTGTGTATGCATTTACAATATATGAAATCTCATCCCTTGTGAGCCTTGCACCATCACGTTTTTTTATTAGCAACTCACTAAATCGCATTTGCATCCCTCCCAATTAACATGAAGTGTAAAACACTTCGTAAAAGGCATTTTAATAGCTTTCATCCCTGTTTCCAGAAACCGGTACAAAGCTTCTTCCTATTGAAAGCCTTCCTATTCCAAACAATCTCGCAATACTTGCTCCAATATCTGCAAATGAATCTCTTGTTCCAAGATTTCTTCCTGCAAATCTGTCGAGACCATAAACAAGAAGTGGAACATACTCTCTTGTATGGTCTGTTCCCCTAAATGTCGGATCACATCCATGGTCTGCATTTATGATAAGAATATCATCCTTATTAAGCTTTGCTATTATCTCAGGAAGTCTTTTGTCAAAGGCCTCAAGCCCCTTCATATAGCCCTCAGCATCTCTTCTGTGGCCCCAGGCTGAGTCAAACTCCACTAAGTTAGTGAAGATAAGTCCCTCTTTTTGCTCATCCATCTTAAGAAGTGTCTTGTCAATTCCATCCTCATTATTCTTTGTGTGAATGGCCTCTCCAATTCCCACTCCGCAGAAAATATCACTAATCTTTCCAATACCAGTAACAGGAATACCTGCTTCCTTAAGTCTATAGAGAAGATTATCCTTAGGTGGCTCAATTGCAAAATCTCGTCTCTTGTCTGTCCTTACGAAACCATTTTCAGTCTTTTTAAATGGTCTCGCAATTACTCTTGCAACCTGATTTTTTCCGACAAGAATATTTCTTGCAACTTCACACATCTCGTACAGTCTTTCAATTCCAACAGTGTCCTCGCAGGCAGCAATCTGAAATACCGAATCTGCAGAGGTATAAATAATAGGAAATCCTGTCTCTATACTTTTATCCCCAAGCTTATCAAGTATTACTGTTCCCGATTCAGCAACATTTCCAAGTACACCAACACATTTTGTCTTGGAAATAAAGTCAATTATTATATCATCCGGGAACCCGTTCGGGAAAACCTTAAAGGGTTCTTTTGTATGAATTCCTACCATCTCCCAATGGCCGGTAATAGTGTCCTTGCCCTCAGATAATTCCATGCATCTTCCATACATTCCAGCAGGATGAAATACAGGATGGACATTCTGAATCCCCTCAATATTTCCTAGTCCAAGCCTTCTGAGATTGTGGATATTTGCATCCGAAAATTTTTCTACTGTGTGGTCGATAGTATGAGCACCTTCATCGTTATACTTTGCAGCATCAGGAAGTGCCCCACAACCAACGCTGTCAAGAATAATCCAAATTACTCTCACAAAAATCACTCCTTTTTAAACTTTTAACCTTATTATTTATAGTTCTACGAAAGAACCTCATTAAGCTCCTCTGTTCCAGGAAGTACAAATCTTCCATCCTTTATAATGAGTATCTTCTCTCCATCCTTTCTCACAGCATAGATTGCCCCAAGCTCCTCATACGGAATTGTAATATCTGTATGACAGTTAAAATATGCCTCCTCCGGCTTCTCATCTCTAAGAGCCGAGCATTCATTTTCCCTTGCCACAATTTCCTTTCCATCCGGATTATATACCTTATGGTCCTCACTGTGACTGTAGCAGGTATCGCCAAATGCAAAATGTGGACCAGTTTTCTCCATGATAAGGATTGGCAGCTTTGCCTCAATATCGAATTTCTTGGCCATCATATAGGCTGTGGTATTGGTGCCTATCGCAAACTCTCCCATCGGAAGGGTCTCATGATTGAAGAGAATATTGTCTCTGATATATGCCTTATTCTTCTCCTCATCCTCAAAATTCTGACAGCTGTAATCAGTAATTTTTCCATCCTTTATTTCAAGAATAAGCTTTTTAAACGGAAGTCCGTTAAGATATACATGGCTTACGTTAAGTGTACCCTCAGTACCACTTAGTACTGGCGATGTGAACACCTCACCAACTGGAATATTCACGTCAGCAACACAGTTCTCAAAAATAGTTTCCTTTTCTGCATCCTTAAGCTTCCATAGGTTAACCTTAAGGTTTGTCATATTGCCGTTTGAGCCCTCAATCACTGCATAGTCTGCTGTGTCAAGTGTGTCAATAATAGCCTGCTGGATTCTTCTGTACTTGTCATTGGAAAGGGTATTGACCTTAACAGTCTCCCTGAATATCTCCTCAAAATCATCTCCAATTTCTGGCATAGGAAATGCAATTATAGTGAAGCTGTACTCGTCGCCCGGAATGTATCTGTTGGTTATCTTACCATTCTGAGACATAAATGACACCGAAAGCTTCTTCTGCTTATCAGTATAATGCCATGCCTCCTTTTTATCCTCTGGGAAGAACTCACTCTCACCAAAGCACTCAATTACAGCTGGTCCCGCATACACCGAGGCAAGCTCCTTCATATCCTCGTAGGCCTTCTCAATAACCTCAAGCTTTCTCTCTACAAAGGCGGCATCAAGGAATATTGCATCGTCCATTCTATGATCAAAATCAAACTGTCTGTTTGCCGGAGTTGCCGTATAGCCTGGTCTTGCGACCATTCTTCTTGAAATTCTTGAAAGCGGATAACGTGCTAATATGGAATCAAGTCCCATAGCCTCGAACTGCTTTATGGCACATCTAACAATTCTCTCCTGGCCGATAAAATATCTTATGCAGACATTTTTCTTCTTGGACATATCTATTCCCATGGCAACAAATCCATTTTTGAAGCCTTCTGTGTAGGTTGAAGCAAGGCCCTCTATCTCTTCCTCTGACATACTGTTTAAAAATTCAGAGGTCTTAATCTCATTTTCCGAGATATACTCTCCATAATTGTATAGATAGTCTGTGTTAGTAAGATCACTATTAAGCACTATATCCTTCGCAAAGCTTTCCGCCGGGTCTAAGGTTTCTCTCATTCTTTTTCCAACATAATAGTCTGAATAGTCAAAATAGTGATAATAAATAGCCTCCTTAACCGACTTTAAAAGCTGCTTTTCTTCTGCTTCCTTATCCTGAAGAATTCCATAAATCTGAATAAAAAGCTCTGATAAAATTACAATATCTTCAATACCTAAGCAAAGAGCATAGGCATAAAAATTCATAATTTCTGAATATAAAAATGAAAGGTATCTTCCTTCATCTCCAAGCTCCTTCACTGAAAAAGCCGGATTAAGATAGCTATTCTCGTAGCCCTTCTCACCAAGAATCACTCCGATTCTTTCATTCATTTTCTTCAAGGCCTCTATTTCTAGTGTTCCCTTCTTCTTAGCCTCATATATCAGAATACTATCATAAATATACTCCGAAGCCTTTGCGAAGAAGTCACAAAGCTTATCCTCTGCGCTTTTCTCAGCTTTTATCTCAATTATTCTTTCTCTAATTAGTTCATATCTTTCATCGATATCATTTAACATTAATTATACCTCATGCTTACTATGATAAGTCTTTTCTACAGTGCAATGATTGCAATTTCAAGCACCAGACCCACTATTGATACAATGACAGAAAACCTTTTACTGGTGTTTCCGCCCTCAGGCTGCCTATAGCTGAATATTCCAAATAAAAGTGCAGTTGTCGACATTATAAAGGAAGCAGCAAGAAGTACTCCCACTGCTTCCCCTGCAAGTCCTTTTTTTACTATAGAATATATTACGCTAAAAACAATCAAAATGAGAGCGACTATTCCAAATGCAAACGAAATAATAGTGTCTGACGCAATTATATCATCTGCAAACATATAAGTCTTTTTTCCACGTCGTCCCAGAAATTTCATTATTTAACACATCCTCTGATTTCTGAAATATCTTCTATTCCATGCTTAGTCATAAACTCCTCAATTCCCTTTACAACCTCAAGCGTTGCATATGGATTGTGGAAGTTTGCTGTACCAACTGATACTGCGGTTGCGCCTGCCATAATAAACTCAATAGCATCCTCAGCAGTCATAATTCCTCCCATACCGATGATTGGAACCTTTACTGCATTTGCGACCTGGTAAACCATTCTTACTGCAACCGGCTTCACAGCTGGGCCTGACATTCCGCCTGTTTTATTGGCAACTGCAAAGCATCTTCTCTCAATATCAATCTTCATTCCTGTAAGAGTATTGATAAGTGAAAGTGCATCTGCACCTGCATCTACTGCTGCCCTTGCCATAACAGTAATATCTGTTACATTTGGGCTTAATTTCATAATAACTGGCTGCTTTGCAACCTTTTTAATCTTCTCTGTGATTGAGAAAAGTGCCTTTGGATCCTGGCCAAATGCAATTCCACCCTCCTTAACATTAGGGCAGGAAACATTTATCTCAAGTAAGTCAACCGGCTCTGATGCAAGTCTCTCTACTACATCAATATAGTCCTGCTCTGACTTTCCGCAGACATTAACAATAATCTTAGTGTCCTTGGTCTTGAGAAATGGAATGTCTCTCTCGCAGAAGGTATCAATTCCCGGATTCTGAAGACCGATGGCATTGATCATTCCACCGTAGGTTTCAGCTATTCTTGGTGTTGGATTGCCTGGCCATGGGATGTTGGCAACACCCTTTGTAGTCACTGCTCCAAGGAGCGACAAATCCACGAACTCACCGTACTCCATACCCGATCCAAAGGTTCCTGATGCAACTGTAACTGGATTCTTGAGTGTAACTCCAGCAATATTAACTGATGTATTCATTATAGCTCAACCTCCTCTGCATAGAAGCAAGGACCATCCTTACAAATTCTCTTATTCAAAACCTTAGAGTGGTCATCAATATCCTTAGACTTACATACGCATGCAAGGCAGGCACCAATTCCACAGGCCATCTTCTCCTCGAGAGAAATCTGAGCCTTAATTCCATTTTCCTGGGCGTAATTTTTGATTGCACGTAGCATAGGAGTTGGTCCGCAGGCATAAATCATATCACCTGTAATTCCGTACTCTCTCACTGCATCGAGAACTGTTCCCTTAACACCTGTATTTCCAGAATCGCTTGACATATAAACTGTAGCGATCTCCTCGAACTCCTCGAGTAAAAATGGGACATCTCTAAAACCGAGAACAACTGTGAGATTCTCCTTCGAAACTCCCATCCTGCTAAGTGTCTTTGCAGTCTCAAGCATAGGCGGAATTCCAATTCCTCCACCCATGAGCACTGGCTTCTCACCCTTCATGTCGTAGCCATTGCCACATGGTCCAAGAATCTCAACTGTATCGTAAGCTGTAAGCCTTGAAAACTGCTCAGTTCCCTTTCCTGCAATTCTGTATACAAGTCTTATTGAACCCTCTTCCTTATCAATCTCACAAAGACTGATTGGTCTAGGAAGAAGCTTTGACGAATCAGCTGTGTAAACATCTACAAACTGGCCGCAAACTGCTTCCTTGGCAATCTCCGGTGCCTTGAGCCAAAGACTATATATATCCTTATCTATCTCTTTATGGCTAACTACTATAGCCTTAATCTTAACCTTTGACATTCCTAGTTATCCTTTCTTCCTAAAAGAGCACCCTTAATATCCTCTCTCATGTCAAGCACTGCCTGTCTTGATGCATCAGCATAATTAAGTGCACCAAACTTAGCATACTGCTCCTGCTGATAAGCTGCGATAATTCCTCTTGAAGAATTAACGATTGCACCAAGTCCATCCTCGTTAAAGAAATGAACTAAATCCTTGCCCTTACCACCCTGTGCACCGTAGCCTGGTACAAGGATGTAGGTCTTTGGCATAAGCTTTCTTAATACCTTACCCATCTCTGGATAAGTTGCTCCAACAACTGCTCCAACGTAGCTGTAGGAATCTCCCATACAGTCGCTGCCCCACTTATCTACCATCTCACCAACAATTTCATACATTGGTCTTCCATCGCAAACCTTATCCTGGAATTCGCCTGAGGATGGATTAGAGGTCTTAACAAGAACGAAGATACCCTTCTTTTCTTCCTTACAAACATTGATAAATGGGTTGATACCATCAGAACCAAGATATGGATTTACTGTTGCGAAATCCTCATCAAAGCCGTAGTACTCCTTAGAGCCAACCTTAACCTTTCCAAGGTGACCAACTGCATAGGCCTCAGATGTAGAACCGATATCTCCTCTTTTTACATCTCCGATTATTACTAAATCCTTTGACTTTGCGTATTCGCAGGTCTTCTTAAATGCAATCAAGCCCTCGATTCCAAACTGCTCATACATAGCAATCTGTGGCTTAACTGCTGGAACAAGGTCATATATAGAATCAATAATACCCTTGTTATACTCAAAAATAGCTTCGCCTGCACCCTTTAAGGTCTCGCCATACTCCTTAAATGCAGCCTCCTTAATATGCTCTGGAACAAATTTCATCATAGGGTCAAGACCTACAACTATTGGTGCCTCAGTTTTCTTAATCTTATCAACAAGCTTATTAATCATGTTATCTCTCCTTATGTGAATTAATAATTTGAATTAATTATGTCCATCAATATGCATACTAGTAACGGACATACCTAAGTAAATTTTATCAAATTAATCTCTATTATTCAAGTTTATGATATCAATTAGCGAAAGTATTTTTCTCTTTCCCCGCTTTGAAATATACACTTTTTCACTACTCTCCCTCAAAGATATAGAGTTATCATCCTCATCAATTCTCGAAACGTATTTTACATTTACGAATTCATTTCTATTAATCTTCGGATAATTCTCCTCATCAATAACTTCGAATATGCTTTTCCTCTGTCTAATATCGATTTCCCAGTTTTTCTGTCTGGTCACCAGCTCGAGATATCTGCTGTAGCACCTTATCATTATAATCTCGCTGGTTTGGATTGAGTAAAAGCTAGAGCCCTTTCTTATGAACACCATTCTCTCTTTTTCGGCAATGTCACGTTCTGTCTCATAATCCATAATATCATTTATCAATTTCCCTGCCTCCTTCATGTCAAAAGGAAGCTCGTAAAACTTAAAGCAGTGAAGATGATTATAGCTATAGAGACTCTCGTCAACAAGTCTTGAAAATATAATCATTTTTGTGCAGGAATAGCCTTTAATTTTTCTTATTCCCTCTGCAATTCTTATTCCATCCGTTTCATTTTCGGCGACAGATGTATCAAGTATAATAAGTGATATTTTGTTTATCTTAAGAATTTTCATTCCCTCAAATGCATCGCTAGTTTTATAGAGCTTTACATAGTCTCCTCTCTTTATAATTATCTCCTCTAGCTTTTCAACTGGCGATTTTTGTTTCATAAGCATCAATATTTTAATCATTAATCCATATTCTCCCCGTGTTTATTATTATCCTAAACCGGTATGCATATTGACTAATACATATAGGCTGTTTCTTTCCTCAAATGTCAACAATTCTCTGCTAATATTCTCAAATACAAAAAATCATAATTACTGTATGTAAAATCAGGTGGCAATAAACAGCCACAAAACAACAATAGCGCCAACCTAAAAGGTTGACGCTACCTAACTTAATACTTACTCACCCTCTGGCTGTGGAGCTTCCGTTGGTGGCTCCGTTGGTGCTTCCGTTGGTGGTTCTGTTGGTTTTTCTGTTGGTGGTTCCGTCGGTTTCTCTGTTGGTGGCTCCGTCGGTTTCTCTGTTGGTGGCTCCGTCGGTGTTTCACCGCCTCCACCGCCGCCTCCACTGAAGGTTGCACTTATTGTATGACTCTCGGTTATATTGGTAAATGTGAACGATGTTACCGCTCCAACACTTCCTCCATCAACCTTAACATCAGAAATAGTGTATCCTGCAAGAGGAGTTATATAAATTGTTACCGATGAACCTGCCGTAATAGTAACCGACTGTGAAATAGTACCACCCTCTCCACAGCTTGTTGAGATAGTGATTTCTCCGCCTTCTATTACAGGATGTAAAGTACATGAAGACTTGAATATTGCCTGTGTATATGTGAAGGTTGCACCTACGATATACATCTTATTATTCTCATCATAAGCAACCTCATAATGCATAACATTTGTACAATTCTCTGTTGCTATCTCATGTGAATCCATACAGATGTCAATACCAGCTGCAAACTGGTGTCCCTTACATACCTCTGTAGGTCCAGCTCCCTCAGCTCCCCAGTCTGTGTTGACAGGGCAGCCCGTCTGCGGCTTAAGTCCTGAAAGCTTACATACACTAATCTTTGTGATTCCTTCAGGCTTCTCCATAATCTCGCCACCCTTTGGCTGTTCCTCCATGATGGCTATCTTATCCATAATATCTCTCCAGAGCTTCTTATGGTTTGTTGAAGATCCTATATCTGTATTTGAATCGTAACCATACCATACTGAGGCTGTGTAGTATGGTGTCATACCACAGAACCAAAGGTCATAGTTACTAGAGGTTGTACCAGTTTTTCCTGCGCAGGTAACACCGCTGGTCATCTTTGCAACCTTACCAGTACCAGTATTTACAACATCCTTCATTCCTTCAATGAGCTGCCATGCAGTGGTAGCCTTCATAGCTGTATGCTGAATAGATGCTGTATCAGTGTTGTCAATTACAACATTGCCGTTGTGATCAAGTACCTTTGAATAATAGCATGGCTTTGTGTATACGCCGCCATTTGCAATTGCTGCATAGGCTGCTGTAATCTCAAGATTTGTAATACCATAGGTAAGACCTCCTGTTGCACAGGCCTGTGTCTTATCGCTGTACACATTACCATTCTTATCCGGAGTTCCGTCTGCAAGAGTTGTGAAGCCCAGATTTTCAAGGTAGGTGTATGCAACCTCAGGAGTTACCTGGGTGATACACTTAACAGCAATGATATTCATGGAATTCTCAATTGCCTGTCTGATGCTGGATGGTCCTCTGTAGGAACCGTACCAGTTTCTTACACTAACTCCATTTGCATAGGTGTATGGTGCATCGTCAAAGCAGGTTGCGAGAGAGCCTCCCGTATCAATAAGAGGGAGAAATGCCGCTAAAATCTTGAAGGTTGAACCCGGCTGTCTGGTTGACTGCGTTGCCCTGTTAAGTCCAAGGTTTGCAGTTTTTTCACCTCGTCCACTTGTTATAGCCTTTACGTATCCCGTATGCTGATCCATTACTACAAAGGTTGCCTGAGGCTGAATACTGCAGGAAATCTTCTCTGCAGTTACCGTTCCTCCTGTGGACTCAATTACATACTCCTTGTAGGTAGCTGCAGCCGCTCTGGCAAGCGCCTCCGAAGGATAGATACTGTTATACTTTAGGTTATTTGTAGTATTCTTATAATATGCAATCAGTGAATTAATACCATAATTCTTCTCTTTTCCTGACTTATCAATAATAGAAAGTGCATATGAAAGAGAAACCTTTGAACCGTCCGGATAATACGCAGAATTATTGATGGTTTCATCACAAATCTGCTGTATCTTCATATCCTGAACCGAGTAAATGCTATATCCGCCAGTGTATATCTCCTGGTATGCCTCAGCACTGGTCATTCCCGGATTAACCTTTCTGAAATAATTTCTAAGGTCAACCATGATTGCATCGATATAGTATGAATTAATCTTTGAATTCTCTTCTCTTAATATCTTAACCTGCTCAATTCTTGAATATACATCATCAAGTAAGCATGCATCGTATTCTGCCTGAGTGATGTACTCCTGCTCAAGCATCTTATTCAAAACAAGCTTTCTCTTTGTCTTGTTGTTCTCAGGGAAATTAACTGGGTCATACTTATATGGATTCTGAGTGATACCGGCAATAACTGCCATCTCAGATACTGTAAGCTCTCCGATTTTCTTATTAAAATATCTCTCTGAAGCAGCCTCGATTCCATGAACACCCTGTCCAAGGTAAATCGTATTGAGATAGTACTCGCAGATTTCCTCCTTTGAGTATATCTTCTCAAGCTCAATCGCAAGATACTGCTCCTGGAACTTTCTCTGAAGCTTCTCCATAAAGGTTGTCTCATTCATACCAACGTTAAATACGTGGTTTTTGATGAGCTGCTGAGTAAGTGTACTGGCTCCCTGATTGAAGTTACCACTTGTGGCACCAGTTACAAATACTCTGAAAATACCTCTTACATCAATACCGTTGTGATTCCAGAATCTCTCATCCTCAACAGCCACAAACGCATTGACAAACTGCTTAGGTATTTCATCATAGTATACATAAATACGATTGGAATTGATTGTCGAAAGGGTTGTAACTACATTTCCATTCTGGTCATAAATTGTAGATTTAAATCCCTTTGGCTGAATGTTAATGGATTTAACATCCGGTGCTTCATCGATAATTCCCTTTATCATACCAAAGCCTACTCCTGCGCATGCTATAATAAAGAGCACTATTCCTACAAGTAAAATCTTGAATCCGCTTGTAAGCACTTTTCTTTTTGTTCTGCCTGCTTTCGAGACAAGCTGCTGTTGTCTTCTTCTAGCTCCAGCACTACTAAGATCCATTTAGTCGCCTCCTGCTTTTTAGATTTGCTTCATCTATGTTTTCCACAAATATGTGTTTAAATCGCATAGGTTTTATGCATATTTATAGTCTGAAGTATTATAGCAAATATAGGATGTAATTACAAGTAAAGTGAAATATTTCACAAAATATTAATAAATGTTCTTGCTTCGCAAGTGCGTAACTCTACTCTTTCGTAACTCCTAAACCCATTCATGAATCCCGCATCGCTGGGGCGATGCTCTACCGTCGCTGGCGCGACTGATTCATTTCATGTGTTTAGGTTCTTGCTTCGCAAGAATACGATAAAAATAAAAGGTGCTATTTGCAAGCGAGCTTGCAAGTAGCACCTTTTATTTTTATCTAGTTACGAATAATAACTTTTATTAACATACACCCTGAGCGAGCATAGCGTTAACAACCTTCTCGAAACCAGCGATGTTAGCACCAG
>DCHE01000053.1 GCA_002314775.1 Lachnospiraceae bacterium UBA1760
GAGTACAGACTTGATAAGGCAAACATTATCCACGTGCCAATTGGAAAGGCTTCTTTCACAGAGGAGCAGTTAACAGACAACTTCCAGACTTTAATAGACGCTATAAATAAGGCTAAGCCAGCTGCTGCAAAGGGACAGTACCTTAAGAGCGTAGTAATCGCTTCTACAATGGGTCCTGGTGTTAAGCTTAACACAGTTAAGTTAGCATCACAGTAGGTTTAAGCTACATTTTAGAACCGTATATTTAAATCGGAGATAAAAAAGACAGGTTTATCACTTAAATAAGTGCTAGACCTGTTTTTTTGTATTGATTTTAACTCATAATTTTAGTACAATATATATAAATAAATTTGTGTATTTCTTACATAATGTATAGGGGATAATCACATATAAGGAGGTTGCATAATGGATAGAGAAAAAATCAATCAGGAACTCGTGAGCCTGATTCAGGCTGCCATGCCTGAGATTGATGGGGATGTAAGCTTAAGTGCATCGATCGTTTCTGAATATGGCGTTAACTCAGTTTCAATCATTAGACTTATTGTTGCAATTGAGAGCAAATTTGGGGTTAGTTTTTCAGACTATGAGCTCGATTTAGCAGGTTATGATTCGTTCTCGGATCTTGCAGCAGTAATTGAGAAGAAGCTAGAAGATAAATAGAGGAGGTTTGCAAGGTGACAAGTGTTAAGAAATTACCAGTTACATACCCTACTATAACATCATGGCAGTGGCATGCAACTTTATTTTCAATTTTATCAAATGATGAGAATGCTAAGAAGTGGATATTCAGTAACTATATTCAGCTTCGTTGCTATAATATTCAGGAAATCTTTACAGGTGATGAGATGCTTTTTGCAGACGTAATGCCTGGAAGCAGTTCTTTAAAGGAGTGCCCATATCTTATCACAGCTCCAATTACAAGTGAGCAGATTGAAGCATACTGTGGCAATGTTATTGATTTCATCACAAAGACTATTGATGTAAATGGTTATGTATATGGTGTATTTGATGAGGCAAAGATTCTTTGCGACGCTGAGGTTGATTACAAGTTCCCTCACGAGCTCTTCATTTATGGATATGATTTAGAAAAAGAAGTGTTCTATGTTGGAGACTTTACCTTCAAGGATCACTACTCAAGAAGCGAGGTAAGCTTCAAGGATATAGAGAAGGGCTACAAGGATATTCAGGTTGGAGAGGACCATACCTTCAAGGATGATTACAAGGGACACAGAGGTCTTTATGTAATAATGAAGAATACAGATTCTCCAGTTTATGAGCTTGACATTAAGCTCATTAAGGATACTCTGAAGGAGTACCTTAACTCTATGGATACTAAGAATCATTTCCGTATGATGAGAAATAGATTTGACGATACAACCTTTGGCGTTAATGTTTATGACAGAGTACTTGATACAATTAATAAGCAGGTAGCATCTGATGAGCCTGACTTTGATATCAGAGCACTCCACCTTATGTATGATCATAAGGTTCTCATGAATGAGAGACTTAAGTACCTTATGGCAAATGGCTATATCGAGTACAATGAGGATGTTCTTAAGGGCTACGGACTTGTAGTTAAGAATATGCTCGCAGCAAGAAATCTTCTTGTTAGAATTTCTATTACAGGAGATTCCTCAGTTGCATCAAGATTCAAGATGTATCTTGATATTGCGAAGGAGAAGGAGGTAGGAGTCTTATTCAAGGTTCTTGCCGAGCTCGAAGAAAAGTACAGATAAAAAACAGATTAAAAAACTGTAACAGGTAGATTTATGGCTGACTCCAGAATGGGAAACTGTTCTGGAGTTAAGCTTTTTAGAGAGAGTATTATGAGTAAGGTAAAGCTTTATATTCTAAAAACTTCATATGAAGAAATTGTTCCTATCCTTCATACCGCAATTGATAAGCTGTGTGAATATAGAAGAAGCAAGGTAGAAAAGCTTAAGCTAGAAAAGCCTAAGGCTGAGATGCTTGCTACCGGGCTTTTGTGGCAGCACGCCCTTTCGGAAAGTGGATTCGGACAATCCCTTGACAGCGTGGTTCTTGGGGAAAATGGCAAGCCATTTGTTCAGGGTATAGAGTTTAATATATCCAACAAGGAGGAGATGGTTGTTGTCGCCATTTCCGACACTGAGGTCGGGGTTGATGTCGAGAGTAAGTCAGATAATGGACTCAGGATAACGAAAAGGTTTTACACGAAAGAGGAGCAGGATTATGTCCTTTCGGGTTTGACATTTGAGGAGGCCTGTGAGAAGGAGACTGAAGAAATGATGAAAAGGTTCAGAACAGTCTGGACTATGAAGGAGGCATATATTAAGCTTACAGGGACGGGAATGAAGGTTCCTGTATCCAAGGTTGCTACAAGCCCTGATACTCTTACTGCAAGAGTAGAAGATAAGGTCGCGTATTACAAGCTTCTTAGCTATAGAACACATGAAATAGCAGTGGCTCAGTATGAGAGGCCTGATGAGATTGAGATAAATGAGGTTAGCCTTGCAAATATCCTGTAAAAAATATTCAAATAAATCTTGACAAAATAAATACTATTTCATATAATACATACGTTGCGTGCGTTTAGCTCAGCTGGATAGAGCGTTTGGCTACGGACCAAAAGGCCGGGGGTTCGAATCCTCTAACGCACATACAAAAAGCCGAAGATTTGATCTTCGGCTTTTTCATTTGATAGTTTATAATAGGCAGCGTCAACCTTTTGTAGGTTGACGCTGCCTATATATATCTTAATCAATCTTATGCTCGTAAACAGCATCATTTGTAACTCTGATACCAAGCTTCTTAAAGGTGTTGTAATCAACGCCCGAGAGAATAACTGTTGTGTGAAGCTCACAGTTTCTAAGCTTTGGAAGCTGCTCAAGTGCAAGGCGGGCATTCTCATCATTTGCCGCACAGGTTGAAAGGGCAATCAAGATTTCGTCTGTATGAAGACGAGGATTCTTGCTTCCAAGGTAGGAGGTCTTCAGTGTCTGGATTGGCTCGATAAATGATCTTGGGATGAGATGTACTGAATCCTCAATACCACCAAGCTGCTTAACTGCATTGAGAAGTGCAGCTGATGCACAGCCGAGCAGGTCTGAAGTTTTTCCAGTGATGATTGTACCATCAGAAAGCTCAATTGCTGCAGCTGGGGAATTGGTCTCTTCTGCAACCTTTGCAGCAGCTGGAACTACAGCTCTGTCATTTACGGTAATCTTAGCCTGCTTTAAAAGAAGCTCCTGCTTGTAAACCTCGTCCTTTGTTGCCTCGTCCTTTGCAAATCTGTTTAAGGACTGGTAGTAACGTCTTATAATTTCCTGCTTTGAAGCCTCAGCACAGGCATCGTCATCAATGATGCAGTTACCTGCCATATTAACTCCCATGTCAGTAGGCGACTTGTAAGGACACTCTCCATAGATACCCTCGAACATCGCAGCGAGGACAGGATAAATCTCTATGTCTCTGTTGTAGTTGACGGTTGTGACACCGTATGCCTCAAGATGGAATGGGTCAATCATATTCACATCATTTAAGTCGGCAGTAGCAGCCTCGTATGCAAGGTTGACAGGGTGCTTTAATGGAATGTTCCAGATTGGAAATGTCTCAAACTTAGCATAGCCTGCCTTTATACCGCGCTTATTCTCATGGTAAAGCTGAGATAAGCAGGTTGCCATCTTTCCTGAACCAGGACCGGGTGCAGTTACGATGACAAGTGGACGGCTGGTAATAACGTAATCGTTTTTGCCGTAGCCCTCGTCACTAACAATCTTATCAACGTTGTTTGGATATCCGTCGATAGAGTAGTGATGGTAAACATTTATACCCATATGCTCAAGCTTTGTCTGGAATACCTGAGAGGATACATGACCTGTGTATCTTGTGATTACAACGCTGCTTACATATAAGCCAATTTCCTTGTAAATTCCAATGAGACGAATAACATCCTCATCGTAAGGGATTCCGATATCGTGTCTGATCTTGTTCTTTTCTATGTCGGCTGCGTTGATTGAGATGATGACCTCTGCCTGATCGCTCAGCTGAAGAAGCATCTGAAGCTTACTGTCAGGAGCAAAGCCAGGAAGAACTCTGGATGCGTGGTAATCATCAAAAAGCTTACCACCGAACTCAAGATAAAGCTTGTCGCCGAAATGACTTATACGCTCTCTGATATGCTCTGACTGCATTGAGAGGTACTTTTGATTGTCAAAACCAATTTTCATTATACTACCCTCGATTCTTATTAATTTAAAAAAATATCTGATTCAAATTCCCTTTATTAATTCAGATACCACATACTGTATGATAGTTTATCATTATATTTGAAAATTCGCACTAAAAAAATACAATATATAATTATTTTTTTATGCTAATTAATTTAAAAAAATAAAGGTCCTGAAGAAACCTTCAAGACCTTTTTGAGCTGGGCTACAAGGATTCGAACCTTGAAAATGCTGGAGTCAGAGTCCAGTGCCTTACCATTTGGCGATAGCCCAATATTTTGTTTTTGTCGATGTATCTCAGCGACGAATGTTATATTACTACATAATAATGCAAAATGCAAGCCTTTTTTTGAAAAAAAATAAAATATTTATTATTTGACAAAATGTATAGAAAAATCTTATTACAAATCACGTTGACAAAAGCTTTATTACTATTATATAACTAATTTCGGCAGACCAGCGAGGCTTTGGTTTGTATAATCTAAATGGTGGTGTTTGGCTTATTATGGCTACGAAGGATGAATTTCTAAATAAAGAAAATAATATAAATACAAATAAAGAAGATTTTCTTAAAAAGAATATTGTTGTGGCAGCTGGGGCGTTTATCTGCTGCCTTCTCTGGGGAAGTGCATTTCCCTGCATCAAGCTTGGATATGGTTTCAGTGGAATAGCGGCTTCGGATACCGCGTCGCAGATTTTGTACGCAGGAGTCAGATTTACCCTTGCTGGAATCTTTACTATTATTATAGGTAGTCTTGCATCGAGAAAACTCCTTGTACCTAAGAAGGAGGCGGTTCCTAAGATTCTTTGGTTATGCATCCTGCAGACGGTGCTTCAGTATGCTTTCTTTTATATTGGGCTTGCCAGGACCACTGGCGTTAAGGCATCGATAATAGAGGCCGTAAATGTATTTGTGGCTATTTTCGTTTCAGCTCTTTTGTTCAGGCAGGAGAAGCTTACAGCTAGGAAGCTTCTTGGAAGTCTGGTTGGCTTTGCGGGAGTGGTGCTTATAAATGTAATAGGTGGTTCAGACGGACTCGGAGGCTTTACATTTTTCGGCGATGGTTTCATCTTCCTGTCCACAGTAAGCTATGCTTTTTCATCTGTATATCTTAAGAAGTATTCAAAAACTGAGAGTCCGGTAATGATGTCAGGGTACCAATTTGTTATGGGCGGAATTATTATGGCCGTGGCAGGCTTTGCTATGGGCGGTGAGTTTTCACTTGGCACGACGAACAGTATTTTGATGCTCGTATACTTAGGCCTTGTGTCAGCCATTGCGTATTCGCTGTGGGGAATTTTGCTTAAGCATAACGAGGTTAGTAAGGTCGCAGTGTTTGGATTTATGAATCCGATGTTCGGCGCAATTTTGTCATATCTTCTCCTTGATGAGGGGGCAAGGTTTGGTCTTCTCAGTATGACCTCACTTGTGCTTGTGTGCATAGGAATATTTATCTGCAACAGGAAGAAAAAAGCTGACAGCTGATTTTGACAGTGGGCATAATTAATGCTAATATTGACCTTGTAGGGAAATTATGTAATTTAAAACTAAAAGAACGGAGAAACATGCTATGGGAAATATGAATAATATTAATAATATGGAAAATAATCAGACAAAAAAGATGGAGCTTGGCTTATGGAACGACCTCGTAGTTTCCAGAAGAAAGGATTTTGGAGTGTATCTTTCAGATGGAGAGAGTGATGTGCTTCTTCCTCAAAAGCAGGTTCCAGAGGGAACTAAGATTGGAGACACAATCTCTGTTTTCGTATATAAGGATTCTCAGGACAGACTTATCTCAACAACAAATGTACCACTTATCACAGTTGGTGAGATAAAGAAGCTTAAGGTTAAGAGCGTCGCAAATTTTGGAGCATTTGTAGAGTGCGGACTTGAGAGAGATGTATTTCTTCCGTTTAAGGAGCAAAGCTGTAAGGTGCAGGAGGGCAAGGAATATCTCTTTAGAATGTACGTAGATAAGACAGGAAGACTCTGTGTATCCATGAGAATTTACAACTACCTGCAGCCGAATGACAAGTACCAGAAGGGCGACAGGGTTGAGGGTACGATCTATGAGTACAAGAAGGGCTTTGGAGCCTTAGTTGCAATCGATGGCATTTACTCAGGACTTATTCATGAGAGCGAGCTGTTCCAGAAGGTTTTTGTGGGTGATACAGTAACCGCAAGAGTAATCAAGGTCAGAGAGGATGGAAAAACTGATCTTGCTCTTCGTGACGAGGCCTACAGACAGATTGAGGAGGACTCAGAGATGGTATTCTCGGTTATTGAGAGCTACGACGGAGTGCTTCCATTTACGGACAAGGCATCAAAGGATATCATACTTAAGGAATTTGGACTCAGCAAAAATGCATTTAAGAGAGCTGTAGGACATCTTCTTAAGGAAGGAAGAGTAGAGATAACTGAGACTTCGATTAGAATTAAATAATTTTACTATAAAAGGAGACATGAAATATGAAGGAGATAATTTCAACAGATAAGGCGCCAGCAGCAATCGGCCCTTATTCACAGGCAGTTAAGGTAGGCAATATGGTGTTTACATCAGGTGTTATTCCAATTGATCCTGAGACCAATACACTTGTTGATGGAGATATCAGAGTTCAGGCTATGCAGGCTCTATCGAATCTTCAGAATCTTGTTGAGGCATCTGGCTCATCTATGGACAAGGTTGTAAAGACAGTAGTTTTCATCAAGGATATGAACGACTTTGGTGCGGTAAATGAGATTTATGCAACATTCTTTACAGACAGCTATCCTGCACGTTCCTGCGTGGAGGTTGCAAGACTTCCTAAGGATGTTCTTATTGAGATTGAGTGTATCTGCATTACAGAATAAAATAGGGACTTTATAATAGTCAGAAAACAAGACCACAAGTAATGATTTGCTTACTTGTGATCTTGTTTTTTTGATTTCTATATTAATCGTTATATGTTTTAGCGGATTTTATATCCCTTTGATTATGCTTCCTGCTTCTTGATAGATGCTTCGATAAAGCCCTTGAAAAGCGGGTGAGCCTTGTTTGGTCTTGATTTAAATTCGGGATGTGCCTGCGTTCCTACAAACCATGGGTGTGAAGGAATCTCGATCATCTCGACTATATGGTTATCTGGAGAAAGACCGGAAAGCTTCATGCCACCTTCCTCGAGTCTTGCACGATACTCGTTGTTAACCTCGTATCTGTGTCTGTGTCTTTCTGTGATGTCCTCTGTGCCATAAAGCTTGTAGGCAAGAGAATCAGCCTTGAGCTTACAAGGATAAGAACCAAGACGAAGAGTTCCACCTAAATCAGTGATGCTATGCTGGTCTGGCATGATGTGAATTACAGGATGTGTTGAAAGAGGATTGAACTCTGAGCTGTGAGCATCCTCGTAGCCAAGCACATTTCTTGCGAATTCTACTATTGTAAGCTGCATACCGAGACATAAGCCAAGGTATGGAACCTTGTTCTCTCGAGCATAGCGAATAGAGGTTATCATTCCCTCTATTGCTCGGTCGCCAAAGCCTCCTGGAACAATAATTCCTGAAACATCACCGAGAATTTCTGAGACATTTTCAGGGGTAACAAGCTCTGAATCGACCCATTTTATCTCGACTTCGGCTTTGTTTGCCACGGCACCATGCTTTAAAGATTCAACTACGGAAATGTATGCGTCGTGAAGTGAAACATATTTGCCGACAAGAGCAACCTTAACCTTCTTCTCAGGATGCTTCCAGTTATCTATCATCTGAATCCAGTCGGTGAGGTCTGGCTCAGGGCAAGGAACGTCCATGCATTCGCATACAACATTTGCAAGCTTTTCCTTTTCCATGGCAAGTGGAACCTCATACAATACATCCACATCCAGATTCTGGATTACACAGTTGCTAGGAACGTTACAGAAGAGTGCGATTTTGTCCTTCAGTCCCTGCTCAAGAGGATAGTCTGAACGGCAAACTAAAATGTCTGGCTGAATACCCATAGACTGAAGGTTTTTAACAGAGGCCTGAGTAGGCTTTGTCTTTAGTTCTCCAGAAGCCTTTAGATAAGGGATTAGGGTAACGTGAATCATGATGCAGTTCTTGTTGCCAACCTCGTGCTGGAACTGACGAATTGCCTCGAGAAATGGCTGACTCTCGATATCACCAACGGTACCGCCAACCTCTATGATTGCAAACTCTGTCTCCTTAGAATCGTCACCTTTATAAAAACGGCTTTTGATTTCATTTGTAACATGTGGAACCACCTGGACGGTATGTCCGCCGAAATCACCGTGTCTTTCCTTTGTAAGTATGCTCCAGTAAACCTTTCCGGTTGTTACGTTAGAGCCCTTGTTCAGATTTTCGTCGATGAAACGCTCATAATGACCAAGGTCAAGATCCGTTTCGGCACCATCATCAGTTACAAATACCTCTCCGTGCTGAATTGGATTCATGGTTCCTGGGTCCATGTTTATATATGGATCAAACTTTTGACTGGTTACTTTGTAGCCTCTGGCTTTAAGAAGTCTTCCGAGTGATGCGGCAGTGATGCCTTTGCCCAGACCAGAAACAACACCTCCTGTTACGAATACATATTTTACTGACATACCATATGCCCTCCTTATAAATAAAAGTGACAACCTTAAAAAACAAATACTGTCAATATTATAAACAAAGCAAAAAATAAGTTCAATTTACAAAATAAAGTCTTTTTTAAAGAGCACTTTAATATGTTTCGTAAAAATGTCGACTTGTGAAAATGAAAACAAAATAACAAGCAGGAGTGCTGCACCGGATCAGGCTAGTAAACAGAGATATAAAACTTTTGATTTTTTAGAAGGTAATATCAAAAACTTAATATAATAGACGAAATACAGATAATTATACTTTAAATAGTAAAAATGTCTGTACGAAATATTAATAATATCATTTTCTTGTCAGAAATGTACAAAAAATATTGAAAAAGTGTTACAAATAGTATATATTTTAAGTAGTTGGGTTTTGAAGGTTTATTGCCTATTGTTCAACTATTGTACGATATGATTCCAGAATAGTTAAATATCATACAAATTATCGATATATTATTTAATCGGGATATTGTACAATGAAATCGTCGACAAGGTAAGAGATTGAAAAACAAAAGATAATTTAATTTGTAAATTTTATCCAGCAAAACATAAGAAAACAGGAGGAGTTTTAAAAATGGGATTAATTAAAGCAATTTTAGGTGCAGCTGGCGGAACAATGGCAGATCAGTGGAAGGAGTTCTTCTATTGTGAGGCACTTGACAAGAACGTAATGATGGTTAAAGGTAAGCACAGAACATCAAACAGATCTTCTAACACAAAGGGTAATGACAATATTATCTCTAACGGATCTGTAGTTGCAGTAGCTGATGGACAGTGTATGATCATCGTTGAGCAGGGCAAGGTTGTTGAGCTTTGTGCTGAGCCAGGTGAGTTCGTTTACGATACTTCAACAGAGCCAAGTATATTCACAGGTGGTCTTGGTAAGGGTATCTTAAACACATTTAAGACAATTGGTAAGAGATTTACATACGGTGGAGACACAGGTAAGGATCAGAGAGTTTACTACTTCAACACAAAGGAATTACTTGACAATAAGTTTGGTACACCAAATCCAATTCCTTTCAGAGTGCTTGACAGAAATATCGGACTTGATATCGATGTTTCAGTTCGTTGCTCAGGTGTTTACTCATACAAGATTGCTGACCCTATCCTTTTCTACACAAATGTTTGTGGTAATGTAGAAAAAGAGTATGACAGATCAGAGCTTGAGCCACAGCTTAAGACAGAGTTCATCAGTGCTCTTCAGCCATCATTTGCAAAGATTTCAGAGCTCGGTGTTAGACCTTCAGCTCTTCCAGGATATTCAGAGCAGCTTTCAGAGGCTATGAACGAGGCACTTTCAAAGAAGTGGGGCGAGCTTAGAGGACTTCAGGTAGTTTCTATCGCACTTAATCCAATCACTCTTCCAGAAGAGGATGCAGAGATGATTAAGCAGGCTCAGAGAGCAGCTATCAACAGAGATCCAAGCATGGCAGCAGCTACACTTGTTGGCGCTCAGGCAAATGCTATGCAGGCAGCAGCTAACAATCCAAACGGAGCTATGATGGGCTTCATGGGTATGGGTATGGCTCAGCAGGCAGGCGGAATGAACGCAGCAAGCCTCTTCCAGATGGCTCAGCAGAATCAGATGCAGCAGCAGCCACAGATGCAGCCACAGATGCAGCAGCCACAGCAGGCAGCACCTGCTCCAGCAGCAGCTCCAGCAGCTGATTCATGGACATGCTCATGTGGACACGTAAATACAGGTAAGTTCTGTATGGAGTGTGGCGGACAGAAGCCAGCACCAGCACCTGCAGCAGATGGATGGACATGCTCATGTGGACATGTTAACACAGGTAAGTTCTGTATGGAATGTGGAGCTAAGAAGCCAGCTGGCGCACCTCTTTACAAGTGCGATAAGTGTGGATGGGTTCCAGAGGATCCTACAAATCCTCCAAAATTCTGCCCAGAGTGTGGAGATACATTCGACGATAACGACATTCAGTAATTGAAATTGTTTAAATAATCATAAGTATGCAGGTGCGTAGCCGTGCCTGCATACGTTTTATGTAAATATATGACATCGTTGATTAGGCAAAATGTGAAGGAGGAAGAAAAAAGTGAGTGAGAATTTACATGAATATAAATGTAAAGTCTGCGGTGGAACTCTTGAGTTCGACAGTGCTCTGCAGAAGATGAAGTGTCCTTACTGTGATTCACAGTTTGAGATGGCTGAGTTCCAGAGCGTGGATGCAGGTCTTGATCAGGAGGCTACTGGCGGAGCTGACTGGCAGATGGGCGGATATGGATGGTCCGAGGGCGAGACAAATGGTATGATGGAGTATACCTGTAAGTCCTGCGGCGGTCAGATTGTAGGTGATCAGAATACTGGTGCTACAAGCTGTCCATATTGTGGAAATCAGGTAGTAATGATGGGACAGTTCTCAGGTGCGTTAAGACCTGAGGTTATCATTCCATTTAAGCTTGACAAGAAGGCTGCAAAGGCAAAGCTTCAGCAGCATTTACAGGGCAAGCATTTCTTGCCAAAGGCATTTACAGATGATAATCATATTGATGAGATTAAGGGTATCTATGTACCATACTGGTTATTTGACACAGAGGTAAATGCTAATATCAATTACCGTGCAACAAAGGTTAGAACCTGGACATCAGGCGGATACAAGTATACTGAGACAAGCTTCTTCAATATTCAGAGAGATGGTGGAATCGGCTTTGACAAGATTCCTGCAGATGGTTCTTCTAAGATGGATGATGAGCTTATGCAGTCAATCGAGCCATTTAACTATAAGGAGGCTATGCCTTTCCAGACAGCATATATGGCTGGATATCTTGCCGATAAGTACGATGTTACTGCTGATGATGTAAGACCTATAATTGATGCACGAGTTAAGAAGAGTGTTGAGGATAATTTCAGACAGACAGTTCAGGGATATACAACAGTTGATGTTAACTCAAGTGTTATTATGAAGAAAACTGGAAATGTTCACTATGCTCTCTACCCAATCTGGCTTCTTAATACAAGCTGGGAGGGCAAGAAGTATACCTTTGCGATGAATGGTCAGACTGGTAAGTTCGTCGGTGACCTTCCATGCGATAAGAAGGCATTCTGGAGATGCTTCCGACTTATATCACTTGGAATAAGTGCAGCTGGTATTTTAGTAAATCTTTTGTTTAGTCTATTCTAAGGGGGGTAAGGTAATATGAAAAAGAGATTATATTCATTTTTAATGTTTGCCATTATCCTTACCTTTGGATGTATGGCAGCATTTGCTACAAAGAATGAGGCGCTTGTGCTTGATTATCAGGGGATTTTCTCTGATTCGGAGGCTACCGAGATTAACCAGAAGCTTATCGAAATCTCAGATAAGTATGAGATGTCATTCGTGTTTATGACAATGGCTGATGTACATGATGAATACACAGCAAAGAATGCAGCAGCTGACGCGTATGATTATGGCGGATATGAGACAGACGGTGTAATTCTTCTTATCAGTAAGAATGGTGGCCAGGGAGAAAACTATATCTATGCAGTTTGCTCTGGTACAGCTATGAATAAGTTTACAAATTTCAATGGTTTGAAGGAAGACCTGGCTGATTATGTTATAAGTGGTGATATAGTAGGTGCAGCTAATAAGTATATCGATATTATGAATGATACATTCGGTTTTAACACTGGAAAGTTTATTTTTAGATCATTAGTTATCGTTGCAGTTGCTATGCTTATAGCTATTATCATCTGCGGTTCAATGGCAAGCGGACTCAAGTCTGTTCATAAGAAGACAGAGGCTGGAACCTACGTTATTCCTGGAAGTATGCAGCTTACAAACAGATGGGATAATTTCGTAACTAAGAAAACTACCAAGGTTAAGATTGAGACTAATTCTGGTGGCGGCGGAAGCAGCTTCACAGGTTCATCAGGAACAAGCCACACTGGCGGTGGTGGAGCAGTTTAATTCACCTGTATATAATAACGAGATGTTTAGAGAAGATGATATCAGAACTCTTTACATCTCGTTTTATTTTATCTTGCCAATGGATATCATCTATGATATATTAAACCTACTCTGAGGGAGTAATCGGCTTCGAATATGCGAAGTGATAAATCAACATACTGATTTTTATAATCTGGTTTATCTTAATTGATGAGACTCGTGTATAGCATATACTATACGTGCGTCTAGTTGCAGGTATAGTATATACCTGCTTTTATTTTGCCGGGATGGTCAGCCTTTGGGCAGTAGGAAGCCACGTAGTGGGCGCGTGGTACAATCTACAAAATGCGGCAGGACACTGTTCTTGGCCCCACATATTATACTTGGGAGGAAGAAAATGAGTATATTAAGCTTATTTATTTTAGCAGTAGGATTATCTATGGATGCATTTGCAGTTTCTATGTGTAAGGGACTTGCGATGCAAAAAATCAAGCTCAAGCATTGCGTTATCTGCGGTGTCTGGTTCGGAGGTTTCCAGGCACTTATGCCACTTATCGGATATTTGCTTGGAAGGAATTTTAGAAGCTATATCACAAAGTTTGATCACTGGATAGCATTCGTGCTTCTTGGCTTTATCGGTGGAAATATGGTAAGGGAAGCACTTTCTAAGGATGAAGAGGATGAGGATGATGCATCGCTTGATGTAAAGACTATGTTCCTTATGGCTGTTGCTACATCTATTGATGCTCTCGCTGTTGGAGTAAACTTTGCATTTCTCCCAGATACAAATATTTGGGCAGCGGTTTCATTTATTGGTGTTATCACATTTACACTGTCTTGCTTTGGTGTGAAGATTGGTAGTATATTTGGAACAAAATTCAAGTCAAAGGCGGAGATATTTGGAGGTGTAATTCTTATACTTCTCGGTATAAAGATTCTTCTTGAGCATCTTGGATATCTGTAAATGGACTGCATAAGGTTTGATTTAGATATTAGTATATAAACGAAAGGCGGACGGTTCCTTATGAACATACTTACCGTACAGCAAATAACTAAAATATTTGGAGAAAAAGGTCTCTTTAAGGATGCATCATTTGGAATTGGTGACACTGAAAAGATTGGAATTATCGGTGTAAATGGCGCCGGAAAAAGTACACTTCTCAGGATTATCGCTGGGGAGGAGGAGACAGACAGCGGAGAGGTAATTAAGATGAATAATCTAAAGATTGCCTATCTGCCTCAAAATCCCGAGTTTTCCTCTGGTGAATCAATCATTGATTATATACTGAGAGGCAAAAATACCACCTCTAAGTGGGACCTTGATGCTGAGGCTAAAAGTATGCTTAATCGTCTTGGGTTTACGGATTATGACAGGTGCTGCGACAACCTTTCGGGTGGTGAAAAGAAAAAGATTGCACTTACTGAATGTCTGGTTTCGGACAGCGACTTGCTTATTCTTGATGAGCCGACAAACCACCTTGATAAGGAGATGGTTGAATGGCTGGAGAAGTACCTTAGGGGTTATAAGGGTGCAGTTATTCTGGTAAGCCATGACAGATATTTTCTTGATATTGTTACTGACAAGATGATTGAAATTGATGATTCGACCTTCTATACCTATGAGTCAAATTATTCTGGATTTCTTCAGCTTAAGAATAAAAGAATCGAGGAAATGATATTAAGAGAGCAGAAGAGGCAAAATACTCTTCGTATTGAAACTGCCTGGGTAAGAAGAGGTGCAAGAGCTCGTTCGACAAAGCAGAAGGCAAGACTTAAGAGGTACGAGGAGCTTAAGAGTATCGAAGCTCCAAAGCTCGAGTCAGAGGTTACGATGGAGTCTGTTGCCAGCAGAATGGGAAAGAAGACAATAATTCTTGATCATATTAGTAAGGGCTACGATGGTAGAAATTTGATAAAGGATTTTACCTACTCAGCACTAAGAACTGACAGACTTGGAATAGTTGGTCACAATGGGTGTGGTAAGTCCACTCTCCTTAGAATTATTGCTGGCCTTGAAAAAGCGGACAGTGGTACTGTGGAGATTGGAGATACCATAAAAATCGGATACTTTGCCCAGGATACTGCAGAGCTTCTTGGGGCATCAAGTAACGAGAGAATTATCGATTATATAAGAGATACAGCCGAGTTCATTAATACGCCTTCAGGCAAAATTTCGGCGGCGGTTATGCTCGAGAGATTTCTTTTTGAGGGACCTCAGCAGTATACCCTTGTGTCCAAGCTTTCGGGCGGAGAGAAGAGGCGAATAGCACTTCTCAAGGTTATTATGGAGGCACCAAATGTTCTTATACTTGATGAGCCGACAAATGATCTTGATATCGCAACCTTAACAGTTCTTGAGGACTTTCTCTCAAGCTTCGCTGGAATCGTAATTACTGTAAGCCATGACAGATATTTTCTCGACAATGTGGTGGACAGAATTATGGCCTTTGAGGATGACGGCGTGATTAGCCAGTATGACGGTAATTACAGCGATTATATCGAAAAGACAAAAGGCAATATAGGAAAGGCTGACAAGAGCCAGGATGACAGAAAAAAGCAGTCAGGTCAGGCTCAAAATGATGCCGGAGGTGCCAAGAAAAGCTACCAGGAGAGGGAGAAAAAACTGAAGTTCACCTACAAGGAAGCGAAGGAATTCGAGACAATAGAGGATGATATTGCAAAGCTTGAGGAGGATATTGACAACCTCGATAAAAGGATGGCAGAATGTGCCAGAGACTTTGTTAAGCTTGGTGAGCTGTCGAAGGAAAAAGAAGAAAAAGAAGAGGAGCTTCTTCTTAAGATGGAGAGATGGGAATATCTCACTGACTTAAATGAGAGGATAGAGGCTCAGAAATGACAAAGAGGCATAAATATAAAGATTGTCATTCGGAATATTAAAAAATGGAGCTCTACACAGTGTGTAGAACTCCATTTTTTGATGCATTTATAATTCTTGTTGTAATATCTGGCAGGGCAAGCTTTAAATAATAAAGAATCTCAGAGTCATTATCAAAAAGCTTTTTTACCATAGATTCAGTGACCGAAATTAAGCTGTTATGTAGTGCAGCCTCCTTGGATTCGTCCTCCTTTTTTGCAGCGAGAATAAGGTTAATCGCATTCTCTGCATTTTGGTAATCCTCCTCAGTAAGAGGGAATTTGAAGGATTTTTTGGCTAGAACTGAGATAAGCAGCTGTCCAAGAACCGACTCCACAATATTGTCAAAGAGTA
>DCHE01000040.1:0-9745 GCA_002314775.1 Lachnospiraceae bacterium UBA1760
CTGAGTACGGTGATTACATCACAGGACCAAAGATTATCACAGAAGAGACAAAGAAGGCTATGAAGAAGGTTCTTGCTGATATCCAGGATGGTTCATTTGCTAAGGAATTCTTACTTGATATGTCAGATGCTGGAAAGCAGGTACACTTCAAGGCTATGAGAAAGCTTGCTGCTGAGCATCCAGCTGAGCAGGTTGGTGAGGAAATCAGAAAGCTTTACAGCTGGAATGGTGAGGATAAGCTTATCAACAACTAATTCTTATTAGTATATAGATTTTAAGAGAAAGACCACTCGTTTGAGTGGTCTTTTTTTATCTGATGAGTCAAAAGCTTTATTCAAACCTGGTGACCTTTCGAATGGCACTTTTATTTATGGGAGATATTTGTTATAATAAATACAACTATGTCTTAGTGATTAGAATTAATTGTTTTATTTGAGACTTTAAGCTTGGGAGTTAGCTATATGAACTGTTTAGAAGCACAATCATATATTATGCCATTCATCGAGGGAAAGGTTCCGGGCAATAAGCAGGAAGAGTTTGTTATGCATATGAAGACCTGCAAGACCTGCCATGAGGAGCTCGAGATTTACTATACCCTCATTGTTGGAATGGAGCAGCTTGATGAGAATAAGGAGCTTTCTACTGATTTTGACAGGGATCTTGAGAATGAGCTTGGAAGGATGAATAATAAGGTTAAAGGCAGAAGAAGAAGGAGATTTTCTTCATTCTCAATGGTATTCTCTATCGTTGTGTTCTTCCTTGCATTATATTATGGACAGGTCCTCTCGAAGGTTTATGCATTTGAACAGAAGACTAAGCTTAATCAGCAGGGAAGGTTTTACTTTGAAAGTAATCTTAGTGAAAAGCTTGTACTTGATTATGAGGATAGAGCGAAGAAAGAGGAAGTAATTGATTATTCTACATTAAAATATTACAAGAGAGTCAGGATGATATCCGGAATCAGGGAGTCGGTGGAGACGGTAATCAGAATCGGAGGAGAGTTGATAGATGAATAAATTACTCATAATAGATGGAAATAGTATAATGAACAGAGGCTTTTATGGACTACCTCCACTTACAAATAAGGATGGTCTGCACACCAATGCTATTCTTGGATTTTTAAATATTATATTCAAGGTAATGGACGAGGAAAAGCCAACCCACTGTATGGTAGCCTTTGACCTTAAGGCCCCAACCTTCAGACATCTTATGTTTAAGGATTACAAGGGGACAAGAAAGCCTATGGATGACAGCCTGAGAGAGCAGTTCCCGGTAGTCAAGGATGTGCTAAGGGCTATGAATATAACCATAGTTGAGAAGGAAGGCTATGAGGCCGATGACATTTTGGGAACTATTTCCAGAATGGGTATTAGTGAGGGCTATGATGTAACTGTTCTTTCGGGTGACAGAGATCTTCTTCAGCTCGCAACAGATAAGGTGCTCGTCAGAATTCCTAAGACAAAGGCTGGTGGAACAATAATTGAGAATTATTATGCCAAGGATGTTGAGGAGCTTTACGGAGTTGACCCAATCAAGTTTATCGACCTTAAGGGACTGATGGGAGATTCCAGTGACAATATACCAGGCGTTCCCGGCATAGGCGAAAAAACAGCAGCAAAGATTATTTCAACCTATGGAAGCATTGAAAATGCAATTTTGCACATCGATGAGATTAAGCCTGATAAGGCTAGAAAAAATCTTGATGAATTTAGGGACCAGGCAATACTTTCAAAGGTTCTTGCAACCATTAAGCTTGACTGTGAACTTGATATAAAGATTTCTGATTTGGAAATATCTGCGGAGGGTATGTTCAACCAGAACAGTCTTGATTTATACACAAGACTTGAGTTTAAAAGCCTTATAAAAAGATTTGAGTTCAAGGGTGACGATATAAAGGAGTTTCAGCCTGAAATACAGATTATAGATGATTTTGATGAGGTTCTTTCCTTCTTTGGCAAAATCAAAAAGGGTGTTGTCGGAGTCAGTGTACTTAAGAGTGAGGAAGAATGCTTTGCAATTAGCTACTGTTTCGAGGAAAAGGTAACAATTATCTACATTGCCAATTTTATTACCATAGATTTACTCAAAGAAAAGACTAGTGAGCTTTTATCGAAGGGAGTTACTATTTCCTTTATTGATCTTAAGGAGTGCATCTTTGATTTGGGACTCACCTCAAGTGATAAAATCTTCGACTGCGGACTTGCAGCGTACCTTATTGATCCTATGGTATCAAGCTATGACTATTCTTATATTTTGAACAGGTATCTTACCTTAAATGCAGATGATGAAAAAACTGTACTTGGCAAAAAAAGTGAATTAAATATATTTACTGCTCAGGAGGAAACGTATAAGAAGGTTATGTCTTATAAGTCATATGCGGCAGCTAATTCATTTGGTGAGCTTTTACAAAGGTTAGAGGATATGGGCATGAAGAAGCTTTACTATGATATTGAGCTTCCGCTTGTCTTTACGCTAGACAGTATGGAAAGATATGGAATAAGAGCGGACAAGGATGCACTTTTTGCCTACGGTGAAAAATTAAAGAGTAAGATTTCATACCTCACAGAGGAGATTTATAAGCTTGCTGGTGAAGAGTTTAATATCAATTCTACAAAGAAGCTTGGAGAGATATTATTTGAGAAGCTTGGACTTACCAGTGGAAAGAAGACAAAGAGCGGATATTCTACAAATGTAGATGTTCTTGAAAAGATAAAAAATGATCATGAGATTGTTCCTCTTATTCTTGAATACAGACAGCTTACAAAGCTTAATTCAACCTATGTTGAGGGACTTGCAGGTTATATCAAGCAGGATGGAAGAATTCATGGAAAGCTTAATCAGAAGGTTACCGCAACGGGAAGAATAAGCTCAACAGAGCCAAATCTTCAGAATATTCCGATGAGACATGAGCTTGGAAGAGAGATAAGAAAGGTATTTATACCGGAAGAGGGATATACATTTATAGATGCGGATTATTCTCAGATTGAGCTTAGAGTTTTAGCTCATATTTCAGATGATAAGACACTGATTGATGCCTACAACAAGTCTGAGGATATCCATGCTATTACAGCCTCAGAGGTATTTAATGTTCCGATTGACCAGATTGATGGAACGCTTAGAAGAAGGGCCAAGGCGGTTAATTTTGGAATTGTCTATGGCATAAGCTCCTTCGGACTGGGTCAGGACCTTGACATCAGCAGGAAAGAGGCTCAAACCTACATTGACAAATATTTTGAGACCTACAAGGGTGTTAAGGAATTTCTTGATGATGAGGTAAGTAAGGCTAAGGAGGATGGCTTTGTCAAGACACTTTATGGAAGAATAAGGCCAATTCCAGAGCTTAAATCCTCAAACTTTATGCAGAGAAGCTTTGGTGAGAGAATCGCTATGAATTCACCTATTCAGGGAACTGCTGCAGATATTATAAAGATTGCTATGATAAACGTGGATAATGAGTTAAAGAATAGAAAGCTTAAATCAAGACTTATTCTTCAGATTCACGATGAACTCTTAGTGGAGACTAAGGAGGAGGAGCTCGATGAGGTTAAGTCTATTATCGCTGATAAGATGATGAACGCAGCAAAGCTTAGTATTCCACTGTATATTGATATGCATGAGGGAAGGTCATGGTTTGACGCAAAATAGGTAATAGAGGGATATTTATGAAAATAATAGGAATTACCGGTGGGGTAGGTTCTGGAAAAAGCGTGGTTCTTAGTGCGCTAAGTGAGAGATACAATGCTTATATTATTGAGGCAGACAAGCTTGCACATGAACTTATGCAGCCTGACATGCCAATATTTAATAAAATAGTCGCTGAGTTTGGAACAGATATCTTAGCACAGGATGGAACGATTGATAGAAAAAGACTTGGAGAAATTGTATTTTCTGACAAGACCAGGCTTGAAGCCTTAAATAATATTTCTCATCCAACTGTAAAGGAGGAAATCCTGAGGCAGATTGAGGATAAAAAAGCCGAAAATGACACAGAGCTATTTGTTATCGAGGCGGCACTTCTCATACAGGATGGATATAAAAGTATCTGTGATGAAATCTGGTACATTTACGCAGAGAAGGATACTCGTGTAAAAAGAATAATGGAGTCGAGAGGCTATTCCTATGAAAAATGTGCAGGCATGTTAAAATCACAGCCGGCGGACGATTATTATATTGATAACTCAGAACGTGTGATTGATAATAATGGTAATACTGATGAATTATACGCAAAATTAGATGCAATAATCGTAGAATTGCATAAAAGTAAATTGTAAAAAAAGTGCTTATATGATATAGTTAATTAGTTACATAATGTATTACTAGAGGGTGATTAATTTGGCTGCAGAAATTAATGTTAAATTTGTGGACAAAATAATAAGGGTCACAAGAGGAGCGTATATTTGCTCACTTGTATATATGATATTCCTTGCCATGTCAGAGACCATAAGTAATAAGCTGGCTATCTGGGTTTATTTCGGGGTTTTTCTGTCATTATATATTCTTAACTTTGTTATTGGATTTATAAAAAAGATAAAGAAGCTAAAGTATTTAAGAATCAAGGTTGTCATAGAATATATTGCAGTTACTCTTGCTTCCTGTATATTCGGTAAAACTATGATGGAGTTTGTCTTGTTCAATGTCTATCAGATGTTTTATCTTATTGAGTTTGCCATTTTGAATGAAGAGATGAGAGATGATTCATCTATGTTCAAGGATTTGCTGATTGCAGTTCCTTCAATCATACATCTGCTCGTATATATGGTTAGAAATGTTCCTGACAAATGGATGTTCTTTGCGATATTCCCACCAATCATTCAGGCGATTTGTTTTTACATACTCGTTGATTATCTTGTAAGAAAAATCAGGGTATATGACAGAAGATTAAGCAGGGTATATCATCAGAATATATCTCTTCGTGAGGCTAATGCCAAGATGCTTGAGATGCAGGAGAAGGTTAAGAAGGTTAATAATGAGATAAACTATCAGAAGATTATGATCCAGGATATGTCGAGAAGAGATGGACTTACTGGAATATATAACAGAGTTTATTTCAATGAGATGTACAGTAAGCTCTGCACAGAGGCGAAGGCGAAAAACACAAGCCTTACTGTTGCGCTTTTTGATATTGATAAATTTAAATCTGTAAATGATACCTATGGTCATCTTGTTGGTGATGAGGTTATCAAGATGGTTGCAGGAATTGATAATGATTACGCGGAGAGAAATCACGGCTATGCCTTCAGATTTGGCGGAGAGGAATTCCTACTGGTACTTCCTGGAAAAACAATGGAAGACAGCAAGCAGATATTGACTGACCTTCATAGAAGCATAAAGTCAAGAGAAGTAGTCTTAGATGATGTTAAGCTTAATGTTGATGTCTGTATTGGATATTCTTCGTATCCTGAGGTATGCGATGATGCTAAGCTTTTAGTAGCAAGAGCTGATGAAGCTATGTATTATGGAAAGACACATGGACGTGGAATTATGACTGCGGACACTGGAAAGACTATTGAAGCTGATAGTACTGAGAAAGCTGACAAGCCTGATAAATCAGACAAAAAGTAATTTTATAAAGATATTAACAGGTAAGCCGAGCTGCTTACCTGTTGTTTAGTTAAAAGAATCTAGGAGGAAATATAATGAATGTATTAGTAATCAATTGTGGTTCATCAACACTTAAGTATCAGCTTATCAACACTGATACAGAGGCAGTTCTTGCTAAGGGAAACTGTGAGAGAATTAAGGTGGACGGAGTTCATGTTCACACTACTACTGGTAAAGAAAAGATTAAGGTTGAGACTCCAATTCCTGATCACAGCACAGCAGTTAAGCTTGTTCTTGCTGCCCTCACTGATAAGGATAATGGTGCAATAAAGAGTCTTGATGAGATAGATGCAATTGGACACAGAGTTGTTCATGGTGGTGAGAGATTTGCTACATCAGTAGTCGTTGATGATGAGATATTTGCAGCAATTGAGGAGTGCTCAGACCTTGCGCCTCTTCACAATCCTGCAAACCTTATCGGAATTAAGGCTTGTATGGATGCAATGCCAGGAGTAAAGAATGTTGCAGTATTTGATACAGCCTTCCATCAGACAATGCCTGAGGAGGCGTATATGTATGGAATTCCATATTCATATTATGAGAATTACAAGATACGTCGTTACGGCTTCCACGGAACCAGCCATAGCTTTGTTTCTAAGAGAGCTATCGAGATACTCGGAAAGCCAGTAGAGGATTCTAAGGTAATTGTTTGCCATATTGGTGGTGGAGCAAGTATCTGTGCAGTAAAGGGTGGAAAGTCAGTTGATACTTCTATGGGCTTCACACCACTTGATGGACTTATCATGGGAACAAGAAGTGGTTCTATTGACCCTGCAATTGTTGATTATATTGCTGACAAGGAAGGAAAGACAGCAAAGGAGGTTGTTTCGCTTCTCAATAAGCAGTCAGGAGTACTTGGAATTTCAGGACGTTCAAGTGACTTCAGAGATATCGATGCAGGAGTTGTTGAGGGCGATAAGAGATGTAAGGTTGCATTTGATATGACCTGCTACCAGGCTGCAAAGCTTATCGGTGGATATGTAGCAGCTATGAACGGTGTTGATATGATTGCATTTACAGCTGGTATTGGCGAGAATGATACAATGGTTAGAGAGAAGATTCTCAGCTATCTCACATATCTTGGAATCGAGCTTGATACTGAGGCTAACAAATGTCATGGCGAGGAGAGAATGATCTCAACAGCAGACTCAAGGGTTAAGGTATATGCAATTCCTACAAATGAGGAGCTTGCCATTGCAAGAGAGACAGTTGCCCTCGTATAAATGCCAGGTTTTGTTTTTAGCTGGTAAAATATTTTTGCGAATTGTCCGCTGTTTTTGTAATTTGTAATTTGCTTATAAAAAAACAAAAAAACACTTGACATAGTTTTACACTGTGTTATAATTCA
Organism: Lachnospiraceae bacterium UBA1760; assembly: GCA_002314775.1. Lineage (GTDB taxonomy): Bacteria > Bacillota > Clostridia > Lachnospirales > Lachnospiraceae > UBA1760. Next base: position 6,950 of record DCHE01000040.1, read on the forward strand.
ACAAGTGTGATTTGTGATTTTGTTAAGGAGGTGTAATCGAGCATGTCTATTTGTCCAAAGAATAAAAGTTCAAAAGCTAGAAGAGATAAGCGTAGAGCTAACTGGAAGATGTCAGCTCCAGCTCTTGTAAAGTGTAGCAAGTGCGGTGAGCTCATGGTTCCTCATAGAGTTTGCAAGAATTGTGGTTCTTACAATAAGAAAGAGATTATTTCAGCTGAATAAATTTAGTTAGTTATCAAGTTGATAATCAAAAGAAAGAACTTTCCGAAAGGGGAGTTCTTTTTTTGTGATTAGAATAAGATTAGTATGGATAATAGTATGGATAAGAATGATCAAAGTCAAGGAAAAAACCTCGTATTAATTTGACAAACATACGTTCTTTATGTTATTATGGTTTACAGATTGCAATATATTTTGTATATTAGTATTTATGTGTTAATATATTTGGTATGTGTCGCATGATTTATTATTGTGTTACATTTATTATTTAGTTAATTAATTATTTATAAGAAGGTTATTGTTAAGGAGTTTTTTATGTCGTACAGTGCTAAAAACATTGAAGTATTAAAGGGACTTGAACCAGTAAGACTCAGACCTGGTATGTATATTGGTAATACTGGAAGAAGTGGTCTTAACCATCTTGTTCAGGAGCTGATTGACAACTCGGTAGATGAGCATCTTGCTGGATATTGTCATAATATCTATGTATCCATCAATAAGGATGGTTCAGCAACCGTTGAGGATGATGGAAGAGGTGTTCCGGTTGATATACATGAGCAGGAGGGAATTCCTGCAGAGAGAGTTGTATATACGGTTTTACATGCCGGTGGAAAGTTTAATGGTAATACCTATAAGATAAGTGGTGGCTTGCATGGTGTAGGTTCTGCTGTTGTTAATGCTCTTTCGAAGAAGCTTATCGTAGATGTTATGAGAGATGGCTATACACATCATGATACCTATGAATACGGTATTCCAACAACAGAGCTTGTTGATGGCTATCTTCCAAAGACTAAGCTTAAAGAGAAGAAGACAGGAACAAGGGTTACACTTTATCCTGATGATGGAATATTTGAGACAGTTAAGTTTAAGGCTGATGCCATTAAGCAGAGAATCAAGGAAACTGCTTATCTGAATCCTGAACTTACTATTACATTTGTTAATGAGAGGGATGATAAGGAACCTATTGTGTTCCATCAGCCAGGTGGTTTATCTGCCTTTGTTGAGGATATTTCTGAAGGACTTACATTTACATCGCCAGTTGTGGCCTTAAAGGGTGAGAAGAACGGTATTGCTGCAGATATTGTATTTCTTATGACTGAGGATGGTGATGAGAATATCATTGGTTTCACTAACAATATTACCAATCCGGAGGGTGGTACTCACGTTGCTGGATTTAAGGCTGCTTTTGCAAAGCTTATCAACAATTATTCGAGGAATGAGCTTGGACTTCTCAAGGAGAAGGATTCTAATTTGAGTGGAAATGACATCAGGTCGGGTATGCAGGCTATCATCTCTGTTAAGCATCCTGATCCACAGTTTGAGGGTCAGACAAAAACAAAGCTTTCAAACACCGATGTTACCAAGGCTATTGATGATATTGTAAAGGAACAGCTTACAGTTTATTTTGATAGAAACTATGAGGTGTTAAAGGATATCTGTGACAGAGCAGTTGCATTATCCAAGAAAAAAGCACTTGAGAAGTCAAAGATTAACATCAATAAATTCTCCTTTGAGGGCAACGGAAAGCTTGCTAAGCAGGAGTCCAACGATGCTTCAAAGTGTGAGATTTTTATAGTCGAGGGTGATTCGGCTGGAGGCTCTGCCAAGACTGCAAGAAATCGTAAGTATCAGGCAATTCTTCCTCTCAGAGGAAAGATTCTTAATGTTGAGAAGAAGCCTGTAGCTAAGGTTCTTGAGAATGCGGAAATTAAGGCTCTTATCAATGCATTTGGCTGTGGCTTTTTGCAGGGCTATGGCAATGATTTTGATATTTCCAAGCTTAATTATGACAAGATTATTATTATGACAGATGCGGATGTTGACGGTGCACATATCGCAACACTCCTTCTGACATTTTTCTACAGATTCTTCCCTGATTTGATAAATGAGGGACATATTTATATTGCAATTCCACCGCTTTACAGAGTGGGTGAGGGAAAGAATATGCAGTATCTTTACTCTGATGACGAGCTTGCAAAGTACAGAAAAACTCATCAGAAGAAGTTTACTATTCAAAGATACAAGGGTCTTGGAGAGATGGATGCTGACCAGCTTTATGAAACTACTATGAATCCTGAGAGCAGAGTTTTAAAGCAGGTATCCATCAACAGCAGGGTTGAGGCCAATCTTATTACCCAGACACTTATGGGTTCAGAGGTTGCACCAAGAAGAGAGTACATTGAGACTCATAGCCAGGATGCTGTACTTGATATTTAAATGATTATAGTTGATATTATGGAGAGATAAAATGTCAGAGAAAATTTTGAATGTTGATTATGAAAGCGAGATGGGGCAGTCGTATGTTGACTATTCCATGAGCGTTATCACAGAGAGAGCATTGCCTGATATTAGAGATGGACTTAAGCCGGTTCAAAGAAGAATTCTTTACTCTTTAAATGACCTCGCTGCATCTGACAAGCCACACAGAAAGTGCGCAAGAATTGTCGGAGATACAATGGGTAAGTACCATCCACATGGTGATAGCTCAATTTATGGAGCACTTGTCAACATGGCGCAGCCATGGTCAATGAGATATACACTTGTAGATGGACATGGAAACTTTGGTTCTGTGGATGG
>DCHE01000040.1:9778-14813 GCA_002314775.1 Lachnospiraceae bacterium UBA1760
CTGCTGCCATGCGATACACCGAGGCTAGAATCTCAAAGTATACTGAGGAGGTCTGTATGCAGGACCTTCAGTATTTCAAGGACCAGTTTATTCCAAACTTCGATGGAACAGAAACTGAACCAGTATTTTTGCCATTTCAGGTACCTAATATTTTAGTAAGTGGTGCAACTGGTATTGCAGTTGGTATGGCAACCAATATCCCAAGCCATAACCTTGGTGAGGTTATCGATGCTACTATTATGTATCTAAATGATCCTGAGGTTTCACTTGAGGAGCTTCTTACTGTACTTAAGGGACCGGATTTTGCGACAGGTGGACTTATCAATGCCAGTCATGATGAGCTTATGAAGATATACGAGACTGGTCTTGGAAAGCTTCGTGTCAGAGGTAAGGTTGAGGTTAGAGATGCAGGTCATGGCAGAAAGACAATATGTATTACAGAGATTCCTTGTACCATGATTGGCGGCACGGCTAAATTCCTCGACACAGTTGCAGAGCTTGCAAGAAACAGAGAGCTTCCAGCTGTTGTTGATATTGCAGACAGAGGTGACAAGAATGGTGAGTGTCTCTGCATAGATATTAAGAAGGGAACAAGCGACGAGGAAATCGAGAATATCATCAATATTCTTTATAAGAAGGCTGGACTTGAGGATACCTACGGTGTGAATATAAACTGTATAAATGATGGAAAGCCCGAGGTTATGGGTCTAAAGAGAATTCTAGAGATTTATACTAAGTTTAAGTTCGAACTCTACAATACTAAGTTTACCAAGCTTCTTAACCACGAGCTTGAGGTGAAGGAGATTAAGGAAGGACTTCTCGAGGCAGTAGACTGTATAGACCTTATTATAGAGATATTAAGAGGCTCCAAGAAGGTTGCTGATGCCAAAGCCTGCCTTATGCACGGCGATACCTCTAAGGTTAAATTCAGATACAAGGGCTCTGAGATGGATGCGAGAGAGCTTCATTTTACAGAGAAGCAGGCTGATGCAATTCTCCAGATGAGACTTCAGAAGCTTATCGGTCTTGAACTTGATGTTCTTAAGAAGGAGCTTTCTGATGCGGAGAAAAACATAAAGAGATATCAGAGACTTCTTTCTGGCAAGGCTGCCATGAAGAAGGAGATGATAGATGATATGACCGCAATCAAGAAGAAGTACGCAATTCCAAGAAAAACTGTAATCAAGTACTTCGGTGAGGTTATTGTGAAGAAGGCAGAGCAGGTTGCAACAGAGGTCGCAATTCTTCTCGACAGATTCTTCTATGTAAAGGCCATTGACGGCGGTGTATATGATAAGAATATTGAGCAGATTACCAGGGATTACAGATTTGCTTTCAAATGTATGAGTACCGAAAGGGTTGCAGTATTCTCAGATGATGGTTCTATGCATATGTTCAAGGTGCAGGATGTTGTGAAGCAGCAGGCTAAGAAGAATACCTCCGCTAAGGGTAAGAGTCAGTCAGGACTCCTTGGAAAGCTTTCTGATAAGGGTATTCAGGTGTTTGAATTCTGCAGCATGCAGGGCTCTGAGAATATTCTTTATATGGGAAGTATTGAGAAATTTACGAATGAAAGGTTTGTATTCATAACGAAGCAGGGCTATGGAAAGCTTGTTCAGGGCTCACAGTTCGATGTTTCAAGAAAACAGATTGCAGCCTATAAACAGGAGGAGGAAGTAATCTACATCAACACTATTAATCTTGATGATTATATTGCATCAAAGAGTACAGATGGCTATTATGCAAGAATTCCTGCCAGTGAGATTCCAGAAAAGGGTAAGTCTGCAGGCTGTGTAAGATGCTTCAATATCTCTGCTGATGATACTATTGAGCTTGTTGTGTCAGGAGATGCAAAGGCGGAGATGACAGTCGGAGAGGTAAGTGTTCCGTTCCAGAGAATTAAGCCGGTTAAGAGAGGCTATAAGGGAACTAAGCTTAGACTGTAGGCATTGAACTAATAAAAATATTCCTATTTGTTAATCGAATAATGAATAATGAAAACCCAGCGGTATGAGTAGATGAACCGCTGGGTTTTTGTAGTTTGCTCACTGTGGACATGCTCTGATGGCATAGACGAGGGAAAGCCTTTTTGGTTGTATGAATAATAAACATATTGGCATGGCAAGATAATGAAAATATACATATCGAGAAAGGGTGCTACTGACAATTGCCTGTTCGAATTAAAGCTTATGAAATTCCGGCTTTCTCTTATTATAGGTGCAAATGTACTTAAAGCCCATAGCCTTGACGAACTCAAGTGTTTCCTTGAAGGCATAGCCAATATGCTTTCCGTCGTGGCAGTCCGAGCCTATTGTGAGAATCTCACCACCAAGCTCCTTATATAAGCTTAGCAGCTCCTTTTTCGGATGTGCATAGCTAAGGCCACGATATAAGCTTCCAGTGTTTATCTCGATTCCCCTTCCTTCAGGAATCAAGGTTTTAAAGGCCGCCTCAAATATATCGAGATATCTGGTAATGTCGGTATCATTTTCCCTGGCAGGACCATATCGGAGAACATAATCCAGATGGCCGTACACATCGTAGTTTTTCATATGAGTTACATTATAAAGGATTGATTCAAAGTAATCTCTGTAGCAGACTGTTGGGTCCTTTCCTTCAAAATACTCAGGGTAGTAAGGGTCACAGCCATTTACAATGTGGCTTGACTGTATAATTAAATCTAAATCCTTAAATCTATCTGCTTCGGCGGTAAGCTTATCGCAGGTTGAACGCATTACCCCAAGCTCAATTCCTATTTTGAGATCGAAATCAGCCTTTACAGCCTCCTTAACCTTGCACATCTCGGTGTAGTATTCTTCACAGGGAAGATTAAAGGTTAAGCCATCAGGGTCTGGTGGATAATCCTTATCATAGTGGTCAGTTATACAGAAGGAATTCATTCCTATAGATTTTGCAAATTTTATCATCTCAAATATATCAGCATCACTGTCGTCCGAGAAGGAGGAGTGAAGATGGAAATCAGGTATCATAGTATTCTCATATAATCCAATTATCCCTTTATGGACGATTGGATTTAATTATCCTTTCCTAAAATTTACTATTTTAATAAGAGTTTTATGCTCCTTTATAATGCATAAAGCACTGTGGATTTGTTTCCTATCCATAATCATAATATCATAATAAGACTGATTTGACACAAGTTTTTAGCTTGTGACTAAAAAATACTAAAATAGACTTGAAATTTGACCTAAATAAAGTTATTATATCTGTGTGAGTAATCACGTTTAATGCTGTCTTCATATGACAGTAAAAATAAATTAATTCAAAGCTTAGGAGGAATTAAAAAAATGGCAGTAAAGGTAGCAATTAATGGTTTTGGACGTATTGGACGTCTTGCATTCAGACAGATGTTCGGTGCAGAGGGATATGATGTTGTAGCAATCAACGACTTAACAAAGCCTTCAATGCTTGCAGATCTTCTCAAGTATGACACAGCTCAGGGCGGATACTGTGGAAAGATCGGTGAGAACCTTCATACAGTAGAGGCAGATGATGAGGCTGGTACAATTACAGTAGATGGTAAGACTCTTACAATCTATGCTAAGGCTAACGCAGCTGAGCTTCCATGGGGAGAGATCGGTGTAGACGTAGTTCTTGAGTGTACAGGTTTCTACTGCTCTAAGGAGAAGTCTATGGCACACATCAATGCAGGTGCTAAGAAGGTAGTTATTTCAGCTCCAGCTGGAAATGACCTTAAGACAATCGTATTCTCAGTAAACCAGGATACATTAACAGCAGATGATCAGATTATCTCAGCTGCTTCATGTACAACAAACTGTCTTGCACCTATGGCTAAGGCTCTTAACGATTACGCTCCAATTCAGTCAGGTATCATGTCAACAATCCACGCTTACACAGGCGATCAGATGATTCTTGACGGACCACACAGAAAGGGTGACCTTAGAAGAGCAAGAGCTGGTGCTGCAAACATCGTTCCAAACTCAACAGGAGCTGCTAAGGCTATCGGTCTTGTAATCCCAGAGTTAAATGGTAAGTTAATCGGATCTGCACAGAGAGTTCCAGTTCCAACAGGTTCTACAACAATCCTTACAGCTGTAGTTAAGGGTGCTGATGTAACTGTTGATGGAATCAACGCTGCAATGAAGGCTGCTGCTTCAGAGTCATTTGGTTACAACACAGATCAGATCGTTTCTTCAGATGTTATCGGTATGAAGTATGGTTCATTATTCGATGCAACTCAGACAATGGTTTCTAAGATCGCTGATGACTTATATGAGGTTCAGGTAGTTTCTTGGTACGATAACGAGAACTCATACACAAGCCAGATGGTTAGAACAATTAAGTATTTCGCTGAATTAGCTTAATTCTTAAGTTAGTATTAATTTAAAGACCTAAGAGGGTCCGGTCTATTAGGGCCGGACCCTTTTTTCTTGGTCACAAGGATAGTTTTTGCTATCAGTTACTATTGTTAGAATATAATAGAAATTAAATTTAAGGAGGATATATTAAAATGTCATTAAACAAGAAAACAGTTGATGATATCAATGTAAAGGGACTTCGTGTTCTTTGCAGATGCGACTTTAACGTACCTTTAAAGGCAGGACAGATCACAGACGAGAACAGACTCGTTGCAGCTCTTCCAACAATCAAGAAGCTTATCGCTGATGGTGGTAAGGTAATTCTTTGCTCACACCTTGGAAAGGTTAAGGCAGAGGAGGATAAGGCTTCTAAGACACTTGCTCCAGTAGCAGTTCGTCTTTCAGAGCTCCTTGGTCAGGAAGTTAAGTTCGTTCAGGATCCAGAGGTTGTTGGAGCTAATGTTAAGGCTGCAGTTGCTGAGATGAAGGACGGAGAGGTTATTCTTCTTGAGAATACTCGTTGGAGAATCGGCGAGGAGACAAAGAACGGAGAGGAATTCTCTAAGGATCTTGCTTCAATCTGTGATGTATTTGTAAATGACGCATTCGGTACAGCTCACAGAGCTCATTGCTCAAATGTTGGTGTTGCATCTCTTGTTGATACAGCAGTTGTTGGTTACTTAATGCAGAAGGAA
>DCHE01000016.1:0-426 GCA_002314775.1 Lachnospiraceae bacterium UBA1760
AGCACTCACAAAGCGTCCGAATCAGAGATAACCCGTGATGCAAAGCACTCACAAAGCGTCCGTTTTCAAAAGATTATCATTTAAATATATTCCTTTCAAAAAATCTCCACCCCTCAGATTTGATGTGGTTCATGCCATAATCATATTGCATATGGAAGGAATCAGCTTTGTGAGTGATTTGTATCATATGGTTATCTCATATGGACGAACATATAGAGATTCTTAATATAAAAGAGCTGAATTCCTGGGTAAAAATCAGGACCTCAAGTCCTGATTTTTCGTGCTGCTGTTTGAAGAAATTCTCATCAAGAGAATTTCTGAGTTCAGCACGGTGCCCATGAATTCAGCTCTTTTATATTTTTAGAATCTCTATGTTCGGAATCAGAGATAACCTGTGATGCAAAGCACTCACAAAGCGTCCGAATC
>DCHE01000016.1:467-8093 GCA_002314775.1 Lachnospiraceae bacterium UBA1760
ATCCAGCCATTCCTGTATAGAGCTGATAATACTTGCCCTTCTTTCCGATGAGTTCATCGTGTGAACCACGCTCGATAACTCTGCCCTGCTCGAGGACCATAATGCAATCACTGTTCTTTACGGTTGAGAGTCTGTGTGCAATAACGAAGGTTGTACGTCCACTCATAAGCTTGTCCATACCCTCCTGAACAATTTTCTCTGTTCTGGTATCGATGGATGAAGTAGCCTCATCGAGGATGAGTGCTGGTGGATCGGCAACTGCTGCCCTGGCGATAGCAAGAAGCTGTCTCTGGCCCTGGCTAAGATTTCCACCGTCTCCTGTGAGCACTGTGTTGTAGCCATCAGGAAGCTGGCGGATAAATACATCTGCATTTGCAAGCTTTGCTGCTGCAATACACTCCTCGTCAGTTGCATCAAGTCTTCCGTAACGGATATTCTCCATAACAGTTTCGGTGAAAAGGTGTGTATCCTGAAGAACAAGACCAAGAGAACGTCTAAGGTCACCCTTCTTAATCTTGTTTACGTTAATTCCGTCGTATCTGATCTTACCATCCTGAATATCATAGAAACGGTTGATAAGGTTAGTGATTGTTGTCTTACCTGCACCAGTTGAACCAACAAATGCAATCTTCTGGCCAGGCTCTGCGAAGAGCGAAACATTGTGAAGAACAATCTTTTCGTCAACGTAGCCGAAGTCAACATCATCCATGACGAGAGCACCCTTAAGTCTGCGGTAATCAACTGTACCTTCAGCCTTGTGCTCATGCTTCCAGGCCCATAAACCTGTACGCTTATCAGACTCAACAAGCTTCTTCTCACCATTTTCGTCTAGCTCATCAGTCTCTTTTGCATTTACGAGGGTAACATAACCGTCGTCAGTCTCAACCTCCTCGTCGAGAAGCTTGAAGATTCTGTCCGCACCGGCAACTGCCATAACAATCGCATTAAGCTGCTGGCTTATCTGGTTGATTGGCATATTGAAGCCCTTGTTAAGTGAGAGGAAGCTGGCAAGCTTACCAAGTGTAAGAGAGCCAATTCCATTTATTGATAAAAATGCACCGATGATTGTACATAAAACATAGCTCAGATTACCAATCTGTGCGTTGGTTGGCATGAGGATATTTGCGTACTTATTAGCGTTGTCTGCACTTTCGAATAGCGCATCATTTACCTCATTAAACTTGTCGATACTCTCCTTTTCGTGACAGAAAACCTTAACAACCTTCTGGCCCTCCATCATCTCCTCGATGTGACCATTTACAATACCGATATTCTTCTGCTGCTCACCGAAGTACTTACCACTCTTCATGGCAAGCTTCTTGGTTACTGAAAGCATTACAAATACCATAACTAAGGTGAGTATTGTAAGCGGGATATCGAGAATAATCATACATACGAGTGTACCGATTACACTGATTGAGCAGTTGAAAAGCTGAGGCAAGCTCTGGCTAATCATCTGTCTTAAGGTGTCGATATCATTTGTGTACATTGACATTATGTCACCGTGTGAGTGCTGGTCAAAGTACTTGATTGGGAGTAATTCCATGTGAGAGAACATATCATTTCTTAAGCTCATCATAGTTCCCTGGGTTACATAAATCATTATTCTGTTATAGGTAAATGAAGCAATAATTCCTATCGTGTAGAAGATTGCTACCTGAAGAATTTTTGCTGCAAGAAGTGAGAAATCCGGTGTAACTCCAGTTTCCTTTGCCTTTACAAGCGGAACTATATATCCATCGATAAGCTTCTGGATGAACATTGTTCCCTGAAGGTTTGCCACTACTGATACCAGAATAAGAACAGCGACTAAAACAAGCTGAAACTTATACTTCTTGCCGACATAGCCGATAAGTCTCTTCATAATCTTACCTGGATTTTCAACTGTAGGCTTCATGCCCATTGGTGCCCTTTGTCTTGGACCACGTACTTTTGGTTCTGCCATTACCTTGCACCTCCTTCGTCAAAATCACCGCCGCCATTTGTCTGCGACTCATAAACATCCTTGTAAATGGCATTAGTTTTAAGCAACTCTTCGTGACTTCCTATACCATCAATCTTTCCGTTCTCCATAACTATTATTCTGTCAGCATGCTGCACAGAAGAAATTCTCTGGGCGATGATAAGCTTTGTGGTATCTGGGATTTCCTTTGCAAATGACTCCCTTATCCTTGCATCTGTAGCAGTATCAACTGCACTTGTACTATCGTCAAGGATGAGCACCTGTGGCTTTTTGAGAAGAGCTCTCGCAATACAGAGTCTCTGTCTCTGACCACCGGAAACATTTGTACCACCCTGCTCAATGTGAGTGTTGTACTTGTCTGGGAACTTCTCGATAAATTCATCCGCACAGGCAAGCTTACAGGCTCTGATACATTCCTCCTCAGTTGCATCCTTGTTACCCCATCTTAGGTTGTCGAGAATCGAACCTGAGAAGAGAACATTTTTCTGAAGCACAACTGCGACATTATTTCTAAGTACCTCTAAGTCGTACTCCTTGACATTTCTTCCACCAACTATAATCTCGCCGGAATTTACATCATAGAGTCGGCTGATAAGATTAACCAAGCTTGTCTTTGAACTACCAGTACCACCGATAATTCCGATTGTCTCGCCTGACTTAATACTTATATTTATATCTGAGAGAACCGGTGTCTCACTGTTCTCATTGTATCTGAACATTACGTCCTTAAACTCGATTGAGCCATCCTTAATCTCCATAACTGGATTCTCTGGATTTGTGATTGTTGCCTTCTCCTCTAGCACCTCTGCAATACGCTTTCCAGAGGCTGCACTCATTGTAATCATAACGAAAACAAATGAGAGCATCATTAAGCTCATAAGGATGTTCATACAGTAGTTGATCATACTTGTAAGCTCACCGGTTGTAAATCCGCCTGCTGTGCCGGCATCGCCGACAATCATCTTTGCACCTAGCCAGCTTAGTAAAAGCATACAGGAATAGATAGTAGTCATCATGACTGGCATATTGTAGGTGATAACCTTCTCAGCCTTGATGAAGATATCATAAATACCCTGGCTCGCCTTCATAAACTTGCTGGTCTCAAACTTCTCACGAACAAAGCCCTTAACAACACGGATTGCAGAGACATTTTCCTGTACGCTTTCATTTAACTTATCGTACTTTGGAAATGCCTGAGTGAAGTACTTTGTTGCAAATCTTATGATAATTGCAAGAATAACTGACAGAATTAACACCGCAATAAGGTATACAGATGCAAGCTTTGCATTAATACCGAATGAAAATGACATCGCAATAATAAGGCTCGATGGAGCTCTTGTACACATACGAAGCACCATCTGGTACGCATTCTGAACATTTGTTACGTCTGTTGTAAGTCTTGTCACAAGTCCTGAGGTTGAGAACTTGTCAATGTTCGCAAATGAGAAGGTCTGTATATTTTCATACATACTCTTTCTTAAGTTTCTTGCGAAGCCCGCCGATGCCCTTGCACCGTGCTTTCCTCCCATAATTCCAGTGAAAAGACCACCTAAGGCAAGTAAAATCATACCGCCGCCAAGAAGCAGAATTCTTGACATATCAGGTGAATCACTGTTAATTATGTCAATAATTTTTCCCATGAGAAATGGAATTATGGTTTCAAATATTACCTCAAATATCATATATACCGGAGTAAGAAATGAATCCTTTTTAAATTCCTTTACCTCACGTAAAAGTGTCTTTAGCATTTTTACATTCTCCTTTCTAGCTACACTAAACCTTCTTACTATTTATATTCTGAATCAGCTTTTTACTGATTCTTGCATACTCTTTTATCTCTTCCTCGGTTAGAAGTGAATTGATCTCATCCTCCACACTCATAATGTTGTCGAAGAAAATCTGGTGAACCATCTCGCCCTTTTCTGTTATGACTATCTGTCTCAGCCTTGCGTCGCCCTCAACAAATTTTCTCTCGATATGGCCGTTCTTCTCCATATTTTTAAGTATGGCAGTCACTGTGGACTTGGTTATGTCAAACTCCTTCTCAATATCCTTCTGATAAATCTCCTTATCCTTATTCCTGATAAGATATCCCAGTACCCATCCATGTCTAGCTGATATACCCTCGATTTTTTCAACCTCGGCTACCCTGGCCTGAATTCTTCTGTTCACAAGATTTGATACTGTTTTGGCAAGATATCCCACATGCCTGTATTTCCTGTCATCAATCATTTAACTCACCACCCATCCTTTGAGACAGTTTTATTGCAAACCGTTTTATGTAATACTGTTTTATATAATACAGTTTGATATAAAACTATTTTACCTGACAAGTGTAATTTACTACTATTATAAATAATAGTCAAGTTAATTATTTGTAACATAACTTATTTCCAGGATATAATGCACTTATTATCGTGCATATTAATCAAATAATTATTTACATTAAAAAAACCAGGCACCTAAAGCTGGTACCTGGCGTAATTGATTCTTATTATAGTCTTCTAAACATCTCACTAAGCTCAATCTGTCCCGGTGCAGAGGCCTGCCCAACACATACAAAGGTCATTGCAGAGCCAGTTTTCGCTCCGGTCACTCTTGAGATTTCTCCAAGCTTGCCCATGGACATTGTTACAACTGGATGAGTAAGATTATTCTCTCTAAGACCATTTTTTGTAAGCTTCTCTGTGAGCTCCATAAGTCTTCTGACATCAAATTCATTCTTCGGCATGCAGGCAATCTTTAAGATGTCTGCTCCGAGAATTTCCATATTTCTAAAGCGCATTATAAGCTCGTCATCTCTTGGTGTTTTGTCGAAATCATGGTTTGACATTATGACTGTTATACCGTGGTCGTGAGCCTTTGTTGCGTTACGCACAACCCTGTAATTTCCAGACATAAGCTCGATATCAATCATGTCAACAAGACCTGATGAAATGACTGAGTCATAGATATCATCTAACATATTCTCGGCCCTGTCGTGGCGAAGCTCTCCGCCCTCCTCCTCGCTTCTGTAGGTAAAGAGAAGTATTCTGTCCTTAAACAGCTCTCTCAGCTGTTTTAAAACATTGCAAAGGCTTCTGCTGTCGCAAACCTTATCATAGTAATCCGCCCTAAACTCAATTACATGAAGCTTCTTATTCGAATCAATATATAAAGCTTCTGCCTTTTTTGCCTCATCAAAAATATTTTTCGCCTGAGCCATAACCTCCTCGTCGGTTCTTCCAACTATAGGAGCACATATCTTAGGAATTCCATTTCCAAATTCAACATTTTTTACTATTACTTTTTCCATAGAAAAATCACCTGTGTTATCTATTATAAGTCTAAATTCATACCTATAATAGCACAGGTGATTTTTATTGTCATTACATTTTATGCTTTATGTAGTGCATTTTATTGTTGCATCCACTTCGCTTCATGCGTATTTATTTTACTGGATTGAAAGATACTCATCAGATACAAGTGATGCAAGGAAATTTGGATCTACGTTATCCTCCATTGCGGTGTACATAACAAGCATTCCCTCCTCAGTGCCATAATCTCTTATAATAACTCCAAGGGTCATATTAATTCCAGACATATTGTAGGTTGCATAGGAAACATAAATTCCATCACCAATATTCTGAGAATCAACTCTGTGTTCAGATGCACCATAAGCCTGGTCACATGAATCCATAATATTACTTGCTGTATTTGTTGTATCTACAAGATATGGCTGTGCGCTGTAATAGTAGTAATTTGTGGCATCCTTTGAAAAGACTAACGAATACTCATTTGCATCTGTACAGCTATATCCTTCTGCTCCCTTTTTGACAACAACCTTTCTGCCGTCCTTTAATTCCTGAGTAAATGCTGAGAAATCTCCACTATTTCCTGCCTCTGTCGACTCAGTACTCTGCTCTGTAGTTTCCTCAGTATATTCTTCTGTATAGGCCTCTGTTGTCTCTTCTGTATAGGCTTCTGTTGTTGTATTTGTACCGCTGCCTGAATATGGATTTGATATACCCAGATTACCAAATATACCAGAAAGGTTCTCAAAATACTTAGTAATTGAATCCTGGTTCTCGACTATGAAGTTCTGTACATCCTCCATTGTGCAGTTGAATACATCAACAACCTTCTTTGAGGAATCAATCTGCTTTACATTTGGCTCAACGCTGATACCATACTTAACCTTCATATCCATAATATCCTGGCCAAGTGCGTTAACCTTAATCGAGTCGAGAGTAAGGTCAAACTTCTTGCCCTTCTCAATTGAATCAAACTTTCCGGTTGCGATGATAGAAGCATTCTTTCCTGCTGCCTCGCCGTTAACCTCCATATTGAAGGTCTTATCTGAATCCTTGTATACAGTCTTTATGTCAAGCTTAGCATCTCCAACTGTTGGAATTGAAACTGTTGCATTTGCCTTTGTTGTTACTGTTCCACCGTCCTTTGACTGTGAAGATGTAATTTTTACACCAAGTGTCTGTCCCTGTACAGCGAATTCAATAACTCCGTCAATATCAGAGAAAACATTGTCGCTTCCAGTAAACTTGAAGTCAACATTTATTCCAAGTGATACGCCTGAAATCTTAACATCATCCTTGTACTGTACTCTTACTACATTTCCATCATATAAATAATAGCTAATCTTGATATCTCCAGGGATAACCTGTGTAAGTCCGCTCTTAACCTGACTGAATACCTGCTTAAGAGTATCCTCGTCTAAATCTCCTCCGAACTTTTTAATCATATCTATGTTTTTCAGATATATGTTCTGATACTCATCAATGCACTTACCAAGTGCATCAACAATATCTGCCTTCTTGTAGGTTACTGTGTACTTCTTACACTTCTTTTCCTTGCCACCGATATTAATCTTCTCGGAACCATCCTTCTTAATCTCGGCATTCTCCCAAAGCTCATCAGCTATCTTATCAATTTTCTCAACTATTTCACTGTTAGCTGCTCCAGAAAAGCTCTCTATCAAACCAAAATAATCAAGGTCGAAATCACCTACGTTAAGTTCCTGTGTAATTCCATTCTTTACAAAGAAGGAATTGTTGTAGCTTGAAACAAGATTCTTATTTGAGATAGATAAGTATCCATTTATAGCCTCTGGAATTGTGAGATAAGTATTGTTCTCATCTGCAATTAACTGAATATCAAGTACAGTGTTTCCACCGTTCTTCATTGTAAAATCACCAGAGAGCTTCTTGGCCTTCTTATCAATGGCTGCCTCAAAGCCTACTCCAAATCCATTAAGCTCATCTGTGCCGGCAACTGAGTTAAACTCAACCTCTGAGTAAGCATTTCCACCCTTTTCCTTAATGCTCTTAGCCATCTCAGAAACACCAAGGTATTCCTCCATAGCATTTGCCTTCTGGATATACTCTGCGTCGAAGGTCTTCTCGATAGCGTTTCTAACCTTCTTCTTTGGTGAAAGAATTGAAGGCAGGAAAATGATTCCTAATACTATTGCTGCAACTAACACTGCACCACCGCTGATAAGTCCGATAAGCGCACCCTTAGAAAGCTTCTTCTTTGTCTTTGGTGGGTTAGGCACATTGCCATCTCCCTCTGTCTCTGGCATAGCCTTATCTAATCCATCCGCATTTACTGGCTGACCATATGGATCCTGACCATAGCCACCCTGCTGCTGTGCGTACGCATCCTGG
>DCHE01000016.1:8251-29037 GCA_002314775.1 Lachnospiraceae bacterium UBA1760
CCTGGCCGTATGCATTCTGCTGCTGGCCGTACGCATCCTGGCCATATGCATTCTGCTGCTGATTATACGCATTTGGATCGTAGCCCTGCTGCTGACCATATGCATTCATCTGCTGATTGTACGCATTTGGGTCATAGCCTCCCTGCTGGCCATATGGGTCCTGGCCATAGCCATTTTGTGGCTGGCCATATGGGTTTTGACCATAATTGTCAGGATAGCCATTTCCCTGATTGAAATTGTCATCCATTCCTTTTTCCTCCTTAAATTTTCCTGTTGAGGCTTTCTTATTACCTCAGCATATTAGCGTTATTATGTTTTCCCTTGGATTATAGCACAATAAACTCTGACTATAATACTTTATATTCGAGAAAAAATCAAACTATAGCCAAATTCTATTATCATTTCCTCGATTATTTGGCACATTACGTCATAGTTTATTATTGTGCAGGATTACTCTTTAGGTTGCATAGTATCCTATTTCTCCGAGTTTGTATGGCACCCTTGTTCATCGAATAAAAAAAGATGCCATACTTGATGAGATGAAGATACATCTCATCTGGAAATATGGCATCATTAATATTCATTATTTTAGCTAAACTTAGTAAATCTTAGCTTCCTCCTCGCCGTTCATTACACGAAGAGCACCCTGTGTAAGAGCAAGTAACTCGTCCTCACCTGGGTAAACTGTAACTGGAGCGATGAATCCAACTCTCTCCTCGATGGCATCTGTTACATGCTTTCCGTATGCGATACCACCAGTTAAGATAATCTGGTCAACCTTTCCGAAGAGTACTGCTGCCTGAGCACCGATATCCTTAGATACCTGGTAGATAAATGCATCGTAAACCTGCTTTGCGAACTCATCCTCGCAAGCCATCTTGTATACATCTCTTGCATCATTTGTGTGAAGGTAAGCGTTGAAGCCACCATTTCCGATAAGCATCTTCTTAACTTCCTTCTGAGTGTACTTGCCAGAGAAGCAAAGGTCTGCGAGTGCTCCTGGAGGAACTGCACCAGCTCTCTCTGGAGAAAATGCACCATCACCTGAAAGTGCGTTGAATACATCGATAACCTTTCCACCTGTGTGAGCACCAACTGATACTCCACCGCCCATATGAACTACGATAAGGTTAAGGCTCTCGTATGGAACTCCCTTCTCCTTAGCATATCTCTTAGCAACTGCCTTCTGGTTAAGAGCATGGAAGATAGAAACTCTTGGAAGCTCTGGAACACCTGAAAGTCTTGCAATATCCTGAAGCTCATCAACTACTACAGGGTCAACGATAAATGACTTTGCACCAATCTCGTCTGCGATTTCCTTAGCAAGGATACCGCCGAGGTTTGAAGCATGCTCACCGCCTCTAGCTGTAAGAAGGTCGTAGATAAGTGCGTCTGTAACCTCATAGGTTCCACTTGGGATTGGCTTAAGAAGTCCACCACGTCCAACTACTACATCAAGAGATTTGATATCAAAATCCTTCTCCTTAAGGAAGTTTACAATCATATCCTTTCTGAAGTCCTTCTGATCAACAATCTTGTCATACTTGCTGATTTCTTCTGTTGAATGTCTTAATGTCTCGTCAAATAAAAGTGTCTCATCCTCGAACACACCAAGCTTTGTTGATGTAGAACCTGGATTGATAATAAGTAACTTGAATGACATATTACTTTCCTCCATTATTTATCTTTATTATTAGTTCTTTATTATTTATTTGTTATTATTTATTTTTCATGGCCTCTGCAACAACTGCGCCAAGTGCAAGTGAGTTAACCTTAACCTCAAATGAATCTGAACGTGATGTAAGGATAACTGGAGCCTTTGTACCAGTGATCATATTACCATTGATGCACTTAGCATTGTGTACAAGTGCCTTGTATAAAATGTTACCAGAATGGATGTCTGGGAAGAGAAGTACATCTGCATCTCCAACGATCTTTCTGCCTGTAGCTCCCTTATGCTTAGCTGCCTCTGGGCATGTAGCAAGGTCATATGAAAGAGGTCCGTCAACGATACATCCTGTAATAGCACCCTCATCGTTCATCTTTGTGAGCTCTGCTGCCTCAACTGTACACTGCATCTTAGGATTTACAACCTCAACTGCTGCAAGAGGAGCAACCTTTGGATTTGGAACTCCGCAAGCCTCACAGATTTCAACTGTATTGTTGATGATTGCAACCTTATCCTCAAGTGTAGGATATGTCATAAATGCAACATCTGTAAGGAAGAGTAAGTGATCCATTCCCTCAACATCAAATACACAAACATGTGATAATGGCTTACCTGTTCTAAGTCCAACTTCCTTGTCAAGTACACTCTTTAAGAATCCCTTTGTATCGATGAGACCCTTCATGTACATATCAGCCTTTCCATCATGAACAAGCTTAACTGCTGTGAGAGCTGCCTCTGTAACATCCTTTACGTCGATAATCTCGAACTCATCGATGTTCATCTTTAACTCTGCAGCGATCTCTCTAATCTTATCCTCATCACCAACGAGAATTGCATCTGCAATATTTCTTTCCTTAGCAGCCTTTACTGCCTCAAGAACAGCGTCATCCTGTGCTACTGCAACAGCAACTGTCTTCTTCTCACACTCTGCAACCTTTGCGATTAAGTCGTCAAAACTCTTAGCCATTTTTCTAATTTTCCTTTCGTACTATAATTATTTTGGCAAATGTAAATATTTGCCATAAATTTTTCTAAACCGTAACCTTTATTCTACCATTACAAAATGTAATTATCAAGTAGTATAGTCCCTTATAATATAGGCTTTCCTATTCTTTTTGGGCATCCTTATCTGTTTTATCTTCTTTACTCTTCTTTTCCGCAGTCTCTTTCTTATTTTCTGCCTTGGCCTTCTTTGCATCAATCAAAATATCACAAACATTTGCTATTATCGAAAGCCCAATAGCCCAGCTGGCAATAAGTCTTTCTCCACTGTTAATCTTGGAAATCTTAACCTTCTGCTTAAATTCCTTCTTGCTCTCTTTTTTTGCAAGCGCCTTCTCTGCCTTCTTGACCTTCTTAGGACTCTTTGGCTTTTTTGCGGCTTCCACCTTCATCTCTGCCATGCTATCTCCTTTCCGAGATACAATTTCCGACCAGTATCTCTAAAAAATACACATACAGTTCAATTATACATTCTGATGCACAATTTTTCTACATATTATAAATAAGTTTTTTCCTTTATCCTGATGACCCGACCTATTGATATTCTGGTATTCAAATAAACTGATATCTCTCTTACCTTTTATCTTAATATCTTGATATTTTAATATTTTTTGCAGATTTCCTTATGTACAAATCATAAGCTCTATGCTATAAACTTTAAATTGATGTAATTAGACTGATGAATATATTCAGGTATTTTTATTCAGGTATTTTTATTTAAGTATTTTTGTTTAAGTATTTTTATAGAAGGAATTATTAGAACGTAATATTAGAAAGGACTCGCCATGAAAGACTTGACAAAGGGTTACCCAGCGAAGGTAATCATATTATTTGCGCTTCCAATAATGTTTGGAAGCATTTTCCAGACTCTGTATAATCTTTGCGACAGCATGATTGTCAGCAACTACATAAACTCTGATGCCTTAGCTTCAGTAGGTGCAACTGCAGTCGTTTCAAACACACTTATCGGATTTATAAATGGTCTCACTCAGGGACTTGCCATTCCAGTCGCAAGATATTTCGGTGCGAAGGACACGCCATCCATAAAGAGAAATATTGCCCAGAGCTTTATTATTACATTTGTTTCAGCTATTGTGATTACAGTATTGTCGCTCATTTTAATAAAACCAGTTCTCGTACTTCTCAACACCCCTGACGAGCTTATGGAGAGTTCACTTACCTATGTTAACATAATACTTGCAGGTATTATTTTTACTGCGCTCTACAATTCGTGCGCAAATATACTCCGTGCACTGGGTAACAGTCGTACCCCTCTATATTTTCTTATGGTTGCGGTTGTGATAAACATCGGTCTGGATCTTCTGTTTATTAGAGTATTTGATATGGGTATTGCAGGTGCTGCCTATGCAACAATCATCTCTCAGTTCATCTCAGGAGCCTTGACACTCACGTATATGATTGTTAAATATAAAAGCATTCTTCCCGGAAAGGGAGACTGGAAAATCATTTCTGCAGATATTTCTGAGCTCATTCCATCTGGCCTTGCCATGGCACTTATGGGCTGCATAGTAAATATCGGAACCGTAATCCTTCAGAGCGGAATCAACGGACTTGGCAATACAATAATAACTGCACATACAGCTTCAAGAAGAATCTTCGATATCTTAACTGTGTTCCTCTACACTGTAGGAATTGGAATGACCACCTATGTAAGTCAGAATATCGGCGCGAAAAAGCTTGACAGAGTTAAAACGGGAATTAGACAGGCGATAATTATTACGATGTGCGAGACTGTTATTTTAATTACAATTTGTTTTATCTTTGGCAAATCACTGATTATCTGGATTACCGGCTCAACCGACCCTGAGCTACTGAAAAATTCCGTTATGTATATCCGAATCAGCAGCCTCAATTTCTTCTGGCTCGGACCACTCTTTATTCTCAGATGTTCTATGCAGGGAATGGGAAGAAAGATTGTACCACTTATCTCTTCTGGTATTGAGCTTACATGTAAAATTATGTCAGTGCTTATATTAACTCCTCTCTGGGGATACCTTGGAATTGCTATCACTGAGCCTATCAGCTGGTTCTTGTGTACTGCTCTTCTTACTATTATGTACCTGACAAAAAAGCCCGAGAAGATGTATCCCGAGCTTTGTTAATATATATAATATACGGTAGTATCTACTCTTTTTAAGGGTAGATGCTGCCTTTTTTCTTGAGATAGGTCGACGCTACCTTTTTATGCTGCTATTGCCTCCTGAACCATAGCGTATCTGTCGCTGTCAAGAACATTAATAAGACACTGGAGCGGACTCAAATCGGTATCCTTACCTGCTCCCTTTATGGTATTTTGCGAGAAGCCTGAGATAAGCGCCACACCCGAAAATGCCTCCCTAAGCGGTACTGTATCGGTCCTTCCGCAGACATTCCAGAATATTAGCTTCGGCATATTATAGCCTGCCGCCTCATACTCCTCCCTTATACTCTCAAAGAGAGGCTTAAGCTCTATAATATCGCAGGATCTGATATCTGCATTATCGAACTCCATGTCCGATACTACAAGAACCTGGCCCGGCATTTCCTCCCTTGACATGCCGTAAAGCTTTGCCGAATCGAGAAGAAGTCTGAACACTGCCTCGATATCAGTGTTGTAGCCCATAGAGCATCGGCTGACCTTCTTTATCTTCTCTCCTAAGCTTTTACATTCTGAAAGATCAATAATAGAAGGGCTCTTGCTGAAGGTTATTACCTTATCCTTAAAGCGGCCTCTGAGTCTCTCTGAAAAATAAATACCAAGCCCAAGACTTACATCCATTGCATTTATATTACCATTTATTATCTGGTACATACTTCCAGAACAGTCAGAAACCACAATACAGTCAGAAAGCTCTTCATTTAAGAATGAATTTTCCTTACCCGGAATATTCTCCGATGTGGAAAAGCTCTTCCAGATTGCCTCAGCGAAGATATCGTATTTTCTGCAATTGTAGACGTAGCTTTCTTCTTTGTATCTTGCAACAACCTCATGTGGAGATACTCCAGTTATGTGAAAGCTGTTCTCACCCTTTACTGCAGCCTCGATATAGTCGTACCTTCTCTGAAAATCATTTCTCACAAAGCATTCATTGTACTTGAGATTTGCCCTGGCTGGCACCTTCTCGTAATCAATCTCTTCGTAACGACCTTCAGTTATCTTGGTCTCAACGATATTTATATGCTTTCGGAGCGTGGTCAGAATTCTTCTGTATTCCCTAATATCTAGTCCAAGTCCCCTTGCGATTATCCTTGCATTTTTTCTGGTTATTCTTGAAGAGGCATTGTCACTTGGAAGCCACTTGGCAAGAAGCGAAACCGCCTCCTTCTTCGCTAAAAGCTCCAGGTCTTTCTTAAGAGTTTCTTCTATATAAGAGATAACCTCTTTCTCAGCCTCTGTCTCAAGAAGCGAAAGAAGATCATCGTATCTTCCATAGTAGGGAATTAGCGGGATGAGATTTTTTACTATCTCCGGGTACTCCTCTTCTAAAGTCCTAAGGCACACTCTGAAGCTTCTTCTTTCCCCAAGTCCCTCCTCGATATCTCTGAGGTAGAACATCCACTTGATTGCATAGATCTTGTCGAATTTTAATGCATCGCGGAAGCACGAAGCAATTTCTTCCTCATTTCTTCTTCTAAATGAGCTTACCTTGAAGTTTATATCTGTAAGTGCATTTCCACTAGTGCTGTAGCCTAGTGCACCATTTTCTGTTATGCTATACTGCTCCATAATTTACCTCCTTTATACTTAGATTGCAGCATACTCCCACTTATGTGGAACTATGCTTCCTCTAAAAAAATAAAACGGCACTTGTCTTATGAAAAGGCAAGTGCCCAGGCACATAAAATATTAACCCATTATAAATCCAAAAAACATAATCTTTGCTGTCCGTGCCTGCCCTATTTGATTGTAAGCTTATTATAACACCTTCTTTTTTTACTTAAAGTGAACCTGTAGTTTAAAAGCCTGCTTTTTTATTAATAAAAAAAGTGCATATGATGTAGGAATATACATCATATACACTGAATATAAGCTTAATAATTATGCTGCTTCTAAAAGAGGAGTGATCTCCTCGCGGTTTCCCACGAGAAGTTCGTCAATACTACAGTTGAACAGACATGCCATTGCGTACATGTTGTCAAAAGTAGGAAGACATACGCCTCTCTGCCACTTGTAAATGGCAACGGGCTCGTTGAACCCGAGAAAGTCCTGAAGCTCACGAACCGTGAAACCTCGTCTCTCTCGCATCTCTTTAATGCGCTTACCTGTAGCTACTAAGTCAATCTGTGGAAATACTGTCACCATGTGTAACCTCCTTAGTCATAAAAAAACATCTTGTCACATAAGTCAATAGTTTATTACAATACACTAAACAAGCACCAAAAGAGTGGTATCTTTCATATTAGCACTGTCTTTTATATTGTGCAAGTATTTTTTTAAAATTTTTTACAATTTTTTACTGTTTGTGACGCAGGTTTTCCATTATAAGTATTTCCATTATATTGGACTACTTTATTATCCTATTAATTATCCGATTAACTCTCTAACCATCTTTGCATCGAAGGTTACGGTTTTAAGATTCTGTGCCTCAATCTGATAGAGAGCATTTGCAACTATATGCTCTGCTGCCTGCTCTAAATCTCTTACTCCGCTTACACCACTGTGAAGTCTTACTACCTCCTCAACTCCATCCTCAGTTACAACGCACTCCTCTCCGGATACTCCGATTCTCTTAAGTATCTTTGGAAGAACGAAGTCTGTGAAGATTCTCTTTTTCTCCTCTGGAGTATAATCAGGAATATCTATCACTGCAAATCTTGACATGATAGGAGCACTGATATTCTCCTTGTCATTTGCGGTTGCAATCGGATAAACTCCGGAGGTTGGAATCATACACTCCATATAGTTATCTGTAAATCCAAGGTTATCAAGGAGTGTTAATAGTACGTCGGCTGGATTGCCATTTCCCTTGCCATTGTTTGCCTTGTCAAGCTCATTTATGATAAATACAAGGTTCGACTCGCCTGCCATTGAAAATGCTTCCATAATAATTCCCGGCTTTGCATTTGCATAAATTCTTGAGCTTCCTGTAAGCTGCTCTGGATCATTGATTGAGCTCATGTCAAGGGTTGTCCATGGAAGCTTTAAGATTCTTGCAACTGCGTATGCAATCTGGGACTTTCCAGTACCGGCTGGACCACAGAGCAAAATTCCGTAGGCTGGAAGTGTATGCGTTCTATTAATCTGAATAATTGTCTCAATGATTCTCTGCTTTACCTTTTCCATTCCGTAAAGCTCCTCGTCAAGGATTCTTCTCGCCTCAACTGGATCAATAGCCTCAAAATAATTGTACTTCCACTTAACATTCATCATTATAGAGAGTGCTCTTTGAGCGTGACGTCTCTCCTCAGGAGAAACCTCGCTGGACTTTGCAACTGCAAGATTTCTTCTTGCCCAGATTCTGATGTTGTCTGGCAAAGTTGAGCCTGCACAGTTCATAAAATCAACTATAGACTGGAGGCTTGTCAGCTTCATGCTGTCGCCCTCCTCCTCTGTCTCGTCATCCTCGTCAGTTTCTTTCTCAACTGGTGGGTTGCTTGACAAAAGTCTCTCAATCATAAACTGAAGGAATCCATCCTCCGCTGAAAGCTTTTTCCCCTGTCCAAATGCAGTCTCTCTGATTCTGTACACTGCATAGCCCTCCTCGGTATTTGCGCCGGAAAGTCTTACTGGAATATGGTTTTCACCAAGCCACTTTAGCAGGCTTGTAAATCTTGAATCAATTCTTAAAATATCTGCTGACTGTACTCCGTCCTCCTCATTAAATTCGAAGGAGGTTCTCTTAACAGGGTTTGTAAAAATTCCCTGTGAGTGATGCTTCCACTCTCTCTTTTTATTGTCAAGCACCATGATTGGAGCATCCTTCGATGGTGCATCATTATTGCTTGCAAATGTCTCATAGGTGCATATTGCAAGATTTTTATTATCTGTAGACTCGCTAAAGTCAAATACTGGCATAGTTTTTTCTCCTTTTATTAATATGTGGTCGCAGCCAACTCCCACAACGTGTGTCCCTTCTCGGACAGCTTGGAGCAGCCACTTACAGATCACGACCTCGTCATGATGGCTTACTGCTCTATATTATACATTATTCCCACAAGTCAAGTAAAGCCAAAGAATATTATCACTAAATTTACAGTATAAATTACATTATAAATTACATTATAAACAATTCTCACTCCTTATCTTTCAGTTATCGTTTACATCTTGTGGTTAAAATAGTAAAATGTATTTGATATTTTTATCACCTATATTTCCTATACACGGAGGACCTATGGACACAACTATTAATCAACTTACTATAGATAACTCAAACGCAAGCTTTTCGGGCTCTGTGTCTGCTATCGCATCGAAGTCAGTAATGCACAGACTTCTCATTGCAGCCTGCCTGTCTGATTCTGAGTCAGAGGTAATCTGCAGTACAAACTCAAAGGATATTGAGGCCACAATCAACTGTCTTACTGGAATGGGGGCAAAAATTGTTAAGGAGGGAATAAGCTACCACATAACGCCTATAAAGAAGGTCACTTCTTTAGCTCGTATCGACTGTGGCGAAAGTGGCTCGACACTTAGATTTATCCTTCCACTAATTGCAATCCTTGGAAGGGGTGCTGAGATTACTATGCACGGAAGGCTTCCTGACAGACCACTAAGTCCGCTTTACGAGGAGATGCAAAGGCATGGTGCTGTGCTCTCACTTCAGGGCACTAATCCATTTCTTGTTAAGGGCCAGATGGCAGGTGGTATATATGAGATTGCCGGAAATGTCTCATCTCAGTATATAACCGGACTTTTATTCAGTCTTCCGCTTTCAGACACTGCAAGCGAGATAAGAATAATAGGAAAACTTGAGTCAAGACCTTATGTAAACATCACTCTTCAGGTGCTCAGAACCTACGGAATTGAGATTATCGAGGAGGACTATTCGGAGGACGACAGAGTTACAGTATGCTTTAAGATAAAGGGCAGCCAGACCTACAAGGCTGTGAAAAAAATAACAGTTGAAGGCGACTGGTCAAACGCAGCATTTTTCTTAAGTCTCGGTGCCATAACAGAAAATGGTATCACAACAAGAAACCTTAACCTTGACTCCCTTCAGGGAGATATGAAGATTACCACTCTTCTTCGCGATTTTGGAGCAGACTTAATCTACTCCTCTAACGAGAATGGGCTTAAGGATATCACAGTAACCGGTGCAAAGCTTAAGGGCATTGATATTGATGCTTCTGATATTCCGGATTTAGTACCAATTCTTGCTGCGGTTGCAGCGGTTTCTGAGGGAACAACAAGGATTTCCAACATTGAGCGTCTCAGAATCAAGGAGAGTGACAGAGTGTTGTCTGTTATTGATACCCTGACTAAGCTTGGAGCAGATATCCGCGAGGAGGATAGAATGATTATAATCGAGGGCAAGACTTCCCTTAAGGGCGGAACCATCGACTCGGTAAATGATCACAGAATTGCCATGATGGCAGGAATTATGTCCGCAAGATGCGAGGGTCCTGTAACAATAATTCAGCCCGCAGCGGTCAACAAATCCTATCCTTATTTCTTT
The DNA here is from genome assembly GCA_002314775.1 of Lachnospiraceae bacterium UBA1760. Lineage (GTDB taxonomy): Bacteria > Bacillota > Clostridia > Lachnospirales > Lachnospiraceae > UBA1760. Next base: position 18,536 of record DCHE01000016.1, read on the forward strand.
GAGGATTTAGCAGGTCTCACAAAGTAGATGAATATAATAGAATTAAAGAGCCGGCGGAAACAATTTCCACCGGCTCTTTAATTTGTTAAGACTATGACTTAAAACTTATATCTAAACCTTCTTATTCATCCTCATTCAAGGTATCTATGACAAACTTATAAACCCTTGTTCCAAGGTAGATAATTATGCTGAATACATACTCATAAAAGCCTGCTCCCTTTCCATAGCTTGCAGCCATATCTGGTTCATAATGCATATATTCCCTGAAGGTCTTTATCTGTGACTCCATGCTTGCGTACACACTCTTATAATCATTTAACACAGTTTTGTATGGCTTAAGATTTGTAAAAATAAGTAGTAATAAAACAGCTGCGATAAATGGTGTGATTCTGGACATATACTTGAATTCCGTAAATAACTTTGGTTCATTATTAAGGAATTTCATCTTATCTCCCACAACATTTTTATGGTCGATTAAGGTTATATAAAGCATTGCTACTCCAAGCAGAACTATAAGAAGAATTATGAGATAAAACACTGCTCCATCGCTCTTTGTTACATCAAGTAAGGTGAAGCCCCTTCTCTCGACCTCCTCACCTCTTCTCATATAGACTGTTCCCCACTTTAAAAATGGTGAGGCAATCATAAGAAGCGATGCAAGAATCGAAGCTCCAAAGCTTATATAATAGGCAGAGCGCTTCTCGTAGAAGGCACCATTTTCAGCTATATCCTTCTCCTTTTCTTCCTTCTTCTTTTTTAATCTGTCTTCCTCTTCCTTTTTTCTTACTTCCTTCTCGTAGCTTTTAGCCTTTGCTACACTATCCTTATCAAGTACGAAAGGGACATCGTAAATCTCACCGCAAAATTCGCACTTTGCTGCGCTATCATCTATCTCCTCGCCGCAGTTAATACATTTCATAGTTAACTTCCTTCCTATTTTTAGAGCATGCTAAAGCACTCACACCTTGCCTGCTATTTTTTCTTCTGCAATTATAACATCATATTGATAATATGTGAACCTTTCCGCCTCAATTCTTCAACCATTCTTAAACATATCTCCCTTTATTCTTGTATTTTACCTTATAATAAATTATATTTAAGTTAGCTATTAGATATATTTAGAATTTTATTTAGAGTCTTATTTAGAGTTTTATTTAGACTCAAATTTAAAGTAACTATTTTTTACGAGGTTTATACTAATGCAAAATATTAATACTCCTGCGGAGAATCCGGTTTATGTCATCGGACACAAAAATCCTGACACGGACTCAATCTGTTCCGCAATCTGCTACGCAGAATTAAAAACAAAACTTACAGGTCGACCTCATATTGCAAAAAGATGCGGTCATACCAATCCTGAGACAGCTTATGTTCTCAGTCATTTTGGAATTGACAAGCCTGAGTATGTTGCAAATGTCTACACCCAGGTAAAGGATGTTGAATATCGTCACCTTAAGGGTGTTTCCGGAGAGCTTTCTATTAAGAATGCCTGGTCAATTCTTTCATCCTCAGACCTCTCCACACTTCCTATTGTGGATAATGGTTATCTTACAGGAATTATCACTGTAAATGATATTGCAAAAACCTGTATGGAGGTTTATGACAACGATATTATCTCAAAGGCAAAGACTCCATTTTCCAATCTGGCTGAAACCTTAAATGCTGATTTTATCACTGGTGATCCAGATAAGGTTATCTCAGACGGCAAGCTTCTTGTAGCTGCTGCCAATCCTGATCTGATGGAGATTTACATAGAGAAGAACGACATCGTTATTCTAGGTAACAGGTATGAGTCACAGCTTTGCGCAATCGAGATGGGAGCTCAGTGTATCATAGTTTGCGAGGGTTCGCCGGTTTCTCTCACAATCACCAAGCTTGCTGAGAGCAAAAACTGCACCATCCTAAAGACCTTCTACGATGCCTACACAGTATCACGTCTTGTGAACCAGAGTATCCCTATCAGATACTTTATGAAAACTGACAATATTATCACCTTCAACGAGGATGATTACATCAAGGATATCAGAACAGTTATGGCAAAGAAGCGTCTTCCATACTACCCTGTTCTCGCAGAGGATGGAAAGCTTGCAGGACTTATCTCACAGCGTAACTACCTGAATGCGAACCCAAAGAATGTAATTCTTGTGGACCATAACGAGCGTTCACAGGCAGTAGATGGAATTGACGAGGTTAATCTTCTTGAGATTATTGACCACCACAGACTCGGTGGACTTCAGACAATGACACCTGTTTACTTCAGAAATATGCCACTTGGCTGTACCGCAACTATTATCTACAGCCTATACAACGAGTATCAGGTTGAGATTTCCAAGAAGATAGCAAGCCTTCTTCTTGCAGCCATCATTTCCGATACTCTTATGTTCAGGTCTCCAACCTGTACAGCTACCGACAGAGAGGCCTGCACAAGGCTTTCTGAAATTGCAGAGCTTGATATCGAGACTCTTGCAAATGATATGTTCCGCGAGGGCTGTCAGCTCGCAACCCAGACTGAGCCTGAAATTTTCTACCAGGACAACAAGCTTTTTGCAGCAGATGATTTCAAATGCATCATAGCTCAGGTTTCAGCCTTCAACCCTGACGCGATAAGGAATGTTAAACCGAAGATGCTGAAATATATGAGGGAACAGAAATCAGCGCTTGGTGCGGATACTCTCTTCCTTATGCTTACAGATATTTCCTGTGAGGCTACAACACTTCTCTTCTACAGTGAGCTTGAGGATTTTGACGAGGCTCTTGCAAAGGCCTTTAACCAGTCACCTAATTTGATTCAGGATAAGGACCCTGAATATCCTTGCAGTGGTTCTCTTTATCTTCCTGGAGTAGTTTCAAGAAAGAAGCAGGTTGCACCAGTTATCATCTCTGCAGCCAAGGAGATTAACGGCTAAGCTTAGCCCTGATACAAAAAATGTCTCACGACACTTTACTTTAACTAAAGGAATAATACATGGAACGTTTAAGAACATATTTGAAAAATTTTGATATTGAGCTCACTGACAACCAGCTTACTCAGTTTGAGAAATACTACGAGCTCCTTGTTGAAAAGAATAAGGTTATGAACCTTACTGCGATAACTGAGAAGGAGGATGTCATAATAAAGCATTTTGCTGACAGCCTTGCAGCCTTCCATTATGTGAAGGAATTTAAGTCCTTTACCGAAAACAGCTATTCGCTTATAGATGTTGGAACCGGAGCTGGTTTTCCAGGTCTTCCACTAAAGATTGCATTTCCAAAGCTTAAGGTCACTTTATTTGACTCGCTGAATAAGAGAATTCTCTTTCTCGATGAGGTAATTGATGCTCTAGAACTTACTGATATCGATACAATCCACGGGAGAGCTGAGGAGGGTGGAAGAAATGCTGCTCTCAGGGGACAATTCGATTTTGTTGTTTCCCGAGCCGTTGCAAATATGGCTGTTTTATCTGAGTATTGCCTTCCATTTGCAAAGGTTGGTGGCTACTTTGTTCCTTACAAGTCAGCCACAATAGAGGAGGAGCTTGCTTCCTCTGACAAGGCTATTAAGGTATTAGGCGGAAAGCTTCTTCACACAAAGACCGTTACTCTTCCAGACACCGACATTGGAAGAAGCTTTGTTATTGTGAAAAAGGTAAAGGATACTCCAAAGGCCTATCCAAGAAAGGCTGGTACAGCTCAGAAGAGTCCAATCAACTAATAAAAAATAAGAAGTCGAAATCGACTTCTTATTTTTTATTCGGCAGAGCTATTCTTTTCGTGGCGTTTTTGCTTTCTCTTTTCTCTGATGTCTTCCTGTTTCTTTTTAAGCTCTTCAAGTCCGCTCTTATCTGATAATGTCACCTTCTTATATGCAAAAACATTATCATCACTGCCTCCACAGGACTTGAATTTTATCTTTCCAATCACATAACCATGGTACCAGCATCTTCCAACTGCCATAGAGGTGTTCTGAGTAACCTGGAACCACTTCATCTTCTTTGAGGTTTTCTTCTTACATTTGCAGCAATTAAGTGCAATTAAATCCTTGTCCAAAAGAGCGTCTCTCTTGCAGCTAAATTCCTTAGATATAAATTCGAAGAAGCCTGCATGGTAATCCGCAATCTCCTCCTCCTTCTTCTTAGGATGTCTGTAAAGATCGTAGCTATAAAGCTCTAGGATATCCTTCTGATTCATGGCAGCCATAACCTTTGCTGTATATCTTGCATCGTTTATTGCTGCGTGGAAGGGTTCATCCACCTCGATATCAAAATACTGAACTGCCTTCTCAAGCTTGGAAATTGCCTGGTCATCTGTAAATCTGTCTGCATAAACCTGCTGAAGATTGTAATACTTCACAGGAAATGGAAGCTTATTCATATAGTAGAAATCCATATTGTTCTGCAGGTAGAATAAATCTGTAGATCCCCAGGTACAGAATACATACTCCTCAGGTCCACACCATTTTAAAAATTCTGTGCAGGCCTCCTGAAACGGTTTTCCATTCTTCAATTCATTCTCATCATAGTTGAGCATTGCTCTGATGGAATTATGCAATTTTTTATAAATCTTTGGCTTTATCAGGCTTGAAAACTCACTGATAATTTCGTACTTTTCATTTACCTTGACTGCACCAATCTCAATAATCTCAAATGGCATTCTTGGATGTTCCCCACTACGTCCAAAAGCACTCTGGTTCCACTCAAGGTCAAACACTATATAGTTCATAACAAAAATCCTTCATTTCATTCATAACGGATAGGCTTAAACCCTCCGTAAAATATGGTTAGAATAACCTTATAAATTATATCACATAATTTTCACATTGTCACTCATAGTAATCTGTCATTTTTTATACAAATATATCATTTTCAAGGCTTATCTTATTTTGCTGAGAGATAAACCATAAGTACTGATATGTCTGCTGGTGACACTCCTGAGATTCTGCTGGCCTGTCCTATTGACTCAGGCTTAACCATTTTAAGCTTTTGAATAGCTTCCTTTCTCAGATTGTGAACCTCGTCATAATTTATATCGGCAGGAATTCTTCTCTTCTCAAGCTTTTTAAAATGCTCCACCTGCTGCTTCTGTCTCACTATATATCCTTCATATTTTATGGAAATATTAATCTGATTCATTACCTCACTTGAAAGTCCCTCTGGCCTTTCAGGGTCTAGAGGTGCAACCATCTCATAGGATAATTCCGGTCTTCTTATAAGCTCCGAAAGACTGGCCGCTGTTTTAAGCTCTGAGCTTTCGTGTGAGAGTAAAAACTCCTGGGTGTTTCTGTTTGCACCTATCATAACAGAGTTTAATCTCTCGATTTCACTGTTAATCTGCTCTCTCTTCTCGCAGAATTTTGCATATCTTTCCTCATCTATAAGACCTATTTCATGACCAATATCTGTAAGTCTTAGGTCTGCATTGTCCTGTCTTAACAGAAGTCTGTATTCTGATCTCGAGGTCATCATACGGTATGGCTCAGCGGTTTCCTTGGTTACAAGGTCATCGATAAGAACTCCGATATAGCCCTCAGAACGGTCTATAACTACAGGCTCCTCGCCCTTAACCTTTCTTGCTGCATTTATTCCAGCCATAATTCCCTGGGCTGCTGCCTCCTCGTATCCGGAGCTTCCATTTATCTGTCCTGCAGAAAAAAGTCCTGAAACCTTCTTAAACTCAAGGGATGGCTTGAGGTCTATGGCAGATATACAGTCGTACTCGATGGCGTAGGCATTTCTTGTGATTATTACATTCTCAAGTCCTGGCACCGTTCTTATCATCTCGTACTGCACATCCTCTGGAAGAGATGAGGACATACCACCCATGTACATCTCATTTGTGAATTCACCCTCTGGCTCGATAAAAAGCTGATGACGATTCTTGTCTGGGAACTTCATAACCTTGTCCTCAATCGATGGACAGTATCTCGGACCTGTTCCCTCTATAAAACCTGAGTAAAGTGGCGAACGGTCAATGTTTGCCTTTATAATATCGTGAGTCTTTTCATTTGTGTAAGTGAGCCAGCAGGAAATCTGCTCTCTCTTTATATCCTCCTCAGTGTTGGTAAATGAAAATGGCACAATGTGCTCATCTCCCTTTTGCTCCTCCATCTTCGAAAAATCAATGCTCTTTTTGTCAAGTCTTGCAGGAGTTCCTGTCTTAAATCTTCTTATGTATATTCCATTTTCCTTCATGGATTCTGAAAGATGGTTAGCGGCCTGAAGTCCATTTGGACCGGTATGATTTACCACATCTCCGTAAATGCATCTGGCCTTGAGGTAGGTTCCTGTACAAAGAACTGCTGCCCTTGCGTGATATATTGCCCCCGAAAAGGTCTTAACTCCGGTCAAAACATCATTCTCGATGATAAGCTCTGATACCTCTGCCTGTCTAATAGTAAGGTTTTCTTCCTTCTGCATTGTGAGTCGCATCTGCTTTGTGTACTCAACCTTGTCGGCCTGGGCTCTCAGTGAATGCACGGCAGGTCCCTTAGATGCATTTAGCATCTTGGACTGGATATAGGTCTTGTCGATGTTCTTACCCATCTCTCCACCTAATGCATCAATCTCTCTTACCAAATGTCCCTTTGAGCTTCCTCCAACATTTGGATTGCAGGGCATAAGGGCAATGCTGTCCATGCTTACTGTAAATACTATTGTCTTAAGGCCCATTCTTGCCGCGGCAAGTGCTGCCTCGCAGCCCGCATGTCCGGCACCAACAACTACCACGTCATAATATTCTTCTACTACTGCCATCTTTATCTCTTCTTTCTTATATATAAATACAAGTTTGTCTCACGATTTAAAGCGTTCATAAGCATTCCCTTTATCCCCGCTTATGTCTCCACGCCTTAGAGGCGGGGATTGCTTATCTACTTTCAAACACCGTAATCCTGTTTATTTACCCATACAGAACTCACTGAAAATCTTATCTGCGAGGTCATCTCTAAGTGCCTCACCTATTATCAGTCCAAGGCTCTCATAGGCGCTCAGTAAATCTATGGTGAAGAAGTCCTCCTCCATTCCATCCTCGATACTCTTACGTACCAGAAGAAGGCTTTCTCTTGCATCCATAAATGCTTCCTTATGTCTCTGGTTTGTTATATAAAGCTCATCATTGTAGCCTATTTCACTGTTAAAAAACATCTCCTTAAGAAGCTCTGAGAGCTCCTTTTTTCCGTCACTTTTTGCAGCGGAAATATAAAGGATATTTTTGTATTTCGTATCAGTATCTGAGGCACTGCCATTTTCTGTAACGATGCTCGCTTCTTCCAAAAGCTTTAGAAGCCTTTCCATATCAAGCTTAATCTCAAGATCATTTTTATTAATTAATGTAACAACCTTTTTTCCGGATATTTTATCAATAATATCCTTATCCTCCTCGCAAAGCTCCTCTGAGCCATCGATTATATATAAAACCAAATCGGCATCATTTATGTTCTCAACTGCCTTCTTTACACCGATTTTTTCGACCTTATCTTCGGTATTTCTTATTCCAGCAGTATCTATGAGGTTAAGTATCATACCATCGATATTCACTGACTCCTCAAGCGTATCTCTTGTAGTTCCAGCAATGTCTGTTACTATGGCTCTTTCCTCTCCGAGAAGCATATTTAATACTGAGGATTTTCCTGCATTCGGTCTTCCAACTATTGCAGTTTTTATACCCTCCTTGATGAGCCTTCCGCTATCAGAGGATTTAATCAGTCTCTCAACCTCATTTAAAATATCCTGCACATCTGTGAGAAGTCTTTCGCTGTAACCCTCAAGGCTGTAATTCTCCGGGTCATCTAGTGCAGATTCTATGTAGGCAGTGTGATAAAGAAGCTTCTCCCTCATAGAATTAATCTTCTCCTTAAGCTCGCCTCTCAGTTCTCTCTCTGAGGATTTGAGTGCAAGCTCACTTTTTGCATTAATTACATCTATAACCGCCTCGGCCTGACTCATATCAATTCGTCCTCCAAGATAGGCTCTCTTCGTAAATTCACCCGGCTCAGCAGTCCTCGCTCCCTGCTTTAAAAGCTCGTACATAACTCTTCTTAATACCACCATTCCACCGTGACAGTTTATCTCAACCGTATCCTCAGTGGTATAGGTGTGAGGAGCCTTCATCTTAAGGACAATTACCTCGTCAATTATCTCACCATCCTCAACGCTTATAATATTTCCGTAGGCTGCCTCATAGCTTTTCATTGCCTCAATATTCTTTTTTCCTCTAAATACCTTTTCTGCAATTGAAAATGCCTCATCACCACTAAGTCTAATGATTCCAATTCCTGCATTTCCCATGCCTGTAGCTATGGCGCAGATAGTGTCCTTAATTCTCACAGTTTTTACCTTTCTAATGATAAATAGATATTGCTTTATTTTACCTAATTATAGGCATACCTTAGATAATAATAATTGAATTTCTTTTGTTTGTCTAGTAAGTTAAAGAGTATTTTGAGCATACAAAAACTCGGGCAGGATTTTCCTCCGCCCGAGTTTAATCTTAATAATTAAGTTCCTTAACTAGAATTATTTCTCACCCTTGATAAGCTTCATAGCAGGCTCTACACAAAGTGCAAGGATTCCGATAATACACATATAGAATGCGTAGCCGTATCCACCTGATACTTTACCTAATATTGTGTTACCATATTCCTTAGCTTCTTTAATAGCTGTAACCACTTCTCTAAATGTACCATTAAATGTACATAAGAAGAATAATACTACCATTAATGCTATCACGTAGAAATCACTAAAAGGAAGATTTCTATACTTCTGCATAAAGCTATCTGTTCCAGGAATGTTAACATTTTTCTCTGCAATAACTGCAACCTGTGCAACACATGCTACAATAAACAGTAATGACCAAAGCTTAAGGATTCCTCCGTCAGATGCCCAAAGACCAGCTGAATGACTTTTTCCCCAATATGAAGCGTGTATCCAGCCTGGTAAAAATGATGCCAGGAATACAAATAATACTCCGCCATAGCTTACAATCTTCATTGGATCAGACTTCATATCTTCAATAATACCGTTCATATTGATAATACCGCCTGAATTTGTTCTTACATTTCCCACAGCTTTTGGATTATTGTACTGGCCATTTGGCTGATTGCCGTACTGCTGTGGCTGACCGTACTGCTGCTGGTTACCGTACTGCTGTGGCTGTCCATACTGCTGATTGCCGTACTGCTGCTGTCCATACTGCTGCTGGTTACTGAACTGCTGGTTGCCATACTGCTGTGGCTGACCGTACTGCTGGTTGCCATACTGCTGTGGCTGGCCGTACTGCTGCTGTCCATTCTGCTGCTGGTTACTAAACTGCTGATTACCGTACTGCTGCTGTGAAGCCTCATTAGCCTGTACAGCATAAGTTACTGGAGCCTGACACATAGGACAGACTCTGCTTCCCTCTGTTATCTGGTTTCCACAATTGTTACAAATCATAACTTTTCCTCCATTTTTTCATATAGATACTAGAGTCCCTCTCCATTTCGTGAATTCCTTCTTAAGCAAGTCTGTCAGCTATTCAATGTCGTTACTTCACTATAATGGACCGTTTCTCTAAAAAGGTAGTCAGCATTAAGCTAACTACCTTACTAATCTAACATATAAATCTATTATAATCTATATATCTTTTAACTATTATGCATAAATGTATGCATTTTTCGACGAAAAATCACTACATAATATTTTATCTTCTATCTGTCATCTACAAATCGTACTCAAGAACCTTGCAATTATCCAAATTGAAATCGAAAAATTCATCATTATTGAGACTCGAAAAATAAGAATTGATTACTCTGCACACCCCTCCGTGACTGATTATCATAATGTTTTTATTGTCATATTTAAACTTGATCTCATCTAAAAGATTATATACTCTCTGAACAACTCTAAGTAATGTCTCCCCCTTTGGATACTCATAGCCAAACTGCTGAAATGTATGTGTAAATCCAGGTGTTGCCTCATAGGTTCCATCTGTCAGGCCAAAATCTCTCTCCATCAGTCTGTCATCAAAAATAACCTTTGCTCCAATCTTCTCCCCTACTATCTCTGCTGTATTCCTTGCTCTTTTAAGTGGTGAAGAAATAATTATATCAACACAGTTAATTGTCATCTTGTCCGCCAGCTCATATGCCTGTCTTATTCCTCTATCTGTGAGTTCAACATCTGCTCTGCCACATATTCTCTGCTCAATATTAAACTGTGTCTGTCCATGCCTTGCTACGTAAAGTCTCATATCAATTCCTCATACTTACCAGATATTATATTTGCTAATAACTTAGTCAAACCTGGCAATGAATTCGACCATTGCCCATTCTTTATTATAGACCAATATTTATATTTATTAAAGATTTACGAAAAAGAAAAAACAGGCTAAAAACCTTAAATAATAAGGTTTGGATTTATAACTACTTCTTAGTAAGTCTAAAAGAATCCAATTTTTATTCATAAAAATTTCTATGCATAAAAAATAGCCCCAATCGAATCAATTCGATCAGAACTAGGATAATTAGTGGGCCGCCGGGGGCTCGAACC
>DCHE01000016.1:29069-29261 GCA_002314775.1 Lachnospiraceae bacterium UBA1760
ACCAAATGAGCTAGCGGCCCGTATTTAATTATTGCTTCAGCTTATCGCCTCAACACTTTTACTACTATATACTAGAACAATATAAAATGCAAGTATTTTTTTATTTTATTTTTAGTAAAAAATAAAAGGCCAAAAACCTTGTTCAACAAAGTCCTCAGCCCTCTCGCAGTGGGCCGCCGGGGGCTCGAACCC
>DCHE01000016.1:29304-50085 GCA_002314775.1 Lachnospiraceae bacterium UBA1760
TACCAAATGAGCTAGCGGCCCGTATATAGTTCGTGCATTAGCTTATCGCCTCAGCACTTTTACTACTATATACTACTTTAATTCTAAATGCAAGCTTTTTTTAAATATTTTTCACATTTATAAATTTTATACAATTTATGCTCAATTACTTATATATTTTTACCCATACTATCATTTATCTTTTTGGTTTAATTACCATTCTGTTAATAGGATTTCCCATCTCTGAGAATTTCTTTTCATACTCTGTCATTACATTTCCTTCAGCATATTCTGAGTGATGCAAGTCTCTGGTGTAATTTATTATTTCCCAATCGGCCTCTTTTGCCTGCTCAAGGGAGAAATCAAAAAGTGGTACATTATCAGTCTTAAAGGTTACTCCTCCATCTTCAGCAAGAATATTAATGTATCTTGCAAGAAACTGAACAGATGTAAGTCTTCTCTTCGCATGTCTGTCCTTTGGCCATGGATCTGAGAAGTTGAGATAAATATAATCTACCTCGTTCTTATCGAACATCTCCTCAATATTTTCTGCATCCATTCTTATGAATAAGAGATTTGTGAGTTCTTCTCTTTCCTCTCTCTTTTCAATCGCTCTTACTAATACACTGGAATACTTCTCAATTCCAACATAGTTAATGCCAGGATTTTGCTCGGCAAGTTTTGTGATGAACATTCCCTTTCCCATTCCAATCTCTATGTGTATAGGGTTGTCATTTCCAAATATCTCATGCCATCTTCCTTTTACAGGTGCATCCTCTTTAATTACATACTTGCTTTCTGCAATTGTATCTCTTGAACCTTTTACATTTCTTAATCTCATTTTTCCAATTCCTTCTATATTAATGTGTGTCAGCTAGTGAAATATAAATTTTAGCTTATTACGCACGTCCTTAGTATTTTGAACATCCCGCATATTATAGCATGTATCTTGCATTTTTGCACAAAATAATACATAATATTAGTAGGTATGCTTTCTTGTAATATACAGATTGTAACATAAATTTTAAAAAAGGAAAGATTTGTTTTGAAAAAGAAGCTTCTAATTTTTCTATCTTGTTTTTTGACATTCTTTTCTAGCATCAATGTTAATGCTAAAAAGACTACAGAAACTACAACTGAAATTTTGACCGACGAAGAAGGAAATGAGATACGTAATACCGAATCTGATGTAATCTACGATACTTCAACTACTGAGGAATCTGGCGATATTACTAACTATTATGATATGCCTGAGATTAACTCTCCTTCAGCAATTGTTATGGATATTTCAAGCGGTACTATTCTCTACGAAAAGGATATAAATAATGAGTACTATCCTGGAAGCCTTGTAAAGGTTATGACTGCAATTCTTGCAGTTGATAGTGGAATTTCACTTAATGAAAAGCTTGTATATACTGAGGAGATGAGGAATAATCTCCCTTCCGATGCATCCACCATAAGCCTTTTACCCGGAGAACCTATCAGTTTAGAAGATGCTCTTTATGCTCTTCTTATGTCCTCTGCAAATGACTGCTCTCTTGCAATATCTTACCAGATTTCAGGATCTGACTTAGAATTTGCAAAGGCAATGAACGAAAAGGCAAAGGAACTTGGCTGCACTCATACGAATTTTACAAACAGTACTGGTATCTATGATGAGGCGATGAAAACCTCTGTTTCAGATTTTGCAAAAATAGGAATATGTGCTTATAAAACAGGTAACCTTTCTAAAATCATGGGTTGTACTAGTCACACTGTACCAGCTACAGACTATGAAAAGGAAAAGGCCTTGTGGCAGACAGATACTATGCTTTTCAAAACCCACTCAACCTACTACTCATTTTGTGTGGGTGGAAAGGTTAGTAATTCCGGAGGCGAGGATTCAGCACTTTTAACCTTTGCCGAAAAGGATGATAAGCTTCTTGTTGCTGTTGTAATGGGTTCAAAGGTAGCTAATCTTTATAAGGATACTACAACAATATTCGAGTACGCTTTTAATAATTACCATATTATTAAGCCTTTAGAAGACTTCTCCTTTGATGAGAGAATCTCCTCAAATGTTGTATCTGATATTTATTACGGCAATTTGGACCATGACCTTCCGTCATTTTATGTAAACTCAGACTATTCTTTGCTTACTCATAATTCAATATCCGTAAATGATTTGAAATATGACATCAAGTTTTCTGCAAATAAAACTGCGAAAATTGTTGGTGAGGTTGATATACTGTATAAAAACAAGGTTATCGACAGCTCTCCTATCTATTCTAATACTGATTTATATTTTGTTGGTGAGGAAGCAACCGAGGAAGTAATCCCTGAGGAAAAGAAAACTTTAAGTGGTCTTTCAATAATTATGTTAATCATTCTAGGTATTTCTGTTGTTTACATAATTGTCATTATTATTATTTTAAAGGTACGAAAAAAGAAACGTACTGAAAAGAAGAAGAACAAACTTGCATCGTCTGATAATGATAATTCTTCTGATAATTCTTCTGATAATTATTCAGAGGCGACTAACGATATCGACGAAGATGATGAAAACTCATCCTTTGATGACTACAACGAAGCTGACTATTTCGATGATTAATATATTACCTGTTAATATATTTTCCTATTATATAAGGAGGAAAAAATGTCCGGAACAAACGATGATATTAAAAATATTCGTGAAGCTAATCAGGAAATCCTTGATTACTTTACCAGCAGTTATGATACCATAGCTGATAATATAGCCACTCTTAAATCTGAATTATTCGAGATTAATGTTAAGCTCGATGAACTATATAAAACAAAGAGTCTTTATAACTTTAACAGTAATACCAGAAAAAATGTATTCACTCCTGTCCTTCTTGAAACAGCTGAGAATAGCAAGGAGGCTGCAATAAAATCTCAGATTGAGGATCTTCTGGTTATCAAGGATACTCTGGAAACTAAGATTTTAGACCAGGAGATTGATTTCAAGTCTGTAAAGAATAAGGTTCGTCTTCTTAAAAAAGCTCTTATTTCTGTCGATTCTCTTGAAACAGATATCTCTGATCTTGAAGCAGAACTTGAAGAATTAGGTGCAAATGATTTACAGATTCTTGAGGATAATGAAGATGATAAATTTGAGCATGGCAACAATATCTTAATGCTCGATGCATTTGATAAAACCTTTGTTTCTACTCTTCTCGACAAACGAGTTAAAGATGAAATTCAGAATAACAGAAGAAAGCTTGAAACACTTGGATATATGATTACGTCTAATCCTTCTCAGGCAAAGATTATGGCTAGTGATATATCTGGTAATCTTTCTACAATCAATTATACTATAGATACTATCCTAAAACAGAATGGCTATTTTATTGAAACTGACAAGCCTGTTTATTACCTTCTTGATAATTTTGTAACTGATATTAGGGATCATCATCCAGAGCTTGTAGTTGAAGCCAACATAAGATGTGCTAATCATGATAAGACTATTAGCTATATCAAATCAATATCTCTACTTAGTCTAATGAACATTTTTATGGATAATATATATAAGCATGCAAATGCAAACCATATTATCATTGATGTAGCTATTACTGACAAGGAACTCACAGTAAAGATTAACGATAACGGCATTGGTATTCCAAGTGACTATTCTGATTTGAGTCCATGGTATAGTGGGTTACATAAAGCACATGAGACAATTTTTCTTCTAAATGGTTCTCTAAGCATTGCACCTGATGTAAATAAAGGAACCAATGTAGAATTCAGCTTTTCTATTTTGTAAAAATATTATGTATATCAAAACAACCCGGGTTATTCCTGGGTTGTTTTTGTTTCACGTGAAACATTTGCACGTCATTAAATTATTACTCTTGCTGTATAAGAACTAATAATTACTTATAATTATTCATTTAATGTTTCACGTGAAACATTATCGTACTTTAACATCATACACCTTATATGGAATTGTTTTAAATAAAATTTTTCAATTAATTATCATCCTGATTATATTATAAATATATACGTCAATATTCGCAATCCGCTTACGCTACTTGCTCATATAAAAATCGGTGTTTCGAACTTACGAGGTACTGGGCTTTTACCCCGCACCTCGTAGAAGCAAACCCCACCACCTAAAGGCAGTGGGTTTTCTTCTGACTTTTTATATTAATTATGATGTAAATAATTCTAATCTCGACGATTTTATATGGATCATGTTTCACGTGAAACAATCTATTTATTGCTCAACAAAATATATGATTTAATAATTATTATAATCACCAGTTTGCCAATAAATTATCTTGCTACATATCATCAAATAATGTAATTTGCATCGATTAGTTTCATATATAAATATCATTATTTATTCAACTATATTATACCAACTTGAAACTCACTTTCTATCTAATACTATAATATCTATGTTTCACGTGAAACATAGATAAACTGTATTCTGCATATTACTAATCTGTAAATTCATTAAATAATCATTGTTTCACGTGAAACATTAATAATTATTATTCTATGCCAGTCCAATAATTATTACGATAGAATTCAAAACATGTTTCACGTGAAACATATATTACAAATCAACTATAATTATCGAACATATTTCTGATTCACTTCTATGATATTATCCATGATATTAATATATAATTTAGTATATAATTTAGTATATACTTTATCAATTAAAAAATGTTTCACGTGAAACATTATTATAATATTCAAATATAACTTCACGAGAAAGATTATTAGAATTCATTTATCTATTTCATGTAAGTCAATAAGAGAATGACATATATACGTTTCACGTGAAACATTAACAGGACTACTTATCTCGTTTAACATTAAATATTGTACATATTATAACTACTATAAACCTATCCTATGTTTCACGTGAAACCAAAAATCAACACAATTACAAAAAAAAATCAAGTATCATATTTTGTGTATATACCTTAATTTAAGCCTATATCTTGTTATGGAAATTATATAAAAAAAGTGATATAATAACGGAGTTGTTATAATTATATTATTGAATAAGGAAGAAAAAGAAATGGGAAGAATCATAGCTATTGCCAACCAGAAGGGTGGCGTAGGAAAAACAACTACATCAATAAATCTTGCAGCTTGTCTTGCAGAAAAGGGTAAAAAGGTATTGGCTATCGATATGGATCCCCAGGGCAATATGACAAGTGGATTAGGAGTTGACAGGAACAATCTTGAATACTCTGTATATCATGCATTAAGTGGTGAATGTAATATTGGTGAAGCAATGCTTATCAATGTATTTGAAAATCTTAACCTACTTCCAGCATCTATCGAGCTTGCTGGAGCAGAGATTGAATTTGCAGCAAGAGAAGATAACCAGTACATATTAAAGAACCTCATAAAAAATGCAAAGAAAAAATTCGACTTTGTAATTATCGATTGCCCACCTGCACTCGGAATTTTAACAGTAAATTCTATGACTGCAGCAGATACTGTAATAGTTCCAATTCAGTGTGAATTTTTCGCAATTGATGGTTTAACACAGTTAATTTATACAATAAATCTAATTAGAAAACAGCTTAATAAACATCTTGAAATTGAGGGCGTAGTATTCACAATGTTTGATTCAAGAACAAACCTTTCAATTCAGGTTGTTGACAATATTAAGAACGAATTAGATCAGTTAATTTACAACACAATAGTACCAAGAAATGTAAGACTTGCAGAAGCACCTAGCTACGGATTACCAATTAATCTGTATGACTCAAGATCAGCTGGAGCACAGGCTTACAGGGAATTAGCAGATGAAGTTATCAACAATAAAATGTTTTTATAAACACTGAAAATGTTGATAAATACTGTTATTAACATAATATTTGTGGATAAAATTCTTCATTTTACCACGTATTTATATTATTATAATATATTTTATTACACATATATTGATAATATAAACAATACTAAATTAAATTTACCGTAATTATAAACAATATATCTATTATCGATTATTGAGGAGGTTTCCATGGCACCAAAGAAAGGTCTTGGAAGGGGATTAAATCAGCTTATACCTACAAACGGAGAAGCGGATAAGCCAACAGTAAAGACAAAAACAGTAACAAAAGAAGTCATAAAGGAAGTAGTAAAAGAGGTTGAGAAAAAATTAAAGCTTTCTGAAATTGAGCCAAACAGAACTCAGCCACGTAAGGTATTTAACGAGGATGCTTTAAATGAGCTTGCAGATTCAATTAAACAGTATGGGGTTATTGAACCTATCGTTGTAGTAAAAAGAGATGATTACTACGAGATAATTGCAGGAGAGAGAAGATGGAGAGCTGCAAGAATTGCAGGACTCACTGAAGTACCTGTAATAATTAAGGATTACACAGAGCAGGAAATTGTAGAGATAGCTCTTATTGAGAATCTTCAGAGAGAGGATTTAAATCCAATTGAAGAGGCCCTTGCATACCAGAGACTTATAGATGAATTCAATCTTAAGCAGGAAGAGGTTGCTGAGAAAGTATCTAAGAGCAGATCAACAATCACAAACTCAATCAGACTATTAAAGCTTGATAAAAAGGTACAGAGTATGCTTATTGAAGATATGATATCTGCAGGACATGCAAGATGTCTTATATCAATAGAAGATTTGGACAAACAGTATGATATTGCAATGCAGATATTTGAGAAGAAGCTTTCAGTTAGAGAGACAGAGAAGCTTATCAAAAATCTTCTAAATAAGAAACCAGAAACAGACGCTAAGACAACTGAAGCTGACGATGCAAATGCATTTATCTACAAGGACATCGAGGAAAACCTGAAGAATATACTTGGAACAAAGATTTCTATCAAGGCTAAAAATAATAAGAAGGGAAAGATAGAAATTGACTATTACTCTCCTGACGATTTAGACAGAATTATACATATTCTTTATGGATCAGAAAATAACTAAAAATTATAAGAGGTTATAAAATGCTATTATCACAAAGCGTGTTCGGAATTAAACTAGAAATAGTGATAGTAATACTACTTTTACTCATTATATTTTTAGGCTTTATATTAGTACTTACAATCAGAAAACTGAACTATGTAAGTGACAAATATCGAGTAATAATGAGTGGAAAAAAGGGTAAGGATTTAGAGAAGGTCATCCTGACCAGATTCAAGGAAATGGATAAGGTTAAGGCCAATGCTAAAAAGCTTAATAAGGAACACAAAGAGATTAAATACAAAAGTTCCCAGTGCATTAGTAAGATAGGTCTCGTAAAATACGATGCCTTTAATGACTTAACTGGAACACTCAGCTATGCAATTGCTCTTCTCGACGATGAGAATACAGGAGTTGTTATAAACTCTATGTACACTAAGCAGGGTTGTTTTACCTACGCAAAGGAAATTATAAAAGGTGAATCCTATATAGCCCTTTCCGATGAGGAAAAGAAGGCAATAACAAAGGCAACCACCGTTGATGAGGAAATTGATATGCTAATTAACCAGCCTGAAGAGGATTTTGAGACTGGTGAGGACGTTACTAATTTAAATGATGAAATACTCAAAGATGATATTATTTAATTATTATTTTGATAATATTTAATTATTAATTTGATATCATTTAGATATTGATTATTTCAGAATTTTCATTATTATAAATATAGAAAAAATAATATCTAGCTTGCTAGAATTTTAGGAGGATATTATGTTAGACATTAAGTTCTTAAGAGAAAACCCAGACATAGTAAAAGAAAACATCAAGAATAAATTTCAGGATAAGAAGCTTGAGTTAGTTGACCAGGTTATCGAGTTAGATGCGAAATCTCGTGCAACAAAGCAGGAGGCAGATTCACTTCGTGCATCTAAGAATACACTTTCTAAACAGATTGGTGCACTTATGGCACAGGGCAAGAAGGAAGAAGCTGAAGCAATAAAGGCACAGGTTGCTGCAAATGCAAAGAGACTTGCAGAGCTTGAGAAGGAAGAGCCTGTACTCGAGGAGCAGATTCAGAAGATTATGATGATTATTCCAAATATCATCGATCCTTCAGTTCCAATTGGAAAGGACGACTCTGAAAACGTTGAAATCGAAAAATTTGGCGAGCCTGTCGTTCCTGAGTTTGAGGTACCATATCATTCAGAGATTATGGAGAGCTTAAATGGACTTGACCTTGACAGTGCAAGAAAGGTAGCTGGAAATGGTTTCTACTATCTTATGGGTGACATTGCAAGACTTCACTCAGCAGTCATTTCCTACGCAAGAGACTTTATGATTGACAGAGGCTTTACTTACTGTGTTCCTCCATTTATGATTAGATCAAACGTTGTTACAGGAGTTATGAGCTTCGCAGAGATGGATGCCATGATGTACAAGATTGAAGGTGAGGACCTTTACTTAATCGGAACCTCAGAGCATTCTATGATTGGTAAATATATCGATACAATGATTCCAGAGGCTACACTTCCACAGACTCTTACAAGTTACTCACCTTGCTTCAGAAAAGAGAAGGGTGCTCACGGTATTGAGGAGCGTGGTGTTTACAGAATTCACCAGTTTGAGAAACAGGAGATGATTGTTATCTGTAAGCCAGAGGAATCTATGGACTGGTTCCACAAGCTTTGGAAGAACACTGTAGACTTATTCAGATCAATGGATATTCCAGTTCGTACTATCGAGTGTTGTTCAGGCGACCTCGCTGACCTTAAGGTTAAGTCTTACGATGTTGAAGCTTGGTCTCCAAGACAGAAGAAATATTTTGAGGTTGGTAGCTGTTCAAATCTTGGAGATGCTCAGGCTAGACGTCTCAAGATCAGAGTAAAGGACGAGGATGGTAACAAATACCTTGCTCACACATTAAATAACACTGTAGTTGCTCCACCACGTATGCTCATTGCATTCCTTGAGAACAACTTACAGGCTGATGGCTCAGTAAGAATTCCTGAAGTACTCCGTCCATACATGGGTGGCAAGGAAGTACTCGTTCCTGAGAAATCATCAATCAAATAATCAATTAACCAAAATACTGACCTGATGTACATTCCATCAGGTCAGTAAAAAATTTTCTATAACACATTTATTTAAGAAGGGTAACCTATGCACAAATATCTTCGTTCAATTGGATTCAGTAAAATTAAATCAAGGCACGACTTAGAGTCCATTTATCACGATGTACTATCTAAACCAGATAAAAAATGTGCAACAACTATCGCAAGTGATACAACCCTTGTTCAGCTTGACAAGGACTTTGGCAAGGACATTGGACTAAGCCTCATCGGAGAAATATCTTCAAATGGCAACATTTCCATCGAGCACTATTTTCCATATGTCAAGCCACACCTTCTCCACGAAACCGAATACATCCGTATCGAAAATGACCCTGAAAAAGAGGCCTACCGTGGAGTGTTAGACGTATACACAATGTCCGTAATATTCTACATCCTAAACATCTGTGATTACGCTAAGCTCGCCTGGTTCAATAGAAAGAAGAACATCACCTCAATAATGCTCTCCGCACTTGCCGCAAATGGTACAATCCTTCTTCCAGTCGAAAAGACCGTAGAGGAAGTAAAAATCGAGCAAAGCCGAGTAAAACACAACTATTCCCTTCTCAGCCAAGCCAAGATGGGAGATATAGAGGCCTTTGAAAAGCTTGCAATCTCAGACTTTGATTTAAAAAATCAAATAAGCCAGAGACTCTCAAAATCAGAGGACATATTCTCAATCGTAGACACCTCTATGATTCCTTATGAGGTATCCTCTGACCACTATGATATCGTCGGCAATATCACTCACTACAGCTACACCTACAATGCAGTTACAGGTGAGAAGCTTTGCCTTATGGACATAGATTGCTACGGCTTCTCCATAAACGTATGTATCAACACCCTTGACCTTCTGGGCGAACCTGAAGTTGGACGCCGCTTCAAGGGATCAGTATGGCTTCAGGGTTTCCTCAATTATTAAAAATTAACACTTGCTAGAATACCAAAACACTGATATATTATTAATGTTGTATTTATATAACATCATAAATGTTTCCTTAGTTAAATGGATATAACGGGGTCCTCCTAAGACTCAGTTGAGGGTTCGATTCCCCCAGGAAACGTTAAAACCGGCTGTGCATATTATGCTCAGCCTTTTTTATTTTGTGCCTCTAATTTCTCCCCCAGCCCCTTTTGCCCTTTGTATTAGCTCACGACTTTGCCAGTAGCACATCCCTTGAATTGTTCCATTTTTTTTTGAGTAAAATCTATGCCACCGCCCCTCGTTCATATCTATTATGTGCTGCCTTCGTAAACTCGCACCTGCTTCTATGCATAGGCCTCTCTAATGAACGGCTTCGCAAATTTTTGCTGGCAATCTTAGCCCCCTTGAACCGTTCATGGCGCGTCGCGTAGTGTGTTTGAGGAAAAAAGAAGGAGGCGAAATATCTAATTGCTTAGAATATTTTGACTCCTTCTTTTTTCCGAGTTCGCGGAGGCGACGCGCCTTCGAGAAATGAACGAGTGAAAGGGGGCTTAGATTCCCGCAAAAATTTGTGTTAGTGAATGAGAGGCCTATGCATAGAAGCAGGTACTCAAACATACTACGGCAGCACAAATTGAACTCGGTGCGGTGGCATGATTTTACAATCAAAAAAAAATAGTCGCAATTAAATGGGATGTGCTACTGTCAAAGTCTATATTAGGTATATGGGGCAAAAGGGGCTGGTTGTAGTTCACTAAGCACAAAATAAAAAAGGCCAACCATTTGGTTGGCACAGTTTTAGTTTCTAACGACTCCGTAGATTTCGAACTCCATGGCTTTGTATTCCTTGAGTCTTAGGTCATAGGCTGCATTTATGGTATCTGCAAATGCAAGTTCTGGATTTTCGATGCCCATGAGCTTCATGATGTATTCAGTAAATTTTGGGTTCTGGATGAAGAGTGGTCCAAGAAGGTAGGTACCGATGAAATTGTTGCGTCTGATACCTTCTTTATTATTTTCACGGTTAAGTCCATCACCCTTGGTTACGTCGAAGAAATATTCCTTGGAGTTGTCTCCATAGCTGTGAGTAAACTGGTTTTTGTAGCCTACTATTTCGATTCCGTTCATGGTACCCATACAGTGACGGTTGTATCTGTGGAACATCATACGTCGTGCTTCGTAGTTGAATATTCCAAGGCCCATGATTTTGGTTCCATCTTCATTTAGGATGTCAGTGAAGAGAACTTCCATGGCATTTCCAGTGAAGAGGAAGATTACTCCCTCAGAGATTAATCTTTCGATGTCTGACTTGTATTTCATAAGTCTGTCGATGACTAATTCCTGTGCATGCTCTGACATAGGTCCCATGTATATTAATGATGGGCTCTTTTTTACGAAATGTGGTTCCTCATTGAGACTGTCACTTACAAAGGTAGCTGCTGGGAGACATTTCTTTAGGTATCTAAAGTTTCCTGTGTCGCCATAAAGGTTGGCAACTTCTGGAAATAATTCTTCAATTATTAATCCTTCACCCTGGGAAGTATTTTTTATGACTATTTCACTCATTTTACTTTCCCTCCTATTTATTCCTGTTCTTTAAGATTTCTCTGAACTTGGCAACAACAAGCTTATCCATCTCTGGCTTCCAGTGCTGATGTAATAAGAAGATTGTGTCTGTGCCTTCGAGTGTGATGTGAGATGGTGCTTCTAAGTCTTCCATACCGATTATGATTTTTTCTTCTGGTACACCGGCCATAAGAAGTCTTAACTTCTGGTCTAGAGCTCTAGAGCCTGGTATTACGATGTGGTTTATGAGTGGAGAATTAAGCTTCTCGTAATCTGCATCATATATCCAGCACATACTCTCAGTTGGTGTTTCATCGTCGAGAAGGAACATTATTTCCTTCTTTCCTGGTTCCTTGGATACGTAGTCAAATACTACTGAGCAGGCTATTGGGTTATGCTCCTTGGCCATCATATCTACAAAGTGGATTCCACCCTCGTCAAACTGAGTGAATCTATATTCTGGGAGTTTTAAGCTTGCAAGTCCCTTTCTAATCTCATCTGGAGTGAAGCCTGTCTCACGTAAGAGAGCAGTAATAGTAAGCTGATTGTAGATGTTGAATATACTGTTATTTATGAGGTTGTATTTTTGCTCTACGCCTCTTTCCCAAATGGTCATGGTGTTAAATTCCATATGTACTTCAGCGTCATAATCTGGCTTTGGTGATGTGAATCCACAGCTTGGGCAGACAGCCTTTCCGATTTGGTGATATCTGACGTATTTGTAGTCAAGTGTAGCTGCACACTTTGGACAAATCTGGCAGTCATTTACGATATTTTCGCACTTTTCTGTATCGGTAGGCATACGACGTATACCATAGTATATTCTCTCGTTCTCTGGTTTGATATTTCCGCTTATTAAGTCGTCTGCATTAAGTATGAGCTTTGTCTCTGGCTGCATATAGTTTGTTACAATTGACTGAATGTACTCTGGGCTACCATTTCTAAGAATTGAATCTCTGTAAAGGTTTGTACAGATTACGTAGTCAGGCTTTAATAATGGGTAGATGTACATCGAGCTTCTCTCGTCTACCTCGAGAACTGCCCACTCATTTTTTGCCTTTCCTGAAAGGGTTGAGTTGGCTATGAGTGCTGATGAAACACCCTCCTTCATATTTGATCCAAGCTTATTGTTAGTAACCTTTAAGCCCTGGCTTTCAAGCATATCTACTATGAGATTGGTAACTGTTGTTTTACCGTTTGTACCTGTAACACAAACTGTATATTTTGGCTTTTCCATGTAACTAATGAACTTAGGACACATCTTAACAGCCAGCTTTCCAGGAAGATGAGCTGCATTCTTGCCAAGCATCCTCATACCAAGTCTCATTACCTTACAGGTAAAGAGGGTAAAATAAAATTTAAATGGTTTTCTCACTTTGAACCTCCAATTAATCAACCGGATTAAATTAATCTCTGATTTTTTGGTATATATATTATCCGGTCACATACCTCATAGTATTATAATACAAACGTTTGTAATTAACAATTAATAAATACTTTTATATCTATTAATTTTAAATATAGATTTATTTTATACATAAAAAAGGCAGGTACCTAAGTACCTGCCTTATAGTTAACTATTCTGCTGAAGTAGTCTCAACTGGCTTCTTCTTATAGTCCTTCTTAAATTCTTTGCCATTCTTCTTGAGATAAACAACAACTCTTCTGTAAGGCTCTTCACCCTCAGATCTTGTTGCTACGAACTTATCATTCTGAAGTGTAGAATGAATGATTCT
This sequence comes from Lachnospiraceae bacterium UBA1760, assembly GCA_002314775.1. Taxonomy (GTDB): domain Bacteria; phylum Bacillota; class Clostridia; order Lachnospirales; family Lachnospiraceae; genus UBA1760. Next base: position 42,508 of record DCHE01000016.1, read on the forward strand.
TCTCTCAAATGGATTCATAGGCTCAAGTGTAAATGATCTTCTTGATCTCTTAACCTTGAATGCAATGTTCTTAGCAAGATTCTCAAGTGTCTCTTTACGTCTCTCACGATAATTCTCTGTATCAAGCTTTACTCTGATATAAGACTCAGCCTTCTTATTAACGAATAAGCTAATAAGGTACTGAAGAGAATCAAGTGTCTGACCTCTCTTACCAATGAGAATTCCCATATCTGGTCCTTCTACATTGATGTCCATTGTAAGGTTTGTCTCGTCATATTCAATCTTGATTTCTGCCTCTAATTCCATAGCGCCGAAAATTTTGCTTAAATATTCCTTTGTTTCCCCAATAATATCATTTCTAACTTTTGCTTTGATAACAACTGGCTTTGAGCCAATTCCTAAAAATCCTTTGCTTCCTTCGTCAACAACCTCATAATCAAGTTCTGAGCTTGCTACCTGGAATTCGATGGCTGCCTGAGTAAGAGCTTCTTCTTTAGTTTTTCCCTTGAATTCCTTGAACTCCATTACTCCTTGCCTCCTTTTTCATTATACTGCTTTAAGGCATTTGCCTTAGATGCAATACTACCTGCTTTATACTTTGCATTACTGTTGGAATTATTTACTGATGTGTTAGAGGTGTAGTTCTTGAGTCTTGCTGAAGAGAACTTTTCCATTCCCTCAGAATTCTCTGCCTGCTCCTTAGCTGCATCCTGACCAGATGTAGCTTCAGTAATTCTTTCCATAAATGTTTTCTTTCCTGATGCTTTTCTTTTTTCAATCTTCTTAGCTGCCTTCTCCATCTCTCTGTCAACTATCTTCTGCATATCACACTTACTGTAGTAAAGGTTTGTGAAATATGTAGTTAAGAAGCTGATAAGAGCACCTGTTGCCCAATAAAGACCAACACCGGCTGGAACAGTAATAGTAATAAAGAGTGAGAATAAAGGCATAACCTTCATCATTGTCTTCATAGTCTGTGCCTGCTGCTGTGCCTGTGGATCAGCTGATTCATTTGAAGGCATGATCTTCATGCTGAGATACTGGAATATAAATGAAGCAATTGGGATAATAAGTGCCCAGGTAAGCTTCCATCCAGGTGCCTCTGTCATATTGATTCCAAGAATAAAGCTGTTGATACTGTCAATCTTTGCAATATCATAGTTTGCTGCGTTAAGACCAAATAAGCCAAGAAGCTCATTCATCTTATCTCCTGTACATCTGCTGAGTACATCTACAACACTGTTAACATCATTATTCTTTAATGTAAGAGTTATACTATTGTCCTTGATAAACTGAGATATCTTATCAAAGTATCCATCGCTTTTGAAAATATCATTTGCAATTGGATCATATAAATCTCTTACTTTACTTACATAAGCCGGAATGTTCTGAATTACATAGTAAAGAGAGAAGAAAATTGGAAGCTGGATAAGTGATGTAAGACAACCTGCTGTCATCTTAATTCCGTACTTTTCCTGAAGTTCTCTTGTCTCAGACTGCTGCTTCATAAGTGAAGCCTGGTCCTTCTTTCCTCTGTACTTCTTAGTAATCTTATTAAATTCTGGCTGAAGGAACTGCTGAATCTTTGAAGATCTCTGCTGTTTAATACTAAGAGGATACATGCATAATCTAACAAACACTGTGAAAATAATGATACATACAGCAATATTCTCAATACCAATACTAGAAAGAACATTGAATAAGGCATTCATTATTAATCCAAGTAGCTTTGCAAGATTACCAACAATAAGGCTACTCTTTTGAGTTAATAACACAGTTTTTCCTCCTGTAATTGGAACCATAATTATTAAAAATGGCTCCTCCTCCTATGGAACTGGATCATATCCTCCCTTTGAAAATGGATTACACCTTAGTATTCTCCATACCGTTAGCCCTGTTCCTTTAAAAAATCCATATTTCTCGTATGCTTCAATTGCATACTCAGAACAGGTAGGAGTGTATTTGCAAGTTCCATGCCCCTTTAAGGGTGACAAATATTTGCGATAAAATTTAATTAAACAAATACAAACTTTTTTCATATCTTATCCTTTAAAATATGATGTAATCTGCAAAGGTGTAAAAATGCACTTTCAATCTCTTTAAAGCCCTTTTCCTTCGCAGCAGGCCTTGCCACTACTACAATGTCATAGCCTTCCTTTAAGTTATCTTTATTTAATCGATAGCTTTCCCTGATCAGTCTTGTAATGTGGTGCCTTACCACACTATTGCCAACTTTCTTGCTTACAGAAATTCCAATTCTACTGCATCCTCCATCGTTGGCAAGAAGATACATCACTAAATATTTATTGGCAAACGATTCTTTGTGGTCATAGACCTTGCCAAAATCTCTGTAATTCTTAAGTGAATTAATATTTCTCATAATTATTCCTCATCACTTTTTAGCAGGGAAAAATAAAGGTCACAAACTTGTGACCTAAGCTGAGATAGCTTTTCTGCCCTTAGCTCTTCTAGCAGATAATACCTTTCTGCCGTTAGCAGTGCTCATTCTCTTTCTGAAACCATGAACCTTAGATCTTGATCTCTTCTTAGGCTGGAATGTCATCTTCATAACTTGACTCCTCACTTTCTTTATTATTTTTTGTGCCAAAAGGGCACACTTCATCTGTAATTAACGTACAGACGGGATATATTCTATTAAAAAAATACTGAAAAGTCAAGTAAAATCAACATTTTTTGATAATTTTGATTTTAACCGATAAAAAAATAAATTTTTATTTATAATACACTTACTATTTCAACATCTCTTTATTAGTTTACGTAATTTTATCAACAAAATGTTTTTAACTTGTTGATAACTGTTGATAACTTGTTATATTAGTGTTTTTATCAAGAGATTTTGGCTTATTTATGCCATTTTACTTATCAACAATTATTTACATTTTACTTTACATAACATCATTATTTTTCTCTTTTTTCAGGAATTTTTAAAACGAGTTATTTCCTATTAAAATATAAAAAATAGACCATAAAACTTGTATATTTCCCAATTTTAATGTATTATATAGACTAGGTATGCTTATAAGAAAGAAAGATAAATTGAAAGATAAATTTGAAAGGTTTATTATGAAAGAATTAATTGAAAAAAAGTGGGACGAGATTCTTTTACTTCTTGAAACCCAGTATGACGTTTCAAAAATAATAATCGACACATGGATAAAATCTCTTGAAATATATGACGTAGATAATAACAATATCTATTTTTGTGTGGATGAAAAGAGAGGACAGTTTGGAGTTGAATTTCTTAAAAAGAAGGGATACGACCAGTACCTTCTTTCTTCTATTAGAGAAGTACTTAACAGCGTTGATATTGAGCTTGTTATAGATGAAAAGGCTAATTATATCAATTCTGCCAAGAAAAATAACAATGGTTACAAGGATCTTCCTAATAACAAAGCCTTCAGTAAGTCTTATTATGAGGCTGTCGAAAAGAGTAATCTCAATTCAAAATATACATTTGAAAACTTTGTAGTTGGTGAGAGCAATAAGCACGCTTATGCTACTTGCCTGGCTGTTGCTGACCTTCCAGCCCAGGATATTTTCAATCCACTGTTTTTGTATGGTGGTCCGGGACTTGGAAAGACTCATCTTATGCAGTCTATTGCTCACTACATTTTGCAGCATAATCCAAGCACAAAGGTTTTATATGTAACCTCTGAGATTTTTACAAATGAAATCATCGATGCCTTAAGAAATAATAAAACTCATGAATTCAAGGAAAAATACAGACAGGTTGACGTTCTTCTTATCGATGATATCCAGGAGATAATTGGTAAGGACAGTACTCAGCAGGAATTCTTCAACACCTTTAATTATCTGTATGAAGCTAAAAAGCAGATTATTATTTCTTCAGATAAACCACCAAAGGAGATTAAGACTCTTGAGGAAAGACTTCGTTCAAGATTTGAGTGGGGTGTTCCAATTGATATCCATGCTCCTGATTATGAAACTCGTATGGCCATTCTTAAAACAAAGGCTGAGATGAGTAATCTTGATATTCCAGAGGATGTATTTAAGTACATTGCTACTAATATTGTATCTAATGTAAGAGAGCTTGAGGGTGCCTTAAACAAAATCTCTGTTTTTGGAAAGCTTATGAATAAGGTTATAACAGTTGAGCTTGCTAAGGAAACATTAAAGGATATCATTTCCTCTGATGAAGATATTGCAATCACTCCAGAATTTATATTATCCACAGTTTCTGAGCATATGAATGTTTCTATTGATGATATTTGTTCTAAAAAGAGAAGTGCAGATATTGCAATTGCAAGACAGTTAGTTATGTATCTTTGCAGAACTCTTACTGATAAGAGCCTTCAGTCCATAGGAGACACTGTTGGAGGTAAGGACCATGCAACAGTTTACAATGGAATTAAGCGTATTGAGGAGAAGGTTAGTGATGATCCATCCTTCAAATCTACAATTGATGTTATTATCAAAAAGATTAATCCTAAAGAATAATTCTAAAGACTAATCTTTTTAGATAATGAAACTGAATTTTTTATTTAGTTGTTGATAACCTGTTATTTAATGAATTATTTTGTTTATTCATTATTAATTAGTTTTTGATAATTCATATTTGATAATTCTAAAATTTTTGAGGCTTATGATTTATTCCATTTTATTAACAATAAATTTACAGCTTATTTTTCACTTAACAACATACAAAAATTTTAAAAATTTCCTTTATTTTCAAGGGCTTCAGGGATTATCAACATATCAACAGCTACTACTACTACTACTACTAAAATAATATTAATTATATATATCGTTTTTCTCGTTGAAAGGAGTTACAAACAACATGCGTATCAAATGTTCAAAGTCTGATTTGCTTACAGGAATTAATATAGTATCAAAGGCTGTTTCTACAAAAACTTCTATGCCAATACTTGAGTGTATTTTAATTGAGGTTAGAAACGGAAGGATTAAGCTTATTGCTAACGATCTTGAGATTGGAATTGAAACCTACATTAAGGGTACTATTCTTGATGAGGGAAAAATTGCCATAGAGGCAAAGCTCTTTTCTGACATCATAAGAAAGCTTCCAGAGAGTGAGATTAGTATCGAAACTAATTCAGACTATAAGGCAGTTATTAATTGTGAAAAGTCAAGATTTACTATTTCCTGCAAGTCAGGAGATGATTTCTCTTATCTTCCAATTATTGAGAAGGAAAAGAGTATCACTATTTCACAGTTTTCTCTTAAAGAGCTTGTCAGACAGACTATTTTTTCAATTTCAGATAATGAAAATGCTAAGCTTATGACAGGTGAGTCATTTGAAGTAAGAGATAATCAGCTTATTGTAGTTTCACTTGATGGTCACAGAATTTCACTTAGAAAGATTGAATTAAATGGTGAAAATGAAAATGTTAAGTGTGTAGTTCCTGGAAAGACACTTCAGGATATCAGTAAGATAATAAGCGGTGGAACCGATGATATGATTACTATTTATTTTTCAGACAAGAATATTTTATTTGAGTTTGGAGATACAAAGGTTGTATCAAGACTTCTTGAGGGTGAGTACTTCAAGATTTCACAGATGCTTTCAATAGATCACAGAATGATGGTTAATCTTAACAAGAAGGAGTTTGCTGGATGTATTGACAGATCACTTCTTCTCGTAAATGAAGCAGACAAGAAGCCTATCATTTTAAGTGTTAAGGATGATAATAATCTTTACCTCAGAGTTGATACCAACATGGGATCACTCAATGAAGAGATGGAGATTGAGAAGGAAGGCGGAGAAATTATCATTGGATTTAATCCTAGATTTTTACTTGACGCACTTCGTGTAATAGATGATGAGAATGTAAAGATTTACATGAATGATTCAAAGAGCCCTTGCATAATAAAGGATGAAAAGGAATCATACATTTATGTTATCCTTCCAGTAAATATTAACACAGCAGCTTATTAATTATGGGTTAATCTTTTAGAAGGAAGTGATGACGATGGAGATAATTAAACTTAGAGAGGATTTCATTAAGCTTGGACAGGCACTTAAGGCAGCAGGTTTTGTAGAAACTGGTCTTGATGCCAAGGAGGTTATAGCCCAGGGACTTGTTCTTGTAAATGGTGAAATTGAAACAAGACGTGGAAGAAAGCTTTATGACGGAGACGAAGTAATCTTCGACGATGATAAAATTAGTATTCAAAAATAGTCTGATATTAAATTAACAGATAATAAACTTACAATAATTGATTATATACTGAAAATAGGTGGGTAAAAGAATTTATGTATATTGATTCTTTGGCACTGAATAAATTTAGAAATTACGATAATTTAGATATTACCTTTAGCAGTGGAACTAATATTTTATATGGGGACAATGCTCAGGGTAAGACTAATATCCTAGAGGCGATTTATCTTGCTGCTACTACAAAATCACATAGAGGAAGTCATGATAAGGAGATAATTAAGCTTGGTTCTGAGGAAGCTCATATTAAGGTTAATGTCATGAAAAAGGATATTCCAAGAAAGATAGATATGCATCTTAGAAAGACTAAGACTAAGGGTGCAGCTATTGATGGTCTTCCTGTGAGACGTACAGCAGATTTATTTGGACTTATAAATATTGTTCTATTTTCCCCTGAGGATTTGGGAATAATTAAGGATGGTCCAAATGAAAGAAGAAGATTTATTGATATGGAATTATGCCAGCTTAGTCGAATTTATCTTAGTAATCTTGCTGGATACAATAAAATTCTTGGTCAGAGGAATAATCTTTTAAAGCAGATTTACTATGATAAAAGCCTTGTCGATACCTTAGATATATGGGATGAACAGCTTATAAGCTATGGTAATAAGGTGATTGAGGAAAGAGATAATTTCATAAAAATGATGAATGAAATTATAAAGGATATTCATAAGGGCCTTACAAAGAGTAACGAGAATCTTATTATTAACTATGAAAAGTCTACTGAAATAGACATTTTTCACGAAAATCTAATCAAAAAAAGAGATATTGATTTAAAATATCAGACTACAAATATTGGACCACACAGAGATGATATGACATTTTCAATAAATGGAATGGATGTAAAAACCTATGGTTCACAGGGGCAGCAGAGAACTGTTGCACTTTCACTTAAGCTTGCTGAGATAGAGCTTGTGAAAAAAATAATAAATGATAGTCCAATATTATTATTGGATGATGTAATGTCTGAGCTTGACGGTAACAGAAGAAATGCACTTTTAGATGCGATAAAAGATATTCAGACGATAATTACCTGTACAGGCTATGATGATTTTATTCAGGAGAGATTAAAGATAGACAGGATTTATAAGGTAAGTAATGGTACTGCCAGTTTAAGGAGGAATTAGATGGAAGAGAAGGAAAATTATGGAGCTGAACAGATACAGATCCTTGAAGGCCTAGAAGCTGTCAGAAAGAGACCGGGTATGTACATCGGTAGTACATCTTCAAGAGGTCTTCATCATCTTGTGTATGAGATTGTAGATAATGCAGTTGACGAAGCTCTTGCAGGATTTTGTTCTGAAATTCAGGTTTTCATTAACAAAGATAATTCCATAACAGTAATAGATGATGGTAGAGGAAT
>DCHE01000016.1:50175-51614 GCA_002314775.1 Lachnospiraceae bacterium UBA1760
GGTGGAGGATACAAGGTTTCAGGTGGTCTCCACGGTGTAGGCTCTTCTGTTGTAAATGCACTTTCAACCTGGCTTGAGGTTGAAGTATCAAGAAATGGAAAGATACATAAGCAGAGATATGAGAGAGGAAAGGTTTGCTACGACCTTAAGGTTGTAGGTGAGACAGAAAGAACAGGAACTAAAGTTACATTTCTTCCAGACCCTGAGATATTTGATGAGACAATCTATGATTACAGTGTACTTAAGACTCGTCTCAGAGAGACAGCCTTCCTTACAAAGAATCTTAGAATCGTGCTTACAGACCTTCGTACAGAGGATGGAGAGGTAGCAGCTGAACCAAGACAGGATGTATTCCACTACGAGGGTGGTATAAAGGAATTTGTTGCCTACATCAATAAAAATAAGGATCCTATCTACGATAAGATTATTTACTGCGAAGGCAATAAAAGTGATATAAATGTTGAGGTTGCTCTTCAGCATAATGGCTCATTTAATGAGACAGTATACAGCTTCGTTAATAACATTATTACACCTGAGGGTGGTACTCATATGACAGGCTTTAGAACTGCCATAACAAAGGTTTTTAACGATTATGCAAGAGAGAATAACCTTATAAAGGAAAAAGAGGATAATCTTTCAGGTGATGATTTAAGAGAAGGTCTTACAGCCATCATCAGTGTTAAGATTGGAGAACCACAGTTTGAGGGACAGACTAAGCAGAAGCTTGGTAACGCAGAAGCAAAAAATGCTGTTGAGTCTATAATGAATGAGCAGCTTACCTACTTCCTTGAGCAGAATCCTGCAGTGGCTAAGACTATTATAAATAAGGCTCTGCTTGCTCAAAGAGCAAGACTCGCAGCTAGAAAAGCCCGCGATGTTGCAAGAAAGTCCACACTTTCCGAATCAATGACATTACCTGGAAAGCTTGCAGATTGTTCTGATAAGAACCCTAAGAACTGTGAGATTTACATAGTTGAGGGTGATTCCGCTGGTGGTTCAGCAAAGTCAGCTCGTAACAGAGCTACACAGGCTATTCTTCCACTTAGAGGAAAGATTCTTAATGTTGAGAAGGCAAGACTTGAGAAAATTCTTGATAATGCAGAAATCAGAGCAATGATCACAGCCTTTGGAACTGGAATTCATGAGAATTTCAATATTGATAAGCTGAGATATGATAAGATAATAATTATGACTGATGCCGATGTTGATGGTGCACATATTGCAACATTACTTCTTACATTCTTCTACAGATTTATGCCTGAACTTATTAAGCAGGGCCATGTATATTTGGCACAGCCGCCACTTTACAAATTAGAGAAGAATAAAAAGACCTGGTACGCATACAGTGATGAAGAACTCAATAATATTATAAATGAAGTTGGTCGAGACAATAATAACAAGATTCAGCGTTACAAGGGTCTTGGTGAGATGGATGCAGA
>DCHE01000016.1:51647-51940 GCA_002314775.1 Lachnospiraceae bacterium UBA1760
CAACAATGGATCCTGAAAAGAGAGTTCTCATAAAGGTTGCAGTTGAGGACGAGGATGAGTCTGAGATTGATTTAACCTTCAACACACTTATGGGAGATAAGGTTGAGCCTCGAAGGAAGTTTATTGAGGACAATGCAAAGTTTGTAAAGAATCTTGATGTTTAGCAGTAATTATAAATTCTGCTTTTTATAAATGAGGATAAAAGATGGAAGACGATAAGATTTTTGATAGTGTCCGTGAAGTGGACCTTAAGAAAACTATGGAAACTTCATATATTGACTATGCCATGAGTG
>DCHE01000091.1:0-4816 GCA_002314775.1 Lachnospiraceae bacterium UBA1760
CAAGTGGTCCGAATCCTAATATTTCAAGTATTGTGAATACGAGCCAGCCAAATGGCCGAAATATTGTGATTAACGGCCTTAATCAGACAAATACTATTAATAATCCAACTAACCTTCCTAACGTGGATTCAAGTGATAAAAATGCTATGAAAACAAGTAAGAAGGCTGAGAAGGCAGCTAAAAAGGCAGCCAAAAAGGCCTCCGGCAAAAAGAGTGCAGGAAAGATTGTTGCCATCATTCTTCTCATTCTTGTTCTTTGTGGTGGTGCTGCTGTAGGAGTGATATATGGAATTAAGTATTATAATGAGAATAAGAGTGGTGATACCTCTGAAAATGTAGCCGCAGGTGGAGATACTACAGAAGCTGCTCCAGCGGAAAATAACATTTGCTTTGCTATGAAGACCTACTACGACATAGTTACAGAGAATGGAATTATTAAGGACGACATTGCTCTAATCCAGGTAGGTAATTACACAGACTCTGAGCATCCTCAGCTCGTGGTTTACAGGTGCAAGGATACATCATACTTTGACATTAATAATCATCTTGATACCATGTTTGAGATTCAGTTTTATGACTACAATGCCCAGACAGACACCGCCGAATTAGTTTATTCGCTGGATTGCAACAGTACAAAAGATACCAATGAACAACCAGTTTTCTACGCCGGAACAGCTATAAATGGACTCTCAGCGCCTGTTATTCCTTTCTCTCAGGGAAAGGATGATAGTGCACTTTGTATTGTGTATGAGAATGGCTCTTTTGTTCAGAAGTCCTTAAAGGATTTTCAGCCAGACAGACAGCAAATAAGCCTTGCTTATCTTAATATGAATGGAACTGTTGATGGCTTCAATCCAGCTTCAAGCTACAAGGATGAGGATACTAAGACCAGCTCCACATATTATTCTTATCTGAATGATGGAAGAGGCTATATCTCTATTATCTCCTCACAGGAGGCTAATAACAACGTACTGTCTACTATCTTCGCATATACTGAAGGAAACGAAGGTGTAGTTACTAATTCAGTTGAATTATATAAGCTTGCAGTACGAAAGATTATTTCAAACTATGAAAACAGTGGCTACAAGGTTAAGTCCTACTACCTGCTTGAGGCTGACAAGGCTTCTTCGGCACCTGTACTACTTCTTAAGCTTGAGCAGTCAGGCAATGAGCTTGTAGTTGTTAATGGAATAACCTCCTATGGTGTAATTTATAATAACACCGTGCTTAACCCAGTAAACAATGGTGCTGATACAGTTTATTATTTAATGGATTCTAAAAGCTTTATTCGTTTAGCAAGAAATAATAATAACTGCTTTCAGAGGTCTTGTTTTGAAAACGGAATTCTAAAGCCTTTAGAATATGGCTTAATGACAGATTTGAACACTTCAATATATGGTTCTCAGCATACTGTTAACAACCTCATAGAATATAGTAATTCAACTCCAAACTCCGTAATATTAAACATAAACGAATTAGAATATACTGATATCTCTAATCTCGATTCAGAATTGAATAATCTGACCTTCTAGAATTCCTAGAATATATCAAAAACCAAAGGAGCCAGGTGCATATACTTTATGTATAAGCACCCGGCTCCTTTTTATAAACCTGTAATAGCCTTTAGCTTATTACAGTTCCTTTTAAGCTCTTATTCTAGTACCTCTGACCAGTAGGTCTGGTTATAAATGTCTGTAAATTTGTATGTAATCTTTACCTTTCCATCAATAGGAACATTGCTAATCTCTGGTGAAGCGGACAAGGTCATCTGCTCTCCTATGTAATATTCCTCCTTGAAGTTTCCATTGTAGTCGTAATAATTACAGATAAAATCAAGCTTATCTCCGACTGAAAGCTGGGTAATCGCCTTAGCAACTGCCTCAGTATCAGTGTCTGAATAATCAGCTCTTGCACCTGCTATATATCCTCTTGGATGATCATTATCGAAGATGATAATTAAGTTTGTGCGCTCTCCATTTAACATAACAGGAACGCGTCCCATGATTGAGTATTCATTTCCACTCTTCGCAGTATCCATATAGTAGTAGGCTACCGGCTGACCATCTATCGCAATCCAAGTTGGCTCTGTGTCACCGATAAGATTTCCTGCGTCGTCAAGCTCAAACAGGTTGTCATTTCCAAGATCAATGTAGCCCGCACCATCATCATAAAACATGTTGATTGTGAGGTCGTGAACCATGGCCCACTGCTCCTCTGGCATCGAGATAACCTTTTTGCCATTTACCTCAGTCCACTTAAGATTTGAGGTGTCGAATTTATTGGCTTCTACATAATCATTAACCTCGTCCTCTGGAATCTCCCTGTTCATAAGGAATGAAAATGCATTTGCAACTGTTGAAATATTGTTTGATCCACTAATTCCAAATAGTGATGAGGTAGCGCTTGAGGTTCCGTTTGAAGCTACCTGACCACTGGTCTCAACCTGTGCGAAGGAGCGGATACACTTGGTGTATTCTGAGTCCATACCAAGAGCGTTGTAGGCACTTACTGCATTGTCTACCTTGTTAACCTTACGATATGGGAAATAAATCGAAACTCCGTAAGCATTTGTCATGTTGCTTGAGGTACGGTTGTACTTTACTGCTGAAAGAACGGCCTCCGAAAGTGCAGTACCCTCAGCTGTATTCATCTTTTTTGAGAGATCCACGAGGTCAACGTGGTCAATCTGAGAAGACTGAGCAAACTCTCTGGTCTCATATCTCGCATCGGAAACTGATTTAAAATCCTTTGCCTCAATCTTGTCATTTATCGAACCTGCAAAGGCATTAAGCTTGTCAGGTACATTCTTCTTGAGCTCAGCCAAATCAACGATTGAAAGGCTTGTCTTCTGGCCATTACAGCTCCTGTTACACTCAGTTACATAATCATCAATGATAGCCTTACCAAGCTCGACAGTTGGCATGGCAGGATTCTGTGAAATCTTATTGAGCCAGTTTGTGTAGTACCAGCCTACGCCCGGCTCTGTCTCCTCAGAGGCAATAAGGTAGTCTGCGTATGGCTCAAGAGTAAGTCCAGTCTCAAGTGTAGCCATAAGACATGCATCAAAGCCAATAAAATCAAACTTGATATCAGCATCCTTGAGAGCCTTGCTCACCTTTGATAAGGTCATGGAACCGGAATGTCCGGATCTCTCATCATAGCCGTAGCCTGTGATTGCTCCGCCGCCATGATCCCACATGATAAGCTCATTTCTGTTTGCAGGGTAGTAGGTCTTGCACCATTTGATAAATGAAGTAAGTGTTGCTGGGTCGGTCATTGATTTGTCGCCATCATCCTTAACGAGGCACTCAAGACCGCCATTTGAAATCTTCCAAATCTGATTTCCACTGTTTGACACAACATTGTTCTTCCACTTCTTGCATCCGCCAGTGTATATGATTACATTAACACTTGTGGAAAGGCTGGCCTTGGTCATCTCAATGATGTCCTTCGTCGCCATACCATTCTTTGACTCAAGGTCAGTTCCGCAAATGTACACCATAAAGGTCACTTGGTCATTGCCGTTACCCTTGATGGTTGTGTACTTTGCTCTTGTTCCATCAGCAGATGAGGTATCAAGAACTCCAGTGTTTGAGGTTCCGTCTGGCTTGTTATTTACAACTGTCGCTCCTACGTAGCTGTCCTGGTAGGTGAGCTGTCCGTCAGCCGAGGACACTGTATTTCCGGCTGTCTGGGTTGATGTGTAGCTGGTTGTTGATTCAACCTGATTTAAGCTTTGGTCAGTTCCTGTTGTCGAACCGCCTCCGCCAAAAATGCTCTTCACAACCATAATAATGATTGCAACCACCACAGCAAGTCCGCCACCACCTGCTGCCTTTGTTGGAACGCCGCCCTTTCTAGCTGAGCCAGTCTGACTAATCTTCTGGGAAGAACTGTTTAGCCCGGTCTCTCTCTTGGCAACGCCCTTCGAGTTATCTGTTACATATTTTTCTCTACTGGTTGGTCTGTTGTCCATAATTTTCCCTTTCCTTGTATTATATGTAAGTCGCATCCAACTCCCCGCTTACGCGGGTCCCCTCTGCGACAGGTCGGAGGAACATTCCGAATCATGACTTCGTCATGATGGTTCCTCCTATATTTTCATTATGTCTCGTAAGCATGTATTAGAGATATTTTAACATATTGATACGCTGAGAAAAAGAGGGTGTTTTGCTTCTCACAAAAAAGAAGCCAAGCAGACAGCTTAGTCTGTTTGGCTTCTTCGATTTCTATACATCTTTACTGGTAGTCAGCACATATTGTTGGCTGAATTGTCCACTTGGCATTATCTGACTCAATGCATACAGTAATCTGCCCAATACTATCCACATACACACAGAAGCTTTCAGCACCCTCCTTGGTGTATTTTACCTTTGGTACAGTAGATAGATTAGATTTAACCTCATCAGAAAAATATCTTCCATATGCAGAGATTTCGCCATCCCTAACCTCTACTACCTTTTCTCCTGCCGAAGAATCAGAATATCTAGCTAATTCCTGAACTTCATCATATGCACGTTCACTTGCAAGTGCACTGTCTACTGCAGTCTTAATTGTACCGGCAGCTGTGATGTCAGCTGACTTGGCTGATTTGCTCGAATATATCTCGGCAGCCTCATCTTCTTCCGCATTTTTGCTTCTAGTAATGAAAAATGCCCCAATTCCAATTCCCAAAACAAGGACCGCTGCAATAACTGCAATGATAATTCCCTTCTTACTCTTTGTTCCTTGAGGCTGATTCATGTTCATCTGATTCATACCTGTCTGGTTCATATTCATCTGGTTCATATTCATCTGGTTCATATTGCCCATCTGG
>DCHE01000091.1:4907-5997 GCA_002314775.1 Lachnospiraceae bacterium UBA1760
GTTCATATTGCCCATCTGGTTCATACCCATCTGGTTCATACCCATCTGGTTCATACCCATCTGATTCATGCCCATCTGGTTCATATTCATCTGGTTCATATTGTCCATACCAGTCTTATCTGCTGTCTGAGAGCTTCCGCACATATTGCAAAATAAATCTCCATCATTAAGTGTGTTACCACAATTTATACATTGTTTCATAATCTTCCCTCCTCGTATATTCAAATCACAGTCTACTCTTAATATCCCAGCATTGTCGACATATACAGAGTAACTGCAATAATTGGTGCTGTTGGAATACAATAATACTTGCCATCATATTTATAAACTAACATATTGTTTGCAGCCGATTCTTCGCTCTTGATATTTATAGTTTGGCCATTATATGAAATCTTTGCATCAAATGAAACCTCAACAACCATTATGTCCTTAGAGCTTAATCCAAACTGCTCAATTGTCTTTTCGACATACTTAGCCATTTCTGAAACCTTCATTTCAGATTCATTCTCGAGTTTTTCCAAAAGCTCCGCTTTGGTGATAGTCTTGCCCTGCTTTGTATATGCTTTTGCTACATCTCCTACAAAGTTATTGATATAATCCTCTGCATCAAATTTTGAAACCTTTCCAACCTTAAGGTTACTTATTTCAATCTTGACTGAACCAGCTATCTCCTTATACTGATCTGAAGCCTGGACCTGCTTAATCATACTCATAGCTGAATCATAATCAGTTACACCGTATCTGTCAGTGCCAATCTCCGAACCATATGCCTTTAACGCATCATTTGCAAGCTTCTTAGGTATAGTCATTTCAATGAGTCCTGAAATATCCTTGTCCTCAATTGCAGCAAAATATTCCTTTGTGAGCTTCTTTGCCTTATGAGATTTACTGAAGAATAAGAAATATGCTCCTACTGCAAGTCCTGCAACAAGAACAAATGCAATTATTGCGATTAACGCAATCTTTCCACCCTTTCCGGATTTCTTCTCCTTCTGTGGAGCATCTGCGCCCATTGGTATGTTACCGTTCATCTGTGGCATATTACCCATTGGCATACCGTTCATTTGCGGCATATTCACACCTGGCTGTG
>DCHE01000085.1:0-1915 GCA_002314775.1 Lachnospiraceae bacterium UBA1760
CTTCTTCAGCTGGCTTTGGAGCCGCAGGAGCAGGTGCTGCTGCAGGCTTTGGAGCTGGCTTAGGTGGTTCTGGAACATTTACTGTTCTAACAAGCTTCTCAGGACCTGGCTCAGTATAACCAGGAACAATGCTAAGACACTTCTTAGGACACTTATTTACACAATAACCACACTGTACACAATCATATCCGTTGATTTCCCAGGTAAGTCCTGCTCTATCAACCTTGATTGCTCCTGGAGGGCAGCTTCTCATGCACATTCCACAGAGAATACACTGGCTCTCATTAATTTCAACATGTCCTCTTGTGCGCTCTGGATATTTCTTTGGCTCAAAAGGATAACTTGTAGTAGCTGGCTTTGAGAAGAGATTCTTCAAAGCCTGGCCTGTAAATGCCATAGGTTTAGACATATTTATTCTCCTCTCTATTAGCGCTCAGTACAACTGATGCATGGGTCAATAGTAAGTACAAGAAGTGGAACATCACCAACCTGGCAACCCTGAAGAATTTCTGCCAAAGGCATAAGGTTTGCAAAGGTAGGAGTTCTAACTCTCATACGATCCAAGAACTTGGTTCCGTTTGCTTTAGCGTAATAGAAAGCCTCTCCTCTAGGCTGTTCGAAACGAACATATGCCTCACCATTTGGGAAGCCCTTTACTGGAGTTGCAAGTTCAGTATCAGGAATCTTTGCTACAAGCTGACGAATGATATCGATTGACTGGAAGATTTCACCGATACGAACCTCGCAACGACCAAATGAATCAGGCTCTTTTGAGGTAATTACCTGGAAATCAATATCGTTATAAGCTGCATAGCCAGTCTTACGAACATCATATTCTACGCCTGCTGCACGAAGCATTGGGCCAACAGCGCCAAGCTTAAGTGCCTGATCTGCAGTAAGGATACCTACGCCACGAAGTCTTGACTCAACAGTGTAATCCTTGAGGAAAACATCTGTAGTTCTGCGGATTTCTTTTTCCATGCCGTCAAGCTCTTTTACAAAAGACTGAAGCATGTCATTTGGCATATCCTTCATTACACCACCGATGGTATTTACTGAGAAAATAACTCGTCCACCAGTTGATGCCTCAAACATATCAAGAATCTTCTCACGAAGTCTCCATGAATGCATGAAAAGTGACTCAAATCCAAAAGCATCAGCTAAAAGACCAAGCCAGAGAAGATGACTGTGAAGACGGCTCATCTCGCACCAAATGCTACGAAGGTAGTCTGCACGACGTGGAACCTCTACGTCCATAATCTTCTCAAGAGCGGTGCAGTAACCCATACCATGCATGAATGAGCAGATACCGCAGATTCGCTCGATAACATAAGCCATCTCGTTAAAGTCTTTTTTCTTTACAAGACTCTCAAGTCCTCTGTGTACATAACCAACAGAAGGAATGGCCTCAACAACGGTCTCGTCCTCAAGAACAAGATCAAGATGAATTGGCTCTGGAAGAACCGGATGCTGAGGTCCGAAAGGTACTATACTTCTCTTAGACATTATTCAGCCTCCTTTTTATCGATAAATGGGGTCTCCTCCTCGATACGGATGAACTTATTCTTAAGGTCAACTTCCATATTTGCAATAGGACAACCAAAAAGCTCGCGCATCTCATTCTCGTAGAAGATAGCCGCATTATAAACGCGTGAGATACTAGTTACGCTTACATCCTTAGGAGTTACAACCTTATAGTTGATGAACTCATATTCTTTAGCGAAGCTGTAAATAATATCGTACTCTTCGTTTACATATGAGCAGCAGATCTGAACTAATCTCCAGCCGTCTGCTCTCTTTTCCATAACAATATCAAGGAGATCTGTGGCTTCAATTTTAAATAAAGTATCCTGAAGTTGTTCCATTATTTCTCTCCTTTCTGTTCTGCTTCATGTTTTTCCTGGTATAAAGCAAC
>DCHE01000085.1:2038-2826 GCA_002314775.1 Lachnospiraceae bacterium UBA1760
ATACCACCAGTACAAGCACATGTACCAACTGCTACAACAACCTTTGGTGAAGGCATCTGTGAATAAATCTGTTTAACAACAGCTTCATTCTGTGAATTAATACCGCCGGTAACAAGGAAGATATCGGCATGCATTGGATTTCCTGTGTTAATTACTCCGAAACGCTCTACATCATAAACTGGAGTGGTACAAGCCAAAACCTCAATATCACAGCCATTACAGCTTGATCCATCATAATGAAGAAGCCATGGAGATTTATGCATATTTTTCATTTTTGCCCTCCCAGACTATTTTGCCAGGCAGAGAATCAAGAGGTTGATTCCTGCACAGATGATGGTTGCACCCCAAGCAAGCTTAACCATAAGCTGCCACTTAACTCGAGCTGAAGTGTTATCAATAAGTACCTCGATGAAGAATACAACAAGGCAAGCAATTATTGCATACACAATACTTACTGGATTATTCCAGATAAAGAAGAGTGCAATAAATCCATAAAGAAGAACATTTTCATACCACTCAGCGATAGAGGTAAGACCATACTCAGGACCAACAAATTCCTGGGTAAGACCCTTTACCATCTCCTGATGAGCATGGTGTGAAGTTGATATATCAAAAGGTGATTTACGGAACTTTATTGTAAGGATAAAGCAAAATCCGATAAAGAAGCCCCATGCTTTGCAAATTGCAGGTGTAGATGCAGCAATAACATCTGTGGTGTTAAATGAACCAGATACAACTGCAAGTCCGATTACCATAAGGAGCTCCATTGGCTCACATGACATCATCTG
>DCHE01000085.1:2899-4111 GCA_002314775.1 Lachnospiraceae bacterium UBA1760
GAAAGGATAAGGAACATTGATGCTGTTGATAAAGAGAAAATTATCATAAGCATATCAAGTCCAAGGAAGAAAAAGCATCCTGACAAAAGTACAAAGAATAAATATGAGCTCAAAAGTACAAGCTGAACCTTGTTTACTTCAAGAAGCTGCTTGTTGAAAAGCTTTCTTACATCCCAGAATGGCTGAAGCACTGAAGGACCTTTTCTTCCCTGCATACGTGCAGAGAGCTTTCTGTCGATACCCTCAAGAAGACCGCCAATAAATGGAGCCAGAACAATGTATGCGATTACTGCAATAATGTTAGTAGTTGACATTAGAATGCACCTCCTATCACCATGCAGAGGCAAACGATAATGATTACCGCGCCAATGATTACACTTGGTTTAAACATCTTGTCTTCACCAAACCAGTCTGTCATGTACCAGTTTGCTGCAACAAGCTCTTTTTCATTTCCTCTTGCATCAAGGAAGTGCTTATTATCACCAGTGTTTTCACCTGCCATATATGCAAGCACTGGTTCTTCCTTAACACCCTTGCTGAACAGATAGCAAACAGCAGGAATAACAACGATAGCAATAAGGAATATGATCATAACAGTCATATTGGTTGATGAAATAACCTGAGTGCTTGATCCATACATCTCCTGGATATAAGGCTCAATCGCACATCTTGTGATAACTGGATATGCCACACATGCCACTACGAGAAGAATTGCATGTAAAAACATTGAAATGTACTCATTTTTCTGAGTAACATCATCCTGCTTGGTCTCATATGTACCAATAATCTTTGAAAGCCACTTGGTCCAGTAGAACATTGTTGTACCGCTACCAAAGCAAATAAAGATAATAAGAAGGAAACTCTTAACGCTGACAAATGAGCTAAGTGCTGCCCATTTTGAAACAAGCATTCCAAATGGTGCGAGGAACATTCCTGCTATACCAAGCATGAGAATGAATGCAAGCTTTGGAAGTCTCTTGATAAGACCCTGCATATCCTCGATATCACGGCTATGAGTAGTGTTTTCAATAGCACCAACGCACTGGAAAAGCATTGATTTTGAAATAGCGTGGAAAACAATAAGTGACATTGCAGCCCAGGTTGCGCTCTCAGTACCAAGACCTGCACATGCTGTGATAAGACCAAGGTTCGAGATAGTTGAGTAAGCAAGCACTTTCTTGCCGTCACTCTGAGCAATCGCCATAACCGATG
>DCHE01000011.1:0-8757 GCA_002314775.1 Lachnospiraceae bacterium UBA1760
CTTCCTTAGCGCCACAACCTACGAGAAGTGTTGCTACCATTGCTACACTTAAAAGTGCACTTAAAACTTTTTTCTTCATTTGAATTGTTCCTCCCATTCAAATAATAAATATTTACTACGAGATAAACTTTATCACACATCAAATAGTAATTGTTTGTGACTTTCTTCAAATTTTTGTCAAGTTTTTCCAACTTGTCACCATGTGACTAGCACTTTTTTGTGTTGGTTTACTATATTAACAATTTTGTACTATCATTTTATTTTTGTTAAATTCGGCTTATAGTTTTATTATATCTTATTTTACCCACCTACTCTGCCACGTTAAGGTACACATCTTCCCTGCTGTGGAATCCACTGTCAATAATTATTTCGTCAATGTTATTTTTATTTACACTTATTGGATCAAGTGCAACGTACGGCACATTATAGGATCCATCATTAATCGTAGGTTTAGCTCCTATTCCATTGCCCTTCGCCATGTCAACTGCATACTTTGCAGCCTCAGACGCCAGCTTTTCGACAGGCTTATATACTGTAATATTCTGTGTACCTTCAACTATATGCTGGCATGCTGCAAGATCTGCATCCTGCCCAACAATATCAATTACTCCCGCTTTTCTGTATACAGCAAGCATTCTAATAACATTGGTCGCAATATCATCATTTCCGCACATTATCGCATCTGCCGCCGATACTGCATCCAAATGATCCTTCACATAGTCAGCTGCAAGCTCTGCCTTCCATCCCTCACAAAATGTTTTGTCAATTATCTGTATGTTATTCTTTTTCATAACCGTTTCAAAACCTTCATTAACCATCGAAACGTTATTATCAGCAGGTGCACCGCAAATCATTATTACTTTTTTGTTTTCCTTATGACTTGCTATTTCCTCACCCATCATCTCACCAACCTGCTCATTATCAAAGCTGATATACATATCAACATTTGCGTTTCTGATAAGTCGATCATATGCGATTACGTGTATTCCTGCATCTTTTGCTTTTTTGACAACATCCGTAAGCTTATCGGCGTCAATTGCCACAATAACAATTACATCGACCTTTTTTTCAATAAAATATTCTATCTGTGAAATCTGGGTTTCTATGTCTCCATTGGCACTCTGAACGTTTATTTCTGCTCCCATTTCCTTGGCTGTTGACACAAATACATCTCTGTCTCTTTCCCATCTCTCAATTATATAAGAGTCAAAACTTAAACCAATAGTTGGAGTATTTACATTCTTACCGCCCTTTGTATCCTCCTCAGTATTACTGGAATTACATCCTGCAAGAACAGCTACCAACATGATGGTAATAATCAAGGTAACCTCTATTCTTTTTATATTATTTCTATTTTTCATTTTCATTACTGTATGTCTCAGTTTCCCCTTCTCTTTTCTCTTGCCTCAGTAGGTGTAATTCCTGCATACTTCTTAAAGTTTCTAGAGAAATAATTAGGATCTGAATATCCTACCTCTGAACACACCTCTTTTATAGAAATATCTGATTCTTCAAGAAGCCTGCTTGCCTCTTCCATACGAAGCCTTGTGAGATATTCAATAAAGTTCTCCCCCGTTTCCTCCTTGAATATTTTGGAGAAATAATAGGAACTTATATCTACCTTTTGGGATACATCTTCAAGGGAAATGTCTTTACGGAAGTTTTCCTCCATGTATTTCTTGGCTCTTTCTACCACTGATTCCATTCTGTTTTCACTCCTTCTTGCAATAAGTGAAACAGCTTCTGTAATTTTTTCAACAAACCAATTTCTAATTGTATTAAAATCATCCATTGCCATCACATCAATCATGTATGTTGTTCTCGACCTGAAATGGTACATGCTGTTAGCATTTTCATAAGCAAGATGCTCTGACCACAGTACAAACTCAAGAGCCTTAAGCTTAACATCATCAATATGGTTCTGCTGGCTTTCCTCCATCCAATCAAAGAAATCATTTGCAACACTTACAGTTTCTGAAACACGTCCCTTCTGCAACTCGTCAAACAGTCTCTTTTCTGTATCAATAGGGTAGTCCTCTTCATACTTACAACCTATTGGAATATCATCAATGTGCCCAACTCTTCCAGTTGTCTCAATAAGAACAGAAAGTGCTTCATTGTATGACTCAAGCATATTTTCAAGTGGTTTAACTGAACCTATTCCAATTCTGAAATTAATATCAAATTTTTCAGAAAGCTTTCTCGACAGTGCTCTTGCTCTGTCAATCATTTCAATACGCTCATCGTATTCAAATCCAGGTGTCTTTCTCGTAACAAGAACCGGGATTTTATTAGCCATTACAAATCCTATTATTCCTGGAAGATAATCCTCTATAAGCATTCTGATTTCACGATATATATTCTGAATTGTGATACCTGCTGCCACAGCACCAGTCATATGGTTTCCAACCTGCTCTCTTCCAGCAATAATAACTATCATATAACCATAGTTGTCTTCAATTTCAAGAAGAGATTTATAGTTGGATATATCCTCATCAAAGTGCTCTCTGAAAAGAAAATTTGAAATAAGACCGTTCTGAATTATCGGAACTACTGTCTCCATTTTCTCCTTGATAATAAGATCTTCGCTTCTCTTACGGCGTTCTGCATCAATAATTGAAGTAGCTCGGTAGAGAACATCTAATATCTTCTCTCTATCAGCAGGCTTATTAAGATACTCAAGAACTCCAAGGTTAATAGCTTCCTTGGCGTAATCAAACTTGTCATATGCTGTCATCACAATAAAGATAACATTTTTGTTAGCCTTACGTATCTCTCTCATTGCATCAATTCCGTTTATTCCAGGCATCTGTATATCCATAAAAGCTATGTCTGGACGGAAATTTTCTGCAAGTTCAATAACGCTTCTACCTGTTTTGGCATATCTTATCTCGCAGTTATTACCAAGTTCCTTTTCTATCATAAATTTTAATGACTCAATAACAATTCCCTCGTCATCAGCCAGAAGTATTTTGTACATAAATTATTGTCTCCGTACCCTTATTTTCACCTTCACTAATAATGTCCATAATATCGTCTTCGCCGAAATAAAGCTTAAGTCGGTTAATTACGTTATCAAGTCCAACACCATTGGAATCAGTAAGTCCTTCATCAGCATGGAACTTACCAGAAAGGATTCTGTCGAGCTTATCCTTTTCAATTCCAACACCATTATCCTTAATACTTATGCAGACTGTATCCTCCTGTCTGTATACACGGAGGCTTATTTTGCCTTCCCAGTCAATATTTCTGATACCATAGTTAACTGAATTCTCCACAATAGGCTGAAGCGTCATTCCTGGAAGCTTAACATTAAGAAGTGTCTCGTCTATTTCCTTTTCATAATGAATATCACCTGCAAAACGCACATTCAGAATATAAATATATGTATCTACAAGCCTTATTTCTTCTCCTAAGGTCACCTCATCCTGATCCTTCTTAATATTATATCTGAAGAAATCAGCCACACGCTGTACATAGGTATATGTTTTCTCGGCGTCCTCCATCATAGCAAGCTGTGCCCCTGCATTCAGGGTATTGAAAAGAAAATGAGGATTAATCTGGGCTTGAAGATATTTGAGCTGTGCATCCTTAAGATGGGATTCCATAAGAAGTTCCTTCTCCTTATGTTCTCTCTCTAGCTCCATATTGATTCTAAGCCTTTCAATGTACTGTCTGATATTTTCAACCATCTGATTGAAAGCCTTTGTAACGACCCCTATTTCATCCTCTGATTCAATAGGAACCATTTCAATATTCAGATTTCCCTCTGATACAACACCTGCAGCATCTGCCAGTTTTATAAGAGGTCTTGTAATTGAATTTGTAATCAGAATAATCATAAAAACATTCATAATACCAATTATGAAAATACTGACAATATTCATCATTTCAAGAGCCCTTATACTCGCTGACTGAGACTGATATATTTCCGCATTTGTTCTGAATCGTTCATTATTCAGTTCTGATATCATTGCCTTGAGATATGAGTATACCTTACCAGCTTCCTGATACCTAACCTTATATTTCTCAACATTACCGCCTCGTTTTCCGTCAACCGCATAATTTGTCAGGGCGACATACTTCTCGGACATATTCTTGATATCTCTTTCCATCAAGAGAAGTTTATTTGATGAGATACCTCCATACAGGTCTTCTGTAAGATTTGAATAGTCCTGAACATACCTATAGTAGTCTTCCATTGAGGCTGACGATCTAGTGGACAGATAGACTGTAAGTGACTGGTCTATATTATCAAGCATATCTGCAACCTCATTCAGGTTAATATTCTCTGCATATACCTTATCAAGAGATTCAAGCATTCTATTCGTATTTACATACATAAAAATGTTCATAAACAGAATAAGTACCGTCGTAAGCAGAAACGATAACATCAGCTTTGTCTGTATTGAGTTTTTCGCTCGTGTATAAATTTTGTTAGTTAGTTTCTTCATTATTTGTGTCCACGTAATAGGACGAAATATTATTTATATCAATAAGCCTTGAATCAACGCTGTAATATTCACTGGCAAATCCTGTGGATCTGTATTCAGACAACGCTTCTACGGCATATTTTCCCAGTTCATCAACATCAACGGCAATAGTAGCCTCTATAACTCCCTGACGTATTCCTGAAAGAACCGTCTGGGAATCGTGATATCCAATAAGTCTAACAAGACCTACCTTGTTGTAATCGACAAGCGCCTGATATACAACCTGAGTTGCCTGATCATCAGGACATATAATTACATTCGGCGTAAGTTCTTCGTCAATAAACAGTTGTCGAATCATCTCTTCCATGACAAAGTTATCACTTCCATCAACAGCATATGAAACAACCTGAACGAATGTCCCATCCTCAAGTGCACTGTTTATCGTATCCTGTACTCCTGCAAAAATAAGTGTCTCTGTGGTATCGGGTCTTGATGAGTCGTTGATTACAATAACAGTTTCGTTTCCGGCCAACTCTTTTGAGACTACCTGCTGTCCATATATTTTTCCAAGATTATAGGCACCAACCTGAACTGAGCTTCGACGCGATGTATCTGGACGGTCACTTAGAAGTGTAACCACATCTATGCCTTCCGCCTCCGCATTGTCAATGAGATTCTTCATTTTCTGTGTATCATCCGCCTCAACAATTATTCCGTCAACATTAGAAGCAATTGCTATTTCAAAAAGTTCCTCTATGGAATAATCATGGTCTATTCTCTGAGACAGCATATCAACACATATTCCTAGCTCGTCTCCCCGGTTTTTAGCAGACTCAAAAACCTGTCTGTTAAATTCAGTATTATCGCATATCAGGGCATAATACTGACTGTATTCAATGCTGCCCGAATTATTAATTTCATTTTTTATTGTACTCTTCGTGTAGACATAGAAATAAAAGCTTACTGCAGTAACAATAAGCATTACTAGAATAGAAATAAAAACAGTGATAACAAGGGGGCGTTTCCCCCTTGCACCACTGTTATCAGTTTTTTTGTTTGTAAGATTATTTTCGCTCATACAATCCAATAATTATTAGTACTGCTTAGCCTCTTCTTCGCCATTAAGCACTCTGAGGCCACCCTGTACTAAAGCTAAAAGCTCGTCCTCTCCAGGATATACTGTGAAAGGTGCAATCCATTCACAACGCTCTTTAAGCTTTGCAACAACATACTTATCGTATGCGATACCACCTGTAACTATTATCTGATCAACCTTTCCCTCAAGAACTGTTGCCATAGCACCAATGTTCTTTGACATCTGGAGAATGAATGCATCTCTTACTTCTGCTGCCTTTGCATCTCCTTCATTAACCATCTTCTCAACATCTCTCATATCGTTTGTACCAACATAAGCGTTGAAACCACCATTACCAACAAGCTTCTTGTAAACCTGCTGCTGTGTATACTCTCCTGAGAAGCACATCTTAACAAGTGCACCTACAGGAACCGCTCCTGATCTCTCTGGTGAGAAAGCTCCATCTCCATCAAGTGCGTTGTTTATGTCAACAACCTTACCATTCTTATGAGGTCCTACTGAAACACCACCACCCATATGAACAACGATAAGATTTAATTCCTCGTAGTTCTTTCCAATTTCCTTAGCATATCTCTTAGCAACAGCCTTCTGGTTAAGAGCATGGAAGATACTTACTCTTGGAAGCTCTGGAACACCTGAGTATCTTGAGATTGGCATAAGCTCATCAACTACTACAGGATCAACAATATATGAAGGAACACCGATTGAATCACCGATTTCTCTTGCTAAAATACCACCAAGATTCGATGCATGCTGTCCTGATACACCTTTCTTAAGGTCTTCAACAAGCTCGTCTGTACATGCATATGTACCACCTGGAATAGGCTTAAGCATTCCGCCACGACCAACAACCATGTTAAGGGAATTGATATCAAAGTCCTTAGACTTAAGGAGATTGATGATAATGTCCTTTCTAAAGTCCTTCTGATCAACAATCTGCTCATACTGAGCAATCTCTTCTGTTGAATGACGAAGTGTTTCCTCAAATAAAAGTGTTTCATCCTCAAATACACCAATTTTTGTACTTGTAGAACCAGGATTAATAATTAAGCTCTTTACTGACATAATCAATGTTTCCTTTCTTTTTTTAACTTTCTTGTATTAAATTAAGCAATTGTTCTTCTCTTTGCTTTAAAATCCCAGACAAATTATTTCATTTTCTGCATTTCATCTGCAACTACTGCAGCAAGTGCAATTGAGTTAACCTTTACTTCACATGTATCAGAACGGCTTGTAAGAATAACAGGAGCCTGTGTTCCTGTAAGTATATTTCCGTTCTTACAATCTACCATGTGAACGATTGACTTATATACCAGGTTTCCTGCATGAATATCAGGGAATACAAGTATATCAGCATCACCTGCAACCTTACGTCCAAGAGCACCCTTTTCTTCAGCTGCTTCTTTATATAAAGCAATATCAAGTGAAAGTGGTCCATCTACGATACAGTCCTTAATCTCGCCTGCTTCATTCATTTTTGTAAGTTCAGCTGCCTCAACTGTAACTTCCATCTTAGGATTTACAACCTCTACTGCTGCAAGAGGAGCAACCTTAGGAGTATCAACACCACATGCCTTAGCTACTTCTACAGTGTAGTTAATCATGCAAACCTTATCTTCAAGAGTAGGATATGGAATAAATGCAACATCTGTAAGGAAAAGGAGTCTGTCAATACCAGGAATCTCAAATACACATACATGTGATAATGGCTTTCCTGTACGAAGGCCAACCTCCTTATCAAGAACGCTCTTAAGGAATGTCTTTGTGTCAAGGAGTCCCTTAAGGTACATATCAGCCTTTCCATCATGAACAAGCTTAACTGCTGTAAGTGAAGCCTCTACAGTATCAACAACATTAATTACTTCATAGTCAGCAAGGTTCATATCAAGTTCTTTTGCAATTTCTGCAATCTTTGCTTCGTCACCTACTAAGATAGATGAAGCAATTCCACGATCATTTGCAGCCTTAACTGCTTCAAGAACAGCCTTATCCTGTGCGCAGGCAACTGCAAGTGTCTTTTTGCTGCACTGTGATACTTTTGAAAGTAATTCATCAAAATTTTTTGCCATAACATTTTCTCCTACTTATTATTCTTTTGCTTTATGCTTAATGCTTTATGTTATTTATTGTTACTATCTTATAATTCTATGCAGTCTAATCAGTCTTCGCTTATTCCTCTTCTATGCTGATAGCGATATGAACATCTCTAAGCTGCTTTTCATCAACCTCTGAAGGAGCACCCATCATAATATCCTGTGCAGTCTTGTTCATTGGGAATGGAATAATTTCTCTTATGCTTTCCTCTCCTGCGATAAGCATAATCATTCTATCTACACCTGGAGCAATTCCTGCATGTGGTGGTGCACCATAGCAGAATGCATTATACATTGCCGGGAACTTAGCCTTAACAGCATCTTCCCCAAGTCCTACAAGTGAAAATGCCTTAACCATTAACTCAGGGTCATGATTTCTAACTGCACCTGATGATAATTCAACACCATTACATACAAGATCATACTGGTATGCAAGAATACTGAGTGGATCAGAATTCTCAAGTGCTTCCATACCACCCTGTGGCATTGAAAATGGATTATGACAGAACTCAAGCTCGCCTGACTCCTCACCAATTTCATACATAGGGAAGTCAACAATCCAGCAGAATTCATAGCAATCCTTCTTCATGTGTGCTTCACAGTTCTCGCCAAGGAGACGTCTGAGTACACCTGCTGTCTTAAGAGCTGTAAGCTTAGGACCTGCAGCAAGACCTACGAAATCACCTGGCTTAAGTGAAAGAGCTGAAATAACTTCATCTTTCTTTTCCTGAAGGAACTTTGCAATTCCTCCAACGATTTCACCATTTTCATCAAGCTTGAACCAGAATGCCTTCTGACCTGAAATAACCTCAACATCAGCACAAATCTTATCAATTACCTTACGTGTAGCACTAAATCCGTCTACAACTACTGCCTCTACTGTGTTTCCTTCGAAAGGACCAAATCCACATCCGGCAAGCACAGCTGTTGCATCTGTAAGTGTAAGATCTATTCTTAAATCCGGCTTATCTGAACCATACTTTTCCATTGCATCATTAAATGATATACGCGTAAAAGGAGCGCTGGATGCTGTCTTATATGTTCCGTATTTTGCGAATATAGGTGGGAGCACGTCCTCAACAACAGCAAATACGTCTTCCTGGCTTGCAAAAGCCATTTCCATATCAAGCTGATA
>DCHE01000011.1:8795-9217 GCA_002314775.1 Lachnospiraceae bacterium UBA1760
GCTCTTGCATCCTCATCTCTGAAACAAGGAGCAATCTGGAAATATCTGTCAAAGCCTGAAGTCATGAGAATCTGCTTAAACTGCTGTGGTGCCTGTGGAAGAGCATAAAACTTCCCAGGATGATTTCTTGCAGGAACAAGGTAATCTCTAGCACCTTCAGGTGATGAACATGTAAGAATCGGCGTTGTAATCTCAAGGAAATCATGCTCTGTCATACTCTTACGAAGTTCTGCAACTATTTTACTTCTTAAAACAATCTTACTCTTAACCTCAGGATTTCTTAAGTCAAGATAACGATATTTAAGACGTGTTGTCTCATCTGCCTCTTTTGAACGGTTTATTTCAAAAGGTAGTTCATTATAAATACATTTTCCAAGTACCTCAATTGATGTAGGTACAACTTCAATATCTCCTGTTGGAAG
>DCHE01000050.1 GCA_002314775.1 Lachnospiraceae bacterium UBA1760
GCAGAGTGCTGGAGGAGACTTTCCGTCAGGAGGCAGAGAGTGCTTATCAGCAGATCATAGATCTGATTGAAAGGTTTCAGAAAATTGATGCAGCTATTGTGGCATCTAACGCAGCTACTATGATTCATATTTCTTTTGGTGATTACACTGTTGCAGGTGCTATTTCACTTAGAAGTAGAATGCGTGGAAATGGCAGTTACGATGATGAGGCTGATTTTGAGCAGAGTCTTTACACAAAGATGAAGAATGAACTCGATAAGAGACTTATTTCTGTTGAAAATAAGAATAAGCAGCTGGAGACTACAGCAGAGAGTATGCGGCTTAGCATTCTTGGTAAGGATACCAAGGCTAAGGATGATAAGCCTCTTGAGGTAGTGGCTACTTATGTACAGGAGAATACAGCGGAGCTTGTAGATCCGCTTGATGTACAGAAGAAGGTTGAGGAGATTCAGGAGAAGAGAGCTAAACTTCTGTCTGAGCTTGATACTCAGATTAAGGTTTCTAACGCAACAACCTTCATCGAGATTTAAGATTTTTGCCTGCAACACGAAAACTTCAAACCCGGTTTCCCAGGCAGCTGGGTTAAGTTGCTCAAATTCTATCGATAATATGTCTTGAAAACATAAAAGAATCGATTCAAGGACTTCCAGAATAGCTCAGAGGGTAGAGCACATGACTCGTAATCATGATGGCGAAGGTTCGACTCCTTCTTCAGGATCCCTATACAGGAGATTGTAAACTGTTTTAAATTTTTTATCGATGGTGAATTTTGAATGTTGAACCGTTTTGTTCATAAACTGTCGTATGTAACTTATGAACTTTTCTATAGGCATAGAAATATGCTGAAATCCATGAGAAAGGTTTCGTGCTAAACCGGTTGACGAGAAGTAATCCTCATGGCTATGTTGTAGGCATTTTTTATGTGGTGGTAATGGTCGTGGCATTGGATAAGGCAATTCAATATGGAAAAGAACATAGAAAACCTTATGGTAAAAGATATGGAAGTTATGCGAAGTCTGTTGATAGAAGTTGCAGAAACCATGGGGGTTGTTCCTGGTGTGAAAGTAATAGGACATACAAAAACAGAAAAAGAGTAGCTGGAATGATAGCAGCTATGAAGGATAAATAATGAGCCGGAGTCACATAGTAGTAATGCAGGTATGTTCATTCTGGCGATACCAGAGAAGCACTTGATGTATTTTGCAATGAGGAAGAGTTACAGATTCTGTGGTAAAATAAGAAAAGAAAATGGATTAGCGAAAGCAAATATACAAATGAGGGAACAAGATGAAACTTATATCATGGAATATTGACTCTTTAAATGCAGCGCTTACATCATCATCTGACAGAGCACTTTTATCAAGGGCTGTACTTGAGACGCTTAAGGGTGAAGATGCAGATGTAATTGCAATACAGGAAACCAAGCTTCCAGAGGCTGGACCATCGGCAAAGCTTTTAGATGAGCTGAATAAATACTTTGAAGGCTATAGAGTTGAGTGGGTAAGCTCCGTGCCACCTGCACGTAAGGGCTATGCAGGAACAATGTTTATTATTAGGGATTCCATAAAGTCTGACAAAATAGTACCAAGAATTGGTGCGCCTGATACTATGGATGATGAGGGCAGACTGCTTGTATTGGAACTTGAGGACTTTTACTTTGTAAACGTGTATACACCTAATGCAGGAGATGGCTTAAAAAGACTTCCTGAGCGCCAGGTCTGGGATGAACTATATGCATCATATCTTAAGGAACTGGACACTAAGAAGCCGGTAGTAGCCTGTGGAGATTTTAATGTTGCCCATAAGGAAATTGACCTTGCCAACCCTAAGACTAATCACATGTCAGCAGGATTTACAGACGAGGAGAGAGCAGGATTTACTAACATTTTGGATAAGGGCTTTGTAGATACCTTCCGTCACATTCATGGAGATGTAAAGGATGTATACTCCTGGTGGGGACAGAGAATTAAGACAAGTAAAATAAATAATACGGGCTGGAGAATTGATTACTTCCTTGTAAGTGACAGAATCAAGGACAAGGTAGTTAAGTCTGAAATGATTGATTCAGGAGACAGACAGGATCATACACCAATAGTAATGGAAATAGATTTTTAATTGAAAATTTGCTCTTAAAACAATATAATATATTATGAGGATATGAAGAATTCATACGAAAGGAGAGCAAAATAATGAGAGAGATTAAAGAAAGAAACATAGCTTTATGTATTATTTTTTCAATCATTACTTGTGGTATTTATACTATTTACTGGTACATTATGATGGTAAATGATCTTAATGAGGTTTCAGGTCATCCTGAAGATACAACAGGTGGAATGGTATTTCTTTTAACACTTGTTACATGTGGAATCTATGGTTGGATTTGGCTTTATAATGCAGGTAAGAAGGTTGATGAGATGGATGGAACAGGAGATAACTCAATTCTTTTCCTTATCCTTGCAATTTTCGGACTTGGTATCGTTGACTATGCAATCATCCAGGATAAGATTAACAAGCATGCAACAGTACAAACAGTATAATAAAAACAAGGAATCTGGGGACCATATTATATGGCCCCCTAATTTTTTTAGAAAAGCATTACTTCTGATATCGATTCTATTTATCGGACTCATATACTATGTAATAGCTTCAAATAATATATTTATAATTCCATGCGCATTCAGGTTTATTACAGGATTCTTTTTTGATGGAGGACTTAGATGTCCGGGTTGTGGAATTACTCATATGATTGTAAGTGAACTGAAGCTCGACTTTGTTAAGGCGTTTGAAAGCAATCAGGTAATATTTGTCCTGCAGCCATTTCTGTTATATGAAGTGATAAAGCTTATATGGTGCTATATATTCAATAAGAAAGCAAAGTACAGTAAACTGGAAAATATTTTTATAATCGCATGTATTGTTGTGCTTTTAATCTTTGGCATAGTAAGAAATATTACAGAAAGAACAGTAGGAATTGCAAATACAAATACAATAATGCGTGCGATATGAGTGCGAGCGCAGATAAAAGAGCATTTGAAATATCTGGCGCTTATGATTATAATAAATTATCTATATAAAAAGCATATATTATAAATTATGTTATTTGTCACAATTATTCTATAGTTTTTGGATATTGGTTATCAAAATACATTTTTGGGGGTTATTATGCGGTTAACTGACAATCCAGGATATATGGAACATTTTAGAGAGGTAACATATACAATGATGAATGGTGTAGTGGAGCTGGTTAAGCATCCAGACGGATCATCTGATATTGTATATGTAAATGAGGCAGCAGCACGATTATTATGCTCAAATTCGGGTGATGCAGCAGAAAGACTCGATAAGGATCCATACGCTTTTGTCTATCCTATTGATAGGGACAGAGTAAGGGAAGCGATAGAAGCATGTCGAACAAATGAAAATGTTAAGGAAACATACAGAGTATGTGATAAGGATGGACAGGTTACTTGGGTTCTGGCACATTTTCATTCAATGTATGAAGAAGACGACTTACACATTGTTATTATTTATTCAAATATAAGTGAACTTATGAGTACTCAGGCTAAGCTTAGTTCTGAGGGGCTTAAGCTTTGGGATATTATAAATTCAATACCAATGGGAATCATTATTTTCGACATAGATGACAACGGTAAGTGTTCTGTTGTTACAATGAACGATCAGTTGATTGCCTTCTCAAATAATGTAGGAAAATATCTTGATGGTAATATACGCGCCTGGACGAAGGAAGAGCTTACAATGCTCTTTAACCAGTCGCTTTACGCATTCTGTGACAAGAGTGATGTAGATGCTGTTAACAGGATGCTCGAAGAGAGTAAAACAGAGTACACTACAAGCTGCATATTTAAGCTTCGTGGCTCAACAGAAAAAAATACTATATATATTAAGAGTACCTGTTATTCGAAACCTGTTTCAGATACATCAAGATACTATTATATAACCTTTGAAAATGTAACTAAGGATAAGAATCAGGAAATTGAACTTTCCAAGAAGCAGGAACTGCTGATGCTGCTTAGTTATACGGACTCACTTACGAAGGTAATGAACCGAAACTCTTACAGCAATTATGTCCGCAACTGCTGGATAGAACCTCTGGAAAATGCAGGAGTTGTATTTGCAGACATAAATGGACTAAAACGTGTAAATGATATACTTGGGCACCAGTATGGTGATGAAATGCTGGTTCGTTTCACCAATATTCTGAAGAATTATTTTGACAGCGAAATAATATTCCGTATCAGTGGCGATGAATTTATCAGCATTCTTCCAAATATTGATAGAAAAGAATTTATAAACAGAATGCACCGGTTGGACCAGGAACTTGAAGATAATGAAAGTATTGCAAGTATTGGATACGTATGGGAAGCGAATATTAATGATATAAAGCTTGTTGCCAACCAGGCAGAACAGATAATGTATGTCGAAAAGCAGAAATACTACGAGAAAGAGAAGAGCCTGAAATCAAAGCACAGACCACTTCTTCTTAATTTGCTATTGTCTGATTTGGAGAATAAGCGTTTCAGAATGTATCTGCAGCCTAAAGGTGATATAGATACGTCAAAGGTAATAGGTGCAGAGGCATTAATTCGTAAGATTGATGATTCTGGAAGAATTATTGCTCCATACGAGTTTATTCCACAGCTTGAAAAGGAAAGACTCATACCCAAAATTGACTACTATATGCTCAATGAGGTTTGCCGTTTCCTTGAGAAACTCAAGAAAATGGGAAAAAATGATTTCGTTATTTCTGTAAATATGTCAAGAGTAACACTTGTTGAGAATAATTATATCGAGACTGTTAAGGACATAATTGAAAAGTATGACATTAATATTGATCAGCTTGAATTC
Organism: Lachnospiraceae bacterium UBA1760; assembly: GCA_002314775.1. GTDB lineage: Bacteria > Bacillota > Clostridia > Lachnospirales > Lachnospiraceae > UBA1760. The sequence goes on from DCHE01000050.1 coordinate 4,867, forward strand.
GAAATAACTGAGTCAAATGAAACTATGGATAATATGAGGCTTGAAGAGTATATTCGTAAAATCAAGGCTCTGGGAATCAAGATATCACTTGATGATGTAGGAACAGAGTACTCATCCTTGCCAATGCTATTGCTTGACGGAATTGACAGCGTAAAGCTTGACCGTTCGCTTATCCTTAAGTCAAGGACACATAAGGCATGCAGGCTTTTGAAGTATATAACTGATATGTGTCATAGTTTTGGAATGACAGTTATTGCTGAAGGCGTTGAAGAAGATGAGGTTCGCGAAGGCCTTAAAAGTATCAGTTGTGATATTTATCAGGGATATCTGTTATCAAGGCCGATTCCAAATGAAGAGTTCCTTAACAGATACATATTAGGATATTAAGATATAAAGAAAATAACAGGAGAAAGACAATGAAAATAGCAGTAACATATGATAATGGAGAAATATTTCAGCATTTTGGACGAACAGAGGAATTTAAAGTATACGAAGTTGAAGATGGTTCAGTAATTTCATCCGAAGTAATAGGCTCAGACGGAGCAGGACATGAAGCACTTGCAGGGGTTCTTGCAGAGCAGGATATAGAGGTACTTATCTGTGGTGGTATGGGAAGTGGTGCTCAGGCAGCACTTGCAGAGGCAGGAATTGAAGTATATGC
>DCHE01000086.1:0-2978 GCA_002314775.1 Lachnospiraceae bacterium UBA1760
GGCATAAGTCCAGTTATTGATTTTGCTGTAAAGTTAAACATTTATTTTCCTCGATTCTATTTATTTAAGACAAGTCTAGGAGCATCTATCGCGCCACCAGCGAGTCCTTATTTTCCAATAACATACCAGTGAATTATACCATAATTGGATTAAGACGAAAGAGTATATCCCGTGCAAAAGTGGATATATTAAGTGGAGGATAAAGCTATTCAGTATCGATCAAGGCCTTCAACATTCGAACGGCATATGTTAATATATTATTATAGGGTTTATAAGGGGATACCTTTGTTCTTTCTCTTGTTTTCATGGATGGAGAAAGACATGATTAATATTTTTCGATACGACATGAATGGTGTGCCATTTTCGTATTCAAGCCTTGAATTAGAAAAAACAGAAATAGCTAAAATTTGCCATGAAATAAGTACTAATTATTGTAAGTACGCTGGTAAAAAACTAATAATGCACAGAACAAGAGATATAGAGGGAGTTTGGTGCGTATATTATGTAGAAAATCGTGGATACGGTGATTATAACATCATTGAAAAATATTATGATTAGGAGGAGAATTGAACATGAAAGAATTAATACAGCAGCTTAGTAATATTTCTGATGGATATGATGATTTTATTTTAGGCGTAATTAATTACGCAAAGAAAGATCCTTCTCATATAGAAATCTTAAATAATTATTTGAGAGGTAGGGAAAACCTGACATCGAGTGATGTGATTGCTTTTATTATAGGTCAGCCAGATTTTCACAATTACAGTGCTACCAACACCATACAGCAGGTTGGTTGAAGTTTTAGTAATCAGGAAATGCGTTCACTTTTGAGTGGACGCATTTTTACGAAGAAAGCCAGCTATTGAATAATAGATGATGTATCCACGGGCTATGTTTCGGATATGGAATAAAGACTAGAATTGTGCTAATATATATAAGATTACGCAAAATAATAAAGTAGGGTGGCAGGCGTGTGAATACATCATAGAAGATACGTCTGTAAAGGTATTAGAACATTGAAAATGATTACTTTAAGAATAAAAAGGGCTTTGGCTTTTGCGGCCCTTGCAACAGCAGTGGTGATTGCTACTCCGGGCAAGGTTAGTGCGGCGGATGCAGCTACAGAAGCGGCAGCAGCCTATAACGCTCAGCAGGCAGCCATAGCAGCAGTACAGGCTCAGCAGGCAGCGTTGGCCCAACAGCAAGCGGCAACAGTACAGGCCCAGCAGGCAGCATTGGCACAGCAACAGGCGGAGGCTCAGGCGGCAGTAGCCCAACAGCAGGTAGTAACACAGCCACAGGTGGCTTCACCCTTGGCGGACCAAATGCTGGCGGCATGGTTTTCTGATGCAGGCTTCGTAGGTAATTCCGTGAGTGTAGGCTTTGCATCTTATGCCAAGAAACAGTATGGTAATTATTTTGCCAATACTACAATGATGGCAAAGGAAAGTTACTCCTTCAGAAATGATGCTAAGGGCAAGGATAAATACAAAATAAGCCTTAATGGTCAGCCAGGCAGAGCCAAGGATTTGATTGCCAGGGCAGGACTTAAAAAAGTGTTTATTAACATGGGTACAAATGATTTATGGGGTGGTGCAGACAGTGCCTACGCAGCCTATGTTGATTATATTAATGAAATAAGAGCCACAAATCCAGGGATTCTTATTTTCATAGAGGCAACTACACCGGTTTACGCTAGTAGTGAGAAGGACGCCCTTAATAATAAGAACATCGATGCGCTTAACGCAAAAATGGCGGCCTTATGTGCCACAAGTCCTGACTTGTTTTTCGTCGATATTAATACGCCGATGAAGGATGCAAAGGGTGGGCTTAACCCGGCTTACTGTTCAGACAAGTTTGTTCATGTTAATAATGCAGGATACAGCGTGTGGGCGAACACGGTTTTACAGTATGTGAGAACTATGTACGGGCTGTAGTAGGTCAGCAGCGAGCCTGCAGTTGGGACGGCCTAATGTCACGGCAATTATAATTATGTAAACTAAATCGTATCATCGAGATAAGAGAAAAGTGAAATCCGATGTACAAATTAATGTAATTTGGGCAATCCTCACATCGAGATAAGAGAAAAGAGCAATCCCGATGTACAAATTAATGTAATTTGGGCAATTCTCACATCGAGATATGAAAAAAGAGCGGTCCCGATGTACTAATTAATGTAATTTGGGAAATTCTGCATCGGGATTTGATATAAAAAGAAATTCCGATGTAAATATATGTAGATAATAAGAAAAGGAGATAAAAAGATGGTATACAGAACTCAGGGAACATGTTCACAGATGATAGAATTTGACGTTGAAGGCGACGTAGTTAAGAATGTAAGCTACGTTGGTGGCTGCAACGGTAACTTAAAGGGTGTTGGCGCCCTTGTTGAAGGCATGAAGGTTGATGATGTTATCGCAAAGCTTAAGGGAATTAAGTGTGGTATGAAGCCTACCTCATGTCCAGATCAGCTTGCAAGAGCTCTTGAGGCATACAAGGCACAGTAATTAGGGCGTACAAGGTTCAGTAATGGAAAATAAGATTAAAGAATTTGACAGAATTGTACGTGACATGCCAGGTTTCATTAAGGAAGTTGGTATGCAGTTTCTTGAAGTCAGTGAGGGATACTGTAAGGGCAGAATCTATATTTCAGAAAAGCATTTGAACCCCATGGGCACTGTTCATGGAGGGGTTATTTTCTCCCTGGCTGACACTATTGGAGGCCGTGCAGCTATGACCTATGGCACGCCTACTGTTACGCTGACATCCAGCATTAATTATTTAAGCCCAGGAAAGGACACTGAATATATTGAGGCTGAAGCTAATGTTGTAAGAAATGGCAGAACCACGTCGGTTGTAGATGTAATGATCAGAAGTGCCGAGGGTGTGGATATTGCAAAGGTTACCATAACTTTCTACAAGGTTGTGTATGAGAAATCTTGACAGTTAATAAAATGCTGAAAACTGAGGCTATTCAG
>DCHE01000086.1:3064-5039 GCA_002314775.1 Lachnospiraceae bacterium UBA1760
AATAAAATGGTTGACATAATTATTGATACATTAGTAGATTTCCTCAAGCTCCTTCCCTTCCTATTTATCACTTATCTTGTGATGGAATGGATTGAGCATCATACAGAAGAGGAAAGTCTTAACTTAATAAAGAAGTCTGGAAAGCTCGGGCCGGTAATCGGGTCGATTCTTGGCGTTGTTCCACAGTGCGGCTTTTCTGCTGCGGGTTCTACGCTTTTTGCCGGGAGGGTTATTTCGGCAGGAACACTGATTGCTATTTACCTGTCGACCTCGGACGAGATGATTCCTGTTATGATTGCAAAGTCAGTTCCAGCAGCCATGATGGGGAAGATTCTTATTGTGAAGGTTGTTATTGCTATTATCGGCGGATTTATTGTGGACCTTCTTATTTTCCCAACAAGAAAAATCAATGTTGAAGTTGACATTGACGACATGTGCACCGATGAATCCTGCGGATGCAAGAGCGGTGGACACAACATTCTTATTCCGGCTATCAGACACACTCTTAAGACAGGACTCTTTATCCTGATAGTGACCTTTATTCTGAATGTTACGATTGGATTTGCGGGGGAGGATGCGCTTTCTAACCTCTTTACAAATATTCCTTTTGTAGAAAATATGATCGCCGCAGTTGTAGGACTTATTCCTAACTGTGCAGCGTCAGTTGCCTTGACAACGCTGTATATCGAGGGCGCAATCAGTTTTTCGGCGCTGATAAGTGGACTCCTTGCAGGCGCAGGTGTTGGACTGCTGGTACTTTTCAGAGTTAACAACCATCAGAAGGAAAATCTGAGAATTCTTGCTATTCTTTACGGATTTGCAGTTGTGTTCGGATTCGTGCTTTCGTTTGTGGGGATGTAGATAGATGGATCATTCGGGAGTGGAACAGCCTGGAATCCGAATGAAAAACAGACAAAAATTATATGAATTATGTTAACCGATTGATTTGGCGGGATGGGTTATAGATGATAGAAAAGTTGATGAGTCTTAATCATTTTACATATAAGAAGCCTTTTTCGGGATCTGATAAGGGTAATCGCTTTCACTACATTATCCAGATGAAGATTGATGATGTTCCTCTTGAAGGGGAATTCGAGATGGATGATGATGGAGCTATCAAGAAGGATGACGATGGGAATCCGATTCAGAAATGCGACAAGGTGAAGAACTTCTACGTTACCTGCTGGGAGGGTGAGTTCAACTCCAAGAATACGCCTGACGAGGATAAGAAGTTTATGAAGTATCCTTTCAGTGAGGAGGGCTATGAAGAGGCACTTGCCTGGCTGAATGCAGAGAGTGGTAGGTTAACATAATGTTGTGCATGATGGCCAGGTATATTTCGGATAATCGACAAAAGTGAAATAGATAGGATAAGTTAACATAAAATGGCAAAAGAGAAAATAGACAGAGCGCAGTTGCGTATAGACGAAGAAAATGCTAATCATACGGGTGAGTGGCTTACTCAGGAAGTATGCGAATATTACCGTGAGCAGGCAGCTAGTATTAATGAGTATGATCCGCAGGACGTGTTAAGGCACAGAGAGATGAGACTTGAGCTTCAGGAAAAGTATGGACTCACAGAGATTGAAGCTATAAATATTCTCAACGGAAATAATATAGGTGACTACCTACTCAAGTATCGTAGAATCATGAATCGTGAGAAGCTAATCGAGAAATAATTATTTTACTTATTTCTAGCCATATTTCTAGCCAGGCTAAGATGAACAAATTGTGAACGAGTTGTTCACAATTTGTTCATCTTAGCCTGGCTGAGTTAAAAGAGGTGTTAAAGTCTGAGCTAAAGGCTAAAACGACTACAAAAACAGTTTAATTGATATATAAAAATGTGATATAATCAATCTTTAGAGCATATGATACTTTAAGGCTGATTTTTTTTATAGAGGAGATAGAAAATGTTAGATATGAAATTTGTCAGAGAGAATCCTGACATCGTTAAGCAGAACATTAAGAACAA
>DCHE01000086.1:5052-5387 GCA_002314775.1 Lachnospiraceae bacterium UBA1760
TTCCAGGATGAGAAGCTTCCTATGGTTGATGAGGTTATTGAACTTGATGCCAAGAGACGTGCTGCTCAGCAGGAGGCAGATGACCTTAAGGCTAAGAAGAACCAGATTTCAAAGCAGATTGGTGCTTTAATGGCTCAGGGCAAGAAGGAAGAAGCAGAAGCAGTTAAGAAGGAAGTTGCAGCTAATGCAGAGAGACTTAAGGAGCTTGACGCTTTAGAGGCAGAGCTTGCTGAGAAGGTTACTAAGATTATGATGGTACTTCCTAATATCATTGACCCTTCAGTTCCGATTGGTAAGGATGATTCAGAGAACGTTGAGGTTACTAAGTATGGTGA
>DCHE01000086.1:5420-5746 GCA_002314775.1 Lachnospiraceae bacterium UBA1760
GTTCCTGATTTTGAAGTTCCATATCATACAGAAATTATGGAAAGATTTGACGGTATCGATATTGATGCTGCAGGTCGTGTTGCAGGTAATGGTTTCTATTATCTTATGGGCGACATTGCAAGACTTCACTCAGCAGTTATTTCTTACGCAAGAGACTTCATGATTGACAGAGGATTCACATACTGTATCCCACCTTTCATGATTCGTTCTAACGTAGTTACAGGTGTTATGAGCTTTGCTGAAATGGACGCAATGATGTACAAGATTGAAGGTGAGGACCTTTATCTTATCGGTACTTCAGAGCATTCAATGATTGGTAAGTTTAT
>DCHE01000033.1:0-12433 GCA_002314775.1 Lachnospiraceae bacterium UBA1760
ATGATGAGAACTGCACCTGCGGCTGCCATGACCATGATCACCATCATCACCACCATGCTGATGAGGTATTTACAAGCTGGGGAGTTGAGACTGCAATCAAATACTCTACAGAAGAGATGGAAGAAATCCTTAAAAAGCTTTCTAAGGAAGAGGATAATGAATACGGAATTATCTTACGTTCAAAGGGTATAGTTCCTAACAAGAATGGTGAGTGGATTTATTTTGACCTTGTTCCAGGTGAGTATGAGCTTAGAAAGGGTTCGCCAGATTACACTGGAAAGCTTTGTGTAATTGGAAGCAAGCTTGATGAGAGTAAGCTTAAGGAATTATTTGGAATAAAATAATAAAGGAGGACATCCTAAGTGACAAAGGAAATACCAGTATATCTTTTTATGGGCTTTCTTGAGAGTGGTAAGACTACCTTTGCTAAGGAAACATTAGTTGACAGAGGTTTTACGGACGGAAAAAAGACTCTTATGCTTGTCTTAGAGGAAGGCGAAGAAGAGTACGACGAGGAAGATTTTAAAAAGAAGAATATAGTTATTGAATACATAGATGATTTAGATACCGATGAGCTTATTGCACTTCAGAAGAAGCATAAGCCAGAGATGGTTATGATTGAGTATAACGGAACCTGGCCACTTGACAAGCTTTTTAGTATCAGAGTTCCAAAGGGATGGACAGTTGTTCAGGTTATATCATTTATCAATGCTCAGACCTTTGATGTATATATGGCAAATATGAAGAAGATGATGATGGATCAGATTCAGGGCGCTGATATGATTATCTTCAACAGATGCGATGAGAACACAAAGAGAAATGACTACAGAAGAAGTCTTAGAGCAATTAATAGAAGAGCTCAGGTTATATTTGAAAATATGGATGGAATTGCAGAGAACGGTCAGGATGATGTATTTATCCCTTATGACCTAGATGCTCCTGTTGTTGAGATTGAGGAGGAGGATTTCGGAATATTCTATATCGACGCTGCTGACAATCCTGACAAATATGCTGGAAAGAAGGTTAAGTTTAAAGCTATGGTTCACAGACCATCGAACTACAGCTCAAACTGCTTTGTGCCAGGAAGATTTGCAATGACCTGTTGCGCTGATGATGTGGCCTTTGTCGGTTTCAAGTGCTACTATGCTGGAACTAAGAATCTTTCAGATAGACAGTGGGTTATTGTAGAAGGTACAATCGGAAAAGAGTACTACCCGGAATTTGAGGGAGATGGGCCAGTTATCAAGGCTGATTCAGTTGTACTTACAGCACCAGCTGCTGAGGAACTAGTATATTTTAATTAATAAAAAATCCGGAAAGGATTAGACTAAAGTCTTAATTCTTTTCCGGATTTTTTTAGACTAGAAAACAACCTGATTCTTTCCGTTTTGTTTTCCTTCGTACATCTTCGTGTCGGCGGTCTTAAAGAGCTCGTCGTAGGATTCGCCAGGCTTATACATTGCAGCACCTATTGTGACTGTGCAGTTTATTGTTGTCTCGCTGAGCTTAAACTCATATTTTTCTATCTTGGCTCTGATTCGTTCAGAAACATTTGCGGCATTCTTCTTATCAATGTTAGAGAGGATTATTACAAATTCTTCGCCACCCCATCTGTACAGGCTGTCGTTCGGTCTTGTCATCTTTTTAAGGATAGACGCGATATCCTTAAGCACTATATCACCGTTATCATGACCGTAGGTATCATTTACCTTTTTGAAATCATCGATATCTATCAGTAAAAAGCAGAAGGCCGAACCGCTTGACTCAGAGTTTTTGATTGTACGCTCAATCTTTTCCTCAAAGCTTCGTCTGTTTCTTAGACCGGTTAAGGTATCATGATTAGCCATATTGTCAAGAGCCTTGTTTTCTGAAGTGAAGAAATCAAGGGATCTGTTAATTGCACTGATAAATATCGCACAGAAGGATATAAGTCCAAAAAATACAAGGGTCAGGTTGAACAGTCCGAAAATAGTATTCATACTGTTTGTTACCTGTATTGAATATAGTGAACTTCCTGGTTTTAAAATGTACTCACAATACATATATGCAGCAAGTGCAATTACAGAGCAAAGTATAGACTTTGGAATGTAATACTTAACCTGTGCAAGGTAAAGGAAAAGAAAGCTGAGCGGTACAATTACTATCAGATACAGGGTAAAATGCAAATCGTTATCCAGGATAAAATTAACAGCTAAAGTATGATAGAGTATCTCAATCCCCATTCCATAAAATGCAATCTCGAGCTTATTCTTATTAATTAAAAATAGAAGAAGTACATAGAGAGCCATTGAACCAATATTACTGATAGCAAGAAGAGTAATGCCGGCAATAGTTGAAAAGAGAAAAATTAAAGCATGCACCATAAGAAAGAATGCTGACAAAAGCTTATATAATCCCTTTGCTGACTGGTCCTCCTTTTTTAATATGATTGATAATTTATTTGAAATACTAATATTATCACCTCATTCTTTAAAACTAAAATTCAGTTATTGTCTAAAGTACAATTAAATTATATAATAATTAAATATATTTTTAAATACACATTTGAAAAAATTGAGGTGGCATTTTGAGAAATATTGTAATCGAGGTCTCATACGATGGAACAAAGTACAGTGGCTTTCAGAGGCAGGGCAATACCAAAAATACAATAGAGGATAAGCTTCTTGGGGTAATAGGCAGAATGTGTCCGGATGTAATAGAAATACATGGCTCTGGCAGAACTGACGCAGGGGTTCACGCAAGAAAGCAGGTAGTTAACTTTAAGACTGGTTCAGATCTAAATACAGATGATATGATTAAAGGCATAAATGACTTTCTTCCTGAGGATATAAGAGTTAACAGGCTTTATGAGGCGGATTTAAGATTTCACAGTAGATTAAATGCTAAGGAAAAGGAATACAGGTATATAATTGACAGTAACCTTTACCGAGATGTCTTTATCAGAAGGTATTCAGCTCATATTACGGAGGCTCTGGATTTAGATAAGATGAGTGCTGCTGCCGGAATTTTTATCGGTGAGCATGATTTTAGAAGCTTTACAGATATGAAGCAGAAAAATAAATCCACTGTGAGAACGGTGTATGATATCGATATTACCTCGCAGGATGGAATTATTACTATTAAATATAAGGGTAATGGATTTCTCTACCACATGGTGAGAATAATGACAGAGTATCTTATCAAGTGTGGAAAGGGAATAATGAAAGCAGAAGACCTTTTGGGGCTTCTTGAAAAAAAGGAGAGAATTAAGTCAGATGGACTAGCACCCGCTAGTGGACTGATTCTCTACGATGTTAAGTATTAAAATTATTTATTTATAGGAGGACAATTAACTATGGAAAGAGAAATATGGAAACCTGGAAATATGCTCTACCCAGTACCAGCTGTGATGGTAAGCTGTATGAACAAGGAAGGAAAAGCGAATATTGTAACTATAGCCTGGGCTGGTACAATATGCTCTGATCCTGCTATGCTCTCTATCTCAGTAAGAAAATCAAGATATTCTTATGATATTATAAAGGAGCAGGGAGAGTTTGCTGTAAACCTTGTAACAGAGGATTTGACTAGAGCCTGCGATTTGTGCGGGGTTAAGTCAGGAAGAGATGTAGATAAGTTTGCAGATAATAACCTTACTAAGGTTGACCTTCCAAATATAAGCTGTCCTGGAATTGCTGAAAGCCCTGTAATTATCGAATGTAAGGTAAAGGATATTATTGAGTTAGGCTCCCACGATATGTTTTTAGCTGAGGTTGTAGGTGTATCTGTTGATAAGGCTTACCTTGATGAAAATGGCAAGTTTAACCTGGACAAGGCAAAGCTTATTGCATATTCACATGGAAAATACTTTAGCCTTGGAAATGAGCTTGGAAGCTTTGGCTATTCAGTTAGAAAGAAATAAGGTTTATTTTAATATTAAGGCTGCATTTTTTATTATTGACTAAATGCAACAGGTTAATGCAACAGGTTAATGCAACAATTTGCTGATTTGCTTGACTATACATATTTTTAAGATTTATTATACATATGTGCTCGGAGAGGTAGAAAAGGAGCATATATGTATAGTAAAGTTTACAGTGGTACCGCTATTGGAATTAGTGGTACCGAGATTTCAGTTGAGGCTGACATAAGTTCGGGACTCCCCGGGCTTACTCTTGTTGGCTTTCTTTCGTCTTCTGTGAAGGAAGCAGGAGAAAGAGTAAAAACTGCTCTTAAGAATTCAGGTATCATTATGCCACCGAGAAAGATTACAATAAATCTTTCGCCGGCAAGCCTTAGAAAAGATGGCACGGTATATGATCTTGCAATTGCTACTGCAATTCTTTCATCCTTAGAGATTATCCCAGATTCGGACAATTTTAAAAACACAATATTCTTAGGTGAACTATGTCTTGACGGTTCTGTAAGGCAGGTTAATGGTGTTTTGCCCATTGTTGATTTTGCCGTAAAAAATCAGTACAAACGAGTCATAGTTCCAGTTAATAATGTCAGTGAGGCAACCCTTGTAAATGAAATCGATGTTATTGGAATTGACTCAATTAAGACACTTATTGATTATCTGAATGGCGATGTATTTATAAAGCCCTCGGACAGAGGAGCGCTTACATCAAAAATTGAGCTGGGTAGCATTCCCGATTTCAAAGACATAAAGGGCCAGAAGGTTCTAAAAAGAGGAATGGAGATTGCTGCCTCTGGATTTCACAACATAATAATGACTGGAGCTGCAGGTTCTGGAAAATCACTTATTGCTAAGAGTCTGCCGGGAATTTTGCCTGAGCTTACATATGAGGAGTGTATAGAGATAACAAAAATCTACAGTGTTGCTGGAAAGCTTCCTGATACAGGCGGACTTATCTCGAAACGTCCCTTCAGAGCCCCGCATAGTACAACCTCAGAGATTGCATTAGTTGGAGGCGGCAGTATTCCAAAGCCCGGTGAGATAAGCCTTGCAAACAACGGTGTCTTATTTCTAGATGAATTTCCAGAGTTTCGAAAAAATGCAATTGAATGTCTGAGACAGCCAATTGAGGATGGAATTGTAACAGTATCCAGGGTAAATGCTGCATATACATTTCCATCAAAATTTATACTTGTTGCGGCAATGAACCCCTGTCCCTGCGGTTTCTTTCCAGACAGAAACAGATGCACCTGTACAGACAGGCAGATAAACAACTATCAAAATAAAATCAGTTACCCGATATTGGATAGAATTGATCTGGGCGTAGATATAAGACCAGTTGAATATAGTGAACTTTTTGGAGAGTCAAATGAGGAGACTACGGAGGTCATTAAGAAAAGAGTCGATAGTGTAAGAAGGCTTCAGGTGGAACGTTTTAAAAGTGAAGACTTCCAGTTTAATTCTCAGATACCCCAGAGTAAGGTTGATAAGTATATAAAAATTAAATCCGGAAAAGAGCTTCTTAAGAGAAGCTTCGACAATAAGGAATTAAGCGCAAGGTCTTATTTCAGAGTACTTAGACTTTCAAGAACAATTGCGGATATGAATGGAAATGAGGAGGTTACTGAGGCTGACATACAGGAGGCTTTGTTTTTCAAAAATAAATTAATCAAGGGGGATATGCAAAATGCAGAATGATTACGATACAATTTTTAATGCAAGACTAAAAAAGAGGATGAATGATAAAGAGATAGAAAATGTTAAAAGGTTTATTAATGAGGCTTATGATTTGGAGAACGAAGATATTACTAAAGAGTGCGAAGAAGTAAGAGATGAAAATGAGTTAAATGAAGTTAATGAACCAAATGAAGTTAATGAATCAGATGTAGCTGATGAGTCGAAGGAAGCTGATGAAGTAAGTGGAGATAATAAAGAAAATGAAGTTTTTGAAGTGAGCGATATAAACGAGATACGGGAGGAAGCGCCCTATTATTCAAGCACTGAATTATCAAGCGTTAAAAAGAATTACAAATGCCTGGAATTAAGAAGAGCCTATCTTTGGCTTTCTGCAGTATCTGGAATGCAGTTAAACAGAATAACACAGCTGCTTACTTACTTTGAAAGTCCTGTGGACGTGTTCTATGCTCAAAAATCAGATATTTTACAGGTTCTGCCACAAAGACAGACGGATATACTGTTAAGTAATAGAAGCGTTAAGCTTATTGAGTCATACGAAAGAAAGCTAGAAAACTGCGGGGCAAAATACATTGCAATTTGCGACCCTGAGTATCCAGATATTTTGAAAACAATTTACGACCCGCCAATTGTTTTATTTTACAAGGGCGACATTTCGCTGCTAAAAAGTGAGAATACTCTTGGTGTTGTTGGTGCAAGAGCAATGTCATTTTATGGAAAGGAAATTACAGATATATTTGTATCAAAGATTGCAGCCTCAGGTATTACGATTATTAGCGGACTTGCCGCAGGGGTTGATGTAGAGGCTCACAAGGCCGCAATAAAGACTGAGGGTGGAAAAACAGTTGGTGTACTTGGCTGTGGTATAGATATTTGCTATCCGAAAGAAAACTATCTTGTATACGAGGATATGTGCAAGAATCATCTTGTCATTTCAGAAAATGGTCCTGGAATCGAACCAATGGCATATCTATTTCCACTCCGAAACAGAATAATAAGTGGTCTTTCCAAGGGTGTTCTTGTTATTGAGGCAAGAAAAAAGAGCGGCTCGCTTATAACAGCTGATTCTAGCCTTGAACAGGGAAGAAATGTGTATGCAATTCCAGGCAAGCTTACAGATAAGCTCTCAGAAGGGACAAATAATCTTATTAAGATGGGAGCTTTTCTGGTTACCGGTCCAAATGACATCATAAGCGATTACAAAAAAACTTATCTTGATGAGGATGATTCATGCTCATATATAGAACCTTTGGATAGTATCGGAAATAATGAGAGAAGACTGCTTAGCATGCTGTCCCTTGAACCGATGTATGTGGACGATATTATATGTGAAGCTCACCTTACAGTATCCGAGGGAATAGCAGCTTTACTGTATTTATCCAATGCCGGACTGATAAAAGAGGTGTATAAGGGTTTTTACATCAGAAATGCAAAAAAATAAAAGTGTCTTGATAATGGTAAAAAAATGTTGTATAGTAATTTGCGTTTATAGGCAAGGGCATATGCCCTGAAGGGTATTTATAAGTATCATATATGATACGTTATATCTGGGAAATGTCTCAGTATAATTTTGGAGGTATTTATTAATGGCAAAAAATCTTGTAATTGTTGAGTCGCCTGCTAAGGCAAAAACAATTAAAAAGTATCTTGGCAAGGACTATGAGGTAGTAGCTTCAAATGGTCACGTAAGAGATTTACCTAAGAGTCAGCTTGGAATTGATATAGATAATAACTTTGAGCCAAAGTACATTACAATAAGGGGAAAAGGTGACATTCTTTCTATGCTTCGTAAGGAAGTTAAGAAGGCCGATAAAGTTTATCTTGCAACTGACCCCGACCGTGAGGGAGAGGCAATTTCATATCATCTTGCAATTGCATTAAAGCTTGAAAACAAGAATTACAAAAGAATAACATTTAACGAAATCACAAAGACAGCTGTTAAGAATTCGATTAAAAACGCAAGAGAGATTGACATGAATCTTGTGGATGCACAGCAGGCCAGAAGAGTATTAGACAGAATGGTTGGATATCTCATTAGTCCGCTTCTCTGGGCTAAGGTTAAGAGAGGACTGTCAGCTGGTAGAGTACAGTCTGTAGCTCTTAAGATGATTTGTGACAGAGAAAATGAAATCAATGCATTTATCCCTGAGGAGTACTGGAGCTTAGAGGCTAAGCTAAAGCGTCCTTCCGACAAAAAGAGTATATTATTCAAGTACAGTGGTGAATTAAAAAATGAAGCAGAGACAAACAAGGTTATAGCTGACACAAAGGACAGCTCCTACATAGTTTCTGAGGTTAAAACCGGAGAGAGAGTTAAGAAGGCTCCGCTTCCATTTACAACCAGTACACTGCAGCAGGAGGCATCAAGCAAGCTTGGTTTTGCACCTGCAAAAACAATGAGAATTGCTCAGCAGTTATACGAGGGTGTTGAGCTTGGCAAGAGAGGCTTAGTTGCCTTGATTACATATCTCCGTACAGATTCTATTCGTATCTCTGAGGATGCTGACAAGGCTGCAAGAGAGTTTGTTCAGACAAAGTATGGCGAGCAGTATGTATCCACAGAGGAAAGAGATGGAAATAAGGGCAAGAGAATTCAGGATGCGCACGAGGCAATCCGTCCGACGGATGTTTCTATTGAGCCATCTATCATTAAGGATACACTTTCAAAAGAACAGTTTAAATTATATCAGCTCATTTACAACAGATTTATTGCCAGCAGAATGCAGAGCGCAGTATATACAACCTACAGTGTAACTGCAACAAATAATGGCCATAAATTTAAATCTTCAACAAGTGAGATTAAGTTTGATGGATTCCTTTCCTGCTACAATCTTGATGAGGAGAAGGAGAGTAATAAAAGTAAGCTTCAGAATATATCAAAGGATGATGAGTTTAATTCTGAGGAGCTTATTCCAAAGCAGCATTTTACACAGCCACCTTCTCATTACACAGAGGCACTTCTTATCAGAAGTCTTGAGGAGCAGGGCATCGGAAGACCATCAACCTATGCACCAACTATAACTACACTTACGGCAAGAAGATACATTGTTAAGGAAAACAAGAATCTTTTTGTTACTGATTTAGGTGATGCTGTTAACTCGATTATGGAGAAGGCCTTTTCAGTAATCATCGATAAGAGCTTTACAGCTAATCTCGAGTCACTCTTTGATACAATTGAGGAGGGTGTTATCGACTGGAAGGTTGTTATAGCAAACTTCTACCCAGACCTTGATGAGGCGGTAAAGAATGCTGAGGAGGTTCTTGAGAACATTGAAATTGCAGACGAGGAGTCAGATGAGATATGTGATGTCTGCGGAAGAAAGATGGTAATCAAGTATGGTCCTCACGGAAAGTTCCTTGCATGTCCGGGCTTCCCTGAATGTAAGAATACAAAGCCTTATTTTGAGAAGATAGGTGTAGACTGTCCAAAATGTGGCAAGGAGATAGTTGTCAGAAAGACCAAGAAGGGAAGAAGATACTATGGCTGTATCAATATTCCTGATTGTGATTTTATGTCATGGTCACTTCCTACAAATGAAAAGTGTCCAGAATGTGGCTCATATATGGTTGATAAGGGCAGCAAGCTTCTATGTTCAAACGATTCCTGTGGATTCGTAAAAGATAAACCAAAGGATTAATAAAACGAACCTTCAGACATCAATTAGTCTATTGTTATAATTGTACAAATATGTTATACTTGCTATAGTTATTGTCAGACATATTGTTTGTATTTTGTTTGGAGGTCTCAAATGAGTGTACAATTATTAGATAAGACACGAAAAATAAACAAATTACTTCACAACAATACTTCCTACAAGGTAATATTCAATGACATTTGCGAGGTTTTAGGTAATAATCTGTCGGCAAATGTTATGGTAGTGAGTCAGAAGGGCAAGCTGCTTGGAATCTACGAGGACAAAGCAATTCCTTCTATTCATGATATGCTTAAGGACAGTATTGGTGAGGTTATTGATTTTGATTTGAATGAACGATTTCTGTCAGTTCTTTCTACAAAGGAAAATGTCAATCTGCTTACGCTTGGATTTGACTTTGACAACATCCTTGACTACTCCGCAATTATAATGCCAATTGATTTTGCTGGAGAAAGACTTGGAACTACATTTATTTACAGAACCAAGAGTCAGTTTGATGTGGATGATATCATTATCAGTGAATATGGTAATACGGTTATCGCGTTAGAGATGATGCGATCAATCTTTGAGGAGACAGCGGAACAGAACAGGAAGGCAATGATTGTAAAATCTGCCTTTAGCTCACTCAGTCTTTCAGAGAAGGAAGCAATAACCTTTGTATTTAAGGAACTTCTTTCGGACAATAAGGATGAGGGCACTCTTGTGGCAAGCCATGTAGCGGCGAAGTACAAGATTACAAGGTCGATTATTGTAAATGCCATTAAGAAGCTTGAGGGAGCTGGGATTATAGAATCTCGGTCTCTTGGTATGAAGGGTACCTACATAAAGGTAACAAACGAAGCAATTTTTAAGGAGATAGAGAATTCTCTCTAGGTATAATTAACAAATGGGCAAGACCCGTATATTGGAGGTAAGGTTATGACATCGACTGTCGTTATATTAATTATTATCGGTATCATTTGCATCATTGCAAGTGTTTACGTAGTTGCAAAAAATGAAAAAAATGAGATTCCCGAAGAGGAAAAACCAGATCCTAGAGATTTGGTAGCTGAACCATTTGTAGCTGATTTGACTGAAAAGAATAAGAAGAAGCTCCAGAAGGTTGTTGATTCATATGTTGATGAATTCACAAAGCAGAAAAAACCAAGCGTTGAGCAGATGGTTGATAATACAATTAAGGCGAGAGTTGATGAGAGAGCAAATGAACTTGACAATTCCCTTTCTGGTATTGATGAGAAGATTCTTCAGTTAGATGAGTACTTCCTCAATATAAATCAGGATATTAACAGAAATAAGGATGAGGTTAATGCTGCATACAGTCTTGTATGCGAGAAGCAGAAGGAAATCAAGAGAAGTCTTGCTATACTTGATGAGTATAAGCAGGGGCTTGACAGAGAGTTAGCAAACAGAAATGCTTCATATGAAAACACAGTTTCAGAGGCTGACGAAGCATACGATGAAGCTAGCCAGGATGAGAAAATTAAGGCTGCATTTATTCCAGAGAACCAGGCCTACGAGGAGAATGTCGAGGAGGATAATGTAAGTCCTGTTGATAACGTAAAAGAGAGTACAGAGGTTTCTGACAATGTTTCAGAGGCTGATGAAACTTTTGATGCATCATATGCTGAGGCTGAGACAACAATTCTTACAGCTGATATGAATCAGCCAGAGGATACTATTAATTCTGAGGAAGAGGCTCCATCTAAGAATCAGGCTAAATCAAAGAAGAAGAATAAAAGAAAGAAGAATAGAAACAAAAACCTTGAGAAGACTCGTGAGAAGGAAGAGGTAAATACTGATTCTGCTACTGAGGTTACTGTAGAGGATGTAGTTGACGAGTCTGCTGTCGAGGATGGCTTAGAAGGCGTTGAGGGTGTGATTGAAGAGGTTATTGATAACAATACTTCTACAAATACTGAAAGCATTATCGAGGATATTTATACTGAGCATGACAAAAATACAAGCGAAGAAGCCTTTGATGAGGATGAACTTTTCGCAGACAATTATGATGATTATGAGGATGATTCAGATGCAAATGGTCTTACCATTGAACTGAAGAAGCCTGAGGTTAATCCAGCTGATTACAGTGATTCAGCATTTGCACCTGATACTGAGGATCAGGTTGATAATTCACTTGATGCGATGCTTGAGGGCGAGGATGTATCACTTGCAGGCTCAGTTGATGAAAATGTAATGGGTATGTACTGGAACGGCTTTAGCATTCTTGAAATTGCTAAGAAGCTTGGTCTTGGAGTTGGAGAAGTTAAGTCAATCGTTGATAACCATAGGGAGAATAATTAATGAAAGCAATGTACTTATTAAGGGGTATTGGAATAGGAATTATTATTGGTTCATTAATAACTTTCGTTTCCTTTAAAACTCTAGAAACAAATAATGATAATAAAAAAGAAATAACCTCTGAGATTTCTACTGAGAATAAGGCTGAAGCTGAAAGCACCGATACTGAGAAGGTCACTGAGACTACTACAGAGAAGGTTACTGAAGCTACTACAGAAAAGGTTTCTGAGAAGGAAACTGAGGTAACTACTGAGAAAGCTACTGAGAAAGCGACAGAAGCTACTACTGAGAAGAAGACAGAAGCTACTACAGAGAAGAAGACAGAAGCTACTACAGAGAAGAAGACAGAGGCGACTACTGAAAAGGCAACTGAAGCTACTACAGAGAAGCCAACCGAGAAGCCAACTGAGAAGGAAACAGAAGCTACTACAGAAGAACCTACCGAGGAGAATGCATCTGGCGAAATCGAGGTTGTTATTGCAAAGGGAAGCAGTTCAACAAGCGCTGCAAAGGCTTTAGAGAAGGCTGGTGTCATAAGTGACTACAAGAAATTTGACAGCTGGCTTTGCAAAAAAGGCTATGACAGATATGTTAGCGCAGGTACATATAAGCTTAGCAAATCAATGGAATATGAGGATGTTGCCAAGATAATAATTAAGAAATAATTGCATATATTCCAGATAATTAAAAATAGTATAAAAAAATAACAAAAATAAGAAGAAAGTGCTTGATTGCACTTTCTTTTTATGTTATTATCACATTTGCGTGTAAAAAAATCATGTAAGTCTATGTATGGATGGTGCCATATAACGCGAGTGGTTCCCATAGCTAAGGACTTACAGAAGAGAAAAACCAGGAGGTAAATTATGAGCGTTATTTCAATGAAGCAGTT
>DCHE01000033.1:12562-12917 GCA_002314775.1 Lachnospiraceae bacterium UBA1760
AGAAGTCTGTAGGTAAGGTTGATGAGGCTTACAAGGCAATCTTCGATTGTGTTGCTAACGGAGGAAAGATCCTTTTCGTTGGTACAAAGAAGCAGGCTCAGGATTCAGTTAAGGAAGAAGCAATCCGTTGCGGTATGCCATACGTAAACGCTCGTTGGCTCGGCGGTATGCTCACAAACTTCAAGACAATCCAGAAGAGAATTAAGAGACTTGAACAACTCAAGGCAATGAGAGAAGACGGTACATTCGAACTTCTTCCTAAGAAGGAAGTTGTAAAGCTTGAGCTTGAAATTGAAAAGCTTGAGAAGTTCATGGGTGGTATTACAGAAATGAAGAAGCAGCCAGCTGCTATGTT
>DCHE01000084.1:0-10553 GCA_002314775.1 Lachnospiraceae bacterium UBA1760
GCAAGCATAGGCTTAAGCATATTTCCTGCATCAAGAGCACCATCCGTCTTTCCTGCACCAACAATTGTATGAAGCTCATCGATGAAGAGAATGATCTGTCCATCAGAATTCTTAACATCCTCAAGTACTGCCTTAAGTCGCTCCTCAAATTCTCCTCTGTACTTTGCACCAGCCACAAGGGCTCCCATATCAAGGGCAAAAATTGATTTATCCTTAAGGTTTTCAGGAACATCACCTGCAACTATTCTCTGAGCAAGACCTTCTGCCACTGCAGTTTTACCAACACCTGGCTCACCAATCAGCACAGGATTATTTTTACTCTTTCNNGTCTTACCAACGCCTGGCTCACCAATGAGAACTGGGTTATTCTTACTCTTTCTTGAAAGAATACGAATAATGTTTCTGATTTCCATGTCTCGTCCAATTACAGGATCCAGCTTCTGGTTACGAGCCTTCTCTACAAGGTCCTCACCATATTTTTCTAGTGTATCATATGTTGCTTCCGGATTATCAGATACTACTCTCTGATTACCTCTTACAGTAGAGAGAGCCTGGAGAAACCTATCCCTTGTAAGTCCATATTCACGGATTATTTCCTTAAGTGCCGGATTAGGGTATTTAAGTAATGCCAGGAACAGATGCTCAACAGATACATATTCATCTCCCATCTGTTTAAGCTCATCCTCCGCAGAAACAAGCACCTTGTTAAGGTCCTTTCCAATATATACCTGGCCTCCCTGGACCTTTACTCTCTTATTCAGTGCGTTCTCAACATTAGCTGTAAAGTGGTCAGTATCTATATGCATCTTCTCAATTAACTTTAAAATAAGACTGTCATCAAGCTTTAATAGTGCATATAAGAGATGCTCCTGCTCAATTTCCTGATTTCCATATTCATAAGCAAGCTTTTCGCAGTTCTGAACCGCCTCAATTGAATTCTTTGTAAATTTATTAATATTCATAGTTATATCCTCCTGTCAAAGTTATTCTGAGCTCTTAATGCTCAGTTGTCCGTATCCTTTTGACATTATCCTTTCTCGGATAAAAACAGTATAGCACCATTGTTAGCACTCGTCAATATAGAGTGCTAACAATGGTGCTACTTTTTATGATTTCATATTTTATTATGGCTCCTGCCTATAAAGGAAGGGGGCATCTCCAACTGAGATATACGATTATCGGGAATTGAACCTACTGCTCAGGAACAACCGCAAAAATCACAAGGTCCTTATCTCCATCATTAACAAGGCTGTGGAATTCACCCTTTTTACAGTAGTGACAGTCTCCGGCACTTAATCTTTCCTCTCCGCCTTCAACAATGCACTTTCCCTCACCTTCAAGGATGTAGATGATTTCACTGCTTGTCTCATGCTGATGCCAGCCTATACTGGATCCCGGTTCAAGCCTTCCCGATATTATTTTATTGGCGCTGTCAGCTACAATTTTAGTGATAAAGCTGCCTTCACCACCCTTGAATCCAGGGTTGACCTTTTCTTCCATGCTTTTAAAATCTATTTTCATGTTCGTTCTTACTCCTTTTCAAATTGCCTGTCACAAATTGCCTATCTTGAAGCCATTACCCCCATCCTCATGGCATTAGGACCGTCCCCATGGCTCAGTAATAGAAATCGCCATTAGAAAAGCTAACCATTTTCTTTTCATTTTACTTTCTCCTCGCATAATATGTAGCATCTCAATACAATTTACTTCGCTTGTTCCACCTGCTGCCTCTTTACAAGCTCAGCAAAATAACCATCCTGCTTAATAAGTTCCTCATAAGTTCCATCTTCAATAATCTTACCACCTTCAAGAACAATAATTCTGTCACAATCCTTTATTGTAGAAAGTCTGTGGGCAATTACAACCCTTGTGCACTTAAGAGAACTTAACGAATCCGATACAATTTTTTGTGTAATATTATCAAGAGCAGAGGTAGCCTCATCAAAAAATAGAATCTTTGGTTTTGCTGCGATAGCTCTGGCAATCATCAGCCTCTGTTTCTGGCCACCTGACAATCCTCCACCACCTTCTGAAATAAGCGTATACATGCCCATTGGCATTTTTTCTATATCTTCATCAATTCCTGCAAGCCTGGCTGCTTCCCAAGCCTCTTCAACTGTAAGTTTTGGCGCAGCTATAGAAATATTAGAATAAATGTCTCCTTCAAAAAGTGAGCCGCTCTGCATTACTGTTCCAATACGCCTGCGAAGTGATTTAAGATCAAGTGTATTCAGGTCCTTGCCATCATAATATATAGCTCCCTTATTTGGCTTTTCGAAACCAAGCATAAGCCTCATAAGAGTAGACTTACCACATCCTGTCTTTCCAACAATTGCTACATACTGGCCCGATTTGATTTTTAATGACAAGCCATCAATAACATTAGGCATATTTTCCTCGTATCTGAACTGAAGGTTACTGAGTTCAATGCCTCCTGACAGCCTGTTGACTACATTCTTCTTCTCAGATATTTCAGGTACTGTTTCCATAACAGGTGACAGCATTTCAAGGATTGGCTTAACCTGAGCTATCTGTCCTGTAATACCAGCCAATGCAAGAAATGCACCAGTAACATATGCATATGCAGACTCAAAAGCGTAATAGTCCGCTATACTAACATGCGATTGTGCGGCAATATAATAAATCGCCAGTGTTCCAATAAGTGTAATAGCACTTGAAATAACCGGCGCCAGCTTAATTATTACCGGATAATTGTATGTAATTTCAGCCTGTTCTGCGTAGTCTTTTCCCCACTTTGCAAATGCTCTTTTTTCTGCACCTGCAAGCTTAATCTTCTGAATACCGGAAATAACAGCAAAGCTTGTGCCACTCACTTTTGCTCCAGTCTCCATCTGCTTTTTTGATACTGTTATCTGTAGTAGCGTTGTTGTTACTGTTGAAATAAGGGTAATAAGAATAACAATAAGTGCCGGAACAGCCAAGGCAGGGGCATACTCCCTTATGCGGAATACGTATATAAGTGAAAATATGGACGTAAGTCCTGTCTGGAATATAGCATTGACCACCATATCGCAAAGTATGCTCACATACCCGATACGTGTAGACAGTTCACCTGCACTGAACTTCTTGAAAAACTCTGCTGGAAGCGACAGCACCCTTATCATCGTTGCTGCCTCCACGGTGACATTCATCTTTGTTGTAATCCTTGCTGATACAATCGTCTGAATCGTATTAAATACAAGGCTTGATATTGAAACACATATTAAGAAAACAGCTACCGCATAAAGACTGTTTAACTCCTTTGACTCAATTACTTTTCCAAATATAAATTGATTTAACGAAGGAATTATAAGACCAATTCCTGCTGCAACAAGACCTGCCAATGCTATTGCAAGATAGTCGGATATCCTGAATATCTTAAAGCTGTAGGAAATAATGTCCTTAAATGTCAATTTTCTCAATGGAAACGTTGTATAGAAGCATATTGCTTCATCCATAAACATATCCTCATTTGATTTATTTACCTTAACATTTTTCCCAGTATTTATGTCATGATAACAGTATCCGCTTATACCATTCGGAATGAGTGCTATAACTGTTCCGTCATCCTTTCTAACGCCAATCATAGCCCCAAAAGCATCCTTATGCCATCCCTTTGAAAGCTTTACCACTCGTCGCATTATTCCATGCTGTCGCAGTGAAAACTCAAGCTGATCATCAAAATCAGTAATGTTCTTGGGTATTTCTACTGGATTAATATGGTAGAACTTTAAGATTGCATCAATTGCATCCTTGGCAATTCGTCTGTCATCCTTAAATGCAGCAGTGACCTTCTGACCTATTACAGTGCCTGCAATATTTAAGAATGCATTTTCAAATTCTAATTCATCATTCTGTTTTCTTGTAGAAATCTGCTCATCAAATATACTCATATCCAGAATACCTTAAATTTATGATTACTCACTTGTAACAAGTTCTTTGTAATATCCACCTTTTGCAAACAACTCTTCATGAGTTCCTATCTCTTCTATTTCTCCATCCTTAATAACAACAATCTTGTCACAATCCCTTATTGTTGAAAGTCTGTGAGCAACAACTATACATGTTATGCCTCGATCCTTTATGGCGTTAACAACTTCATATTCCGTCTTGGCATCAAGCGCCGAAGTCGCTTCGTCCATAACAATTATTGTTGGATCCTGCGCAAGTACTCTTGCCATCTCAAGACGCTGTCTCTGTCCGCCTGACAGATTTTTTCCACCCTCAATAAGCTTATACTCATATCCACCTTCTCGCTCCATAATATCCGAATGCATCATGGCATCTCTTGCTGCCATAATTACTTCAAAGTCCTCTATTGAGCTATCCCAAAGGCGAATATTATTTGCAATTGAGTCTTCAAACAAAATAATATCCTGGTCCACAACTGCCACTGAACTTGTGAATACACTTCTATCTATTTCACTGATGTGTTTTCCATCAAATAATATTTCTCCACTCCATGGCTGATACAGGCCTGATACAAGCTTGGATATAGTAGATTTACCACATCCAGAAGCACCAACAAAAGCTATCTTTTCGCCCTGCTTAATATCAAGAGAAAAGTCCTTAATTATTGGCTCTGCCAGCTTTGAATATCCAAATGTAACATTCTTGATTTCAACATTTCCACTGAGTTTGCTATAGTCATCCGTTGTTACAGACTTCATTGCCGTGATTAATGAATCTTCCGGATATTCCATCACATCCTCAACTCGTTCCATATCAGTTCTCATTTCCTGAATCTGCTGCCCTGCTCCAATAAGTGTTGTAACCGGACCCATGAAGGAGCCGAAAAAGCCCTGGAACGCCATAATCATACCAACAGTAAACCTTCCGGTCATACATAGATATACGCCAGCAATTAAAATTACATCTGCTGTAATCTGATTAACATATTCAGGAATTAGTCCAAGCACATAGTCAACCTTCTGAAACTTAACATTCTGCGTATTAACACTTGCCTGGTAACCTGACCACTTTTCAAAAAAACCATTCTCCGCGCCTGACGCTTTAATAGTTTCAATCATTTCTATACCAGAAATCATGGTTCCATAAAGCTTTCCGCTATCACGCATCAGCACTCTGGTAATATTTACTCGTTTTTTCGAAATAATTCTAGCAACATACAGATTTATAACGACTGATAAAATACCGATTACCGACAGTAAAACGCTGTATCTAATCATCACCACAAGGTAAAATACAAGCATTCCAAAATCAATCACAAGTGGTGCCAAGGTATTTACAAATGTTTCGGAAATTGACGCGCTGGACTCTTGCCTTGCTTTAATATCTCCTGCAAGCCTCTGTGAGAAAAACTCTATTGGCAGGTTCAAAACCTTCCACATATAAGAAGTATTTCCGACAATGGCCATCTTTCCATTTAGTTTTACACTGTAAATAGCCTGAATATATCCCATTACTATTTGTATGAATATTACAGCTGCATATATAAGAAAGAAAAGGCCAAACCACCGAGCATTATTTTCTCCGAGTATTTTATCCAGAAATACTCTGGAGAACACAGGATTAATAACGTTTAAAAAAGATGTGATTAAGGTTGACAGGAAAACAAAGGCAATTGCGGCAGAGCATCCCACAAGTCTCTTTTTGGCAAATACAAGCATACTCTTCTGCTGACCGGATGGTTCAAAGTTTTCACTTGGTTCAAACATAATACAGATACCTGTAAAGCCTTCATCGAATTCCTTTATTGTTGTAACATAATTTCCTCTTGCCGGGTCATTCAAATACACCTTATCGCCCTTAAATCCATCAAGAACAACGAAGTGATTAAATTCCCAGTGAATAATACATGGAAATGTTCCCTTCTCTCTTAATACATCCGGCTCCATTCTGTATCCCTTAGCAGTAAGTCCATAATTTCTGGCTGCCACCAGGATATTTTTAGCGTTAGAACCATCTCTTGATACGCCGCAGTCTGAACGCACCTGCTCAAGCGGAATCCACTTACCATAGTAGCTTAATATCATAGCAAGAGAGGCAGCTCCACACTCAAGGGCTTCCATCTGCATGACAACAGGCACCTTCGCTATTCCTTTTTTAACTGGCTGTTTAATTTTTTTCATAACCTGATATCTCTTTGTTTTTTAGTTGAATACATATGTAATAGGTGAAACCTGTTCAACCGTAATAGTCCCTGCATAGACTCCATCTTCTAACGTTCCATCAACATGTATAGGATACAGCCACTGAGCTTGCTCCATACCACTCTTATGAAGGAGGAATTCATCCAATTCGTCCGCCCTTACAGCTCTTTCACCAATTGATTCAATAGAATACTCTACTCCTTTAATCTTAACCTTCATATTAGAAGTTATTTTTTCCACTTCATTCTCATCAATGTATGCAGTAGTTTTGCCTTTGGTTACTTCTACTGCCACATTGACATCTGTATTAATTACACACCCTGTTCCAAATACAAATGCTCCAATTATAAGAATCAGTACGCCAAACAGTATTATCCAGACTGACGGATTTGTTACCTTTACATAGTCATTTAAGCTTTCCGGTGAATTAATCTTATTTATACTCTTTTGGCGAAAAATACTTTTGTTCATTTTTACATCCTTTCAGTTTTTGGTAATAGCTTTTACATTCTTCATCCCGTCTGCATTAGCAATCAGTTGTTCTGACTATAATACATCTCGAGTTTATCTCTGCAGGCATTAAATACCGGCTGAAGCTTGGGATCAAACTGGCTTCCCATATTCTCACTCATAATGTCATACGCCTTTTCGAAGCTCATTGCCTCCTTATAACAGCGTTTACTTACCAGCGCATCGTATACATCTGCAATTGCCATAACACGTGCCTCAAACGGAATGTCATCACCGGACAATCCATCCGGATATCCCCTTCCGTCCCATCTCTCATGATGAAATCTTGCAACATTATAAGCTGTGTTTACAAAGTGTTCTTCCTCAATTCCGTCCAGTACAATATGTACAAACTCACCACTCTTTGTAGAATGGGTTTTCATTATTTCAAATTCTTCATCAGTAAGTCTGGCCGGCTTGCTCAGTATACTGTTATCAATTGATAGTTTCCCCAGGTCATGCATTGGAGCTGCTCGTTCAATATCAATAGCCTGAACGTCATCTATGTCGGCAATTCCCTGCTTCCTTATTTCATCAACAAGAATCTTTACTACATCACTTGTTCTTTTTACATGGCCTCCGGTATTGCTGTCTCGGTTTTCAATCATGTCCGCCATACCAAGAACTACCTTATGCTGCATGTCTGTGATTTGAGAGATACGTTTTTTTACTTCCTCATTCAGGTATTCATTATTCTTTTGCGTAAGCGCCATTATTTCCTGCTGACGCATGATACGCGCTGTAATAGTCGCTGATAATCCTGCAACAAAAAGAAGTATCCACAAAAAGCTCATCACTATAAATATAGTAGCTTCAGTTCCCTGGAAATATCCCTTCTCCTTGCGATATTCCACATGATATGAAGGCTTATTAAACTCCTTAGTCTGATTCCAATAGAAAATAACACCTATCAGTATTCTGCCATCTGTGTTTCCATTTGCAACAATCGGATATTCTTTAGCACCCAAATCCGGGTAATATATTAAATAGTCTCCCTTGCTCAGGGGAAACAGATGAATATCTCCATCCACATAATGTTTAAGACGCACCTCATCCTCTTTTATATTTCTCAAATCCAGAGTCTGAACATTTTCCTTATCTCCATCACGCTGATGAATCTCAACCCTACCGCACCAGGCCGAATTCAAAAAGCAATCGCTGTTAATATCAACACGCATGGTCCACTCGGCTACTTCTACAGTGGATTTATTAACAAATGCACCTTCATATGAGCATGCGTAAAGATCGATTACTTCATCATTAATCGTTGCAGTTCTTGTCCAGGAAATATCCTTGCCATTCTGTGGAATAAATGAATAATTGTATGTATCGTCCTCATTATAGCTGTCTATTGTATGAACCTGACGATTAAATTCATTGGTTCTATATACATGAATTCCAAAATTCAGGATTATTACAATTGCAAGGATTAGCATAAAAACTCTATAGATAGTCTTTTTATTCATTCTCCATTCTCCAGTTCTTGTTTGTTTATGCCTGTCTTGTCAAATCTGTCAAGTCACTTGAAGCCATTGTTTCTCCATTTAATCATTACTAGCTGCATTGTAACATATGTTGCATAAAAGAAAAAGAACGAGGGAATAATCCCCCGTTCCTCATTACCAGGTTATTTTACTAAATCCTCAATAATCAAATCATAGCCACCAGCTCCCTTAATCTTGCTTCCACTTCCATAGCTGAATTTAAGTCCTTCATCAACCATAATCTGATATGCACCTTCAGTATTAGGTATATCCTGGCTAGTTACACTCTTTATCTCTTCAAGCCTAGTATTTATTATGTCAATATATGATCCTCTATTAAAGATATCGTAATATATTTCATTTTTGACTATCGATGCATCATTCTCAGGATACGCCATATCACTAAAGCTTTTTAGCTTAGCTGCCTCAAGATCCTCCGCTACTACATCGGCACTTCCAACTATATCTGGAAGAGAATCCATAAATTCAAAGGATTTATTTACCTGAGTATCCCTAAAGGACATAACATACATAGACCTTCCATCTGAAGTATAGAAATTAAATCCACTATAAGCACCGATATCATATCTAAAAGCAGGATATACAATATTATTATGGACGTATCGAGAAACCACCTCTTTAACTCCACTATAGGGCGCTATTTCCGCTGCCGCTGACGAGAATATGCCATTATAGGTTGAACTGTCATTTGTTATAATTGCTACTTTATCAACCTTCTCTAATTCAGGAAATTCACCTGCAAAATCAGTCTCAGTAAGCGCTTCATCTGATAAACCTGATATTATCTTAAACATGTCATTCTGGCAGGTCTGAAGATCAGCACCATCTCCATACACGTAGAAAATTACATTATTCTGATTTTTAATTATATCAATAACATCCTCTATATCAGACATTTTGCTCTTAATCTCTTCATCGGACATCTTAGTAAGCCCTTTAAGATATGTTAAGTAGCCAAATCCTTGTGTATAGTAATCAATCTTATAGTTATCATTTTCTAATGCAAGATCATAAGCCTTAATGAACGAACGAATATTGTCTTCAAGATTATTCTTTGCATCATTGTATTCTGCAGTGATTAAGTACTTAACCCTGTCTATATCTGTTAAATCAGTAGAATTTATTATCTCATCAAAGTACTCTACACCTTTATCTATATTCCTGGATAAAGCTGTATATTCATAAAGCAGAGCCATATGAGGTTCATCTGTCTTCCAGTCATGATAGAGGTAAGACCTTAGTTTATAATCATATAAATCCCTGTCCATACAAAGCGTAAGCTGAGAATCATCATAATTCTCAGTTGCAAGGTCTCCAAGAAGAGCTGCTGCAAGCTTAAAATCATAAATTTTATCTACCGGGACACAGTCAGCACTAAGTAATGTACCCGATGTTGCATATCCAACATCGCCCATGTCATAGCTATATACATTTGCACTTCCTATCTGCGACTGTTTAAGCTCTGGCTTATCAAAGGAAACCTCTATATCCTCCACATCTACTGCTGCAAAATCCGAAATATCAGCATTCATCGCATCCTGCTCGCTCCACTCATCAAATTCAAGTGTGCTGGCAATAAGCTCCTGAATCTCTTCATCGCTCATGCTTTCCTTAATATCTTTCAGTATCTGCATGTGTTCTTCCCACTGCTCTTCATATAATCCCGGCCTAGGTACAATAGCCAAAGAGACTGATGTCTCTGGGTTAAGAATATATTCTGTAACAAGCCCCTGAAGTCTTCCCTCTTCATTGGCTTCAGCAATAGACTGCCCACCATCCAGATATTCAATATATCCATCAACACTCTTGCCGTGAGCAGCCCAATAAACACAGATATTAGCCAGCTCATCTGTTCCTCCATGAGCATCTGCATTTATTAAGATTTCCGCCTCTTTATTATTTACGAAGGCATCCAGAATATCCTTATCGAAACCCTCCTCAACTACCTTCTCAAATTCCTCGTTGATAATGTTTCTGATATTCTTCTCATCTCCTTCATTGGCATTATTTAATAAGAACCCTAGGAAAGGAACATCTAAATCTCGCTCAAAATATGGCTGTATACTACATGATGGATATTCCCTTTCAATCCTCTTTGCCAGTGATGAACCTTCAGTACACATCATATAAGCAATGTTCTCAATCAAGGCAAGGTCATAATCAGAAATATCAGGAAGAGTCATTACATATACAACCTCCGACTGATTTTCTACATCAGAACCTTCCTCTGCAGGAAAATCAACTACGGCCTCCTTGTACCCCGACCATGGCTGATAATTAATATCATCAATATTCACTTCCTTCTTATCATATTTTGATAAGTACTCATTATCAAGGAATTCAAGGAAAGGAACATAATCCACATTACCATATAATGTAATAATCATATTCGATGGATGATAATAAATATCATAATATGTCTGTA
>DCHE01000084.1:10639-13780 GCA_002314775.1 Lachnospiraceae bacterium UBA1760
TATAATGTTGACAGTACAGCCTGATAAGCTCCTCTCGAAATTTTCGAATTTGAAGCTTCCATCTCATTAAACACTGCACCCGTTACAGTAATATCATCATTTTCATCATAAAGCTGATATCTATAAGCCTCTCTTCCAAGTGGATGTGAATCCTTAAGCGCAAGAGGATCAGAGAGTCCACTCAAATAATATCTTGCAATTGCAATAAGCTGCTCATCTGAAAGAGATGAAAACTCATACGAAGTGTTTTCCATATAAGTCGAAGCATTCATATACGTGTTATAGGTCCCACCAGAAATTGCGTCAAATAATGATGAATTCGGATATTCAGGTGAGCCTGATAAAGTTACATGCTCAAAAATATGAGGAATACCCTTGTTGTTATTTGCTCTTGTCAGATATGAAGCGGTAAAGGCCTTATCCTCATCTTCATTAGCCAAGAAAAGAAGCGGGGTCCCAGTCTTCTCATACTCCATTTCTATAAGAACGCCATTTCTCTGTGGATAATCTATTTTTTTCTTTACAGTAAATCCTGATATAACATCTCCAACTTCAGGAAGCGACATTCCTTCTACAAGCATATCAGAGTCAGATTCGCCAGAATCAGTATCTTCAGCCGTAGGCTTTTCTGAGGCTTCTTCTGTTACATTTTGTGAATCCTGATTTGACTCAGAATTGCAGCCGCTTAGGTTCCCCATAAGCATTACAGTAACAAGCAAAAGAGCTATAACTTTCTTCCTTACCATTTTCTTCTTTTCCTCCTTCAAAACCACTTACTAATCAAAGAGTTTTACTCAATTATTTGATTTATCTCTGTATCCTTCCGGTCGAAATCAAAAGTTCCTCATATTCGTCCATGAGTCCTTTATACAAATCAGCAAACTCCAAATAAACCTTATCTTCTGTAGGATCAATATTTATTGTCCTAAGCAAACCTGAAGGTTTATAGCTTGCACCAAGAGCAAGCATATCCAAATAATCATCAACGATTTCCTCGTCGCCAGAGAAAATTCTGTTTGCGATTATTCCTGAATAGGTACAACTTGTAGAGTACTTATATACGTAATATCCGTAATAGAAATGAGGTACTCTTGACCATGCATATCTTCTTCCATCGGTCATTAAAGCAGAATCACCCTCATAGTCCTTTTCAAGATTATACCAATACTCACTTATATCTTCTGCATCAAGTCCTTCGCCACTCTCAACCTTCTCGTAGCAGTACTTTTCAAATTCCGAATACTTTGTCTGTAAAATAACAGACTGATTTATCATAGTGAGAAGTGAATCCAAATAAAACAGTTTATCCTCATCATTATCTGCAGTATCAATCAAATGTCTGGTCAGAATATATTCATTTAATGTAGATGCAATTTCATGCGTAAATATTCCTATCTCAGCCCTTTTAAAAATGCTCGTATCCTCAGGAGTACTTGAGATATTAGAATACATCGCATGTCCTCCTTCATGTACAAGAGTAGTCATGTCATAATAAGAACCCCTGTAGTTCATATTAATATATGCATAAATACCTGGATCATAAGCCGCCATCGAAAAAGCACCAACTCTCTTATTCTCAGTCGGATCCGCATCAACATGTGCCTTTCTTAACATAGCATCAAAGGTTTTTACATAATCATCGCCATACACAAGTAATGCCTCTTCCGCCGTACGTACAGCGTCATCATATTTAATATTTTTATCAGAAGTAATAACATTGCCTAACATTTCAGCATATGTTATTCCATCATCCGCACCAATAGCCTCTTTTCTAAGATCCACATATCTGCGGTATTGAGGCAAAATATTATGAACGGATTCAATATTTTTATCATAGATTTCTGTCTCAAGATAATCATCTTTCATAGCATATTCAAGGTAATTATCATAGCCATTTACTGTTGCCCTATTCACATAGTTCTGCATTTGCGTCTGAAGAAGACTAGTATATGTATTAATCAATTTACCGAATCTTCTACCTATTAGATCATCAACCTCAATCATAAAATTATGATCATAATCGCCACTTCCATAGATTATTTCGTCAACTACCTCCTCTGTGAGTTCCTTTTCCTGACCATCTGGAAACGTAATTGAGAGCAAAGGTGTTTCATCATACAAAATAGAAAAAGTATCCATAGGATCTGACGCATTACCTGTTAACGTATTAATAATCTGAGAAGTAGGCTCATCAAATGTCTTCCTTTCCGAATCAGTATAGATACTGGAATAATTACCCAAAAACTCAAATTCCGGAGAATCAAATATCTCCTGTCTAGTCTCGATAGGAAGTTCATATATTTCAGAATCAATAAAAGCAGTCTTATTATCAAAATCTGTTATAGCCTGGTTAAACTTATTACTTATTCTTCTGGCATCTGAATCCATAAGATTCTTATAAACCAGTAGAGTTGCATATGTGTTCAATCTGTACATTAGGTAATAAGGGCCATTTTCTGCCGCCATATCCTGTAATACACCAAGTATTGATTCCTTATTGTCAAGCGTACCTCTGTATTTATCCTGAAGCTCCTGACCCAAATCAACCAGTACCTTACAATCTGCAATAGCTGCATCAACACTTTCGTAAAGTTCCGAGTAGTCTGCTTCTGTTGGGTATGACCCTGCACTTGTTAAAGCCTCAACAAGCTCCATTCCAGATAAAGCATTTTCGTCTTCACTCTTCTCTTTATTTGAGCTTACACTCTCTTTTTTCTCTTCTTCTTTCTCAGTGCCTGCCTCCTCTTCTGAATCACTACTCTTGTCAGCCTCTTCAGAAATCTCCTCCACTGATTCTGTCACTTCACCAACAGCATCCGATGTCTCTGACACATTACATCCACATAAGGAAAATAACATTGCAACAACCAGCACAAGCGATAAACATCTTTTCTTCATACACTCCTCCTTAGGGGCAGCTCCAACACATCATTATGGTTCATATATTATACCATATACCAACTCTGTACCATATAATTACCACTTTAATCATCAACAGAATAAAGGCAAGTACAGCTGGATAAGGATCTCTAGCCAAAATGGTAAACATGATTGCTATAATGCTCACTATAATCGATACCTTAGTTAATATACTTTGAACCCTGTTTTTTCCTATCAATGTACTTACTGTCATAATTATGC
>DCHE01000080.1 GCA_002314775.1 Lachnospiraceae bacterium UBA1760
TAATCTTAAGACTTGTCTTCTCTATAGTAAGAGTTCCATTAACAACTGTAACCTTATAGTTATTATTTGCAGCCTTGTCAGCGTAAACTGTCTTACCACTACTGTGTGTAATTGTTACTGAAGTAATCTTGTTTGTTACTGAACCAACATTTTTAATCTTTGCTGTATCAGCATATGTATAAACAATTGAATCAGTTGAAGCAAGCGAGCCACTGGTAATTGTTGTATTACTCTGTGCATTCTTAGTATGCTCTACTCCATCGTAGTTAATACTGAGTGAATCAGATGTTACTGTTATCTCTCTTGGCTTGATAGTAACAATCTTTGTACTAGTGAAGTATTCCTTGCCATCAGTACCTGTTACAAGGCAAAGATATGTAGCTGTCTGCTCAACGTAGGTTACATCAAATGTCTTTTTGTTAGCTCCTGCAATAGCCTTACCATCCTTATACCACTGATATGAGGTATCTGAAGCTGCTGTTACATCATATTCAAAGTTTGCTGTAAGAACTATAGGAGTTCCATCATAAACCTTCTCAAATGTTTCAGCTGTGATATTACCAGGTACAACCGCATTTAATGTAGCCGCATCACTGTCTAATACATTGTCTAATCCATCACTGTTATTAGTTATCTTCTTATTATTAGCTATTGCCTTAACTGTTATAGTATATTCACCCTTATCTGTGAGTGAATCAGCTATATTAACAGTTGTAGCTGTGAGCTTCTTATATTCCTTAACCTCTGATGTTGCTACATTTGTAACTGTCACATCATAGGTTACTGTTGCCTCTGAATCATATCCAGTTTCAGCGCCTGCATTTTCCTTAATTCCAGGTACCGCATCCCAGGTAAGTGTTCCGTACTTAACTGTATCTGAAGGAACCTGAAGAACTACATTCTGTGGAGTTTCAAGCTTAGCCTTATTGATTGTAAATGCAACCGGTGATGTTGTAATTGCATTGAAGTTTGGTGTCTCCTTAACATATGTAAGAACATACCATGTACCATCATCTGTTGGCATCACACTTGTCCATCCGCTTGGAGCAGACTTATCAGTGAAATCTCCTGAATATGTATCCTGACTGCTGTAGTAATAATATGGTTTATAGGTATCAAGAGCAAGTATCTCATCTGGAATGCCAGTCACACTTGGCTCATTTCTTTCCTCACCATATGTCCAGCCTGTCAAATGTGTCTCAGCACTTACATCGCCTCTAAGTACATTTACAACGTAATAGCCCTTGTCTCCAAGAACTGTTGTCTTATAAACATCTGACTTAAGTCCATTATCCTTTCTGGTTGCAGTAATCTCACAGTATACATAATAGGTAGTAACTGATTTACCCTGTGGGAACTTGAGCTCAGTAACCTCACCATTAGAAGTAACGCCTGCAGAAATCTCATAGAATTTCTCCTTAGGATTTCTCATATACCAGTGGTACTCATAGGTATACTCATCTGTTGTTACTGTATCTCCCTCAACTGTCTCAACTGTAACTGTAAATTTAGGAGCGTTAACTGTCTTATATCCATAAGTAATTTCTGTTTTAAGTCCGTTATGAGTAACATCCTCTAAGCCCGTATCATTGAATGTAAGCTCCGCCTTAAGCTGAGGCTTAATCGCTGTAAGCTTAATTGTGAGTGTCACCTCGTCTGTATTAATTGAATCGCCAATTGATACAGTATTGTCATAGCTTCTCTTTGGTAATGTCTTGTCGTAGCTTGAAGCATTAGCTGTAAGTGTAGCTGCTGCGCTTGAGCTGACAACTGCTGTAACATCATAACCAGAAGCTGCGTAATCAGTAAATGTTACGTTAAATGGAATATCCTTCTCATCCTCTACAATAATATATGAAGCTGGATTACTTATATTATTTAATGACCAGCTAATCTTATCTGAATAAGAATTCATAGCACTTACT
Source organism: Lachnospiraceae bacterium UBA1760 (assembly GCA_002314775.1). Taxonomy (GTDB): domain Bacteria; phylum Bacillota; class Clostridia; order Lachnospirales; family Lachnospiraceae; genus UBA1760. The sequence goes on from DCHE01000080.1 coordinate 1,926, forward strand.
GTAGCAGTACCTTCTGTTGTATCCATCACAAGGTTAACCTTTGCAGCATACTTTGTATCAGATTCGCCATACTCACTATCAAGTACATTCTTTTTATCAGCATTGTTAACTGTACTTGCAACTGCCTTAACATAAACCTTGTATGCACCCTTTGAAAGTCTCATTGTTTCAAGGAAATCATACTCTGTATCAGGATTTACAGATGCAAGTGTTTTGACTGGATTTTCAGTATCTCCATCCTTAACAAGAATAAGCTCGTAGTGGTCAACCTCAACATCTCCTATCTTATCAACCGCAGCAAACTTAACAGTTCCTGCCTTTGTCCAGCTGACTACTGGTGATGAAAGCTGATTCTGTGTAACCTCGAACTCACAGGTTACATAGCTTACTGTGTAGTTGCCATTTGCTCCAGAAACAAAGCCTGTTGGAGTTACTGTGTAGGTTCCAACATCAGAGTAATTTGGAGAAGTAACACCATCACAGTAATTTGATGTCCAAACCTCACCGTCTGTACCCTTAACAACATTGGTCCATGAGCTGTCCTCTTCCATCTTTGTGAGAACTGTTACAGTCTCTGTTCCAGCAAATGCATCATACGAATTACTATATGCTGGATGTGCCTCACCATACTTAATACTTGTCTTGTCAGTTTTTGCTGTAATCTCAAGCGGCTTAGCTAAAATGTTTGAATTTGCTTCTGTAACCTTGCTGCTGACATTGTATCTCGCATTGAGGTACTTATTAATTTCATACGAAAGTGCAACCTTATGAGCTCCTACATCCTTTCCATCATAAACTGTTTCAGTCAGGTTAAATGTAAGACCATTCTGCTTATTAGTTGTGAGGTATGTAATATCATCATCCTCAAGTCCTGTAAAGTATGAAGTATATGAATATCCCTCATCTCCTGGCTTCTTGGTACCATTTGTACCATAAGTAATCTGACCTGCTGTGACACTTGTAGTTGTGTCGTAAATCTTATCAGAAACGCCAATTGATTTAACCTGAATATCCTTCTTATTTACATGTAAGGTATATCCTGGCACAAACTCAAAATTGTAGTTTGTTGCCGAAAAATACTTCTTATCTACACTAATATTGTAATCACCTGCAATACTAGGCTTTCCTTCTCCAGTAGGTGTAACCTCAAATGAATTATCTCCAGTTCCTTCACCAATTTTGTAAATATAGTTAGGATCTACAGTAATTACAGCCTTAGTATCCTCATACTTAAATCCTTCATAAGAAAGATCAAACCATGCACCAAGGGCATTCTCACCATATATCATTGTAAATGCATTGCCAGTGATTCTTTCCTCATCAATAGCATACTGTGAAGGTACAACCTTAACAGAAATTGTTGCTGGTACAACCTTTAATTCTCCGTCATTTGTATCTTTGATATTGTAATTGTCATTAATTATTGCACAGCTAACAATCTTAATACTGTATGTACCGACGTTACCCTTCTCAGGATAGGTTGTTGAATATTCTACATCAGTAATAATGTCCTTATTCTTATCTGCAGATACTAATCCAGTAATTGTAAATGAGTAATCTATACTATCAGCAGAATCGCCATATGTAAGCTGCTTATTATCCGCCTTAATGTCGATTTCCTTTGGATCAATCATACCATCAAGACAGAATTCCGTATTAGTAAGATTATAATCGCTACTAATAATGCCAATATCATACACTTTTATAGCAACATCGCCTGCATTTACATCCTCATATTGACAGTTAAATTTAGATAACCTAAATTTGCCCTCATCAATAGGAAGAATACCGTTGAAATAGTAATATTCATCACCATCTCCGTCGTTATTTCTACCTATTTTACTCTTTATGGTGGAATTTACAGTTTTCGTTCCATCATAAGTCTTCTTAAGTGACTCACTTAAATAAGTATCAGTTTCGCATGCATCTGCAGTAATATCCTTCTTACCAATAGTAAGATTAACTGTAGCCTCTGTATCAATATTAATCTTGTAATCAGAAGCTGTAAGTGTTGATTCACAAATACTTACCTTGTAGCTTCCAGCATGGAGATACATAAGCTCAAATAGAGCTTCATCCAAACCAGTCTCAAGTTTCGCAAGACTCTCTTCATCAACATCATAGTTGTTATAATACGTTTTACCCTTTTCATCGGTAATTAAGAACTTAATTGAACCGCTTACCTTGACGCTTTCCTTTGTATCACCATCACTAAGTTCACCATTAAGCTTCGCGCCAAACGGAGTTGGATCTCCATAGGTAATTTTAATATCGTCATAAGGTACTAATGCTATAGACTGCATTGTAATATCAGCAGTTGCAGTAGTCTTCTGAACTGTTTCACCTTCTGCAATACTTAATTCATAATTTCTGATATCATCGCCTGTTAATGCATCCGGCTCGATTTCGATATTAACAGTCTTATCCTCGCCAACCTTTGCATCAACGAATTTACCAGTAATCTTTGACTCATCTAGTGAAAGCTTATCACCCGAACAAATTCCATTATAGGTAACCTTGTCAAACGTAAGAGTTGCACTTGTATTGCCGTCGTAAACCTTATCCTCGGCTCCGATATTTTCAATTACAATCTTTGCCTTATCTATTACAAGATCACCCGAGGTAGTCTCAAACTCAAAGTTATCAGTTACAACTATTCCTGCTGAATTTGTGATTTTAATGCTATAAACGTCATAGTTATAGGTTCTGGCATCCTTGAATTCATAGCTCTTACCATCTTCTGTTGAAAGTAATGAGAAGATAATTGTGTATTCATTGCCGTCAATTGTAACCTTGTCTCCTGAAGAAATCTTTTCTCCATTCAAATTAACCTGTGTGAGTGAGTGGTTCTGCTTGTCATATGTAACCCTGTCACCCACAACACTAAATTTAAGTGTTTTATTATTAACTATGAATTTCTGATCTGATGCCGAAAGGATATAATCACTTGTCTCTGTATCTGCATCAGAGCTTGCAATTGATGCTTTTGCTGTATATGTACCACTGTTCTTCTGACCACCGGATACATTTAACGAAAGACCTTCAACTGTCTCTGTAAATTTACTCTGTGGCTGATGTGTTGCAGCGTTGTATTCATATACAATTACATCCTTACCATCAATAGTTTTAACAATACCATTATCACCCTCGGCAACATACCACTCATTTGTAAGTGGTTTTGCTGTGATATATCCAGAAACATAAATCTCCGAACCTGTTGCGAAATAATAGTTATTGTTAACTGTTCCCTCTTCATCAATAATCTTGAAATCAGAAAGGGTAACCTTACCAGCTGTTCTTACATGCTTGCTGTCAAACTCTGCAGAACAGTCAAGAGAAAACTCACTCTCTTCTTCTCCCACAAATCCTGTTATTGTGAAGTAGCCATTTTTCGGATCAACTAATTTCTTATAATCCTCTCCTGTTACAGAAGTACTGTTATCGAACTCTTTACTGAAGATTCCGTTAGTTGCAGCAATCTTAAGCTTAACTGGTTTGATACGTATTGTTCTATGGCCATAAACACCCTCATAATTATCAGCAAGTGTTCCGATAGGCTCGATATAATAATATACTGTATAATTATCTACTACTCCATCTGTAAGCTTAACATCCTTCTTTTTGATTGGTGTTGTTGATGCATTTCCAGCCTCACAGAGTTCCTTATAATTATGACTATCGATATACTGTTCAGAATAATAAACTATATAATCTGTTCCTTCAGTATACTCAACATAATCTGTACCAGAAATAATGCCGTCATATACTACTATCGATATACCGTGCTCATCGCCATCATAATATCCTTCGTAATTCTTGCTAATTGTATTTAAGTAATCCTTATTAATAACAATATTAATAGCTGTCTCTGCGTCTATAAATATTGAACGTCCATTATCACGTCTTGCAATTTCTGCCTTACATGAGTATTCATGTGAACCAGCAGCAAGGCTGACAGGAATCTTGTAGTCCTGAGTTTTTGCTATCTCATTACCCTCAGCATCATACCAGGTATATCCCTTGATATAGATAGTTGAATCAAAATCATCAGGAAGAATAGCTGTTGCTGTCATAACAGCCACATCACTTGACATATATCCATATGTATATGTCGTCCTGTCTGTCTTAATCTCGAGAGTTGCTCCATCAGGAATTCCCTTTGGTTCAACTACGGCAACAACCTTAGTATTCTCTGTTATTCTGAACTGAAGAGTTTCCTCAATCGATAATGCAGCTGGAAGACTTTCAACCAAATCAAGTGTGCTGATATCAGCCTCATCTGTATAATCAACCAATACCTCACTTGCATTGTACCATCCAATAAATGTATAACCTGGACCTACTGATGCAGTGAGTGTTACATCCTCTCTGTAAAGATGATTTGAATCTCCACTTTCTACAATTGATACATTTACCTCACCATTATCAGTTGCTTTTGCAACGGAAGCTACTGTATATCCCTTCTCTCTCTCATAGAAGTACTCAAGTGACATTCCATATTCAGCGTCAAAGCTATCTTTTGATTTACTGCTAATAATTTCCTTAGAAGTCTTACAGGTTGCACTTGTAAAATTAAAGTGTGCAACAGACTTTACCTTTGATGAAAATGTTATTATATCTTCAGATACAACATTTTCCATCGACTTAATTGCGACTATATCATTTGAATCAATATTATCTTTATTATTATCGTAAGGCTTATAGTAATAAGTGCAATTTGAAGTATCATCTGTGTAATAGTAGATACCATCACTTACAAAACCTTCATAATATAAATTATCTACATAAATTTCTGCTGGAAGTGAGTTGGCACTAGTTATTGCACTCACTTCAGTTCTAAGATATGTCTTACCCACTGTCTGGTAGTAATGAGTAACCTCATATCCGAACTCAGCCGCCTTATATTCAGCCTTTATAGAAAGGTTCTCCATAGGCATTCTGATTGAAATTGAAGTTGTAGTCTTCTTAGCCTCAGGAAGTGTTCCATCCATAGCATTCCACTGTACAAATTCATAACCAGGATACTCTGGATTCATAATTGTTATGTTCTGGCCATACTTATATGTCTCAGTGGTAATATCAGGTGTGTCTGAATTATTAGGATTTATCTCGAGCTTATAAGTATCTCTGCAGAAATATGCGCTAAGATCTGAGGCCTTTGTCTCAATGTAGGTTCCAAGAAGATTACTTGAATTCTTTACATCAAAGCTAAAGCCTGTTTTATTCCTAGACTCATATTCAAAGTTAATAGTTGCAAATGAATATGTATAATGCTTTTCTGAAATGGCAACTACTTCACCATCGTAGCTGTAGGTAGTAATCTGTGGCTTATAAGTATAAGAATTACCTACACCATCATTAATTGTGACTTCATCGCCTTCGCTAACAGCTGTTTCAATATCAACAACAACGCCCTCTACCACTGCCTGCGACTTTCCAGTATCTGGGTCTGTTGTGATATCTGCTAATGTAATGTAGCTTGAGCTGCCGATATTATCTCTTAATTCATAATAAGCTGTCTTATTGTATTCAATTTTTGACTTAACCCACTTGCTGTATACAATCTTGCTTGAGCCCATATTAGTGATAGGTGTAAGTGCCTGTGTATACTTTGCATCATCGTAGGTTTCAAGCTCGTAACCTGTAATTGGTGTAAAGCTATCCTTTTCAAGTAATTCCTTTATTCTCTCTACAGTTACATTGCTTCCCTCTGTAAATGTATGTCCTGCACATGAATTACCCTGTACATTATGGTAGAGTGTGTATTCGTTCTTGTATCTGAAGTGATACATATAAACTCCGCCGCCACCTTCTTCGTATCTGACACCACTCGCACTGTTATTGTCGATAACAACGCCAATCTTATCCTCAGATACTACATAATTGTCAGCAAAATTCTTAACAGTCTGATATACGATAGTATTTCCACCAAATGACACGCCAAATCTATTACCATAGTACTGCTGGTCAAGAGCTGATGCATTAGTAAATACTGCATAAATAACTCCGTCCTTTAAGTAGTATTCAACAGTACTCTGGGAATCAAGAGTAAGCTTTGTATATCCATCCTTAAGTGTTGCATTAGTATAATCATAGTGTCCATTCATTTCCGAAAGTCCAGGATATACTGTACTGTCACTTGCAGGAACGAAAACAGCATTGTCATAAATGTCGCTCTTCTCTCTGATTACGACTGGGTATTCATTGCCATCATATGGAATGAGTACATCTGCGCTGGTAATATTTCCACCAACATTATCTGTTCTATACTTGACTGGAATATCAAAATGACTCTCAGGTCTTGGATCCATATAGTAGACATTGATTGTTGTAAGTGTTGTATTACCGTACTTAACCTTGGTTCCTATTTTAGTTAAATATGTTTTATCGGTAAGGGATGCCTCAGTTGCAAATCTGAATACTGGCCATCCATATCCCCAGTTAATAGCATAGCTTCCCTGGAAGGAAGCAACATACCCCTGTGTCCTGTAATCCTCAACATACCCCTGTGTCCTGTAATCCTCAAAATACTTAAGTGGCTCGCAGTCAAACTCAGAACCCCAGACGCCATACTTGTATTCAGTAGTTATAAGCTTCCAGTTCTTTACACTGTCACCATAGTAGTAATTGATTGTAGCCTTAACCTCTGCTCTGTCAAAGTATGCATAAAGCTCAAGCTCTGGATTTTCTGTGCTTCCATTTGTGATTGTACCAGACAAGACTGTATTTTCAGCGGAAGGATTCAAGGTGTAATCCTGTAATCTTGAAACAAGGGTACTAAGACTTGAAACCTTGATTGTATCTGTATCACTTGTACCGAAGCTTACATTCTTTCCAATTGTACCAAAGTAAACTAAATCAGCCTTTTTCTGATAATTACCTTTTTCATCTGCAAAGTAAACATGAAGCTTATACTCTGCGTCAATATTTGTTACATACTCTCTTGTGATTGTAACATCACCTGCAGGCATGGTTGCTGGTGATGAACCTGTACTGTAACCAATATAATCGGCAAGTACGTAGGTTGTTAAATCTGTTGTTTCCTTATCATCTCTTATTGTTGTATCAGGATTTGCTCCATTTCTTTCATCAAAATAGTTTGCAATATTGCTGATATAATTCTCATCAAACACTGTTCCATAGATTACATTCCAGCTAGCCTCATAGATACTAACCTTGTCACCAGAATCAGTCTTTGTAACATTAAGTGTAATCTTGTATGTATTTCTATCGAGGAAGTAATCAACAATAAGAGTGTCCTCTGCAGACACAACGCCTGTATCAGTACTCTTCATCGACTCTGGAGAATAAGCTCCGTTTTCCTCAACCTTAACGCCCTTGTAGCTGAAGCCCTCATAACTTGCGAGCTTTATATCTCCGCTTGAGAAGGTCATTTCACTTCCGTTTTTAGAATACTTTGCGTAGGTTTCAGCAAGAATGTATCCTGTACCATCAATGCTCTTCTCATAAATATTTACTGTATATGGTGTATCAGCAGCAACAAATTCACCTGTAGCATTTACATTGTAGCTTGGCATTTTTGTTGGTCTTGCACCAGTTTCAATATACTCCCATCCGATGAAAGCATATCCGTCAACCTCTGGTTTCTCAATTTCTTCACTTGGAAGAGCTGCTCCATAATAATACTTAACTGGCTCAACCGGATAAGTCTTATCTGTAGCTCCGGGAAGTGTGTAGTAGTATGAGAAGGTGTACTGATTTCTTCCATAATAGATATCAATCACACCATTGTCATCCTCTATTAAAATACTCTCTGTAGATTTATCAGCATCGTAATAGAAGCCGTCCATCTTCTTCTGAATCTTATCGTAGGTACCTTCAATCTCCTTACCAAAGTATGCTGTGAAGGTCTTTGTCTCAGAAGGACTTCCTTCTTCAGGATAATTACCTTCAGTATCCATAATATAATAGTTAACTGTATAGGTATGAGTCTGGTCTGTCCAGTTAGCTATTAATACTTGATTTCCTTCAATTGCATACTTTGCGCCATCATCAAGAAGACCCTTCGTTGACTTTACTTTCCACTGAGTAAATGAATATCCGTCGATTTCATATCCTACAGCTGGAAGTGGATCAATTGCCTCTCCCTTTACCTTTAAGATAGGTTCCATCGAACCTGTAGGAGTTACTCCCTCAGGTGCATTTGCATCAAATTCAACCTTGTATACTTCAAAGGCATCAGACCATCCTACCTGTCCCTTAGAATCTGAAACTGCAAGATAATACTTGCCAGGTTCGGTAATCTCATATGGTATATTGGCATATTGGTAGTTATATGGTGCATGCTTTTCATTATCAGGAATACTAGTCCAATTCGCTATATCTGACTCGGCAGCAGCCATTTCGGCTGAAAGCTCTGTAGAATTTTTAGCACTTGATTTTAGGACATAATACTTGTCAACCTCAGAACCATCGCTACAGTGAAGTATAGCTACTACCTTTTTATAATTATCCTTATAATAATCAAAGTTAAAGAATCCCCAAGGCTTCTCATCATCAGACTTAGCTGTAATAATGTACTGATTCTTATCCTTCACATTACCAGCAAGTGTGAATACATATTTTGTTTCATTTGTTTCTTCTACTGAATCAATATTCTTTATGTCGGTATTGGCAGAAGCTGGCCAGTAGGTGAATTTAGAAATATCCCCACTAAAGCCTCTCTTATATGTAACGTTCACATCAAACTGCTCACCTGCAAGAATAAGCTTTTTGCTTGTACCATCAGCAAATGTAACTGACTCAATACCGTCATCACTTTGAAGTTCAACCCAGTTAGTTGAAATAAGCGGACTATCATCAAACTCAGAATACTCACTCTCTGAATAATCGTCACAGCTGCTTCCGCCACTTGGATATGCCATAACCTGATAAGCGTACTGAGCAATACCCTTCTCCTTATCAGCCTCGATCACTGAGGAGAAGTCATAGGATGGAGTATCTGTTTCAAAACACTCTAAATCTCCATTCATTATAAGAGTTGCTCCATTGTCATCAATTCTGAAAAGCATAACTCTGTAGCCTACTGTAAGATTCTTTCTTGATACAGCTACCCATTTTGCAACTCCTGTTTCATCTAAGCTCCATGAAAGTCCTGATGGACTTACAAGACTATCCGAATCAATTACAAGAATTCCTTCATCCTTAATAATATTGTAGTTTCTCTCCTTTGTAGAAGAAGAAAGAACAATATTAATTGTATTCTTAACACCCTCTGAACCGGTTACCTGTGTAACCGAAGTATCTGCGTAAAGCGAACGATATCCGTCACCACCGGTATATCCATCATTCTCATATGTTTTGCCATCAATTGTAATTGAATCTGGTTCTGTTATAGTTGGAAGTGAATGGCTGTTACCATCGTATGCCCACTTACCCGATTCTGTTTGATAGATAACATTTCTCTTATATATCTCAAAATCAGAAATATCTGTTGCTTCAATTGCTTCATAATTTGTAGTCTCTGCAACTGATGCGTATACCTGATACTTACCAGCGTCAGTTGGTCTTACCAGTGACCAGTCACCATACGCGCCATCTGTCACCTCTCTATAATAAAAGGTTACATCAGTAGCAGAAAGTCCTGGATCTGCATTCTTAGGTACAAGCTTTGCCTTGACATCATCATCAAACTCACCATACTTGTAGCTTCCTACCTTAACCTCGGCAGTAAAGGTATTCTTCTTGATTTCAAAATTCTTTGTAATTGTACCTGTATAGTTTCCGGTAAAGCTGAGTGTAAGTGAAGCATTGTCCTTTGTTGCTTCAACATTGTTTTGCCATGTAGCACTGTAATTGCCATCCATAGCAACCTCATCAATACTGAGCATTGCATCACTGACCTTGTAAGAAGGAGTCTTTGCAGTGCCATCATAGATAACATCATCTAAGCTATCAAATTCTACAGTAACAAGACTATCCTCATTCTCTACATTTCTTGGATATACATAAAGCTTCTTTGTATTATCATAAGAAATTGAATAATTATCAGCACCAAATCCACTTAATGTAACCGAATAACCTGTGCTGGTATCTGCATCACTGCCCTTTACATAATCTGTATCAACCTTACCAAAGGTAACTGCCGACTCATCATCACCAGATACAAGTCCATCATACTTAAGTTCAAATTCTGGTACGTCACTACCATAAGTAGTCTTAATATCCTGGCCTTCGCCCTTTAAGCTTATGGTAAGCTCTTTAGCGGTAATAGCTACTGTAGCAGGGTTACTAACATAATCTGAATCCTTGCCCTCAACTCTTACTGTTGCCTTAACAGTAATCTCGCCAGAATCCTTTACATTCTTAACCGAATATGTCTTACTTGTAGCTCCATCAATAGCTACGCCATCCTGGTACCACTGATAACTAACACTTTCAGCCTCATCTGCATTTTCAACATTTGCAGTAAGAACTACTTCCTCGCCATCATAGGTCTTTACGATAGCATCCTTGTATGTGATAGTTGTTGGGAATGCCTTCGACTCCCACTCGCAGTAAACCGAAACATCACTGCCCAGTAATGTAGTATCAACTGCTGTCACAATCTCACCTGTTGCAGAGCCAAGGTGCCATCCCTTAAAGGTGTAACCTGCTCTGACTGGAGTTGTAAGTGTGTAATCACTATCACCCACATAAACTACACTGTCACTGCTTGGTGCACTATCTGTGTAGCTTTTACCAACAAGTGTAATCTTAGTAGCCTTAATCTCATCAGTACTTGCTGAGATATTGCCTTCTTTATCCTTTACATAGAACTTATATGTACCAGACTTAGTTGGTGCATATGTAAATGTTTCTTCCTTTGCCTTCTCAGGACTAGCAACCTCTGTCCAGTCAGCAACCTCGGCCTCACTAGTTTTTGCTGAAAAAGCATACGAGTAAATACCAGTTTCGTCATCCTTTGCAACGCCTGTGAATTCAGAAGCAGAATTTGTAAATGATACAATTACAGGCTTGATTGTATCTCTATATTTATATACGGAGCTTATAACCTCTTCTGAATTTTCATATAAATTTGTATCAAGAGAAACCGATACAATTCCGAAGGTGTAATCACCAAATCCATTATTACGAATTGTATCATGTAAGGTGTATTCATTGGCCTGTGTTCCAACAGACTGTCCTATCTTCTTACCATCCTTATATACTGTGAGAATGTAATCTCTTGGTGTGTCATAAATCCAACCGTTAGTTGCTGAAAGAGCATTATTAGATGAATCCTTCTTAAGGCTCCATTCACCAACCATTAGCTTACCAGCCTCGCTAGACCAGTTAACATCTGGTGCTGCAATCTTAGCCTTTTTAATAATAAGCTTATAGTTGGATGTATACTCCGAACCACCATTTGAATCATAGCCTAGTAAATACTCGCCTGGCAAAAGAGTAATATGATTACTTGGAATCTTTTCCGCAAGATTCTTCCACTGAGTATTAATATCATTTGGATTCTCACTTGCCAGAATATACGAATACTCTATTGTTGTATTATTGCCATTAACAGAAAGCTCTACACTATCACCATAGTATAAGGTCATCTCTCCATTAGTGAATGGCTTTCCGTTGATGCGAAGTGGACCTGCCTCTGTACCATCAGCCTTTACCTGCTCTGCATGCTCCTCTATCACATCCTCTGGATCAGTATTACCATCTACATCTTTTTCGTTCTCAATTGATTCACTGTTAGCCTCAGTCGAATCTACTGAATTATTCGATGCTTCAGTATTATCTTCAGTAACATCATTCACAGTCTCTTCAGAACTCTCCTGATAAATCGCATCAGAAGAAATGCCAGTCGCGTACGAGCTAGCACTAGTACCTACTGAGTTAAATGCCAGTCCGGCAGATAACAGGAATGCTATGATTCTGTTACTGAGTCTCCTTCCATTTTTTTTCATATAAGCTCCTCCTAATATAATACGTAAGTCACAGCCAGCTCCACCCTGTGGTTTTCATCTGCAACATATTGTAATCTATTATTTTACTTACTAATGAAGTACTAAATTTACGCATAGTACCCCCATTTTTAGTGTATTCTTTATTATAACACAAAAAACAGCAGAACGTCGATATTTTTATCGAAATTCTACTGTTTTTTAATAAAATAATATTAGTCCTTCACGTAATCCTTCTCTGAAGTAGCTGGATATAGTGACTTATCTCTATTATGACTTTCCTTATGCTTCTTGGAATAAGCATCAAGCTCCTTGTCTGTAACAAGGCAGAACTTATAGCCTGATCTGAAGTTAGTCGTATCGAAATGATACCAGCCCTGGGAGGTATTTACCATATTCCAGAAATGCTTACTGTGACTAGTATCCTTCTTAATAACATCAACATTCTCAAATCCTGCCTGGGTAAGAAGTGCCTTTGCAGCTGCAAAGTACATATAACAGTCACCCTGTCTTTTTGTAAATGCTATGTAAGCTGCGCCTTCCCACGACTCCTTGTAATCAGAATCTACATAGCTTATCTTCTTATTACACCATTTGTAAATTGCAGAAAGCTTCTCATACTCTGACATTCCATCAGTAAGTATCTCATCAAGAACCTTCTGTGCCTCAGCAAGTACTATATCCGGCTCAACGTAGCCATCCGGCTTAGGCTCAAGAGTAAGTGTAGTCTCAACCTTTGTCTCGATTCCTGCTGCATCCTTTGCAATATAGATAACCTTGTAAACACCAGGGTTATCTGAATCCACCTGACTATTGTCAATAGTAAGCTGCGGATTTGGATCCATGTTATCCGTAACTACTATGCCCTCTTTGTACTTAATAGTTGAACCAACGTAGCCCTTAAGTGCCTTAACGCCCTCAATCACTGGAGGAACATTATCCTTGTAGAGCTTAAGACTTGCCGTTGCTACAGTTTCATTTCCACCCTCGTCTGTAACCTTAATCTTTACTGTCTGAGTATTTGTATCGCTCATACTAGGCTTTTTGGCAAATGACACTGTAGTCTTTGTCGCATCAGTTACGCTTGCTACGAACATATCTGCCTGTAAATCTGTATCAATCGAGGTTTCAACATCCTTGGTGCTTACCTTAGGACTCACTGTATCCTCAACTACTACCTTTACAGTCTTCTTAAAGCCTAGTGTTTTAATAACAACCTTGTATTCACCAAGCTTAGAATAATCAATCTCATCAAATCCCGAAACCTCTTTTGCTCCTGCAATAGGCAGAAATTTAAAGTCAGAGGCCTCTACTGGTCCCTCGTTTATCTCAACTGTAACCTTTCTTTTTGTGCTAATAAAATATGTCAAAGCATAAAGAACTATAAAAAGAAATACGAACCCAAAGGAAGCGACAATAGCTCTCATACGTCTCTCACGCTTTCTTTCCTCGGCTCTCTTCTTTCTCCTTGCCATCTCAGCTCTTCTTGCTCTTAATTCGTAGTCATCAGCCTGGTTTACACCCTGTTGCGAATAACCTGAGCTTCTTACAGGTCTTCCGTAGGCATCTCTCTTAACTGGCCTTCCATTTGCGTCCCTTACTGGTTTTTGAGCAGGCCTGCCATTTGCATCTCTTACTGTCTTTTGCACCGGCCTTCCATTTGCATCCCTTACTGTCTTTTGCACTGGCCTGCCATTTGCATCCCTTACTGTCTTTTGCATAGGCCTGCCATTTGCATCTCTTGCTGTTCTATTATCTCTTGTCTGAGAATTATTAGAAGGTCTATTCGCTGGCCTTTCATATAATTCCCTTCTTGCTGAAGGGTTATTCTCATTATTTCTTGTTCTGTTTTTATTTGAATAATCCGAATTGTTCATATCTTTCCATTCCACAAATAATCTATATGACAAAGGCCAGGCCAAAACAGCCTTATGTAAACGGCTATCTTGTTCCTGGCAAATATGTCATTAATAATCTATCTTACTTTTCTTCTTCTGTAGGCTCAACATCTGAAGTACAGTTTGGACACTTTGTTGCCTTTACACTAATCTCAGATACGCAGAATGGACACTTTCTTGTAAGAGGAGCTGCTTCCTCCTTCTTCTTTCCAAGAGTCATAAGCTTATTCATACCCTTAATAAGCATGAAAAGAATGATTGCAGTAATAAGGAAGTTAATAACAGCTGAGATAAAATCACCATAATTCAGTGTCATTGTCTTCATTGTCTCAGCATCCATACCTGTATAGTCAACCCATGGAAGCTTGATTGAACCGCCAATTTCAGAACCTCCAACACTGTTGATAAGCGGATTGATAAATGCATCTGTGAAAGCTGTTACTATAGCAGCAAAAGCACCACCAATAATAACACCAACTGCCATGCTCATTACATTTCCTTTAAGAGCAAATTCTTTAAATTCTTTCATAAACTTCTTCATATCATGTCTCCTTTACCTTTTATTTTTCCCTTTAAATCCACTCTGAATATCACTATACAGAGCGGATATTAAATTCACACTTAGTAAATATTAAGATTTTACACCAAACAAAGAAATATTTGATTAATCAATGTATAATTCTATCTAACGATAAGTGACTTTCCTGTCATCTCCTTTGGCTGCTCAAGTCCCATAACCTCGAGAAGTGTTGGAACGATATCTGCAAGACATCCACCCTCACGAAGCTTAATTGAATCGTCATAGTTGTAAAGAATAAATGGAACTGGGTTTGTTGTATGAGCTGTATGAGGCTGCTTTGTCTCATAGTTAATCATCTGCTCTGCATTTCCATGGTCAGCACAGATAAATAATACTCCGTCAGCTTCCTTAACTGCTGCAACTGCCTCACCAACACAAGAATCAACTGTCTCAACTGCCTTAACAGCTGCTGGAATAACTCCTGTATGACCAACCATATCTGGGTTAGCGAAGTTGATGATAATTACATCGTACTCGTCAGACTTAATTGCCTTAACAAGTCTCTCCTTAACCTCTGGAGCGCTCATCTCTGGCTGAAGGTCGTATGTAGCAACAGCTGGAGACTTAACTAAAGATCTGTCCTCATTTGCATTAGGCTCCTCAACACCACCGTTGAAGAAGAAGGTAACATGAGCATACTTCTCAGTCTCTGCAAGTCTAAGCTGCTTAAGTCCCTTAGCTGCAAGGTACTCACCAAATGTATTTGTAACAGATTCCTTCTTAAATGCTACAAGCTTATTAGGCATTGTCTCATCGTAATCTGTAAAGCATACGTATGTAAGTGGCATAAAGCCATTAACTCTCTCAAATCCATCGAACTCAGGTACGCAGAAGGTCTTTGAAATCTCTCTTGCTCTGTCAGGACGGAAATTAAAGAAAATAACTGAGTCATTTGGCTTAACTACTGAAAGTGGCTTACCAGCATCATCAACGATAACTGTTGGAAGTACGAACTCATCATAAACTTCCTGATCATATGAATCCTGCATAGCCTTAACTGGATCAGTAGCCATAACTCCCTCACCCTTTACAAGTGAGTTATATGCCTTCTCAACTCTGTCCCATCTGTTATCTCTGTCCATTGCATAGTAACGACCTGAAAGTGAAGCAATCTTACCAACACCAATTTCAGCGCACTTAGCAACTAACTCCTCAAGATATCCCTTACCTGATGCAGGAGGTGTATCTCTTCCATCAAAGAATGGGTGAATGTAAACCTTCTCAAGTCCTTCCTTCTTGCAAAGCTCAAGAAGTCCGTAAAGATGTGTATTGTGGCTATGAACACCACCATCTGAAAGAAGTCCCCACATATGAAGATCTGAATTATTGTCCTTTGCATTCTTTACAGCTGCAAGAAGAGCTTCATTTGTGAAAAAGTCTCCATCTGAAATAGACTTTGTAATTCTTGTTAACTCCTGATATATAACACGGCCAGCGCCCATATTCATATGACCAACCTCAGAGTTACCCATCTGTCCATCTGGAAGTCCAACAAAAAGACCTGAAGCATTACCCTTTACAAATGGTGAATTCTTCATCAAATCATCCATAACTGGAGTATTCGCCATGTGAACTGCATTTCCTTCTGTCTCATCTGTGAGGCCATAGCCATCGAGTATCATTAATACTACTGGTTTCTTACTCATTTTATATCTCCTTTAAATTTAGTATCTTAATAAAAATGTCAATCATATAGCAATATATTAATCAACACCTTAACTATTTAATTATACAGTCTCAGGTATTCTATTTCAAGTATTACTTGTAATACTCACTAAGAGAAATACCATTTATTCCAAGCGGAATCTCGTGGTCAAGACCAATGAATTTACTTCCATCATTCCACAATACTTCCTTCACGAAATTATATTTTTCCTCATCCCAGGTAACAAAGTCATCCTTTACCATTCCTCCAGTATCTCCTGAGTTTGCATTGAAGCACCAGAAGGTATGATTAAGCTTATAGGTCTTAATCAAGGTTCTCATACAGGTCATCCACTTAAGATTAGGCTCCTTCATAAAGCCTCCCCATTCACCAATAAGAAGCGGTGCTGTGTTATCCTCGTAGATGTAAAACCAGTTATCCTTCCAGCAGTCTGCCATAAGGCTATCATAATCATACTCACCCTTAAACCATGGCTGTTCATAGACAGTTGGGCCATAATCATGCGGCGAATATACAAGCTGTGACTGATACTCTCCCAAATCAAGCGGATTATCCTTTACAAATCTAAGATTTCCACCCCACCAGTTAAAATAATAGTCATCCTCATTTGTGCTGCTAAAGTCACCATTTGACTCAATATCCCTTGGATAAATCTCAAGTCCCTCAACTAGAATAAGTGCGTTCGGATTATTCTTAAGCACTGTCTTTGCAGCCGTCTCAGCCACATATTTCCAGTTATTATCATCCTTTGAATTGTCCCATTTTGCAGCTGCACTACCCTCGTAAGGCTTTCCGTGCGGCTCGTTCTTTAAGTCAAAGGCAATAATTGTATCATCATTTTTGTACCTGTCAGACATATAATCAAGTGCCTCAAGGTACTGAGCTGTGCTAATTCTGTCTGTATACCAGAGATTTGCATTATGACCGCTGGCATCTGTATTTGCAGAGTGGATATCAATTATAACCTTAAGTCCATTTGCCCTAAACTGACCGATGATATAGTCAAATATCTGCTGGCTGTTCATATCATTAAGATAATCATTGTAAGCCTGGTTATAGTTTGCCTGTGGGTACTCACCCTTCTTCCACTGCAATATAAGCTCTGCAGAAAATGGCACTCTTATCACATTGAATCCATGATTTGCAATGGCCTGAATTGAGGTATTTAAGTCCGATGCCCAAAGCCCGTCAAAGGTATTTGTACCTGTGTTATAACCAAACCAGTTAATTCCAGTAAGCCAGACCTCATTACCCTTCGAATCAAGTATCTTTTTTCCGTCTGTATGAAGCCAGTCATCTGTGGTCGGAGAAGGAACATCCTTAGACATATAGTCAACAGGTGCATTTACAGCAACACCACTTGTATCAGCGGTTGTCTCGGTTGTTACCTCTTCGTCCTTTTTGTCCGATTCAGTTACCACTTTATTATCATCCGTAGTACTTGTAGCTTCTGTAGCATTAGCCTCTGTACTGGTATTTTCGGCTTTTATAGTTGTTTTCTCATCCTTAGATGAACCTTTACCTATTGCTCGTCCAATTATTATGCCGAACAGAAAAATCACAACTACAAGCTCAATTATAATTATAATCTGTGCCTTCTTTTTCATTTAGAAATTACCGCCATTCCAGCCCCAGTTAGAAACTGCCTGGTACTTAACATATATATGGTCAGCCTTAATCCCTAATACCTCTCCAAATATATCGCATATCCTGCCTGTAAGCTTGTCAAATGCACCCGGATTCTCACTTCCATAAACTGAAACCTCAACAAAAGCGATGTCCTCCTTGTCATCTCCTCTGAAGTAAAGCTTATACTCATCCTCAAAGCCAAGCATGAGCCAGCTTTCGCTCTTTCCAGGAATTACTGAGATAGCCTCTCCAAGCTTCTCCTTTAAAATAATTCTCTCTTCTTCTGTTACCTTCTTACTGATCTTTGAATTGATAAATGGCATTTTATATCCCTCCTACTTATGATATGTATTCAATAATGCATTTTATAATAGCTCTGTCTATTAAAAAAGCTCTATCTAATATAGTACATAATTTACTACATTTGATAAAGCTTTTTTTATAAAATATTTAAATTAATTGTATCGGATTAGTCTTTAATTACTGCTCAATATTGATATACTTTCCCTCAAATTCATCAATCGGAAGTGGTTTATCATAGAAGAAGCCCTGTGCAACAAGACATCCGCAGTCACGCAAAAACTCTGCCTGTTCCTTTGTCTCAACACCTTCAGCTATGAGTTCGAGTCCAATCTCCTTACTCATCATGATAGTATACTTAACAACCTTCTTTCCTCTTTCGTTGTCAGTAAAGTTGTTGAGGAAAAGTCTGTCAATCTTAATAACATCAAACTTTGTGTCCTTAAGAGTATTAAGAGATGAATAACCTGCTCCAAAATCATCCATAAGTATCTTAAAGCCATCCTCTCTGATAAGGTTGACATATTTGTAAAGGGCGTTATCAGACTCTATACTTTCTGTAATTTCTATCTCGATATATTTCTTAGGAATATTATACTTATCGATAAGCTCATCAAGCTTACTAATAAAACTACTAGAAAATAGATGCTTCCTTGAAACATTTACAGAAATAGGTATCGGTTCTATACCTCTGTCAATCCAGTCCCTTATCTTGATACAAGCCTGTTCCCATATATACTCATCCATCTTAAGGATGAAACCATTTCTCTCAAAAAGAGGTAAAAATACAATAGGTGGTAAAATTCCTTTTTCCGGATCATCCCATCTGACAAGAGCCTCGGCTCCAACAAGCTTCTTAGTTTCAATCTCAAATTTTGGCTGTAGAAACATCTTAAACTGACCATCACTTAAGGCCACATCCATCCTGTCTTCAATATACTTATCACCAGACAGAGAGCTAAGAATTTCAGCATTATAAAAACCAATATGCTTAAGTGCATTGCCCTTAAGACTTTGTCTTGTCATGGCGGCTGCATCACCATATTTTCTGAGTCCCTTACTTATATCCTCAACATAGCAAACACCATATACAAAGGAATAATTCATATTGTTATATCCAAGAAGACTATCATCTAAGGTATTGATTAATCTCAAGATATCGTCATCACTCTCATAAGGTGTCACAATCATAAATACATCTGCCGTAAGTCTTACAAACACCTGCTTGCTTCCACAGATGCACTCAAGCTTATTCGATATATAATCCAAAAGCATAGATGAGCTCTCGTTACCATACTGTTCTGCTATTAGCTTGAACTTAACTATATCAAACTGAATTACTGCATACTTAACTCCAGGATTCTCCTTTATCATCTGCTCGGCCTGCTGATTGATAAGGTTTGGATTTCTATCAGAAGTAAATGCCTTTGAAATCTTATATCTATAACTCTCCTGCGCATCCATAACAGATATCATAACAAATACTCTGCTAAGCTTGTTGTTATTAATATCATAATAACACTCTGCATTGCAATACTTGTACATTCCGTTAGTTTTCATAAGCACAGGCATACTTATCTTATTCTGATCCAGGATAATATCTGAAATATCGCCTTTAGTTGCATTTTGTATCATGTTTATATAATACGAAAATGCTTCGATGCTTTCGTTATGAACAAATCTTTTTACATCATATATGGTCTTTATATCATCAGCATATTCTCCAAATAATCCTTCACCCTTATTAACTACTGACCAACCATCATCTACAGAGAAGGCAAGCATAAGCATGTTCTTATAAAATGGAATATAACTATTTATTTTATCTGCAATTTCCATATAATAGCCCCTCTTTCAAAAAAAATTAACAGTTTTTTGCCCACAAAATTACCTATTATTATTTTACTATATATACAAATTTTTTTCTATATAAATTTCAAAAATATAGAAACGTTTTCTTGTAAAACTTTTACAGTTTTTGTTGTGCATTGTGCACAAATATTTTCACGTGTATTTAAAAAATCTATATTCTTTCAGCAAAAAACGCCATATCAAAACAATCCAAGCAAGCTAAAGAAGACTACGCCTTCGAATTAAGCTTAATTGTGTTTTGATATGGCATTCATTTTTTTGAATCAGGTGATATACCTAATCCCAATTATAAAAATTTAGTTTTAATTATGCATTAACTACCTGACCGAACTCAGCCTTAAGTGATGCACCACCGATAAGACCACCATCAATGTTTGGCTTAGCAAGGAGCTCCTTAGCATTGCCAGCATTCATAGAACCGCCGTACTGAATACGAACTGCCTCAGCTGTAGCCTCGTCATACATCTCAGCAATAAGTGCTCTGATTCCAGCACAAACCTCTTCTGCCTGATCAGATGTAGCTGTCTTACCAGTTCCAATTGCCCATATTGGCTCATAAGCAATAACAAGGTTCTTAACATCATCTGCAGCAACATCTGCAAGATCTGACTTAATCTGAAGTCTGATCCAGTCCATAGTTACGCCAAGCTCTCTCTGCTCGAGTGACTCACCACAGCAAAGAATTGGTGTAAGGCCAGAAGCGATAGCCTTCTTAACCTTCTTATTAAGGAATGCATCATCCTCCTTGAAGTAATCTCTTCTCTCAGAGTGACCGATGATAACATACTTAACACCTGCATCGATAAGCATTGGTGCACTGATCTCTCCAGTATATGCACCCTTATCCTCGATGTAGAAGTTCTCAGCACCTACCTGTACATTAGTACCCTTAACTGCCTCAACGACTGGTACGATATCGATAGCTGGAACACAGTAAACAACATCAACATCTGGGTTATTTACAAGTGGCTTTAACTCCTCAACAAGCTTAACTGCCTCTGATGGAGTCATGTTCATCTTCCAGTTACCAGCGATAATTTTTCTTCTTGCCATTTTTATTTATCTCCTGAATAAATTGATATTTATTATACAATTCCAATTTTCTGTGAGACGTTCGAAGTGCAAGGCGACGCGAGGGAAGGCGTACTAGACGTACGTCGACCGAGCGTCAACGCCGCAATTCGAAATGTATCACATAAAATTATAATTCTTATTTGTCGTTAGCTGCTACAACACCTGGAAGGTCCTTACCCTCAAGGAATTCAAGTGAAGCTCCACCACCTGTTGAAATGTGGCTCATCTTTGGACCATATCCAAGGATGTTAACAGCTGCTGCTGAATCACCACCACCGATGATTGTTGTAGCATCTGTCTCAGCAAGAGCTGCTGCAACTGCCTTTGTACCTGTAGCAAGTACTGGGTTCTC
>DCHE01000031.1 GCA_002314775.1 Lachnospiraceae bacterium UBA1760
CTCTATCATGCAATCAGGTGGGGAACTAAGATTATTATTTCAGTTCCATGCTGCCAGCATGAACTTAATGCTCAGATTGACAGTGAGAAGTTTTCAATTATGACAAGATATGGTCTCTTAAAAGAAAGAACCGCAGCCATAATGACTGATGCCATAAGAGCGAATCTGCTTGAATATATGGGATATAAGACACAGATACTTGAGTTTATTGATTTTACCCATACACCGAAGAATCTTCTTATTCGTGGTGTGAAATCAAGAATACCTAAGGAGCATAAGGACAGGCTGCTTGAGGAGGTCGAGGTACTTATCAGCGAATATAACCTAAGGCCTACGTTATATGATTTGCTCATAAAGAATTAATAAGCGACGGTAGCCGAATGGTCTAAAATAAATACGGTTTTTATTTATCTTGTTATTTGTGGTGCATACAGGCAGAATTATATAGTTATTTTGAAAAAATAAGTCGCAATTAGTACCGATTCGTTGTAAAATTATCCCATGTGGGCTATTTTGCAGCGTGTCGGTGTTTTTTAGTCCAATTTCAAATTTAGGAGGACCAAATGAAGAAGAAGTATAACGTAACTCTATGGATTTTTATCGGACTTGTAGCAGGTGTAATTCTCGGACTTGTAATGCCTGAGGTACTTGTAACACCACTTTCGGTTATTTCAAGCATTTATATGGCAGCATTAAGAATGATGATTTATCCGTTAGTATTCTGCTCACTTGTAGTAGGTATTGTAGGTATCGGTTCTATTGCTAAGACAGGTAAGATTGGTCTTCATGCCATTCTCTGGTATGTAGGAACAACAGCTCTTGCATCAGCACTTGGACTTATCCTTCCTAGAATTTTAGGCCTTGGTAAGGGTATCACAATTACTATGATGGAGTCAGATACAGAAGCAGCATCATTCTCAGGGCTTCTTGATACAGTAACATCTTTAATTCCTGCAAATCCTTTCACAGCATTTACAAATGGTAACATGCTTCAGGTACTTGTGTTCGCAATCATTATCGGATTCTGCTGTCTCGTACTTGGTGACAAGGCTAAGGCTTTTACAGATGTATGTAAATCAGTTAATGAAATTTCAATCTTTATCGTAGGCAAGGTAATGCTTTTCACACCACTCGGTGTATTTGCTTCTATCGCATGCGTAATGCATTCAAACGGCGTAAGCACAATGGTAGAGCTTGCTCAGGTTATGATTGCTCTTTATGTAACATACTTCATTTATGCAGTTGTTATTTACGGTGGTATGGTTAAGCTTTTTGCCAAGTACCCAATCGGAAAGTTCTACAAGGATATTGCTCCTGCAGCTCTTAACGCTTTTGGTACATGTTCATCAAGTGCAACTATTCCTATTTCAATGCAGTGTGCAGAGGATGCTCTTGAGATCAATGAGGAGGTTTGCTCACTTACCCTTCCTCTCGGTGCTACCATCAACATGGATGCTGTTTCAATCCTTATGTCATTCATGANNGGTACAGCTTGTGGAGTTCCAATTTCAACAAATCTTATGATAGTTGTTCTCTTATCAAACGTACTTTTAAGTATTGGTACACCTGGTGTTCCTGGTGGTGCTATCGCAGCATTCGCAGCACTCAGCCAGATTGCAGGACTTCCTGCAGGTGTTATGGGTGTTTACATTTCAGTTAACACACTTGCAGATATGGGTGCTACATGTGTCAACGTTATTGGTGATCTTGCATGCTCAACAGTTATCTCAAGAAAGCTTGGACTTTTCAAGAAGGATGAGGCAGCAGCAGAAACTAAGGCTGAATAATTTTGTAATATCGGAACGCATGGGCTGTATAGCCTATGCGTTTTTTTTGTAGTAAAATAAAGATATTATTTTTACAGAAAATAAAGAATTATATATAGTAAATAGACATAAGGAGATAGATGAAATGAGTTACAATCCGGCATCGCTAAAGGCTGAAGAGTTTATAAGTGATGAAGAAATAAAGGCTGCCCTTGAGTATGCCGAGATGAATAAGAATAATACAGAGCTTATTGATGAGATTCTTGAGAAGGCAAGGCCTGTGAAGACTGAAACCGGATACAGATGTCAGGGACTTACACACAGAGAAGCCTCGGTTCTTCTTGCCTGTGAAATACCTGAAAAGATACAGAAGATGTATGAAATAGCTGAGGAGATTAAGCTTGCATTCTATGGAAACCGTATAGTAATATTTGCTCCGCTTTATTTATCAAATTACTGCGTAAACGGATGTCTATACTGTCCATATCACCTTAAGAATAAGCATATTGCCCGCAAGAAGCTTACTCAGGAAGAGGTTAAGGCTGAGGTTATTGCTCTTCAGGACTTAGGACACAAGAGACTTGCCATAGAGTCAGGTGAGGATCCTGTTAACAATCCGATTGAATATATTCTTGACTGTATTAATACAATTTACAGCGTTCATCATAAAAATGGCGATATCAGAAGAGTTAATGTAAATATAGCGGCAACTACTGTTGATAATTACAGAAAGCTTAAGGAAGCTGGAATTGGAACCTACATTCTTTTCCAGGAAACTTACCACAAAGATAGCTATGAAACTCTTCATCCAACCGGACCAAAGCATGACTATGCATATCATACAGAAGCTATGGACAGGGCGATGGAAGGTGGAATTGATGATGTAGGCCTTGGCGTATTATTTGGCCTTGAATTATACAAGTATGAATTTGCAGGACTTATAATGCATGCTGAACATTTAGAGGCAGTGCATGGTGTTGGACCACATACAATCAGTGTGCCACGTGTTAAGAAGGCAGATGACATTGACCCGGGAGCTTTCGACAACGGAATAGATGATGATACCTTTATCAAAATAGCTGCCTGCATCCGTCTGGCAGTTCCATATACCGGAATGATTATTTCTACCCGTGAGACAGAGGAAGTAAGATCCAAGATGCTTAAGGTAGGCGTTTCACAGGTTAGTGGCGGTTCACGTACATCAGTTGGCGGATATGCAGGTTATACGCCTGAGGAAAGACCTCACGACACAGAGCAGTTTGATGTATCAGATCAGAGAAGTCTTGATGAGGTGGTTGCATGGCTTATGGAAAAGGGACATATACCTTCATTCTGTACTGCCTGCTACAGAGAAGGCAGAACTGGAGACAGATTCATGCAGCTGTGTAAAAACGGGCAGATTCAGAACTGCTGTCATCCAAATGCTCTTATGACTCTGTGTGAATATCTGGAGGATTACGCTTCCGATTACACTAAGGAAATCGGAAATAAGATGATAGACGAGGAACTTGAAAAGGTTCCGAATGAAAAGGCCAGAGAAATTGCCAGGGAAAATATCAAGGCAATCAGAAATTCTGACAGAAGAGACTTCAGATTTTAATTTATACATGTTTTAGCCAGGCTAAGATGAACAAATTGTGAACAGATTACATGTTTTAGCCAGGCTAAGATGAATAAATTGTGAACAGATTGGCTCACATGGATCTGATAATGCAAATAAAAACAGATGGCACGTGCAATGTGTCATCTGTTTTTTATATGTTGGTGCGCCTAGCAAAGCACGTCGCTATGAGCCAGTAAAGGGCCCGTGCCTGTATGCAGATTTTTACTGGGCGATTTCTCTTGCTACATGAACACCACTTGCTGATGCATGTGAAAGGGAATGTGTAATTCCGCTTCCGTCGCCGATAATGTAAAGACCCTTGTATTCTGTTTCAAGACGTTCATTGACGTCTACTTCCATGTTGTAGAATTTAACTTCAACACCATAGAGAAGTGTATCTTCATTGGCTGTACCAGGAGCAATCTTATCAAGCTGGTAAATCATCTCGATAATGCCATCAAGTATTCTCTTAGGTAATACAAGACTTAAGTCACCTGGTGTTGCCTTAAGTGTAGGTGTTACAAATGATTCCTCAATTCTTACTGCGTTTGAACGACGTCCTCTTACCAGGTCTCCAAATCTCTGTACAATTACTCCACCACCAAGCATATTTGAAAGTCTTGCAATTGACTCACCGTATCCGTTTGAATCCTTAAACGGATCTGAGAAGTGCTTGGCAACAAGAAGAGCAAAGTTAGTATTGTTTGTCTGCTTCTCAGGATCTTCATAACTGTGTCCGTTTACTGTGATAATACCGTTGGTATTTTCGTTTACAACTGCGCCCTTTGGATTCATACAGAATGTACGCACCCTGTCTCCATACTTTGCAGTACGGTATACTATTTTGCTTTCATATAATTCATCTGTGAGGTGTGAGAATACTTCTGCAGGAAGCTCAACTCTGACACCAATATCAACACGGTTAGACTTGGTAGGGATGTTAAGCTCCTTACATACTGATTCCATCCACTTACTTCCGCTTCGACCTACAGAAATTACGCAGTCAGTACAAGTGTATTTTTCCCCTGATCCTTCATCGGGAGTGCTGCCTGGAAGCTTGATGCCGGTAGTTATCTCGTAGCCGCCATCAATAACTTTAACTGAATGAACTGCTGTATCGAATATGAAATCAACCTTGTCCTTAAGTTCATTGTAGATATTCTCAAGAACTATGTAGTTGATATCTGTTCCAAGGTGACGAACTGAAGCATCAAGAAGATGAAGGTCGTTCTGCAGACAGAGAGTCTTAATGCTTGTACCTGTAGTTGAGTAAAGCTTTGTGCCTTCTCCGCCGTACTTCATGTTGATTTCATCAACATACTTCATAAGGTCAATGGCCTTCTCCTTACCGATGTACTCGAAAAGAGTTCCGCCAAAATCATTTGTGATGTTATACTTGCCATCTGAGAAAGCGCCGGCACCGCCAAATCCACTCATGATTGAACATGTTGGACAGCTGATACAGCTTTTTACAGTTGTGCCATTGATTGGGCATTTACGCTTCTCGAGAGCGTGACCTGCCTCGATTACGCCAACCTTGAGTTCCGGGTTAAGCTTAGTAAGCTCAAATGCAGTAAAAATACCACCTGGACCTGCGCCTATTATTAACACATCATATTGCATGAATTGTTCTCCTTAAACATATTAAATATTGTTTCTTTATTATTCAAAATAATGTTCTGTCAGTTATTATGCTAAAACTGCTATAATGTATTGACGGACATAGTATATCACGTTTTTGGAATTTAGAGAATGATTAATAAGCTGCTGAATTATTTTGCAATATTAATAATAGAAATGGCAGCGCTGCTGGCGGCAGTGTTCATTTCAGGTGCGGATAAATACCTGGGGCTTGATATGTCGGCAATTATAGTCCTTGTTCTGATTATCAGTGTCGTCCTGCTTCTGTATGTCAAGTGGCTCATGTACAGATTCGGCGAGCGCCGATACCTTAAGTCGCCTATCGGCAAAATAGACCAGATGAGCGGTGAGGAATTCGAGGAGTACTTACGCCTTAAATTCAAAAAACGGGGATATAAGGTTGAGATGACGCCAGCTTCTGGGGATTATGGTGCCGACCTCGTGTGCAGGAATAAAGATGGGGTGCTCATTGTCCAGGCCAAGCGCTACGAGGGACATGTTGGTACGGCTGCTGTCCAGGAGGTGGCTGCAGCAAGGGATTTCTACGAGGCTGACCGTTGCATGGTAGTGACAAACAATTATTTTACAAAGAATGCAATTGAGCTTGCGGATGCCAATAACGTAGAGCTAATTGACAGGGATGAGTTGATGCAACTGTGATGGCATTTACTTTTCTTATGGAATATCGTAAAATAACTAATTGGAGTTTATTTATTATTAATTAATATTTTTATAAAGGAGAATACTATGAATCTTTCACCACTTCAGAAGGCAAGATATGAGTATAGCCCAAAGCTTCCAGGCATGCTCAGAAATGGTATCGCAGAAATCTGCGTAAGCGAAGGTCAGGAAACACAGAGCGTAGCTGATCAGGATAAGATCAAGGCTCTTTTCCCTAACACTTATGGTAAGAAGGAGATTACATTCGTAAAGGGTGCTAACACATCAGCTGCTAAGAAGCAGGTCGTAGGTGTTATCCTTTCAGGTGGACAGGCTCCTGGTGGACACAATGTTATTACAGGTCTTTATGATGCATTAAAGGCTACAGACAAGAACAATGAGCTTCTTGGTTTCAAGGGTGGTCCAGACGGACTTCTTAAGAATGACTATGTTGTATTTGATGATGCATTTATCGATGCATACAGAAATACAGGTGGATTTGATATCATCGGTTCAGGCCGTACAAAGCTTGAGACAAAAGAGCAGTTTGCAACAGTTGCTGAGAACGCTAAGAAGTCAGGCCTTACAGCTATCGTAATCATCGGTG
>DCHE01000001.1:0-5284 GCA_002314775.1 Lachnospiraceae bacterium UBA1760
AGCATGATATTCATAATACCAATACCAGCCACGAGGAGTGAGAAACCTGCTGCTACAACGAGGATGATTGTGATCATATCCATTGTTGATGACATTGTCTCCATCATTTCCTGCTGCGAACGGATAGTAAAGTCATCACTATCGCCTGATTCATCCTTTATCTTATGTGTCTCACGAAGCACAGCTGTTAGTTCGTCAATAGCCTCATCTGTAAGTTCCTCCGTAACTGCCGAACAGTTGATGCTTGAGAAATATGTCTGCGCAGAGATACGCTTCATAACAGTAGTGTAAGGAGCAATCATAAGGTCATCCTGATCCATGCCGAATGAGTTGTAGCCCTTTGACTTCAAGACACCGACTATGCGGAAAGGTATTGACTTGAAACGTATTGTCTTACCTACAGGATCGCCGCCATCAGGGAAGAGATTGTCAACAACTGTCTTTCCAACAACACAGACCTTTGAAGCCTTCTTCACATCATCATCGCTCCACATATCTCCTTCTTCTACGGTGAGCTGTTTGATGTCGAGATATTCTGTTGACTCGCCATATACTGTCGTAGAAGCATTGTTATTGCCATAGATTACCTGACCAGAAGCGTTAACCTCAGGAGAGACGTATGTCACAAACTTACGATTCTCGATGATTGCCTCATAGTCTGACATTTTCAAGGTCTGCATAGCAGATGGATCCTGACGGACACCACCAGGACCAGTATCAGTACCAGGACGAACCATAAGAATGTTGGTGCCCATAGAGGAGATGTTCTGTCTGACACTCTCCTTTGAACCCTGTCCGATAGCCATCATTACAATCACAGCAGCAACACCGATAATGATGCCGAGCATTGAGAGGAAGGATCTGAACTTATTATTTGCGATGGCTTTGAAAGCCACCTTAAAGAGATTTATGAAATTCATTAGTCATCCTGTGGTTTAGGGAGATTAGCGAGAGCCTCTTCGGCATTGAGAATATTGGTATTGACAGTATCCTCACGAATCATGCCGTCACGCAGATTAATGTTACGGCTTGAGTACTGTGCAATCTCCGGATTGTGAGTAACGAATATGATGGTACGACCCTGAGCATGTAGTTTCTGAAAGAGTACTAGCATCTCAAACGACGTACGTGTATCAAGATTACCAGTTGCCTCATCAGCAAGGATTACAGCAGGATTGTTGACCAAAGCGCGAGCAATGGCAACACGTTGCATCTGACCACCCGACATCTGGTTTGACTTATGATCCAGTCGGTCGGCCAAACCAACTGATGTCAGTGCTTCAATAGCTGCCTTTCTACGCATATCAGCAGTATATTCGCTATTGTACATCAGTGGCAGTTCCACGTTTTCAACGGCTGTTGTCTTTGCCAGAAGGTTGTAGTTCTGGAAAACAAAGCCAATCTTTCTATTGCGGAGACGGGCACGCTGTGACTTGGACATCGTACGTACACTGACACCATCAAGGAAATACTCGCCTGATGTAGGTGTGTCGAGACATCCCAACTGGTTCAGGAGTGTTGACTTGCCCGAACCTGATGTGCCCTGTATAGTCACAAACTCACCTTCGTAAATCTTGAATGAGACACCACGTAGAGCCTTTACAATCTCTGAACCTACGTGGAACTCACGCTTTACATTCTGGAGTTCGATAACAACTTTTCTATTATCTTCTTGCATTTTCTTCTTGTTAAGCCAAATGGTCGAGCCATTTGGAACATGACTATTTGCTTGCCTTAGAACCGTTCTTCTTTCCTGGAGGGCCTGGCATGAATGGGTTACTGCTTTGCTCACCACCTTCAGCAGCGATATCCATTCCACCCATTGAGAACTCAGTGATTACCTTCTGACCTGCCTTGAGACCAGAGATAACCTCGCAAAGAGTACCATTAGTATTGCCTATCTGTACCGCAATAGCCTTGAATACCTTGCCATCACGAATCCACACCTTATTCTCAGCCTGACAGTCCTGGATAGTCTCATCCTTGGCGAGGAGTTTCTCGTTAGGAGTGAACTTAAGTGCCTTGGCAGGGATAGTAAGCACATTCTTCACTTCCTTTGTGAAGATAGTAGCATTAGCAGTAAGACCTGGCTTCAGTTTCAAATCCTTGTTAGGAGCAGAAATGACACATTCGTATGTTACGACATTTGACTCTGTCGTAGCTTGCTGACGTACCTGTGTGACAGTACCCGTGAAGGTATCATCAGGATAAGCATCAACAGTAAATGTCACACGCTGACCTTCCTTCACCTCGCCTATATCTGCCTCATCGATATCAGCAATAACACGCATATCGGTAAGGTCCTGAGCGATAGTGAACAATGTAGGAGTTGTCATTGCAGCCGCAACAGTCTGTCCTTCCTCAACCTCCTTTGAGAGTACAACGCCATCAATTGGTGAAGTGATGGTAGCATAGCTGAGGTTTGTCTGTGCCTTAGCTACGTTATTCTTCTGAGTAGTAACGTCTTCCTGAGCCTTCTTATATGAAAGGGCAGCTTCCTCGAAGTCATTTGCCGAAATGAGTCCCTTATCATAGAGTTGCTTGAAACGCTTGTAGTTAGAAGCCTGATAAGCTAATGTTGACTGGGAAGAAGACAAGTTAGCCTGCGCATTAGAGAGCTCAGAGAGCAGGTTTGTACGGTCGAGTTCTGCAATGACCTGTCCCTTCTTAACAACAGAGTTGTAGTCAACGTATATCTTTGACACGATACCCGAAACCTGAGTACCGACAGTGACACTTGTCACAGGTTCTATGGTACCTGTTGCTGTCACGCTGGATGTAATGTCGCCATTTGCTACGGCAACCTCTGTGTACTGTACTTGCTGTTTCTTGCCACCGCTGAGCATGAAGAAAGCAGCTACTGCTGCGATGATAATAGCAACGACAGCAATGATGATTTTCTTATTTTTCATTGTTTATCAATTATGCATTACAAATTACGAATTATGCATTATCAAAGCTTAAACTCCTCTCCTCCATAATACTTGAGAAGCTGCTGATCGTACACCGATGTGTACTTTGCCTGTAGTGCTGTCTGCTGTGCCTTTAGGAGATTGTTCTTACCATCCATAAGCTCAACGAGATTCTTAAGACCTACATTAAACTGTTCAGAGAGAAGGTCGAAGCTTGTCTGCATATACTGGACATTGGCAGAGGCAGAGCGGAACTGTGCCTGCGAACTTGTTGCATCAAGCCAATAGCCGTCGATGGTATTACGCAACTGACGCTGCTGACCCTCCACCTCAAGCTGTGCTGTCTGCTTCTGCAGTTCAGCACGTTCCACTGCAGTACGATTCTGACGCTGCGAGAAGATAGGTACCTGAACATTGAGACCAGCAGAGTTACTCCAACTGTTCTTCCACTGCTTGAAGACACTAGTACCCGTACCACTCATATTCGATGTACCAATACCTGCAGAGAGACTTACCGACGGAAGTTTGCCAGCCTTGGCAATAGCAATCTGCTTGTCAGCAATATCAACAGATAGCTGTGAACCACGAATCTCCGGACGACTGATGAGTGCTGCCTGGTATATCTCGTCGGCATTAGGCACGGCCTGTAGTGCCTGCTCGTCAGTAATTGTTGTGGTTGCAACGTCAAAGTCAACGTCTGAGTCAAGTTCAAGGAGCTGCTTCAGATCCAGCTTGTATCGCGACACGGCAACCTCGGCAGTCGTAACGTCATACTCGCCCTGAGCCACCTGTGCCTCAAGCTGTGAGAGGTCGGCCTTTGAGAGCGAACCCACCTTCACCATCTGTGCAGCACGGTCACGCTGTGCTTGTGCCACCTTCAGAGTATTCTTGTTCACCTCAATAGCCTCACGTGCATACAATATCTCAACGTACAACAACACAATCTGCTGCTTCAGTTTATTGAGAGTCTCCTGTGTGGTGAGCTGAGCCTTCTCTACGTACATTTTCTGCTGCTCGATGGTCTTAGTGCGTTTGCCACCATTCCATAGCGTGTAGCCAAGGTTAAGACCATAGTTGCCATTGTAGGATGTAGAAGATGTAGATGATGACACCGTCATATTACCCGCACCATCTGTAATGACATTATTGTTTGATGAAGACCATGGGCGGTTGTTGATGTTCTGACTCATACTTGCAGACAAAGAAGGAAAAAGTGCAGCTTTGTCTTGAGCAAGTGTAGATTGAGCATCCTGTTCAGAAATTCGGTTTTTCTGTAGGTCGATGTTGTGTTCTGTAGCATAATCTATGCACTGTTGCAAAGTCCATGTGTCAGCATTTGCCCCAAGAGATAGCATTAGCATTACTAAGCAGAAAAACCACTTCGTTGATTTGTTCATTTAATCCTTGTTCTTTTTATTTAATTATTATCTATAACATAGAAATAGACGATAAATGCAGAAAACAGTTTAAAAACTTTTAAGCCAAGAACGTAATTCAGTTACCATTTCGTTATGATATGCAAAAGTATCACGTATTCCCCAACCATGACCTCCTGATGGATATACGTGTAATGATGCAGGAATATTATGTTTATAACATTCTGTATAGTATTCAACACTATTTACAGGAGGGACAGCACGATCATCATCACTAAGAGCAATCCATGCACGTGGTGTACTTTCGTTAATCTGAGAGGCATTTGAATACTGCTTTTCATCAGTCTCAGTTGGATTATTGCCTAAGAAATTATCATGCGAACCTATATGTGTGACATTCTTATCCATGCTTATTACAGGATAAAAGAGTATCTGAAAATTTGGTTTCGCTTCTGCTGTTGCATGTGTCGCTATTGTACTGGCAAGATGCCCACCAGCCGAGAAACCCATGATTCCAACATCATTAGGATTGATATTCCATGTCTTGGATTTCTCACGAAATAACTTCATAGCAGCTTCTGCGTCCTCAATAGGGATGCGTTTGTCGCCTTGAGGCATACGATAATGAAGTACAAGGACTGCAATGCCCAATTCATTAAAAAAAGGAGCCCATTGTGTACCTTCATGCTCCATTGCCAGATGAGTATATCCACCACCAGGGCAGATAACAACAGCTCTACCAGTTGATTTATCTGTTTCAGGAAGAAAGACCTTAACGTAAGCAGTATCCTTGATGTCATTGCTAACATGTGGGGCACCATTTGTCCACAAATCAATACGCTTGCTATTATCATTATTGTTCGGTGCAGGATGCACTCCAATTACCGCCAATACCATAATAAGGGAAAGAAGTATTCGTTTCATAATAAGTTGCATTGATTATTCGGAATGCAAAAGTACTCATTTTCTCGCACATACGCGTACATTCATTAAATG
>DCHE01000001.1:5362-5501 GCA_002314775.1 Lachnospiraceae bacterium UBA1760
TTTTGAGTACTTTTGCGCCCCGAAACATTATTTGTAGGATAAAAAATCAATATAATAAAAACATATATGCAAGAAAATCTGGTTATCGTGGAGAGCCCTGCTAAGGCCAAGACAATTGAGAAATTCCTTGGCAAAGAGT
>DCHE01000001.1:5519-5653 GCA_002314775.1 Lachnospiraceae bacterium UBA1760
TTTGAAGAAGAAGGAAATCAGCATCGATCTTGACACTCTTACACCAGTGTACGAGATCCCTGAAGAAAAGACAAAACTCGTAAACGAACTTAAGGCACAAGCAAAGAAAGCAGACAAGATCTGGCTTGCATCCG
>DCHE01000001.1:5685-33530 GCA_002314775.1 Lachnospiraceae bacterium UBA1760
GCATCCGATGAGGATCGTGAGGGAGAAGCTATCTCATGGCATCTCTGTGAGGTTCTTGGTCTGGATGAAGAAAAGACATCACGTATCGTCTTCCATGAAATCACAAAGCCTGCCATCCTCAAAGCTATTGAAGAACCTCGCCAACTGGATATGCACCTCGTAGATGCTCAGCAAGCTCGTCGTGTACTTGATCGTCTCGTAGGTTTTAAGTTATCTCCAGTATTGTGGCGCAAGGTTAAGCCAGCACTATCTGCTGGTCGTGTACAGTCTGTTGCTGTGCGTCTGATTGTTGAGCGCGAGCGTGAGATACAGAACTTCAAATCTGAACCATATTACCGTGTTAATGCAATCTTCACAATAGAGGAAGACGGTCATCCGATAGAGGTAAAGGCTGAGCTAGACAAACGATTTGCAACTCATGAGGAAGCCACAGCATTCCTTGAGAAGTGTCGTGATGCTCAGTTTAAGGTTGCTGAAATCCAACAGAAACCTATCAAACGCGTACCTGCTCCTCCTTTCACAACATCTACTTTACAACAGGAGGCCGCTCGAAAACTTGGCTTTACTGTTTCACAGACAATGATGGTCGCTCAGCATCTGTATGAGAACGGTCTCATCACATACATGCGTACTGACTCTGTGAACCTTTCTAAGCTTTGTATCGGTGCTTCAAAGGAAGAAATCGTTAAAGAGTATGGCGAGGTTTATAGTAACCCACGTAATTATACCACTAAGTCAAAAGGTGCTCAGGAAGCTCACGAGGCTATACGCCCTACTTATATGAATCAAGTAAAAATTGAGGGTACTGTTCAGGAGCGTCGTCTATATGACCTTATCTGGAAACGTACTATCGCTTCACAAATGGCTGATGCTGAGATGGAGAAGACACAGGTCAATATCTCTGTCAGCACTGCTCAGGAGCAGTTCGTTGCTCAGGGCGAAGTTGTTAAGTTTGATGGTTTCCTCAAAGTTTATACTGAAAGCCACGATGACGAACAGCAGGACCAAGAAGATTCAACACGTCAGCTGCCTCAACTTGCTGTTGGTCAGCCTATGGAACGTCGTGAGATAACATCTACTGAGCGTTTTTCACAGTCTCCTGTACGTTACACAGAGGCTTCTCTCGTACATAAACTCGAGGAGTTAGGCATTGGCCGCCCATCAACTTATGCTCCTACTATCTCTACCATTCAACAACGTGAGTATGTCCAGAAGGGCGATAAAAAGGGCGTTGAACACCTTTATACAATAGACACCTTGCGTGGTAATGTCGTTTCATCTCGTTCAAAAAAGGAGATGGCTGGCTCTGATCGCGGTAAACTTCTGCCTACAGATATCGGTATGGTAGTAAACGATTTCCTCATCAAATTCTTTCCTGATATCATGGACTACAACTTTACAGCAAAGGTTGAAGAGAAATTTGATGAGATAGCCGACGGTAAAGAGTCATGGCATGAAATGCTCAAGGAATTCTACAAGGACTTTGAACCAATGGTTGAAAAGACCATCAATGCACGTTCTGAACATAAGGCTGGCGAGCGTGAGATAGGTATTGAACCTAAGTCCGGGAAACCTGTATTCGTCAAGATTGGACGTTATGGTCCAGTCGTTCAGATTGGTAGCGCTGAGGATAAGGAGAAACCACGTTTTGCTCTGTTACCTACCGACAAATCAATGGAGACAATCACTCTTGAAGAAGCTCTTGAGTTATTCTCTCTTCCACGTAATCTTGGTCAGTATGAGAACCATACTATCACCATTGGTGCTGGTCGTTTCGGTCCTTACATTCTTCATAATAAGAAATACATATCTATCCCAAAGGAGGATGATCCACTCACTATCGACCTTGAGCGTGCTGTACGTCTTATCACTGAGAAGCGTCAACAAGAGGAGCAACGTCACATCAAAACCTTCGAGGAGGACGAGAAGATGCAGCTTCTCAATGGTCGCTATGGTCCTTACATTGCTTATGATGGCAAGAACTATCGCCTGCCAAAAGCAATGCATGAGCGTGTGAAGGAACTTTCATATGAAGAGTGTATGGAGATTGTCAACAATCCTGTAACCACAAAGCGTGCCACAAAGAATTCTTAGTTTATGGTACGCATAATTCTAATAGGCTATATGGGGGCTGGCAAAACTACTGTCGGCAGGGCTCTCGCCAACGACCTCGGATTAATGTTCTACGATCTTGATTGGTATATCGAGACTCGTATGCATACCACTGTAGCAAAGATATTCAAGGAACGAGGTGAAGAAGGCTTTCGCCAGATAGAGCGAAACATGCTCCACGAGGTAGCAGAATTTGAGGATGTCGTTATCTCTTGTGGTGGCGGCACTCCTTGCTTCTTTGATAATATGGACTATATGAATCAGCAAGGACAGACACTTTATCTGCAATGCTCTCCTTCTGTGCTTGCCAAGCATTTAAAAATGGGAAAGTCTGTCCGTCCACTTATTCTTGGCAAAACAGATGATGAACTGCTTCAATATATCAAGGATAGTCTTGAGAAGCGTGACCCTTTCTACACTAAGGCTAAATATATGCTTAATGTTGACCTTATGGACAACTACGACAAGATTAAGATTAGTGTCAACAAAGCAAAAGAGTTATTAGGATTATGAAAATAAAAGTAGTAAAAGTAGGTGGAGCAATCGTTGAGGACGAGGCACAACTTCAGCAACTTATTAGTGACTTCTCACGTATCGAAGGTCCAAAGGTTCTTGTTCATGGCGGTGGTCGTCGTGCTACAAAGATTGCCTCACAGTTAGGCATTGAAAGCCACATGGTAGGGGGGCGGCGTATTACTGACGGTGAAATGCTCAATGTTGTGACTATGGTCTATGGAGGTCTTGTAAACAAGCATCTTGTCGCTATGCTTCAAGCACAAGGATTTAATGCCGTCGGCCTGACTGGTGCTGACATGGATATTATTCGTTCACACAAGCGCCCCCTCAAAAAGATGGTCGTTGATGGCGAGGAAAAGATGATTGATTTTGGATTTGTTGGTGATGTTGAGTGTGCAAATGGAAACACGTTGGCAATGCTTCTTAATCAGGGCATCATTCCTGTTATTGCTCCTCTTACTCACGATGGACAGGGCAATATCCTAAATACAAATGCCGACACCATGGCGAGTGAAACTGCCAAAGCTCTTGCAAAAGACAATGATGTCACTCTTATTTACTCTTTTGAGAAGAAGGGTGTACTCTCTAATCCTGACGATGATGACTCTGTTATCCCTGTTATTACTCACGAAAGCTTTGAGACATACAAAACTGATGGTACTATTTCGGGTGGTATGTTGCCAAAGATCGAGAATGCTCTTGCAGCCGTTGATGCAGGCGTATCTCGTGTCATCATCACTCTCGCAACAGCCATTGACGGCAACTCGGGTACAGTAATCAAAAAATAATCATATTCAATTCCTCCTCCCTTCTTGGGAGGATAAGGGAGAGGCTTTATGAATTTCCAGAATGACATACTCCCACTGAAAGATAAGCTCTTTCGCGTAGCACTGCGCATAACAATGCAACGTGAAGAGGCTGAGGATGTCGTGCAGGAAGCAATGATAAAACTGTGGAACCAACGTGAGAAACTATCAGAAATAGAGTCTCTCGAAGCATTTGCAATTACCATCAGTCGTAATTTGGCTCTTGATCATCAACGAAAGGCATCAAGCCGTTTATTATCTATTGATGATGGTACTGCTATCCCAGAACATAGTGTCAATCCTTACGATAGCATATATGCAGAGGAAGGGCTTCGCAATGTTAATCGTCTGATGGCCGAACTACCAGAGAAGCAACGCACATGTATGCAACTCCGTGATTTCGAGGGTAAGAACTACCGCGAAATAGCAGAGATACTAAGTATCACAGAGGATCAAGTGAAAGTCAATATCTTCCGTGCTCGAAAGTTTATAAAAGAGCACATTAAGATATAAATAATTAGTATAGAATCATGCATACTTCTTGAAGTCTCATTGCTAAGATGTGAAACTTTCATAGGTATAGCCTAATATTATTAAGTGTTACTCTTGGGATAGTTAGAAGTATTAGGACTAGTTGAAAAATGCCATCTGTATATATTAATCTATTGTAACGCTATAACCCTTCCAACAATGTTTTTTCAAAAAAAGTTGCACTTTGTTGTAACTTTTCTTTTATCTATTCGTCTCCTATATAGAACCCCCTGAAAAAAAAGATTATTCAAATGATGGACTATAAATACATAGAGCAACTACTTGAACGTTACTGGGAATGCCAGACGACACTCGAAGAGGAAGCCATCCTGCGCAGTTTCTTTGCTCAGGACAGTGTTCCTGTGGAGTTGCTTCCATATCGTCAGTTGTTCCTAGCAGAACACGAGGAGCATGCTAACGTGAAGCTTGGAGAGGACTTCGACAAGCGAATGATAGACATCATTGAGAATCAGCAGCCGGTAAAGGCTCGCACGATAACTCTCTCACAGCGTTTACGCCCACTCTATCGTGCCGCAGCTATTGTTGCCATATTTATTACTTTGGGTACCGCAATGCAGAAGGCTATGCAGCCAAATGAATATCCTTATCCAAGTAATCCTTCTGGCCAGGCATCCATCAATGCAGGTCCTTCGGTAGCAGTCAATGATACTGCAAAGGTTGATAGTGCAAAGATAGGAGCCACAATTTCACCGGCATTTTTGAAATAGACAATATTTTCTAAGCCTTTCTAAAAATAATCGATTAAAACAATCTACCGTAACACCCCGTCGCCCCTAAAACAAACAAGTGCATAGCACTTAACTCTGGTCTGCTGGGAAGCACACCGTATTTCCAAAAATTCATCCATACATTTTCTTAAAAAGAACAGTGGACTGGCACCGATACACCTCGTGCCAGTCCACTTTCGCTTTATATAGCCTGTAAACTATTATCTATTGCGCATTGCGAGCGCTTTATTCTCATTTTCTTCCATTATCTCACGCTCACCAGGACCTTTATCGTTGATGCCGCAAAGGTGTAGGATTCCATGGATAATAACGCGATAAAGCTCTTCGTCATAACTCTTATTGAACAGTTCAGCGTTACTCCTTACTGTGTCAAGAGAAATAACAAGATCGCCATTTATCTGATTGCCTTCATCATAGTCAAAAGTGATTATATCAGTATAATAGTCATGCTGAAGGTACTCACGGTTCACCTCAAGTATCTTCTCGTCGTCACAGAAGAGATAACCCACCTCACCTACGGTCTTGCCAAAAGTCGCAGCAACAGCACGAATCCACTTTGTAACCTCACGCTTCTTAATAGCGGGCATTTTTACGTTTTCCGCGTTATATGTTATCATAGAACCTATTAATTATCTAAGATTGTTACATCATTTTCTAATAATGTACCGTCTTCTTTTCAAGAATTTCTTTGTAATTGCCCCAAAGCCAGTTTATGGCAAGAATTGTTGATAATCCTTATCAAAATACTTGAAAGTTCTTACCATCGAACTGCTAACACTTGATAACTCAGGACGGCAATAAATAATCAAGGTATCAATTCCTCCAACCTGAAGGTTTATATCAGCTTGCTCACGCTCATACTCAAAGTCCTTGACCGAGCGAACACCTTTAATGATACAGTCACAAGCATGTTCTTTGGCAAAATCCATCGTGAAACCAGTCATTCTGATCACCTCAACACGCTCATCAGCTGCATATACAGCCTTTATCTGCGCCAAACGCTCATCAGCAGTCAGCATACAAGCCTTCTGTTCATTAACGCCCACAGCAATGATAAGTTTGTCGACAAGTTTTAGAGCCCTATCGGCAATATCCTTATGTCCTATTGTAAAAGGATCAAAAGATCCCGGAAAGAGAGCTTTCATTGTTTTTATTAGTCAAATAAAGATGGTTCTGAAACGATTGGACTGCTATACATATTCTTGCCTAAGTGCTTGTATGCCAAC
Source organism: Lachnospiraceae bacterium UBA1760 (assembly GCA_002314775.1). Classification (GTDB taxonomy): domain Bacteria; phylum Bacillota; class Clostridia; order Lachnospirales; family Lachnospiraceae; genus UBA1760. Next base: position 11,626 of record DCHE01000001.1, read on the forward strand.
TCTGTAAGCACACGGCCACGAGGTGTACGCTTCATAAAGCCTTCCATGATGAGATATGGCTCATAGACCTCTTCGACAGTTCCGGCATCCTCACCAATAGCCGTAGCAATGGTAGAGATACCAACAGGACCGCCCTTGAACTTATCGATGATAGTCAGGAGAATCTTGTTGTCAATTTCATCAAGACCGAATGAATCGATGTTAAGTGCCGTAAGAGCCATCTGAGCTATAGCAGTATCAATGCTTCCATTGCCCTTTACCTGTGCAAAATCACGCACACGGCGAAGTAAAGCATTAGCAATACGAGGCGTTCCACGAGAACGACGGGCAATCTCCATTGCTGCCTTGTCAGAAATAGGCACTCTCAAGATACCCGCACTTCTGCGAATAATCTTCATCAGAGTCTCAGGTTCGTAGTATTCGAGATGCAAATTTATACCGAAACGTGCTCTCAGTGGTGCTGTAAGCAAGCCAGAACGAGTGGTGGCACCAACAAGCGTGAATGGATTTAGATCTATCTGTATCGAACGCGCAGACGGGCCCTTATCTATCATGATATCAATGCGATAGTCCTCCATTGCAGAGTACAGGTACTCCTCCACAACAGGAGAGAGACGATGTATCTCATCAATGAAAAGTACATCGTTAGGTTCCAATGATGTCAGAATTCCTGCGAGATCACCCGGCTTATCGAGGACAGGACCGCTAGTAATTTTGAATCCCACGCCCAACTCATTAGCGATGATGTTAGAGAGAGTGGTTTTACCAAGTCCAGGAGGGCCGTAAAGAAGAACGTGATCTAAGTTTTCATGACGCTTCTTAGCCGCCTCAATAAATACTCTGAGGTTTTTCTTCGCCTTTTCCTGACCTATATATTCAGTTAAACTCCTCGGACGAAGTCCAGCCTCAAGCTTCTCGTCCTCTGGAATAATATCTGTCGTTATTATACTTTTTTTCATAAATATATACTTTCTATTTATATACTTTTTATATACTTTTTATATACTTTCTATTTATATATTCTACTCTCACTGCTTTAATACTGCAGTAATTGTATTATTTTAATAAGTGTTTTATCTTGACTACATTTTCTTCAATGCTGCCTTTAAGAGCTGCTCAACATCCATATTGTCTCTGCCTTCAACCTTCTTAACAGCCTTCATAGCATCAACGTTAGAATATCCAAGACTTGCGAGTGCTAGTACCACATCATTTACAGCAGAGTTTGATGCATCATTCTTACTCTCAATGATTTCCTCATCTGAAAAACCTGCTGGTACTATACTTATCTTATCCTTCAAGTCTATAATCACTCTCTGGGCAGTTCTTGCACCAATACCATTGGCCTTAGCAATTGCTTTAGAATCCTCACTTAAAATTGCCATCCTGAGTTCATCTGTTGTGAGGGTGGAGAGAATTGAAATAGCACCCTTAGGCCCAATACCACTTATTGATATCAGCTTCTTAAAAAGATCTAATTCATCCTCCTTAAGAAAACCAAAAAGTGTAAGTCCATCCTCCTTAACCTGCAGGTATGTAAGTATCTTCACCTCACTGTGAAGCGGAGGAAGCTTACTTAAAACATTGCTTGATGTGATAATGCTAAATCCAATACCGCCGTTATCAATTATTATAGCATCCTCTGAAATATATTCAAGATTACCTTTTATGTATGAAAACATTTGTTCCCTCCAATTAGTTTAAAAAAAGTGCTGATAAACCAGCACTTTTTTAATTCTTTTAATATTAAAGGAATTCGAAATCTCCGTCTCCCTCTTCTTCGCCATCGCCAATCATCATCTTGTTAGGCTTTCTGTTGTCCTCAATCTCTCCAACGAAGATCTCATCATCATCAGAAGCAACTGAAGTCTCCTCCTCAGCCTTCTTAAAGAACTTAGATGTAGCTGACTTCTTCTCCTCAGCCTTTGGCTCTGCCTTAGGAGCTTCCTTAACTGGCTCTTCCTTTGCAGGCTTGCCCTTTGCAGCACCTAAAATCTTATCGCTTTCTTCCTTAGCCTTGGCAATGATTGCAGCAGCCTGCTTCTGAGCTTCCTCAACAATCTTCTTTGCCTTCTTATCATCTACAGGATCACCGTAGCTCGATACATTCTCAGCCTTTGATATTTTATTCTCAAGATCAAATATTGTAAGTCTATTCTCTTTGATCTTCTCGTTTGCTTTCTCAAGTTCATCTGCAAGTAACGAATTCTCGTTAAATACTTCTTCATATGCCTTATATACAGTATTAACGAATGTATCAACATCAGATGCCTTATATCCAAACAAGCCTTTCTTAAATGATTGATTCTTTATCTCACTTGGTTGAAACATTACTTTACGCCCTCCATACATAAATATACTATTGAAATTATATCATATTTTGAAATTCTTGCAAGTTGAATTATATTTTTTACGCAGATTATTTCATTTTTTGTAGAATTTTCCTAATGAATTACTATATTGCGATATTTATGATATAATGTTTTCTGTTATTTTGACAATAATTACAAAAAGGATAAACGAATGTTAATAATAGATGAGATTGCAAATAGCAAGGAAGTTTTAAAACTAAATTGTATTTCTGAACACTATAATCCAGAGGAAATTATAATGTTTGATATTGAAACTACTGGCCTTTCTCCTAGGAATTCCATCATTTACCTGATTGGAATGAATTACTATGAGGATGGAAACTGGAAGATTTCTCTTCTTTTCAATGATGACGGCCAGTCTGAGGTAGAGCTTATCAAAACCTTTATGGAAAAGCTTAAGAATTACAAATATCTGATTCATTTTAATGGTGATACCTTTGATATCAAATTTGTGACAACAAGGCTTGAGCTTATTAACCTTAAGCTTAAGCTTGGAATAAATAATAATTTTCCTCTTGTCAAAAGCATTGATCTTTATAAGCTGTTTAAACCCTTCAAGAAGCCTCTTGGTCTTCCTAACGCCAGACAGAAAACAATTGAGGAATATCTCGGAATTAATAGAGTTGACGAGTATAACGGTGGTGAGCTTATAAATGTCTACTTCGATTACTTAGCTTCTGGCAATGAGAAGCTTAAGACTCTTCTTATTCAGCATAACCGTGACGATATGGAGGGAATGTTTTTTCTGTCCTCCATCTTTTCGATAAGAGCGTTATTTGAGGGAAAGATTAAGGTTCATGATTTCTCGGTAAAAAAGAAGGATGACTCACTTTATTTTATTATCAATGTAGATTTAGAACACAGCCTCACCACTGATATTTCAATTATTAAAAATGGTGTTCTTATCAACACCTTCACAGATACTGCAACAATTCGTATTCCTATCGAGCAGGGCGAATTCAAATACTTCATTTCTGAGACAGGTGACTATTACTACATCCCTGAGCTTGACTATATTATCCGCAAGGATTTTAAAGCCGACTATTCAGATTATGAATTACAGAAGCCAAAAAAATGTAACTGCTTCATACCGGCCGAGGGATACTTCCTTAAAACCTTTGATCAAGTAGGCTGTCTCAAGTGCTTCAGGAAGGATTACTCTGATAAGCAGAGCTACATAATGCTCTCAGATGATTTTCTCTCTGATATTGAATTTGTTTCATGTTATGTTAAAAATGTACTTAGGAGTATGCAGTATAAATAAAAGAAGCTCATGCAGAGAGAAGCATTCAGCAAAAAAACAGTCCACAAGCAACAAATCAATACTGCTTGTGGACTGTTTTTTAGTTAACTGATAATCTCAGCAATTATTAGTGGACTAGACGGGGGTCGAACCCGTGTCCAAAGGCCAATTCCCTGTACTTCTACGAGTGTAGTTAATTCTTTGACATTCCCTCTGTCGTGCGGGAATTAACACCCTAACGACTTTAGTAGCTTCATAATACGCCCACTGGCTCAAAGCTTTGCCAGTGTCGTTTCTCACATAGTCGAAGCCTGGGTCCTAAGGTGTGAGTGCCCTAGGTCAGACTGCAGCCCTTAGGCTGCGTATGCTAAATTATCTTCAGCGTTTATTTTTATTTTTGCCATTTGACGCATTGCATGCGACCCGCTTCTCCAGCTGCATAACCCCTGTCGAAACCAGTACTAGCCCTTATTTATTAATAGCTATATGATGACTAGTCATATAAGCTTAATATACTTAACTCTTACTACTCTGCAGCCTCTGTAGTGCTTGCTTCTGTAGCTTCTGTAGCATCTGTTGCAGCCTCTGTAGTTGCATCAGTAGTTGTTGCATCAGTTGATGATGCATCTGTAGAAGATGCAAGCTCAGCTCCAGCATAAATCTCGCCATACTTTCCATCATAATATGAATCAAACCATGAATCATACTGTGTTATTGCAACAGTTCTGTTCTTGTCTGCCTGCTCCTTGGAATACTTATAGAGCTTCTTACCAAGAGGAATTCCGATTGCTGCACCAACAAGAATTGCAACTACGCAGATTGCCAAAATCTTCTTAATCTTCTTCTTTTTAATATCCTTAGCTCTATTCTTTTTTTCCTGCTTATAGCGGTCTACCTTTGCCTGACTCATATTACACCTCTAGTTATTTGTATTTAAATTTCGTATATACATAAACGTACGCTTGTTATTTTATATAAAATGACGCAAAAAATCAAGTTAAACATAAAAATATCACAATTTATCTAAGCTTCATCTTATAATCACGCTCAGCCTCACGTTTTGCATCCTTCTTTGCGAGATCCTCTCGCTTGTCATAGAGCTTCTTACCACGTGCAAGACCAATCTCAACCTTTACAAGACTTTCCTTGAAATAAACCTTAAGAGGAACTATGGTATAGCCCTTTTCCTTCTGCTTGCCTAAAAGCTTATTAATCTCGCTCTTATGTAACAAAAGCTTTCTGTTTCTTAGTGGATCTCTATTAAAAATATTACCCTTCTCATAAGGAGTGATGTGCATATGATAGATGTACATCTCTCCCTTCTCAAAGCCAATAAATGATTCCTTAATGCTTGCACCACCCTGTCTCAAAGCCTTAACCTCGGTACCAACAAGTGAAATACCGGCTTCAAAGGTTTCATCTATAAAATAATCATGATATGCCTTTTTGTTATTAGCAATCAGTCTGTTCGTCTTTTCCTTCGCCATCTTTTTGGATCCTCTCTTTATAATATTTTACATCCAACTCGTCTAAAAGCTTAAAATCAATTGTTCGATTTATCTTATCACATTTCATAACCTGAATAAAGACCTTATCGCCAAGCAGATATTTCTTCTTCTTACGCTCGCCAATCATGGCATACTTTGATTCATCATAGTAATAATAATCATCATGAAGATAAGCTACATTTACTGCACCCTCAACAGTATTAGGAAGCTCCACAAAGATATTCATCGAAGTAAAACCAGAGATTACTCCCTCGTAAACCTCGCCTATTCTTTCTGCCATATACTCAATTTCCTTAAGCTTTACAACATCTCTCTCGGCCTCCTCAGCTCTTCTCTCCTTCTTCGAGTTATCATCGGAAACCTTGCCTAAAATTGCACTGTAATGCTTAATTCTGTCCTCATTCAGCTTACCATGAAGGTTCTCCTTAATTATCCTGTGAATCTGAAGATCAGGATATCTTCTGATTGGAGAAGTGAAATGACAGTAATACTTGCAGCCAAGGCCAAAATGACCAGTACATTCAGTAGAGTATCTTGCCTGCTTCATAGATCTTAAGGTCATCTTTGAAACCATAGCTTCATATGGCTCTCCCTCAATCCTTGTAAGAAGCTTCTGAAACTCCATCGGATGGAACTTATCTCTTGTAATCTTTAGGCTAAGTCCAAAGCCTCTAAGGAAGTATGAAAGCTGTTCAATCTTCTCAGTATCAGGCACATCATGAGTTCTGTATTCAAATGGAAGCTCCTGCCAGAAATAATCCTCAGCGACAGTCTCATTTGCAGCAAGCATAAAATCCTCTATAAGCTTCGTTGCAACATTTCTCTCATGCTGGGCAATCTCAACTGGCTTTTTATTCTCATCAAGAATAATCTTTGCCTCAGGGAAGTCAAAATCAATAGAGCCTCTCTTGTGTCTGTTCATACGAAGAAGATTGGAAAGCTTAGCCATAAGGAAAAACATCGGAACAAGCTCCTTGTATCTCTCAACCGGTGCATCCTCAGTCTCTTCAAGTATCTTTGCAACATCTGAATAGTTCATACGCTCATTGACATTGATGACACCCTCACAGATTTCATGGGAGATAATCTTACCAGTTTCATCTATATCCATAAGACAGCTAAGACAAAGTCTGTCTACACCTGCATTTAAGGAACAGATTCCATTTGAAAGCTTGTGTGGAAGCATAGGAATTACTTTATCAATAAGGTAAACACTTGTACCTCTTAAAAATGCCTCCTTATCAAGAGGTGACTTCTCAGTTACATAGTTTGTAACATCTGCAATGTGAACACCAAGATGATATATTCCATTCTCATAGGATAGAGTTATGGCATCGTCAAGATCCTTTGCATCCTCTCCGTCAATTGTAACTGTATCTAGCTGTCTCATATCCTTTCTGCCGGAGATTTCCTCCTCACTCACGCACTCAGGAATTCTTTCAAGATAGTCCATAACCTCCTCTGGAAAATCAGTTGGAAGGTCGTGCGTTCTAACAACAGTTAAGATATCTGCACCAGGATCATTGATGTGACCAAGAATCTCAGTAATCTTACCCTGTGGTGAACGATTATTAGAGCCATAGTCAGTGATGTCAACAATTACCTTGTGTCCACTCACTGCACCCTTTGTATCCCTCGCAGCAACGAAGATGTCAGTTGCAATCTTCTTATTGTCCGGAATAACAAAGCCGTATCCTTCAGCCTTATCGAAGGTTCCGATTACACTTTTTATCTCGTGACTTATTATCCTTATAACCTCAGCCTCGGCTCTTTTTCCATCAGCAGATTTTTTGATTGCCTTTACAAGGACCTTATCCCCGTTAAATGCGTTCATCGAATTTCTTTCATGTATGAAGAAATCGCTGTCCATACCCTCAACCTCGACAAAGCCAAAGCCTTTCTTATTACCTACAAAGGTACCTTCAAAAATATTAGGCGAACCCAAGGCATACTTTCCATTCTTGGTTTTTGAGATTTTAAACTCATTCTGGAGCTCATTTAATATATTTAAAAGCTCCTCCTTATCCTCATCCTTAACTGAGAGTGCAAATACAAGCTCCTTAAATTTCATAGGCTTATACTGCTTCTCACTCATAAAATCTATTATTAACTTTTTTCTTCTTGCTAAATCCTTGTCCTCATTATTTGTATTACCCATCTTAAGCACCTCCTAACCTAAAACTGTTCAAATACTAACCAAAAATATCAATTTCCCCCTAAAGTAAAAAATGCCTATCATACGATAGGCATTAATAAATCTATTACATCCACTTTGAACTAAGAACAAGTGTGATTACAAAGAAGAGAACTGTAAGAGCTGCTGTAGCCTTTACAATCATAGCGTCCTTTGAACGACCCTTATTCTTATTCCAGTAAGAATCTGTACTTGGTGCAGAACCACCAATTGAAGCTGAAAGTCCCTGATTCTTACCTTCCTGCATCAAAACGATTATTGTTAATGCTATCGAAATAATAATTAAAAGAATTGTCAAAATTGTCTTAACCACTGAATTAACCTCCTGGATAAATGAGATACTTAAAAATATACCTCAACACGTCATACTAGGATATACTATCACAACTTATTTGAAGTTTCAATATGTTTTTTATAAAAATCAAGAAATTATATTCCTGACTTCTTCCCTGGCTGCATCTATATCTCTCTTTAAATCATTTGCTGAGTAAACCATGCATCCGGCTCCCCTTGCAAGCTGCTGAACCAGATTGTCATTTGTAGCAACTGTGATATTTTGGTTTTTTCCATTTTCTCTGGTATATCTCGCTATAAATGCATCCGCGGTTTCATTTATCTTTGTAAAAACCACATGTACATTGTGATATTCCTCTCTTCTGTCGGATGGATTATTCACCCTGTAGGCATCAAATACCACAGTCAGATCCATCCCCCTGAAGCCCTGATAATCAGAGAGCATTCTTAAAAGGCTGTCTCTTGCACCATCCATATTGTCCTTTGCAAATATCTTAAGGTCGTCAAAGGAATGAATGATATTGTAACCATCTACAATTAGATAATTTCCCGATTTCCTTGCTTCCCTGCTTTTATATGTGGTATCACTGTAAAGCTTCTCCCTGTACACTCGTCTTTTTCTTAGTGGATCTGCCTTTTTGTTGCCACCTGAAGCTCGATTTAATATATCATCAATCTCATCGGTTCCAATGAAGTCTTCTTCTCTCTCTTTTCTGACAAAGCCTTCTGTATCAAAATCACCCTCATCGTTCCAGGTAGATACCTTATTTTTCGCCTCTCCTATCTCCTCAAGATGTTTATAGCTATAAACCTCATCCCAGGACACTGCAAAGCCTGCGCCGTGAGCACAGAATATTGAGCCCGTTGGTCTTTCAAAGTCAGAGTCACAGTCATACGCGGTCTCTTTTGTCACCTTGTCCTGCTCCTTACACCTGTAATAGCCGGCGAACATCGTACTAAGTCTTCCTTTTCCTCCAGTGTAGCTTGCCAGATCAAGCTGATAATTTCTAAGCTTCGAAACCGGAGCAATTCCAACCACAGTATTTTGCTTTTCAGAATCCAGCTTAAATACTGCTTTCATAATACCAAGATCATTCATCGCCTTGCCCAGAGAATTCTCCGGAACTGTTAAAGAAAACTCATAATAAGGCTCAAGAATAATAACCTCATTTCTTGAAAGAGATTTTCTAAGAGCATTTCTAAGAGCTCGCTCTGTTGCCTCTCGCATATCATTTCCTTCTGTATGCTTAAGGTGTGCCCTTCCATTTACAAGGGTAATCTGCAAATCTGTGATTGGATAATCACAGAGCACTCCTCTAAATTCGTTTGATTTAAGCACCGAAAGAATATTATTCTGCCAGTTTTTATCGAGGGCCTCGCTGTCAATCTCGCTATCAATAACTATACCAGAGCCAAAAGGAAGCGGAGTGAGCCTAAGATGAACCTCGGCATAATGTCTTAATGGCTCAAAATGTCCGATTCCGTATGATTTCTCCGTCAGTGTCTCCTTGTACAAAATGTCACCTTCATCAAAATCAATATCCACATCGAACCTTTCCTTGCAAAGCTCTTTTAATATCTCTAGCTCAATCGAACCCATGACCTTTATATTAATTCTTTTAGTTTTTTCATCGTATCTGACATTGAGTGAAGGATTCTCCTCCTCAAGCCTTCTTATCTTAGGAAGAAATGTCTCACTGCTCTCAGTTTTAGGAAGAATAATACCGTATGATAATACCGCTTCAAGAACCGGATTTTTGAAATCCTTCTCATAGCCTATTCCCTCGCCCTGGTAAGTTAAGGATGGACCTGTTATTGCAACCAAATCACCTGCTTCGGCTCTATTAAGAAGCTCATATTTCTTACCGGAATAAAGTCTTATCTGATTAATCTTCTCATCATGACAAAGAACCTCCTTCACTCCAATTTCTCCGCCAGTGATTTTGACAAAGGTAAGTCTGTTTCCCTGTTCATCCCTTGAGATTTTATAAACCAGCGCACCGAAATCTGAAGGATAATCCTGATTCCTTGTATAAGCAAAAATACCCGCTAAAAGCTTGTCAACTCCTATATCCTTTAACGCAGAACCAAAGTATACCGGATAAATAAGTCTATCTACTATCATGTCCTGAATAATCTCGTTGCTGATATATCCATTTTCCAGATAGAAATTCATAGCCCTTTCAGAGTACAAGGCTATTTCCTCGTAGAATTCCTCCTTTGGAAGCGAGAAATCGACGAAGCCCTGTTTATCAAGTACATTAAGACTAGAAAGAATTTCCTCCTTGCCTTTTTCAGCAATATCCATCTTATTTACAAATACAATAACAGGAATACCATAATCCTTGAGGAGCTTCCACTCAGTTTCGGTGTGAGGCTCAACGCCGTCAGAGCCACTCACGATTAATAATGCATAATCAAGAGCAAGAATACTTCTCTCCATCTCCGTAGAAAAGTCGGTATGACCTGGAGTATCAAGAAGTATAAGTCTTATATCATCCTTCGTGATAACCGCATGCTTGGAAAAAACAGTGATTCCTCTGTCCTTTTCAAGATTATGGGTATCGAGAAATGAATCCTTCTTGTCAACACGTCCCATCCTTCTAATCATACCACTATTGTACAGAAGTCCCTCTGATAAAGTTGTCTTTCCTGCATCTACGTGAGCAAGAATTCCCATTACTATTCGTTTCATATCTTATCCTTTATAAAGCTCGCAATGCTTTTCTCGTTATACTTTAAATAACTTATACTAATCAATTTGATTTTATAACAAAAATGAACGCCAGACAATATGCATAAAGAAAACTTTGATGCACCCTCCGGCGTTTCATTTTTTAGACTATTTACAGCTCACAAAATGCTTCGCACCCTGATCACTATTTTTATTACTCGAATAAATCCCAGTCAATTAATAATTACTTAGAAATATATGTGATTCCAGTAACCTTGTCATTCTCAAGAACGAAGTTAATCTTCATGCTTCCCTTTGAAGCGATGACTGCTGTATCAGAAACCTCTGCATCTGAATACTTAGCTACTACATCATCCTTTGAGGCACCGATTGCAATACCCTCAGCTGTCTCAACAAGGTCATCCTTTAAGTTGATTGAAAGAACGTAATCCTTGCTATCCTTAGGATATGTGCAGATTACATAGCTTGCGTATGTATATGTCTTATCAAGACCCTGGAAGGCACATGACTCTGACTCGAAGTATGACTGCTCCTTTCCTAAGTCAGCAAGTACTGTCTCCATATCCTCGTTGATGTAAACACTCTTACCATTTACAGTAAATGCATATCCATCATTTGAAGCTGTATTTGTGTTACTCTCAGTCTTTGCTGTAGTAGTTTCCTTCTTAGATTCATCTGAACCGCCACAAGCAAGAAGTGATACTGCCATAAGACCTGCAGCTACTATAGTTACAATACTTTTCTTAAAACTCTTTTTCATTTTACTATTTCTCCTTTAATCTTCTATATAATAGCATGCTTTATGCTAATTATTAGTTCTCAATTGCCTCCGAACCAAAGTTCACAAGCTTGCCATACTTTTCAAGCTCATCATACTGCTGCTCTTTTATCTCGTTATAAAACTTAATCTTTTCAGCATATACCTCTTTATACTCTGGATCCTCTCTGTAATCAGTGAGATCATAATTATCAACTAAATACTGTCCAAAATAGTCTGAAAGCTTTGTAGCTCCAGCAAGATTAAGGTGGAGTCCAGCATCGTAGGTATCAGTATTAAAGTCTATTCCTATCTCATCAATGAGGTCAATCATATTGATGTATGTAAGGTTATTTTCCTTTGCATAATTGACCATATTGTTGTCCCACTCCTCATACCAGTGTGGGTATTTGATAGGAGCCTTAATAAGAATAAGTTCAATTCCATTATCTTTACAAAGCTTCGTCATTTTGTCAAGATATTTCATAGCATTTTCGCCAAAATCAGGAGTTGTGAGTGGATTTGGCTCAGGGAACTCTGTAGCTGGCTTCACATCAACTCTCATATAGTAGCCGTTGTGTGATACATTTGGATTTTTGAAAAGATATGTCCAGTCCTCACTCTTAAGGTTTGTTATCCTGCTATGATATCTAAGGAGCGGGAGCATATACTCAATCATACTTTCCTCCTCAAGCATCGAAGCCTTGATGAGGTCGTACTTAGTCTTTGACCATTTCATTCCATCGATATTCATACGATTGTAGGACTCACTCTTAGGCTCATTGTACTTGAGTGAAAGTACATTGAATACAACAACCTTTGGTGTTTCGTACTTAAGAGTATCCTCAAGCTGATAGTAGGAATGCCAGATAAGCTGCTGTGGGCCTCCTCTTATGTAGCTTGTAATACCATATTTCTCATACATCTCAATCGGTGAAAAATTCTCATAAACCTCACAGTCTCCGACAAATATCACCTCATGCTTTGTGGTCTCCTCGTAATACTCTGCAAGAAATGCACCTTCAACAATTCCTCTTGAGTACTTAGGCATTACGAGCCTCTGTAAAAATCCAAGTATTACAATTGAAACGCAAAGAAGAATTGCAATAAGGGTAAAGGTTCTAGCTTTTTTGCCCTTTTTATTTCCCTTTTTGCTATTACTGATTATATCAGCAGTCTCATCTGCATTAACTTTTGATTCATTTTCAATTTTCTTAATTTCTTCTTTATTTTCCATATACCTTTTCCTTTAGAACTGGTTGTAAATAAACTGTGAAGAATCATATCCAATACTGTATGCACCCAAAAGTACTACAGCAAGGAAGAGTGCAAAATAAATTGCATATCTAAATAAGATATTTTTCTTATAAATCTTCTCTCTTACGCTTCCGCTTCTCTGAACCATACTCACAGTAAACAATGTGATAAGAGATGCTGCAAGTATCATAAAATCAACACCAGTAAGTCCAAGCAGAAGTAAATCGCCTGACCAGAATACGCTCACCTTAAAATGAGTAAACATATTGCCAACCATCTTAAATGTAAGCGGAACATCTCTGTAAACGTCAAACATACGAATCATACTCATAAGAAATACTGTTCTGAGCACTCTGAAGCCTCTGAACCAGGTCTTTCCGTCAACATTGAACTTAGAGTGGAACCAGTCATAAAATGGCTTAAGCTCCTGAGATATCATAATAACAACAAAGTTCATAATACCCCATACTATAAAGTTCCATGAAGCTCCGTGCCAGAGTCCGGTTGTAAACCATACAATAAATGATGATAAGTATACAGATACTCTCTTACCTATCGCATCACCAAAATGCTTTCTAGAAAACTTTGAAAGCTTAAGCATAGGCTTTGCAACTGAAATTGGATAGAATATATAATCTGTAAACCAGGTACCCATTGTAATATGCCATCTGTTCCAGTATTCTTTTATGTTCTTTGAGAAGAAAGGTCTCTCGAAGTTCTCAGCAACCTTAATTCCCAGAGCCTCAGCCACACCGATTGCAATATCTATACCACCGGTAAAATCTGCATAAAGCTCAAATGCATAAAGCATCATAAGAATAAATACATAGGCTCCCTGATACTGGTCAGGATTATCCTTGAGCATATTTACTGCTATAACTGCTCTGTCGGCAATTACAAGCTTCTTGAAGAATCCCCAGAGAATTCTCTCAATTCCAAAGGAAACCTGTTTTATGTCAAATTTATGCTCTGTAAAAAGACCCTTTGATAAATCATTGAATCTGCTGATAGGTCCCTGAACAAGCTGTGGGAAAAACGATACGAAGAGCATGTATTTGAACATATTCTTCTCAGCCTTTGAGGTTCCTCTGTATACGTCAATTATATATCCCATACTCTGGAAGGTATAAAAGGAAATACCCATAGGAACTACAAAGTTGATAAAGCTAAGCTTTTGACCGTCGTCACCAATAAAGCTGTTAATGTTATTAATGACAAAGTTTGTGTACTTAAGTACTGCAAGAATACCAAGATTAATCACCAGGCAAAGAACCATCATATGTCTTCTCTTAGCCTTCATCCTAGCCTTGTATTCTTTCTTTTCGTCCTTAGTCATTGTCTGCTTATTAGCTTTTACATATTCATCCTGCTTATCATTATTCTTATCAATCAGAATTCCAAACAGGAAGGTCGAAATTGATGTAAATGATATGAAAATCAGGTATCTCCAGTCACAGAGATAATAGAATAAATAACTCGCAATAAGAAGAAGTGACCATTGCCACTTCTTCGGAATTACATAATATACAATAAGTAATAAGAAGACAAATGCTATAAAACTATATGAAGTAAATAACATATATTCTCCCTAATCTTAATCCTCATCTAAAAGACGCTCAACTAATGCATAAAGTGCCTCTGCTGAATTAAAGTTATCTGGAATAATCTCCTCAGCAGGAATTGCTACATCAAATGTATCACTGATCTCAGAAATGATTGAAACGATATCAAATGAATCGAAAATCTTATCATCGATAAGAGTTGTGCAGGTATCGTAATCAACCTCTGGGTGTAAATCCTTTAAAATCTCAAGTAAATCGTTCATAATAATCCTCCTAATTATAATTATTTATTTAGTTTGCTTCATAATCAGCCTGAAGCTTCTTTCTGTCAAGCTTACCATTTGGAGTAAGTGGCATTGCATCAAGCTTAATAACCTTGTTTGGAATCATATATCTTGGTAACTTTTCCTTCAGAATGTTAACAAGCTCGGCTGAATCGTAATCACCAACATAGTAGAGAACAATCTTCTCTCTCTTTTTATCGTAAATTGCACCACAGCCCTTTATCATATCAAGCATATTTACATTGAACTCAATCTCACCAAGCTCAATTCTGTGACCCATATGCTTAATCTGGTAATCCTTTCTAGAGGCAAACATCAATTCGCCCTTATCGTTAATTGTACCCATATCTCCAGTTCTGTAAATAAGCTCTGGGTAGCGGTCATTTAAAGGATTCTGAACGAAGACTTCATTGGTCTTGTCAAAATCTCTGTAATATCCAAGTGTAAGGCTTGTACCTCTTACACAGATTTCTCCCTGCTCACCAGGAGCAGCAAGCTTATTCTCCTCGTTAAGAAGAAGAATCTCTGTATTCTTGAAAGGTCCGCCGATTGGAATATGCTCATCTAACTCAAACTCTCTCTCCACCTTGTAGTAACAGCACATTCCTGTACACTCAGTTGGTCCATATAGATTGATGAACTTAGCCTCTGGAAGAACCTCCTTCCACTTTCTAAACTGCTTGATTGGAAATACTTCACTACCAAATGCAATAGTGTGAAGATACTTAGGCGTAACAGTCTTAAATGTATTGAAAGCCGAAATCATTGTAAGTGCTGAAACAACCCAGCAAACAGTGTTAATCTTCTTTTCGTTTAAGAACTCAACAAGCTTTACAGGGAACATGAAAAGCTGCTTTGGTACAAGATATGTTGTTGCACCAAACTTTAATGTTGGGTAAAGCTCCTTAAGACAGGCATCAAAGTAAAGTGGTGTCTGATTAGCAAATACAGTATCATGATTAAACTCAAGAACTGCTGAAAGATTCTCGATATAATCAATAACTGATCTGTGGCAGGCAACTACTCCCTTAGGAACACCTGTTGAACCTGATGTGAACACTATATAGATAGCATCTGTATCAAGTGCTTTCTCTCTTATATTATACAAAAGCTCATCATCTGCAGTATTATCCTTAATCTCATCATACTTAATGATCTTGCCGTCGAAGTCAAATCCCTTAGCCATCTCATAAGTAGAATCATCGCAAATGATTACTCTTGGTGTAAGCTTCTTAAAAATCAAATCAATTCTTGTTGATGGCATCTCTGCATCAATAGGAACATAATAATTACCAGAATATACTGTTCCGAAAAATGCTGTTATCATCTTTGGATGCTTCTCCATAAAGATAACAACTGGCTCCTTGTAGTAGCCCTCATTATAAAGAAATGTACCGATTCCTCGGCTCTCCTTATAAACCTCTGCAAAGGTCATCTCGAAGGTGTCATTAGCATAGGCAACCTTATCTGGCCATTTTTTTACAGTATCATCAAAATACTCTAAAATATTAGTCTGCTGCATTTTTAATCCTCCTGTGAATATCAATTCACTTGCTCAAACCTTAAATAAGGCTGATTTATTTTGTAATTAGCTCGCTGCACTCAGGTCTAACTTCCTTACCAGCAGCAAGAATAATCTCTCTTGATAACACCTCCATGGCATCAATATATCCGCCAGGCAGTGCATAATCCCTTTTTATTAATGAAAGCTCAGTACATCCGAGAATAATAACCTCGGCTCCTGCCTCTCTCAAATCACTGGATACTCCATAAAATTTCTCGATGTTTACCTTTTTTCCAGCCTTAACATTTTTATAGATAATATCCATAATCTTTTCCTGGTCATCAGAATCTGGAAGTATAACCTTAAGTCCATGCTCCTCCATAACCCTCTGAAAAAGACCACTTTTTACTGTACCTGTTGTAGCCGTAAGCCCAACACACTTTACTCCCTTTTCATAAAGATATCTGGCAGTACAGCTAATCATATTGATAAGCTTAACATCCTTTATGCCCTCCTCAATCTCGCTATGAAAATAGTGAGCAGTGATACAAGGCATGGCCATAGTATCTATGCCAAGCTTTTTAAGCTCATTTCCCGCCTTAACAATCTCTGGAACAGGATTTGGTTTTGTGTTATCAAGTATGTAAGCGGTTCTATCTGGAATTCCTGGCTGATTATAAATAACCATTGGAATATGCTCCTGATCAGAATCGGCCTTCGTCATATTGATAACAAGCTCCATAAGATATGCTGTTGCAAGCGGACCAAGTCCTCCGATAATTCCGATATTCATCACGAATCCTCCATATCGCCTGTATGAAAATCTCAACTTATCTAAATATAGTTGTTATAAAATTCAGCACAACAAGATAAGCTATTTTCCCAAATAACCTTTATGTATTATATAGTAGAGTGTTGTAAATGTCTACATTTATTTGAGTTTTTAATAAAATATACATATATTTATTGCAAATATAAAAGACACCCGGTCATTTAGTATTACCTGTGAAGCTTTGCTTCAGGGATAATCTAAATGGCCGAGTGCCCTTTTTAATTATAAATTTGATGATTAAACCTGTTAATCATTTATTCTTCTTCTGATTCCTCGTCCTTGTCAGTTTTCCTTTTATAGAAATAACCAAGAGCAAATAAACTGCCTGACATAATAACGAATAACCAGATAACTGGCACATCATCTCCAGTCTTAGCTGAATTACCACCCTTACCCTTTGCGTCAGCCTTGATAAGGTTGTAATCTCCAGTAATTACAGTGACATCATAATTGCCAAGCTCATCTACATAAGATACATGGATTATATAATGTCCAGGGGCTGATGTACTCTCAATGTCGGTGTACACCTTAATTTCAAGATTATCTCCCTCACAGATTGAGCCCTCTGTTATCTCATAACTAAGCTCTGCCAAAGGATTACCCTTCTTACTCTCTGCATCCTTCACTGTGATTGTAATCTTTCTTGGTGAAATTCTGAAAGGTGTGTATTCGGACTCTGATGCAAGGTAGCAGTCATCCTCCGCCTCAAATGCCTTTACAAAATATTTACCAACGTTTACTGGTGCCTCAATTTCCTCGTACTCCTCATCCTCTGCATAATCCTTAGTGTTGTCAAATGCATATGCAGGAACGTCACTTGCTGTCACCTTCTTGTAATACTTAATTGTAAGCTCTCCTGTTCCCTTTCTTGTAACATCCTCTGGGTTACAGTTAACAGGGATCTTATCATAAATCTTATCAAGATTTGGACATTTAACTATATCAAGTATCTTTTCAATTACTACCTTGCCAGATGTCTTTATCGGCTCATAATTCTCACTTACGATGAATACATATACCGTATACTCTCCCGGCTTTGTGAAGCTTGGATTTGTCTCAGATGCCTTTCCTGCCAGGGTAAGTATCGCAAGCTCTGCCTCGCTGTTAATAGGCTCCTCAGAGTAGTATACCTTATAGTTACCTTCAATTGCTTCAGTATTTACCTTGATTGAATGAGTTTCCTCATCATACTTACCAATAAAGCCCTCTGAACCAACCTCAAGCACAGCCTTCTTGATTGTATATACAGCATTCACAGCAGTTATCTCATAATTTGGATTATCATCATAAACCGGAATTATTGGATACTGTCCTGCAGTGCTCTTATTTGTAAGAGCTGGCTCGGTCTTAGCACTTATATGAAGGTCATCGCCCTCGCATACATCGTCCTCGCCCGGCTTTGCTATAAGCTCTGCAATATCCTCGCCATATACGCTTTCAGCATCCTCTGCAGTGATTGTAATAGGCTTCTTAGAGATTGTAAATGGAACCATCTCTGTAGAAGTTTCTACATAATTGTTATCCGCTGCCTCAGTAGCTACTACATAGTATTCACCAGCATCCTTTGGTGCTCCTTCTAATTCCTTCTTATCCTTATCATAGAACTTGAAGGTAACAATTCCAGTGCCGTTCTTAGTTACAAATTCAGGTGTATCCTCAATTACTACATACTTGTTATCGTAAACCTTACTGATATCAACTATCTCAAGGCTTGGATCAGTAATTGGAAGTACATGAAGTATTCCTGATTCATACTTGATACTATAATTTGAAGATGTAAGTCCTGATGGAATTATGTAATAATCTCCAGCTGGTGAAGTATTAGTGTAATCATCACTTGTTATATCATCCTCAGTCTTAAATGCATATTCAAGAGTTCCAGTAAGATTACTTACATCCTCACCCTCTGCAAATCCTTCGAATGAAACATAAGCATCCTCTGGGTCATCGAGATAATTAATACTATTATCATTTGCTGTGATTGTAAGGTCCTTAACTGAAATATCAATAGTACAGCTTGAAGTGTAAGGTGTGTAGTTTTCAGTAACAATGTAGAAGTAAATAGTGTAAGTTCCTACATCCTTCTTCTCTGGATTTACCTTCTTGATACTTGAAGTCTCATCATCCACATACTTTGTTATATCCTCTGCAGTAATTGGGCTTTCAGAGTAGTAGATTGTATTCTTCTCCTTCTTATCCTGAAGCTCAACTGTAATTGTATGTGTCTTTCCGTCATAAATTCCAGCATATCCAGACTCTGTAACCTTTAAGTCATCTGCTGATACTGTGTATGTACCATTTGCAGGAGTTATATCGTAGTTTGGATCATCTATGTAGGTTGGGATGATTGGGTACTTGCCTGTTGGTGTTTCCTTTGTTATCTCTGGATTTGTTTTTGCTCCGAGATTCAAATCATCTCCCTCGTAGATTGTTCCTTCGTATAATACTGAGGTTACTGCCTTTGGCTCTGTAGCATATGTAGATCCAGTATCAACTGCCTTAATCGTGATCTTAGCAGGTGAAATTGTAAATGGAATTAACTCTGTCTCAGTTGCTACATAGTTATTGTCAGCCTTCTCATAGCCCTTGATGAAGTACTCTCCAACATTTACTGGTGCACTGTCAAGCTTAATAACCTTTGTATCATCATCCTTGTCCTTAGCATAGTATTCAAATGTAACCTCGCCTGTTCCGTCCTTAGTAACGTATGCAGGTGTGTCCTCACATACTACTGCTTCCTTATCATAAACCTTGCTCAAATCTATGATACCAAGTGCTGGATCAGTAATTGGTTTTACTGTTAATTCTCCTGCAACAAATTCGATTTCATAATTATTTGAAGTAAGTCCACCTGGAATAATGTAGTATGTTCCTGCAGGTGAGCCCTTTACATAGGTATCGCCATTTCCTTCGGCCTTAGAGTTATATACATAGGTGAGAGTTCCACTTAGATATGTCTCATTCTCTCCATTTACAAAGCCTTCAGTATAGGTTACTCCCTTATTTGATGGCTCATCAAGATAATTGATTTCATTAGCTACTGCTGTAATCTTAAGTGACTTCTTCTCAACCTTGTAAACTGCTTCATTTAATGTAAATACATAATTGTATGCAGCTTCCTCATTGTAAGTAAACACGATGTCATACTCATTAACAGGTGTTGTAGCTACAACCTCGAACTCTGTATTATCGCTCTTAACAGTGATAACCTTCATTCCGATTGATCCCTTATCTACTGAAAGGATTCCGTAATCACTTGTTGACTCACCATTTATCTTAGTAGTCTTAAAGGTAAGTGTCTTTCCTGCAGAGCCATAAGTGCTCTTCTTATCCTCTGCTTCAAGTGTTACAGTTCTCTTACTGATATCTACGACCTCACTACCCTTAACATCCTCATAGTTAGCTGATGTAATAAAGTAGTAAACTGTCTTCGTACCGTTGTCAGTATACTTAGGATTTGTAGTAGAAGCATCGCCTGAACCAATAAGTCTCTCAAGCATTCTTCTGTCTGTAATCTCTGTTTCTGAGTAGTAAACTGTTACCTTTCCTTCTGCTTCACTAGTGTCAACTGTAATTCCATGACTATTTCCATCATATATTCCAGTATAGCCATTAGCTGAGTATGGAAGTGTAATCTTATTAATCTTGTAGGTACCATTTACTATCTCAATTTCATAGTTATTTAATTCATCTACGTAACTGATTGAAATACCATAGGTTCCAGCCACTGTCTTATTTGTGATTGTAACCTTACTGCTTGTATCATCCGCATCGTCCTTAATGTTATAAGTAAATGCTGTTGCCTTTATAACATCCTTATCCTTTTCAAGAATACCATTCTCAGTACCAGCATCCTCTCCATTGATAAGTGTTGTCTTAAATGTAAGCTCCTTAGGTGTATCACCGTATGACATCTCCTTATCCTCTGCCACAAGAGTAATCTTTCTTGGAGAAATCTTAAACTCTGTATATTCAGATTCAGAAGCTACATAGTTTGTATCAGCAGCCTTAAATGCCTTGATATAGTAAGTACCTGTATTTGTTGGTGCAGTAATCTCAGTGTATTCCTTCTCACCAAGCTCATTTTCCTTTGCTTCGTAATACTTAAAGGTTACCGCTCCATCTCCTGACTTAATAACATATTCCTCTGAATCCGAAATGCTGTGTGGATTTCCGTCATAAATCTTGTCAAGTGCCTTAAGTGCTAAGGACTCATCAGTAATCGGCTTAACTATAAGCTTTCCAGCTACATACTTGATATCATAATTATCTGAAGTATATCCAGATCCAATGATGTAGTAAGTACCTGCATCTGATGTAGTTGTGTATGCATCGCCAGTTCCATCCTCCTTAGTATTAAAGATGTAACTTATGCTTCCGCCTAAAACATCATAGCCTTCGCCATTTACAAATGCCACTTCCTTAAGTATTCCGTTGTTAAGAGGATTAGCCTTAGCCTCCTCCTTATAGTTAATAGTGTTGTCATTTACATAGATAGTAAGTGTCTGCTTCTCGACCTCATATGTACCCTCATCGAAGGTAAATACATAGTTCTTATCAGCTTCCTCATTATATCTAAACTTAATTCCATATGTACCAACTACTGTCTTTGCATCGAGAGTGGTTTCTGTACCTGAAGCATCTGCTATGTAGAGAGACATATTAACGATATCCTTATCCTTGGCAAGAATTCCGTCCTCTGTAGTATCTGCTCCGTTAATCTTAGTAGTCTTAAAGGTGAGCTCCTTAACAGGACCGCCGTAAGTACTCTTCTTATCCTCAGGCTTAAGAGTTACAGTTCTCTTTGCAATCTCAACTGTCTCACTATCGAACAAATCATCATAGTTTGTTGAAATGATAGCGAAGTAAACAGTCTTTGTTGTTGCATCTTCGTACTGTGGATTTTCTGTACTGGCCTTACCACTATTAATGAGTGAATCAAGCTCGTCCTTAGAGTTAATTGGTTCCTCGCTGTAGTAAACAGTAACACTTCCTGCAGCTCCTGTTGTTCCTACAGTAATACCATGCTTCTCACCATCATAATATCCTTCATATCCCTCACTTGTGAAAGGAAGTGTAGTCTTACTTATGATGTAGTTATTGTCAATTACTTCGATCTCATAATTATCACTCTTAACATAGCTTATTGAGATACCATAGGTTCCAGCCTCTGTAGTATTTGTAATTGTAAGTGTGTCTGTCCTATCTGTTGCATCAGCCTTCTTATTATAAGTAAATGCTGTTGCTTTTATTACATCCTTGTCCTTAGCAAGAATTCCATCCACACCAGTTACTAACTCACCATTAATCTTTGTTGTCTTAAATGTAAGCTCCTTTGGCTCATCACCGTAGGTACCCTGCTTCTTATCAGCAGTAAGTGTAATCTTTCTTGCTGTGATATTA
>DCHE01000046.1 GCA_002314775.1 Lachnospiraceae bacterium UBA1760
GCAAGCTATTGCTTTAACGGTGACTACAGGGTGAGAGAACTAAGAAAAAAGGCTTTAAAGTTTATCTGGGTGGTTCCAGTTGCGGCGCTTTTATGCGTTATTTCCATGAACATAGTTGGACTGGATGACAACTTTCTGTATAACCAGATGGTTCAGCTGTTTACTGCAGGAGTGGCGACGGTTCCATTTATTATTGCATACATAGTGTACAAGGCATATTACGGCTCTGAGAAGACCGCCAATATGGAGAATGTAAAAATCAGGGGAGTTAAAACTGAGAACATAAACGGCAATGCACTACCATCGCATATCAATGACAGAATTAGTATAATATCATACTTTCAGAATTATTTCGGGCTTTGCCTTTCGGATCAGCAGGTAAACAGTATCGCCCAGTGCTCATTTCAGAGTCAGGACTGGACAAATGAAATCCTTGCTATGCAGAGAAGCTACAGCTCTCCTGGAGAGTGGTATGCACAGCCTACAGGCTGGCTTCATCTTTATCTGAAGGTTTATAAGAATGTTGTCATTAACCAGGATTTTCGTTATCAGTATCAGCTTTGTATGCAAAGCTTTGACAATACCTTCAGACAGATGGATTTCCTTAGGTACCAGAGTGTTGAAGATTGCGTGAATGAGATGAACAAAACTCAGGGTACAGACTTTGACACTATGACCTTTATGATGGTACACAGGCTTCTTGAGGGAAGTGGCAGAAGATATCCGCTTCCTAGGCTGATGCAGTCTCCGGCAGGAAGCACTGCGTATGGCAATGGACAGTTTTCAAATGCTAATAATTCAGCTGCTGGCGGTCAGTATTCGGGAAGTGAAAATAGTGAGATTTCAGACCTGGCAAAAAAGTACGATGATGACAGCCAAGGAAACAGCCAAGGAAGTTCAGATAATATGGATTCCATGAAGATGTGATAGGATGAAAGGAGCATTATTTTAATGAAACTAAAGATTAGAACAAAGGCTAAATTAAGCAATGAGGTTACAGAGCTTGAAACAAGAAATGCCTACACCTCCTATAAAGCAGCAGTTGAAGGCATAGTGCTTCTTGAAAATGACGGGGTTCTTCCTATTGATTTGGGCAGGGTTGCACTTTACGGTGCAGGCGCAGGTATGACCATAAAGGGCGGAACAGGCTCAGGAGAGGTATTTGAGAGAAGAGCAATATCGATTTATGAGGGTATGGTTGACGCAGGCTTTGCAGTTTCAACCACTGACTGGATTGATGCCTACAGGAAATGCTTCGATGACGGTGAGGCTAAATTCTGTCAGGATTTTAGAGATGAGCTAAAGAGAAATAAAAAAGAAGCACTGAGTAATGTTATGGCCAATCAGTACCTTTACCCTGTAGGACCAGATATAACTGATGAGGATATTGAGAAATCTGAGACAGATGTCTGCTTCTATGTAATAGCAAGACAGGCTGGAGAAGGAGCTGACAAGAAGCTTGATACAAGCGAGTATCAGGTTACCGAGGAGGAGCTTGCCAATATTAAAAAATGTGCTGCAAGCTACAAGAAATTCATTCTTGTAATAAATACAGGCTCGGCCTTTGACCTTAGCTTCACAGAGGAGATTGAGGGAATAAACGCAATCATTTTCTACTGTCAGCAGGGAATGATGGGCGGGGTGGCATTTGCAGATGTTGTGTCCGGAAAGGCTTGCCCTTCTGGAAGATTAACTGCAACCTGGCCAAGGAAGTATGAGGACATTCCATTTGCTATGGAATACAGTCATCTTAACGGCGATGTAGCTGAGGAGTATTATAAGGAGGATATCTTTGTCGGATACAGATATTTTGATACCTTTAAGGTAAAGCCAAGATATGCCTTTGGATATGGACTATCCTACACGACCTTCGAGACAAAACTCACCAATATTCAGAGCTTTGGAACAAAGGTAGTTTTAAAATACGAGATCAGAAATACTGGCTCAGTTTCAGGTAAGGAGTCAGTTCTTACCTTTATCAAGTGTCCGGATGGAGAGACTCTAAAGGAAGAAAAGAAGCTTGTATGCTTTGGAAAGACTGAGGTGATTGAGCCGGGAGAGAAGAAGGAACTTACCATGAGCTTCGATATGAAGAGTGTGGCTTATTACGACACCAAAAAGCATAGTTATCTTCTTGACAAGGGTGACTATATTCTGAAGACTGGCGATGCTGAGAAAAATGCAGATGTTGCAGCCATCTATCTTCCAGAGGATATTAAGGTTTCCCTCAATGTTAATATCTGCGAGGGCGTTGAGAGCTTAGAGGGCATGCTCGACAGAGAGAAGCTTGTTGAAAGACTCAGTGAGAATGTGAAAAATCAGGAGGAAGAGGCTTCTTCAAGGGAGAAAAATGCTTCCCTTGAGGCAGGAGCAATCCTTAGCAGCTATGAAAAGATGATGGATTCATTTGCGGGAATCGAGTCGATTACAATTGAGAAGGCTGCATTTATCGAGGAAGATACATACAAGTATGTTACACACGGAATTAAGCATTCCGAGGTGGTTGATGAGATTATGGAGAGGCTTTCAATTGAGGATATGGCAGAGCTTCTAGTTGGCGGAGGAATGAAGGGAAGACCTGGATACTTTGATGCACCTGGTGCAGCAGGCTATACAACCAGCAAGCTCCTTGATAAGGGAATTCCAAATGTATGCTTGGTTGACGGACCTGCGGGCTTAAGACTTCAGAGAATTTCGGTTCCAGTTGGCGGAAAGCTCAAGGGCACAGAGCCTATTATCTCCTTCCTGAAGTATTTCCCGGAGCCGATAAAGAAGGTTATGTTTGCGGATGCATCTAAGGGAACACCTCTTTATCAGTATGTAACCTCCTTCCCTGTTGGAACCTCACTTGCTCAGACCTTTAATGAGAGTCTTATCGAAGAGGTTGGCTCGGCAGTTGGTGCTGAGATGGAGGAATATGGAATTACCTACTGGCTTGCACCGGGTATGAATATTCATAGAAATCCGCTCTGTGGAAGAAACTTTGAGTATTATTCAGAGGATCCTGTAGTTACCGGAAAGATTGCAGCAGCCATGACAAGAGGCGTTGAGTCGCACAGAGGCTGTCATGTAACAATTAAGCACTTCTGCTGCAACAACCAGGAGGATAACAGAAACTTCACCAATGCAAATGTCACAGAGCGTGCTCTTCGTGAGATTTACCTTAAGGGCTTCGAGATTGCTGTTAAGGAGGGAAGACCTGGCGCACTTATGACAAGCTACAACAAGGTCAATGGTAAGTATGCCAACAATAGCTACGACCTTCTTACCAAGGTCCTTAGAAATGAATGGGGCTTTGACGGTCTCGTTATGACTGACTGGCTGGCAACCGGTGGCGGAAAGGGTGACCATGCTCTTGCAATTGCTGCTGGAAATGACCTTATTGCTCCAGGTTCAAAGGGGGACGCTAAATATCTTATCGAGAGTCTTAAGACAGACAAGCTTTGCAGAGAGGATATTAGAAGATGTGCTTCAAATGTTCTCTACGGTATAACAACCTCAAGAATCTACAATGGATACCTTAAGGATATGAAAAAGAAAAACATATAATACATACAGAATAATGCATACAAAATAACACATGGCAAAGGGGCTGGATAATCACCTGAGCTTGTGAAAAGGAAGAGAGAGGAACGCCTTTCTCTTCTTTTTTTGAACCATTTTTGACCCATTTTTGACCCATTTTTTGAATTATGAATGAAAATGACTGAAAACGGTCAAAATCATCCGGAAAAATGTCAATAATAATAAATACTTGATATAAAAAACGTGATATTATTCATAAAAATGATAAAAATAACGCAAATAATGGAAGAAACTGAAAGAAAATGAAAGAAAATGAAAGAAAATGATTGACATTAAACAGGCATAGTGGTAATATCAATACATCGGGGCAATACAGATATTGATATAATTGAGAGCTAGATAGTGAATGTACTTTAGTGAGTGAAGAGGGGGTGCATCGATGCTTGGAGAAGAGAGACTGGAGACGATAGTTGACATTGTTTCAGAGAAGAAGAGTATATCAATACAGGAGCTGGTTACGATGCTTGATTCCTCGGAGTCAACAGTGAGAAGAGCTATCACAACTCTTGCTAAGGAAGGAAGAGTTAAGAGAGTTCACGGTGGTGTGATGGCACTTGAAAGTACATACACAACTGAGGATAAGGAAGTAAGCCAGAGAAAGGAACTTAACAAGGATTCTAAGCTTATTATTGCCAAGGCGGCAGCAGAGCTTATCAAGGATGGAGATGTGGTTTACATCGATGCGGGGACAACCACAGAGCTTATGATAGATTTCATAAAGACCGAGAGAGCGATGTTCGTAACGAATTCATTTTCACAGGCTATAAAGCTTGCAAAACGGGGCTTCACCTCCTGCATTCTTGGAGGAGAGGTAAAATCCCTGACTGAGGCAATCGTTGGAGAGGAAGCAATCTTCTCTCTTGAGAAGTACAACTTCACGAAGGGCTTTTTTGGAACCAACGGTGTTACTATGAAGAATGGTTTTACAACACCGGATTTAAGAGAGGCACTTGTTAAGAGTAAGGCGATGTCAAAGACGAGGGATGTATATGTTCTTGCAGATGCATCTAAATTTGATGAGATATCATCAGTGACATTTGCAGATTTTGATGATGCGATAATCATAACCGACAGGTTTAAGGATAAATATAAGGATGCCGCAAACATAGTTGAGGCAGAAGAACAGTTCATATAGAGGTATATGTAACTTATGGGGTAAAAAATAAATGGAGGTAAAGGGGAATGATTTACACAGTAACATTTAATCCATCGATTGATTACATAGTTGATGTGCCAAAGCTTAAGCTCGGCCTTGTCAATAGAACAAGTGGTGAGAAGATGCTTCCAGGCGGTAAGGGAATCAACGTTTCGATGGTACTTAAGAATCTCGGCTTCAAGAACAAGGCGCTTGGCTTCACAGCTGATTTTACAGGTGAGGCACTCAAGAAGCTTATTGAGGAGAAGGGCATTGATACGGACTTCATTGATATCGATGAGGGAACTACAAGAATCAATGTTAAGATAAGAGCTGAGGAAGAGTCAGAGATAAATGGTCAGGGACCTGCAATCAAGGAGAAGGACATCGAAGCACTTTATGCAAAGCTTGATGAGCTTTGTGAGGGCGATGTACTTGTACTTGCCGGATCAATTCCTGATGCAATGCCAAGGTCTGCATACATGGATATTATGAAGAGACTTGAGGCTAAGAATATTATGATAGCTGTTGACGCAACAAGAGAGCTTCTTGTGAACGTCTTACCATACAAGCCATTTCTCATTAAGCCAAACAATCATGAGCTTGGAGAGATATTTGGTGTTGAAATTAAGGATAAGGACGATGTCGTTACTTATGCTAAAAAGCTTCAGGAGAAGGGGGCTAGAAATGTTTTAATTTCAATGGCAGGTGACGGAGCAGTTCTTCTTGCAGAGGATGGTTCACTCTTTAAGAGTGAGGCACCAAAGGGCAAGGTGAAGAATTCTGTTGGAGCAGGAGATTCAATGGTAGCAGGCTTTATCGCTGGTTACTTAGAGAACGGCAGCTATGAGAAGGCATTTCAGATGGGTGTTTGCACCGGATCAGCTAGTGCATTCTCAGAGGAACTTGCAACGAAGGAGGAGGTTATGGGCCTTCTTCAGGCAACATTTAATCAGTAATCAGGATAAAGTAAAAATCCTGGAGAAAAGGAAAAAGGAGGGTTACGGGTATGAGAATTGTAGACTTACTCGACGAAAGAAGCATTTGCCTTGACGCAAAGGTTTCTTCGAAAAATGAAACACTCGACAAAGCTGTTGAGCTTATGAATAAGAGTGGCAAAATCTCGGACATCGAAGTGTATAAGAAGGGTGTATACGCTAGAGAGGAAGAGAGCACAACAGGAATTGGCGAGGGAATTGCTATTCCACACTGCAAATCACAGTCAGTTAAGAAGGCTGGTCTTGCAGCAATGGTAATTAAGGATGGAGTTGATTTTGATTCACTTGATGGTGAGCCAGTAAACTTACTTTTCCTTATTGCAGCACCAGACACAAAGGACAATATTCATCTTGATGTGCTTAGCAAGCTTTCAATGCTCCTTATGGATGAGGAATTTACAGCAAACTTAAAGGCAGCTAAGAGCACAAAGGAATTCTTAAAGATTATTGATGATGCAGAGTCTGATAAGGATGAGGCTGATGAGGCTAAGGCTGATGTTTCAGCACAGCAGGGCGATAAGCTTGTACTTGCAGTTACGGGCTGTCCTACAGGAATTGCTCATACATACATGGCTGCTGAGGCTATTGAGAAGGCAGCAGCAAAGGCAGGACACAAGGTTAAGGTTGAGACAAGAGGCTCAGGAGGAGCTAAGAATGTACTCACAGCAGAGGAGATTGAGAAGGCTGACGGAATTATCGTGGCAGCTGATACTCAGGTTCCTATGGCTAGATTTAATGGCAAGAAGGTAATCATCGTTAAGGTTGCTGATGGTATCAGCAAGGCTGATGAACTTGTTGCTAAGGCAGCAGCAGGAGACGCTCCAGTATTTAGCGGGGCTGATTCCGAGAAGAAGGAAGAGGCTAGCAAGGGCAACGCAGGACATTCTGCTTATAAGCATCTTATGAACGGTGTTTCACACATGCTTCCATTTGTTATTGGTGGTGGTATCTTAGTAGCACTTGCCTTCCTTATTGATACAATCTGTGGCTACGGTTCAACAGGTGGTGGAAACTTTGGTTCATGTACACCACTCTCAGCATTCTTTAAGTATGTTGGTGGACTTGCAATGGGACTTATGGTACCAGTTCTTGCTGGTTACATCGCAGAGTCAATCGCTGACAGACCTGGTCTTGCAGTTGGTTTCGCAGGTGGTATTATTGCAGCCTCTGGTAATGCAGTTGCAGCAGCAGCAGCAGGAAATGGCTATCTTCACTGGTTCACAGACGGAAGTCTTAACTTCCAGGGCTTCCAGGGAATAGTTGCTAAGTACGGTTTCATGAATGGCGGTGCAACAGTTTCAGGCTTCCTTGGTGGTATTGTAGCAGGTTTCCTGGCAGGTTATCTTGTACTTGGACTTAGAAAACTCTGTGACAAGTTACCAGCAGCACTTGAAGGTATTAAGCCAACACTTATTTACCCAGTAGTTGGTATCCTCGTAGTAGGAATCTTAATGATCTTCGTATTCAACCCACTCATCGGTGTTATTAACACAGGACTTGCAAGTATGCTTTCATCTCTTGCATCAAAGAACTTACTTGTAGTACTTGGACTTATCCTTGGTGCAATGATGGCTATCGATATGGGCGGTCCAATCAACAAGGCAGCTTATGTATATGGAACTATGATGCTCTCCACAGCAGCAGAGCTTACTACAAATGGTGCAGCACTTACAGATCCAGCAGTTCAGGCTTGCTACATCTCAATGGCAGCAGTTATGGCAGGTGGTATGGTTCCACCAGTTGGTATCGCACTTGCATGTCTCCTCTTCCCTAAGAAGTTTACAAAGGCTGAGAGAAACTCAACAGTATCTAACTTCGTAATGGGTTGTGGCTTTATCACAGAGGGTGCTATCCCATTTGCAGCAGCAGATCCAGGACACGTAATCCCAGCAACAATGGCTGGTGCAGGAGTTGCAGGAGCGCTTACAGCAGTATTTAAGTGTACACTTATGGCTCCACACGGTGGTGTTTTCGTATTCGCGACAGTTGGAAATCCATGGCTCTACATCTTAGCATGGTTAATCGGTTCAGCTGTAACCTGCGTATTACTCGGACTTCTCAAGAAGAATGTGACAGAGTAAGCTTGAAAAGATTTATAGAACTAAATCATTTTCATAAATGATAATAAATATAATAATTTGCATAAATAATAATTAATTAGGAGGATTTATAAATGAAGGAGTTTAATTACGTAATCAAGGACGCACAGGGTATTCACGCTAGACCAGCTGGTCTTCTTGTAAAGCTTGCAGCAGGCTTCCCATGCAATGTAACAATTACAAAGGACGCTAAGGAGGTTAGCTTAAAGAAGCTTCTTGCAGTTATGGGTCTTGGTGTAAAGTGCGGAACAGAGGTTACTATCAAGGCTGATGGTGATAATGAGGAAGAGGCAATTGCTGAGATCAGCAAGTTCTTCCAGGAGAACCTTTAATTAAAAGCCCAAAAAACATAATAATGTTTAGAAGCTCCAGGGTGGCCAAGGCTGTCCTGGAGCTTTTTAGCTTTTATTTGCATGAGATAAGTGAAATGCGAATGCAAAAAAAGTGCGAAAAGAACGAAGCATTAGGGGGCATTAAAGTGAATAAATATAATTATATCTGATTGATAAAAATACCATTTGCGTGATATTATAATAAAAGGAATCCTAAGGAACTGGTACCGAAAACTCAATTCCGGGTAATAAGGGGTTGGGTTAGGAGTATGTTAATGTCGGAGAGGAGAAGAGATTCAGATGATATTTCAACTTGATACAAGAGGAATGTATCCACAGGCGATAATTCCAAGCTTAAACAATATGATGGAAAGAATAGATGTAAATGACTGCATCAAGGTATTTGCTGACAATGAGTATGTAATTATGCAGGTGAAGAAGATTGCGATTACAAGAAATTACAGCATTCAGTACAGCGGTGTTGAGAACAATTACCTGGTTGTAATTATTGGAAAGACAACCTCGGATGTTGTTTTCGAGACGACGGACAGTGCATTTCTCGATGACGAGGAGGAAGAGGCTGAGGAGGAAAATGAGTTTATTGAGGAGGGATATGTCGTTACGATAGGCTCTGACTATATCGGCACAGGCGACAAGTCTATCGGAAAGCATTTGATGAAGAATTTTGTTTATTCACTTGCCAAGCAGGAGCAGCTTCCAGAGGCTATAATCCTTATGAATGAGGGAGTGTTCCTCTCTACAAGGGATTCAGATATTATTGATAACCTGAAGTATCTTGCCACAAATGGTACAGTGGTTTACACCTGCAAGGACAGTCTTGAGTATTATGAGCTTACAAATGAGCTTCAGGTTGGAATGAAGACTGATATGACAAATATTGTGTCTATAATGAAAAAGGCTACAAAGCTGATTAATATGTAAACAATGAATAATAAGATGAGGTAAAAGATGGATTTATCCAAGGATTGGTACAGAAGTGAATTCGTAAGTCATGAGATGCTTGAGGGTCATCGTAAGATGGAGAACGAGCTTGACTTTTATACGGCCATAGCTGACGGTAATATCGAGGTCGTACAGGCAAACTGCAATGAGCAGGCATTTATGAATCCTGAGGGAATGGGTAAGCTTTCGGAGAATCCTCTCCAGAACATAAGATATCATTTTGTTGTTACCATGGCTATGATAACAAGGTACTGCGTACACGCGGGACTTGAGCAGGAAAAGGCCTACAATCTGAGTGATTTCTATATTCTTAAGATGGACAAATGCAGGTCTATCGAGGAGATATCCAAGCTTCATGATGCTATGTGCATTGAGCTTGTTACACTTATGAACGATGTTAGAAAGAGCCAGATACTATCAAAGCCTATAGTTCTCTGCCTTGACTATATCTATAGTCATATGCACTACAGAATTACAATAAATGAGGTTGCAGAGTATTTAAAGCTTTCTGAAAGTTATCTTTCCAGACTCTTTAAAAAGGAGATGGGAATGCCCTTCAGCAGATATGTTATGGAGCTTAAAATTGAGAAGGCCATGAACTTACTTCAGTTCTCAGACTATTCAATAAGTGAGATTTCCTACTATCTAAGCTTCTCGAATGAGAGCCATTTTATTCAGACCTTCCAGAAATTTACAGGGGAAACTCCTTTAAAATTCAGAAGAAAGAACTTTAGAACAGAGTGGGAATTAAAGAAAAAGTAAAGTAGGTCAAGAAACTATTAAAAAGGTAAAGATTATAACATAAACCTCTTTCGTTTTTGTATATTATAGTATCATCATACAAACACGAAAGGGGTTTTTTATATGCGTAAATTCGGAAAAATCTTACCAGGCGCTATGGCGGTTTGCATGGCATTATCTGTAGTTTCGGTACCAGCCAAGGCTGATGCAGCTGCAACAGATTCTAGCGATGCAGTGGTAGAAGAAACAGAGAAGGTGAATGAGGCTGAGTCTACGGAGTACAAGCTTGTATTCAATGAGGAATTCAATGATTCATATGATTCAGAGGAATTCAGGTCTAAGTGGAATGTAGAGTTACATGAAGCTGGATGGGTTAATGAGGAGTGGCAGGAATATGTTGACTCGGAGGAGAACATCGAGATAAAAGATGGTGTCCTTAAGATTAATCCAGTGAAGAAGGAAGAAGAGATAGTGACTCCAGGCGGAGAGGAGCAGTTTACAAATACTGATTTCTCAAATGGAATGACAGGATGGACATCGTCAGAGGCATCATGGAGCCCTGCAGAGTTTGAGCACTCTATCAGCAATGGTGCAATAACATACGATATTCAGAATGTTGGTAATGCAGATTGGAATGTTCAGTTTAAGAGAGAGAATGTATCACTCAAGGCAGGAACAACATATCATGTATCCTACAACATCAAGAGTTCAGTAGAAAGACCAATTGTGACAGGTGTTATGACCTCGGCATATTCTCCATATAAGGAGATTACACCAACAGTTGGTGCTGATGGAACAAAGGTAGAATTTGAATTTACACCATCAGTTGATGATGATACAGCAGTATTCTACATCACAATGGGCAAGGTTACAGGACTTGATGAAGAAATCGGTGAGCATTCAATTACTATTTCAGATGTATCCATGACAACAGTTGTAAAGGAGGAGAAGTTTACAAATACTGATTTCTCAGACGGTATGACAGGATGGACATCATCAGAGGCATCATGGAGCAAGGCAGAGTTTGAAAACTCTATCAGCAATGGTGCAATAACATACAATATTTCAAATGTTGGTGAAGCAGATTGGAATGTTCAGTTCAAGAAAGAGAATGTTGCTCTTGAGGCTGGAGGAAAGTACCATGTATCATACAATATTACAAGTACAGTTGAGAGACCAATTGCATCTGGTGTTATGACTGCATCGTATTCTCCATATAAGGAGGTTACTCCAACAGTTGGAACTGAGACAAAGAAGGTAGAATTTGACTTCACACCATCAGCAGATGATGATACAGCAGTATTCTACATCACAATGGGTAAGGTCACAGGACTTGATGAAGAAATCGGTGAGCATTCAATAACAATTTCAGACCTTTCTATGACAAAGGTTGTTGATGCAAAGCCAACTACAAAAACAAAAACAACCTACACATCAGGACGTATTTCAACACAGAACAAAGAGACATTTACATATGGTAAGTTTGAATGTAGAGCAAAGGTTCCTTCAAGCATGGGATATCTTCCAGCATTCTGGCTTATGGCTAATGACGAGTCAGTTTATGGACAGTGGCCAAAATGTGGTGAGATTGATATCATGGAAATCATGGGTGGCAGCACAGATACACTTTACGGTACAATCCACTATGGTCTTCCTAAGGGATCTAAGCAGGGTACATATAACGACGGAACTGATTTTTCAAAAGACTTCCATACATATACATGTGAGTGGGAGCCAGGTAAGATTACATGGTACGTTGATGATAAGGAGTACTACACAACTAGCACTTGGTATTCAGCAACAGAGGGACAGGGAACACTTACATACCCAGCTCCATTTGATCAGCCATTCTATATTATCTTAAACCTTGCAGTTGGTAATAAGTGGGCTGGAAGACCAAATGAAACAACAAGCTATGATGAGAGCTTTGAGGTTGATTACGTAAAGGTTTACCAGAAGGATGAAGAAGTATATGCTAAGCAGGAGGCTGAAGCAAAGGCTCCTGAAAACACATTTGATGCTCGTCAGCCAGATGAAGATGGAAACTATATCATCAATGGTAAATTTGAAGCAGAAGAACTTGCTGATGAAGAAAACTGGGTATACTTAACTAACCTTGGTGGTGTTTCTACAGCAACAATTGCAGACAACGAATTAACAATTGATATTACAAACGAAGGCACTGTAGATTACAGTAACCAGCTTGTTCAGGCATTGGTTCCACTGGAGAAGGGTGCTTCATATGAAATCAGCTTTGATGCAAGTGCAACAGGCGATATCACAACAATGAACGTTGATGTAAAGGCTCCTGACTTTAACTATGCAACATATATGTCAACATATAAGCCAGAGCTTACAAGCAAAACAACTACATATACAATTCCATTTAAGATGACAGCAGCATCAGATGCAAATGCTCGTCTTGAGTTCAACATGGGTACATTTGGTACAGGTACAATTAAGCTTTCAAATGTAAGCATTAAGAAGACTGCAGATGCAGATCCAGAAGAATTAAACAAGAAGACAGTTCTTGCAAATGGAAACTATATCTACAATGGTAAGTTTGAAGAGGGCGAAAAGCACCTTGGATACTGGGATATCACAGAGGGCGCAGATGTATTAGTTTCAAGTCTCTCAGATGGAAGAAGATGTATTATTACTAACACTGATGAGAAAGAGATTACTTTTAGCCAGTCAGATCTTGCATTCCCAGAAGGAAAGACACTTGCATTCTCATTTGATGCAAAGACAACACATGATCAGACAGTAGAAGCGATAATCGGTGGAAATAAGTACACCTTTAATATTACAGGAGATGGAAATAAGGCTGAATACAAGGTTAAGCTTCCATCAACAACAGAATTTACAGATAAGACAGTAACAATTAAGTTTACAAACAGCATCTCTATCGACAACGTAATGCTTTGCGAGGATGCAATGATCAAGAATGGTGATTTCAGCAACGGCTTGACAGGATTCGAGTCTTACTTTGACGCAGCAGCAAGTGCTGAGAAGGGAATCGATGCACTTAGCAATGATGGAAATGACGCTCTTCAGGTTACAATAAATAATACTGGTACTCAGGATTGGAATATCCAGATGATGCAGAGAAACATCAAGCTTGAGCAGGGTAAGAAGTACAGATTAACTTATGATGCAAAGTCTAGTATTAATAGAGAGATTCGTGTTGTATTACAGGGTCTTGAGCCAAGAGGATACGAGGTATACTCTGAGCATTCTACAGACGAGGATGCAAATGATGGTATCGTTGCATTAACAAGTGAGTACAAGCACTTCACAGAAGAGTTTGAGATGACTGCAGAGACTGATGAGGTTGCACAGCTTAGCATCTGCTACGGTGCAGTTAATGGCGCAGTAATTACTGATAAGCACACTGTAACTGTTGATAACCTTGTTCTTGAGGAGATTACAGATGAGACTGAGCAGAATCCAGATGTTCCAGATGAACCAATGGATCCAGTTGAAATCAGCAATGTAGAAGTTACTAAGAACGATGTTAGAACAGGCTTTGCAGCAACTATTGAGATTCCAGAAGGCGTTGATAAGGAAGATGTTGAGTTTAAGGTAGTAGCAGTAAAGGACGGCGAGGAGACAGTTGTTTCTGAGTGGACAAAGGGCGAAAACGAGGTTGAGTGGACACCAGAGGTTTGTGGTGAATACGAGCTCAAGTTTATGACAAGAGTAAACGGCGATGACGAGACAATCAAGGAAGAGACTGCTGAGTACTCATACCACCCAGCATTATCAGGTGTTTGCCAGATGGTTGATCCAGAGGGAAGAGGCTTCCTCATCGGACTTACAAATTACGATGATTTAAGCGACAAGTATTCATGCGAGATGCTCATCCTTGACTGTACATTACTTGCTAAGGGCGAGGATGCCTGGGTTTACTCAACAGGAAGATGCGGATTCGTTGACCACATGATGTGGACAACCTGGAATCCACAGTACGGATATTACTGGACACTCTTCAGAGTATATGATGAGAACGGTGATATGATTGATGAAATCTGCTACGGATTTGAAAACATTTAATAAAATAACAGAGTTGTAGTAAGAAAACTATAATAAGAAGCTACAATCTCAGATTTCTCCTAAGAGGCTGCCTGGGCTTTAAGTAATAATTATTTAAAGCCAGGCAGCCTTTTTGTTTTCTAAAGTTTTATAAGCTTGAATAAAAAAATGATGAAGAATCCTTGGAAATAGTGTATAATTATGATATCTATGTAGGCTTGAATATTAATAATATCAAGATATCATCAAAGCTTAAGAGGAAGAGTATGAGAAAAAACAGGAAAAGTATAATCAAAAGCTTTATCGGTGCGTCTTTGGCGGTGTTACTTGGAATATCGTCTGCTTTAGCGTGCCCAAAAAGTGTAGATGCAGAAAGTATAGAAGTAGTTAACGAGAAGGTACAAAGAGAACCTGCAGCAGAAGGGGAATTGGCTGTTTCAGATAGTATTGATGCTGATGCAAAATATGAGATACTCAGTGACCAGATAATAAAGCTGTATGACAATACCAATGGTCTTTCATCAAATGAAGCTAACGTTGTGTATCAGACAGAGGATGGATTTATCTGGATTGGAAGCTACACAGGACTTACCAGGTTTGATGGTACAGAATTCATCAATTTTTCCCTCAATGATTCCAAGCTTCCGATGTCAGGTATCAGGTCCCTCTATCAGGACAGGTCAGGGAATTTATGGATAGGAACGAATGACAGTGGAATGTATGTCTATGACAAGGAAGAGTTTAGAGAAATCAAGGATGATGAGAATAATTCTCTTCCTTCAATAAGAACTATATGTGAGGATAAGGACGGCTCAATTTTAGCAGGAACTGCTTCTGGAATTTTTGCCTATGAGAGTGGAGCAGAAAGCTTTACTAAGAAGCACCTGGGATATCTGGATACACAGACAATTTATACCCTTGATTTAGATGAAAATGGCGCATTATGGGGAATTGACAGCTCGAATTCAGTATTTGCAATAAAGGATGGAAAGACCTTAATCAACCTAAGCAAGGGAGATTATGTTTCCGAGGATTATTATACTCTCTATGTCGACAAGAATGAAATATATATAGGTACTATTGACAGGACTATCATCGCAGTAACTATGAAGGATGATAAGTATACAAGAGATTCATTTGACTACGAGATAATAAATACTGGAGAGCTTAATACGATTTCGTCTATATCAAAGACAAAAGATGGAAATATCTGGTTTGGCACGTCAAATGGTACAGCCTGGTTTGGCAGTGATTATGTTGTTCACACGGATGATGAGATGCTTAAGTGTCAGGCGGTTGTAGATATATTTGAGGATTATGAGGGCAGTCTCTGGCTCAGCTCATCTAAGCTGGGTGTTTATAAGATTATGGACGGAGTCATGACCCACGTTGCAAATGAATCCTCTAATCTTAATGAGTCGGTAAATGCAATAATTAAATCTGGCGAATTGTTCTATATTGCTACTGATACGGGACTTGCGGTGTGTAATGCTGATATGGAGCCTTACGAGAGCGAGCTGGTTGATGTATTTAAGAGTCTTAGAATAAGAGATGTTATGTCGGATAAGTATGGAAATATCTGGATTAGTACCTACAGCGAAAAGGGACTTGGATATTACGATGTAAGAACCGGAAGTCTTAAATTCTATACAGATGAGGATGGAATGCTCAGCAACTGGATTAGAAAAACCTATCAGTTAAGTAATGGTGATGTTGCTGTTCTCACCTCCTATGGAGTCAACATAATCTCAAATGGCAAGATAACAAAAAGCTACGGAATAAACGAAGGACTTACAACTCCGCTCGCTCTTTGTATGATTGAGGATGAGGACGGCTCTCTGCTTGTTGGTACAGATGGTGGCGGAGTCTTCAGAATAAAAGATAAGATGGTTAGTCATGTGGCTGATAATGGCTTTGACGCGTTTGATGTTGTACTTAGACTCTATGATGATAAGGAACAAGGCGGAATCTGGATCAGCTCAGGAAACAGCTTGTATTTCTACGACAGGGCAACCTCCCTTATGAAGGAAATAACTGTAATTCCATTGGGAGTTGGAAGCGTTATGGATGTTTATACTCAGAATGGAATAACATATGTTGTAAAGAGTAATGGAGTATATATCACCAGCGCATATGCACTCAGGGACAATTCGACAGAGGATATGGTTTTCTATGGTCAGGAAAGCGGACTTACTGGCAATATGAATGCGAATGCATGGAATTATTATTCAGAGGAAGTGATATATTTTTGTACCTCAATGGGAATCTGTGGAATAGATGGTTCAGGAGAAATTTCGGACCGAATTCCTGCCAAGATAGCAGTTGACAGCATCAAGATTCAGACGAATTCAAAAGATGAATACTGCTCCTACGAGGATATCATATCGGGAAAGGTAATCGAATTACCTAGCGATACAAAGCGACTCACTATTGATTTTGCATGCCTTTCATACACTGGATCAGACTGTGAGATTCATTACCAGCTTGAGGGCTTTGATGAGGAACAGAATCTGATTGATGCTGCGGTTTATTCCGCAACCTACACAAACCTGGCGGGTGGTGAATATACCTTCAATTTCACGGCTTATACACATTACAACGTAAGCTGTGAGAACCCGATAACGATTAAATTTGTTAAAAAATATAAGCTTATTGAACGCTGGTGGATACATCTTATCCTGTTTATCGCATCCCTTGCACTGATTGGCACAATCACAATAATCTACACAAAAAGAAGGACTAAGAAGGCCCTGGCGGAGCAGGCAAGATATAAAAACATCACA
The DNA here is from genome assembly GCA_002314775.1 of Lachnospiraceae bacterium UBA1760. GTDB lineage: Bacteria > Bacillota > Clostridia > Lachnospirales > Lachnospiraceae > UBA1760. The sequence continues at coordinate 16,672 of DCHE01000046.1, forward strand.
GATCAGTCGCTTCAGACTATCGCGAACACAGTCGATGCCAAGGACAAATACACAAATGGTCACTCAATTAGAGTTGCAACCTATTCCAGAGAGATTGCAAAGAGACTTGGTCTTTCAGAGAAGGAGCAGGAGGAGATTTATTTCACTGGACTTCTCCACGATATCGGAAAGATAGGTATACCTGATGCAATTTTAAATAAAAAGGGCAAGCTCACTGATGAGGAGTTTGCGGTCATGAAGAGTCATACAACCATCGGCTCTAATATTCTGAAGGATTTAGAGATTCTTCCGGAAATTGGTGATGGTGCAAGATGGCATCATGAAAAGATTGATGGAACGGGATATCCTGATGGACTTGTGGGAGATAAAATTCCGTACAGGGCACGAATTATCTGTGTTGCGGATTCCTATGATGCGATGTCAACCAACAGACCATACAGAGATGCCCTTAGCTTTGAGTATATAATTGGCGAGCTTGAAAGGTGCAAGGGCACCCAGTTCGAGCCAGAGATAGTTGATGTAATGATCGAGATGATCAAGGAAAAGATAGCGGATAACGAGAAGCTAAAGCAAAGAAAAAGCGGAGATAAAGAGGATTGATGGATAAAAAGGAACAGGTTGAGAAGTATGCAGGAGAGCTGCTTAAGCTTGCAAGAGATACAATCACTGTCAGATTCAGGTTCTTTGACAATGCACTGGCTAAGATAAAAACTGAGTTTAAACATGGATTATTTGGAGCAGCCTCTGTTAAGGATGTGCTTTATATCGACCCTGCCTTCCTGCTCAGAGAGTATATGGAGGAGCCCAATATCGCAGTAAGAATATATATGCATATCATGCTTCACTATGTATTTTTACATCAGTATCAGTATGACAAGCTTAATGCCGAGTTCTGGAACCTTGCCAGCGATATTGCAGTCGAGAATATTATTCTCGAGATGGAATTTCAGTCATCAGCCCTAAAGAGGGATGGTGTTGAGAGGGATAAGATAGCAATTCTTAAAAAGCGAGTTCCGAGTCTCACTGCGGATAAGATATATAGAGAATTTATGGTAAATGATCTCTCAAATGACACTAAAAACGAGTATAAAAAGCTGTTTTCAGTGGATATTCATGAGGGGTGGCATACTGCTGAGAAGAAAACTAATGAGATGGTAATATCGGAGGAGGACTGGAAGAAGATTTCAAGGCGAATCAAGGCGGATCTAAAAACCTTCTCAAGGAATAAAACTGCCTCGGAGAGTTTGGAGAAAAATATCGACAGGGCAATAAGAGAAAGATATAACTATCGACAGATTTTGGAGAGATTTATGGTTCTCGGAGAGGAGATTACCGTTAACGAGGACGAGTTTGATTACATTTATTACACCTACGGACTATCAGAGTATGGCAATATGCCCCTTATTGAGCCTCTTGAATACAAGGAGGACAAGAAGGTTAAGGAATTTGTTATCGCTATTGATACCTCAGCCTCCTGCAGAGGAGAGGTTGTCAAGGCCTTTGTGAGAAAGACCTATGAGATTCTTAAGAATAATGAGAATTTCTTCAGAAAGGTCAATGTCCATATTGTTCAGTGTGATAATGAGGTTAGGTCCGACATAAAGATTGAGTCGGAGGAGGACTTCAGGGATTTTATTGATAATGGAAAGATTATCGGAATGGGTTCAACAGACTTCAGACCGGTGTTTGACTATGTTGAAAAATTAGAAGAGGCGGGAGAATTTGAGAATCTTCAGGGACTCATCTATTTTACAGATGGTTATGGCATATACCCTTCAAATATGCCAAAATTTGAGACCATATTTGCATTTTTAAATGAAGATGAAACTAGAATGCCTGTGCCTGGATGGGCGATAAAGGTAATTATGGAGGATGAGCTTAATGAATATTAAGAGAGCAAAAGAGGACATCAAAAATTCTATAAAGATATATCTTAAAAAGGATGAGTTTGGGGATTACAGAATTCCTGTTGTGAGACAGAGGCCTGCATTTCTTATAGGTGCTCCTGGTATTGGAAAGACCGCGATTATGGAGCAGATTGCTGAGGAGCTGGGGATTGCACTTGTGTCATATTCCATGACTCATCACACCAGACAGTCCGCACTTGGACTTCCATTTATTCAGCATAAAACCTATGGAGATATGGAATATGATGTGTCTGAGTACACTATGAGCGAGATTATTTCCTCTGTGTATGAGACTATGGAAAAAAGCGGAGCCAAGGAAGGAATTCTCTTCTTGGATGAGATTAACTGCGTGTCTGAGACACTTGCGCCTTCTATGCTTCAGTTCCTTCAGTATAAAACCTTTGGAAGACACAAGGTTCCAGAGGGCTGGGTCATAGTTACTGCCGGCAATCCACCTATGTACAACAAATCAGTAAGAGAGTTTGACACAGTTACCTTAGACCGACTTAAGGTTATTCCAGTTGAGGCAGATTATAATATCTGGAAGGAATATGCAGTAGAGCGAAATCTTAATCCGGCAATCCTCGGATTTCTTGAAATCAGGAAGGATTTCTTCTACCATATTGAGACAACAGGAAAAGGAAGAAGTTTCGTTACAGCCAGAGGCTGGGAGGACCTTTCGACCATCATCACTCTTTATGAGGAGGAGGGCCTTAAGGTTGATGAGGAGCTTATAGGTGAATATCTTAGAAATGATACCGTAGTTAAGGAGTTTGCAGCCTACTACGATTTGTACCAGAAATATAAAAATGATTATCGTGTTGAGGAGATTCTTAAGGGTAACATCAGTGAGAACGCAATTGAGAAGGCGAAGGCTGCTGAGTTTGATGAGAGACTGTCTCTTCTTGCCATGCTTCTTGACAAGGTAAGAACGAGCATGAAGGAGATTGTTATCCAATCAGATTATCTCACGCTTCTTATGCCTGGTCTTAAGGCACTTAAGGAGATCACTGATATAGAAACCTTCAAGGAAAGACTTACTCTTCTTTTAGAGGCGAAGGAAAAGGAATTAAAGCAAAAGGAAGGCTACGGAGCACTCTCAAAGGTTGAGAGCTTTAAGATGAAAAAGGTCATCAAATTCCTGAGTGAGTCAAGGAAGAAGACTAATAATTCAAGCACTGCAGAGGAAGCATTTTCCCAAGTTAAGGAGGCCTTTGACGGAGAAGTTAATTCCATGAAGGCGAATGTTACAGAGACTAAGAGTGCACTCACAAATCTCTTCAGCTTTTCTGAGCGTGCCTTTACAGAGGGCAATGAGATGCTTGTGCTTGTTACAGAGCTCACTGTCAATAAGTACAGCTCAAGATACATAGCAAGCTTTGGCTGTGAGGAATATCATAAGTACAATAAGCTTCTTATGATTTCTGAAAGACAGTCAGATATGAAGGAGAATATCAAAAAGCTTGATATTCTGCTTAACTAATTATAGAAGATAAGGTCAAAGGCATAGTATAAAAGCTTTATGACCTTGTGTGGAGTAGAGGATGGGTAATTCGTACAGTCTTAGGACAGGCAATTCAATTATATATTATGATAAGCATGAAGATGAGCTCGGGATAACTGCAGTCAAGCTCGATGGAAGTATCCTTGAGATTCCGGCATATATTGATGGGATTCCGGTTACAGTTATTGAGAAGAAAGCATTTCTTGGTCTGAACCATATGGTAAAATGCATCCTTCCAGAGACGATAAGGCTTATTCAAAGCTTTGCCTTTGGACAGTGCGGGCAGCTATTAAAGGTTGTTATTAAGAGAAATGCTCCAGAGGACATAACTGGTTCGTGTGGAGTCGAGGAGCTTACAAGAGGAAGCAGTAGTCTTACCTTTGAACAGGGAGCCTTTGTTTCCTGCAGAAGACTAAGACATATCTGCATCGGAAGAGATGAGGAAAGTCAGGTTGCCGCGCTTCTTGGCGCGATTCCGTATAAGCTCGAGGCTGAGTACTTGCTTATGGACAGCTACATCGGAAGCAATGACTGGTTTAACAAATGGGACCAGAAGCTTCTAAGCTATCTTGCTGAGGATAACGAGGAGGGGTATATTAATCTGGTTTTATGCGGTGAGGAGGACATAAAGAAGAGTCCTTCGGGCTTTGCGTCTGAGAAAAAGAGAAAGAAGGCAGCCCTATGCTTCCTTAGGCTTATGAATCCGGATAATATTACCGATACAGCAAGGTCAAAATACGAGAGATACATCCTTAAGCACATTAAGGGCAGCAAGTCAGAGGAGGCCTGGGATGCTCTGAGGCTTGATTTTGTGGAGGATATGGACTACTTTAAATTCTTTGCAGAGCTTGGTGGAATCAACAAGGATAATATTGATGGGATGCTGAAGGATTTAGGAGAAGATAATGCTGAGGCCAAGGCATTTCTTATGAGATACAAGAACGAGAATTTCGGTGAAAATGATATTTTTGATGCATTTAGCCTGTAAATGGTAAAAGAAATAGTAAAAGAAATGGTAAAAAAGTATTATTTCTGCTTTAAAAATCCCTGTTTTTAGTATAATATAAGTTCGGGAATTAATGTTAATCTGGATATCACCCTGGATATTCGGAGGATAAAGACACAGTAGCTGTGGGAAAAAGTAAAGGTATGAACAATGAGTAAAAAAAAGGCATTTATTAATGCCCTTATTCTGGTAATTGTCTTTACTCTGACAATGATATATGTTTTTAAGGATCAGAATTTTTCGGAAATTGCTGGATACCTTAAAAATGCTGATCCATTATTCTGGATTCTAGGCGTTCTGTGCGTTGTCATATTTATTATGAGTGAATCCATAATAATTTATTATCTTTTATATACTGCAAAGCAAAAGGCAAATATCGGACACTGTTTTTTGTATTCATTTATAGGTTTTTTCTTTAGCTGTGTAACTCCATCTGCATCGGGTGGTCAGCCTGCGCAGGTTGTTTACATGAAAAAGGATAAGCTTCCAATAAGTGTATCCACAGTGGTTCTTATGATTGTTACAGTTACCTACAAGGCAGTAATTGTGGTGATTGGAACCCTGGCTTTGTTATTTGCTTCAGATGAGCTGAGAGAAATCATTGACCCTGTAAAGGGGTGGATAATATTAGGTATGATACTTAATGTCACAACGATTGTTGCTATGCTCATACTGATATTCAAGCCATCTATGGTTGAAAGACTGGTAAAGTTTATAATTAGGATAATGGACAGGCTTAAGCTTGTTAAGAGGAAGGAACAGTTTCTCAAAAAGGTTGAGAACTCTCTAAACCAGTATCAGGGTGTTTCAGCGTATTTCAAGACGCATAAATTAGTAATCTGGAATGTATTTTTAATGACATTTGTTCAGAGAATAATACTATTCTCTGTAACACATCTTGTGTTTTGTTCATTTGGATTTCCAGCAAATTATTTTATACGAACAATCACAATTCAGGCGCTTATATCGCTCTCGGTTGAGATGCTGCCAGTTCCAGGAGGAATGGGAGCTGCAGAGGGTATGTTCCTCAAGGTGTTTAAATTTGGTGATCTTACGGTTCCTGCAATGATTGTATCAAGAGGAATCAGTTATTATACACAGCTTATTATTAGTGCGATTATGATGGTCGTTGCACATTTTGTCATTGGTCGCAAGAAGGATGAAATAGATAGTGAGGTTGATTATTTATGATAGGTTTTTATGATTATACAGTTGTGCTTACTTATTTCGGGCTTATGTCCTCTGTGTTTGGTATGACACAGGCGATTGAGGGCAGATTTAAGACGGCTATATTTTGTCTTGCACTTTCGGGACTTTGCGATCTTTTCGATGGAAAGGTTGCAAGAAGTAAGAAGGATAGAACTGAGGAAGGTAAGGACTTTGGTATTCAGATTGATTCACTTTGTGACCTTGTCTGCTTCGGAATCTTTCCGGGAATGATATGTTATCTTCTCGGTGTAAGAGGAACACTTGGTGTTATTGTCATTTGCTACTACTGTATGTGCGGAGTTATAAGACTTGCATATTTCAATGTTCTTGAGATAAGCAGACAGAAGGAAGAAGGAGGAGCCAACAAATATTATCATGGACTTCCAATAACCACATCAGCTATCCTGCTTCCACTTTGCTTCATGACGAACTTCATTCTTCCAGACAGTGTGTTTAGAATGGTTCTTCTTGTATTCCTTTTTGTTGTGGGAACACTTTTTATTGTTGACATTAAGATTAAGAAGCCATCTAATAAATTTAATATAATTCAGATTGTTGTTGGCGCGATAGCAGTTATCATCATTATCGTATTCTCAAGGTATAAGGTTGGTAAATCGAAGGGACCAGAACCAAGCCTTGTTGATGATATTGGAATTGAGAGTACAACAGAAACTCCAGTAACAACGGCGGAATAAAAAAACAGAGGGTTTAGTATTAAGCCCTCTAACATTTTTTATGGGAGTAGCCTGCGACCTGGATTGCAACTTATTAAACAGGAGGGAATTAAAGTATATTATGGAAATAAAAGACAGAGAAGGAAATATAGTGCCAGGCAACGAGGGGCAGAACAAGGTTCTTGGCTTTTTGTATGGCAATAAGGTTGGCAGGGGTGCCTTATCAGTTTTGGTCAAGCCCTTTGTATCAAACCTGGGTGGAGCAGTACTAAGTACAAGGCTGTCAAGACTCCTTATCAGTCCATTTGTAAGGAAAAATGGAATCGATATGAACGAGTATGAGCCGGTAATGTATGAATCCTACAACGATTTCTTTATGAGAAAAATCAGAAGGGGAGCCAGGGAGATTGATACAGAGAAGAGTCATCTTATCAGCCCTTCAGACAGTAAGGTTACTGTATATAAGATTGGCGATAATAGCAGATTCCTGATCAAAAATCGCTGGTATACAATGGAGTCGCTTGTGAAGAATAAAAAGGTAGCAGAGGCATATAGGGGTGGAACGATGGTAATATGCAGACTTACTGTGGATGATTATCATCACTACGCATATATAGACGATGGTTATAAGAGCAAGAATTATCACATTAGTGGCTTGTACCACACGGTGAATCCTGTTGCAAATGATCACTTCCCAATCTATGCTGAGAATCAGAGAGAGTATACAATTCTTCATTCAGACAACTTTGGTGATGTTCTTATGATGGAGGTTGGAGCACTCATGGTTGGAAAGATTGCGAATCGCCACGGTGCTACACTCGTTAAAAGAGGCGAGGAGAAGGGACATTTCGAGTTCGGAGGCTCAACTATTATTATGTGCTTCAGAAAAAACAGAGTAAAAATAGACAAGGATATTATTGAGAATACCAAAAACGGCATCGAGACAAAGGTTAAGATGGGCGAGAAGATTGGTGAAAGACACTGATTTTATGGGAAAGATAGAAGATTACTACAATAAATTTAATGAGGACAAGAGACTCGATTCAAGACACGGAAGAGTAGAGTTCATTGTTTCGATGAAGTATATTCATGAGGCACTTAGTGAGGCCGAGATGAAATATTCAGGCGGGGCTTCTAAGGCGTGTGTCAGTCTTCTTGACCTGGGAGCAGGGACCGGAAGGTATTCAGTGCCACTTGCTGAAGAGGGCTATGATGTTACAGCGGTTGAACTGGTTAAGCATAACCTTGGCAGGCTTAAGCAAAAGTCCGACAAGGTAAAGGCCTACCAGGGCAATGCTATGAAGCTAAAAAGATTTTCGGATAATACCTTTGATGTGACTCTTGTATTTGGACCGATGTATCACCTTCATAAATGGGAGGAAAAGCTTGCAGTTTTGTCTGAGGCGAAGAGGGTTACAAAGCCGGGTGGAAAAATACTTGTTGCGTATGTAATGAATGAATACAGTGTACTGCTTCATGCCTTCAGAGATAAGAATGTGCTAGAGGCAATAAAGACTGGTATGCTGGATGAGAGCTTCCACACAACAGAAACTGCAAATGAGCTCTACAGCTTTGTCAGAACAGAGGATATCTACAGATTATCTGATGAGGTTGGTCTGACTAGAGAAAAGATAATATCACCGGATGGTCCTGCGAATCATATGAGAAGAGAGTTAAATGCTTTATCTGAAGAGGAATTTGAGGCATTTGTAAATTATCAGCTTGCAGTCTGCGAACGAATGGACCTTATTGGAGCAGGCGGTCATACCGTGGATATTCTCAGAGTCTGAAAGTCAGTGTGCTCTAGAGGTGATTTAGGTGGGACCTGTGAGAGGCCTATGTGTGTTGATTAAAGTTTTAGATTTATTTTAGGAATAATTGAACGAAAAATAATGGTAAAGTTCATAATTAGAACGATTTTTGCCGTGTATAATTTGCCAAAATAGAAAAAATTAGTTAATTTAATGAACTAAGATGGAAAAAAGGCACATTAAACGCGGCATTCCTAAAAGATTTCATTTATGAATTCATTTTAGATTTCATATAAGCTTTTATGTATAATGAAAAAATATGCATAATAGGAATATTGACTTTATTTAGGACGATATATATTATTTAGAAAGATTATTATAAATATAACATGGAGGGTAGTATGGATATTTTTCTAAGTATTCTAAAAGTAGTTATTGGCTTTGTTTTACTTATTAAGGGCGCTGACTTCTTCGTTGACGGAGCAGCAACTGTTGCGGCAAAGCTTGGTATTCCGCAGATTGTAATCGGTCTTACAATTGTTGCGCTTGGAACAAGTGCTCCTGAGGCGGCGATTAGTATTAAGTCGGCGGTTGCAGAATCTGCAGGTATTTCAATTGGTAATGTAATCGGAAGTAATATCATGAATATTCTGGTTATTCTTGGTATAACAGCACTTATATGTGCACTTCCTGTAAGCAAGGTTACAAAGGTTGTGGATATGCCATTTATGATTCTTGTTACAGTACTTCTTGTTGGAATCGGTGCTCTTACAGGACACATCAACCTTGTTACAGGTATCATCTTCTGGGCACTTCTTATTGCGTATATTGTTTACCTTGTTATCTATTCAAAGAAGGCAAATCTTACTGATGATGGAACAGAGGTTAAGAACCTTAAGGCTTGGCAGATTATCCTCTTTATTGCGGGTGGTATTGCTGCAATCATCTTCGGAAGTAATATCACTGTAGATGGTGCATCAGTTATAGCTAAGGCACTTGGTGTATCAGACAGAATGATTGGTCTTACAGTAATTGCATTTGGAACCTCTCTTCCAGAGCTTGTTACTTCAATCACAGCTGCCAGAAAGGGAAGCACAGATATTGCTATTGGTAACATTGTTGGTAGTAATATCTTTAACATACTATTCGTGCTTGGAACCTCATGCCTTATCACAACAATCACCTACAGCAGTGCATTTGTAATAGATGGTATTATCGCAATTGGTGCATCGCTTCTTCTTTGGATATGTGCGATTGCTGGTAAGGGAAAGATTGGAAAGGTTGGAGGCCTTCTCATGGTTCTTTCATATGCAGGATATTTTGTATATCTTCTTATGAATTCAAGTGCAGGCTGATAGGAAGAGACACGCGTTGAGTGAGCAGGCTATGACATGAAAAATTAGAGGAAATATAATGAAAAATCTTGCAGCACTGGTGGTGACACTGCTATTTGCCTTTGAACTTTATCTCTGTACTGCAGCGGAGCAGCATAGAAAAAAGAAAATTCAGAAGGGCTGGAACGTAGTAAAGGGCACCATAACAGCAATTGAAAAGAAAGAGGATGCAATTACCCATAAGCAGGTAAATGAACTCACCATAGAAACGCCGGACGGACGTAAGGTATATGCCAAGGCTGGTCTTCTTCACATCTTTGAGGAGGGTGAGGAGGCAATACTTCAGGAGAAGGATGGCTACCATAAGTTTGTAGGGACTGAGAACTCTCATAAGAGAGGTACAAAGGAGCTTATGCTTGGACTTATACCAGTCGCAATTATTCTTGTAATTAGCGTTATCTGCGCAATTTTATTTTAAGAGGGTAGTAGTGAGGGTTTAACCTCGAGGGTAGTTTGCCAGAGTATGTATATGAAAAGAGGACACTGAGTTGGTTCAGTGTCCTCCTTTTTGTCGAAGCCAATATTTCTTATAACTCTCTCATCTGTTGCAAGCTCAATATCCTGACAGAAGAGTGCATATGCAGCCCATACAAGAGGGTTGAACCAATGAACACATAGAGTTAAGTAAGCAAGTGGCTTCACAATATAATCTTTTCTTTTAATATGCATATTTTCATGCATAAGTACATAATCAAGCATATCATCAGATAAGCCGTATGGAATATAGATTACAGGCTTTATTATTCCACAAACAAATGATGAGTTTATTTTCTCAGTACTAAAGATGTTGTCTCCGAATTTTACTGCATCACTAAGCCTAAGCCTAAGTCTTATGTAGCTTACTAGTCCGAAGATTAGCATAGCTGCAACTCCGCAAGTCCAGATTATGATTGCAAGCCTTCCAAAATCAAATGTTTTTTCGGAAACAATCGTCTCTCTTGCACCCTTGAGATATTCATTTAGAAGATTGTCCACACCGTTAATTCCGGTATCGATATTAACTCTTTCTCCTGACTGGGAGATAACTCTGTCACTTGGAACAAGGCTGAAGCTTGTTTTAATTGCATAAGGACAGAGAAGCCTTACAGCAACAAAAAGCCATAACACCCCCATAATCCACTTAGGGGCTCTTCTAAATGCAACTCTAAAACACATTACTGCTATGATAAGCCATCCTGCGATGATACTCATGTTTGTGACTTGAAGGAAAATATTATTCATCTTAACCTCTTCTTCTCATCTAAAACATTATGGTGACCTTATTATTACTCGTAATCCTCGATAAGCTTCTTAAGCTCCTCGATATCTTTTTTGCTTAGCTTCTTGCTTCTTGTAAATGCAGCAAGAAATGCAGGAACAGAGCCTGCAAAGGTCTTGTCCACAAGCTCATCTATCTCAGCAGTTTGAACCTCATCCTTGCTTACAAGTGCTGAGACAAGTGCATTCTCACTTTTGACAATCCCTCTTTCAGCAAGTCTTTTAATTACTGTATAGACTGTTGCCTTCTTCCAGCCAAGCTCTGCCTCACAGATTTTTGCAAGCTCAGTGCTCTTAATAGGTCCCTTTTCCCATAGGATGAGACAAAATCTATATTCACTTTCATAAACCTTTGGTGTATCCATAATCATTTCCGTCCTTTTTTGATTAATCATTCCTGAGTACTCCGTGATTACCAGTCACAGTTTCCTCAAATTAGCACGCTGGTAGGCGTCCTAAAATCAGCTGACAAATTGGTCGAACGTCTTCGACCTTGAAATTAGTCTAATGCATTAGACCAAAATTGTCAACAACTTTTTTTGATTTTTGTTTTTCTTTTTGGCTATTTACCAACTTGTAGTT
>DCHE01000002.1:0-551 GCA_002314775.1 Lachnospiraceae bacterium UBA1760
GCACAAACACCACCGCAAAGAACTGCCTGCTCACCGAAAAGGTCTGTCTCTGTCTCTGTTCTGAATGTTGTCTCAAGAACACCAGCTCTAGCTCCACCGATTGCAAGTGCGTATGCAAGTGCCTTCTCTGTAGCCTTTCCTGTAGCATCCTGATGTACAGCGATAAGACAAGGAACACCCTTTCCTACCTGGTACTCTGAACGTACTGTATGTCCAGGTCCCTTAGGAGCGATCATTGTTACATCAACGTCTGCTGGTGGAACGATACATCCGAAATGAATGTTGAAACCATGAGCGAACATAAGCATGTTACCTGGCTCAAGATTTGGCTCGATATCTTCCTTGTAAAGCTTAGCCTGCTTCTCATCATTGATAAGAATCATAATAACGTCAGCCTTCTTTGCAGCCTCAGCTGCTGTATAAACTTCAAAGCCCTGAGCTACAGCCTTCTCCCAAGACTTACTTCCCTCGTATAAACCGATGATTACGTTACAACCAGACTCCTTTGCGTTAAGTGCGTGAGCATGTCCCTGGCTACCATAACCGATAAC
>DCHE01000002.1:587-67283 GCA_002314775.1 Lachnospiraceae bacterium UBA1760
TTACAATCTTCCTGATAATAAATCTTTGCTTCAGTATTTGACATCTTGTCATTCCTCCTAAAATAATAAAAGATAAATTTATTTTATATGTATTACTATCTACTGGTAGTAAAAATATACGTTTTAATTAGCCTCTTACAAGACCTGTAAGTCCTGTACGTACAAGAGACTGAATCTTGAAGCCATCTAAAAGTCCGATAAATGCTTCAATCTTAGTATTGTTACCTGTAAGCTCAATCATAAGTGATTCTGGGCTGACATCAACAACCTTTGCTCTAAAAACATCAGCGATTGGAATAATCTGCTGTCTCTCTGCAATATCTGCCTTGACCTTGACGAGTACAAGCTCTCTGCATACTGATTCGCCATCCTTAAGCTCTGTAATATCTACAACGTCCTCAAGCTTGTTGAGCTGCTTCTTAATCTGGCTTAATATTCTGTCATCTCCGCTTACCGCTACAGTCATTCTAGAATACTTTGGATTCTCTGTAACTCCTACTGATAAACTGTCGATATTGTATCCACGTCTACTGAAAAGACCTGATACTCTACTAAGTACACCTGCAGTATTATCAACAAGAAGTGATAAAACCATCTTATTCATCCGTCATTCCACCTTTCATGTTGTTCGAACCAAAGCAAGTTCTAAGGTTCGCTAAACGTTATTTTAACAATAAGCCCCTTTAATGTCAACCTTGTTTAACAATTTAGAGGGGCTTTATTATAGTATTTATTATCTTTTTATCTAATATTATTCACTTATTCGACGCCAAGGAGCCTCTGAACAAGCTTTACGCAGTCATTTGCATCCTTCGAATAGCCATCCGCATGAATTTCATCGGCAAAGCTTTGGGAAATAACAGCACCACCGATAATAACCTTTGCACGTCCATTTTTCTCTTTATTATACTCAACTACTTCCTTCATTTTCATCATAGTTGTAGTCATAAGAGCTGAAAGCGCAATAATATCTGCATCCTCACTAATTGCAGTATCCACGATAATCTTACTTGGAACATCCTTACCTAAATCAATAACGTCAAAGCCATAATTCTTAAGCATAAGCACGCAAAGATTCTTACCAATCTCATGGATATCGCCCTCTACAGATGCAAATACAACCTTACCCTTCTTCTCGCCTATCTCCCCACTTTTTAAAAGTGGCGCAAGATACAGAATTGCGGTGTCCATCGCATTTGCTCCGGCAATAAGCTGTGGGAGAAAATATTTCTTCTCCTCAAAAAGCTCTCCAACTCTTGTTATTGCAGGAATAAGCTCATTATCAATAATATCCTTAGGAGTCTTTCCAGCCGAAATAAGCTTTTTTGCCTCCTCGACTATACTTCTCTTATTTCCAGATACTACACAGTCAAATACAGGCTTTCCTGTTGACGCGCTGCTATTTTGACCTGCTGCCTGGGCGGTTTGACCAGCTTGTGCCACAGCTCCTGTAGTAACTGTAAGCGCCTTAACGTTATTTATGTAATTGACATCTGACTCTTCCTTTGCAAGAACCAAATCTGAAGCGTATGCTGCATTCATTAGCTGTGTCTGCTCCGGATTTGCGATTGCCATTGTCAGTCCATTTGCAATTGCCATTGTCAGAAATGCCGTATTCACGTTTATTCTCTCAGGAAGTCCGAAGGAAATATTAGAAAGACCGCAAACAGTCGGAAGCTTAAGCTCATCATGACAGAACTTAATTGTTCCAAGAGTCATAAGGCCCGCATCCTTAAGTGCACCGATTGTCGAAACAAGTCCGTCAACCACGAGATCCTCCATAGAAAGTCCCTCTTCAAGAGCAATCTCTACAAGCTTTCTTACATTTTCCTTTTTCTCCTCTAGGGTTTCAGGAAGACCAGCATCAGATAATGGAAGTATGATACACATAGCTCCATATTTCTTAGCTATCTTAAACAGCGGTCTGCACTTCTTCTCCTCGAGTGAAACCGAGTTGATAAGCGCACGTCCTGGATATATTCTAAGCGCAGTCTCAATAATATCAATATGGCTTGAATCGATACAAAGTGGAAGATCCACAAGACCTGTAACCTCGTAAATGGTCTTAATCATCATATCCTTCTCATCAATACCATTCATACCCATATTGATGTCGAGGATACTTGCTCCATGCTCCTCCTGTGACACTGCCATATCACAAACCAAATCGAGCGAGCCCTCTCTAAGCTCAGCCTGAAGCTTTTTCTTGCCTGTAGGATTAATTCTCTCTCCAACAACAAGAAATCTTCCGTCAAGAGGAATCGAAAGAAGCTGTCTCTCCGAGGTGAGCACCCTCTTCTTTTCAGTGTTTATTGAAACAGGCTCCATATTTCTAACGGCATGCTTTAAGCCCTCGATATGAGCAGGATTTGATCCACAGCAGCCGCCTACAAAGGAAGCACCCTTACTAACCAGTTCCCTTGCATATTCGCCAAAGGTTTCAGGTGTCATAGTGTAGACTGACTTACCGTCAATAAGCTCAGGCATTCCAGCATTTGGCTTTGCAAATATCGGAATATTAGCATACTCCTTCATTCTTTCAACAAGCCCTATCATCTGCTCTGGTCCTGTTGAGCAATTGAGTCCGACTGCATCGGCTCCAAGTCCCTGAAGCACTACAACTGCAACCTCAGGAGGAGTTCCAAACAACGTCTTGCCATCCTCGTTAAAGGTCATACTAACGATAATAGGAAGCTCACTCACTTCTCTTATCGCTATAACCGCAGCTCTTGCCTCCTGCAGACTCATAATAGTCTCAACTACAAATAGGTCACAGCCCGCCTCGTCCAAGGCCTTTGCCTGCTCCTTATATACATCAATTAAATCTTCAAATTTAAGATCACCAATCGGATACAGCTGTTTACCAGTCATTGTCATATCACCTGCAACGTATCCCCTGTGATTATTCAGCTCGCAAACCTTCTTGGAAAGCTTGACCAGCTCCTTGTTCATCTCAACTGTTTTATCCTGCAAATTATACTCTGCAAGCTTAATTCTGTTACAGGTAAAGGTTGGTGCATAAAGAATATTCGTTCCTGCATTTATAAATGCAGACTGAAGTTCAATCAGCTTATCAGGATTGTCAAGTATCCACTGCTCTGGGCAAACTCCCAGTGGCATTCCCTTTTCCATCAGATTAGAACCCGTTGCGCCATCAAGCACAAGAATTCTGTTTAATACCATTTCTCTAAACTGTTCTCTTGTCATATTATACCTCTGTCGTATTACAGTCCCTCATCAACCTTGAGATTATCTCCGTCTGCAGCCAGGGTTGCAAGCTCATCACACCTCTCATTTCCGGGATGGCCATTATGACCCTTAACCCAGATAAATGTAACCTCATGCATCTCCTTAGCCTTAAGAAGCCTCTTCCATAAATCTATGTTCTTTACTGGCTCCTTCTGACTGTTCTTCCAGCCACGCTTAATCCAGCCGTCAATCCAGTTATCATTAAATGCCTTGACCAAATACTGTGAATCCGAATAAAGCTTAACCTTACATGGCTTAATAAGGGCTTCAAGTCCCACAATCGCACCTAGTAACTCCATTCTGTTGTTGGTTGTTTCAATAAATCCCTCAGAGAACTCTCTTACATGGAGCTTTCCTTCATTGTCAGTGAACTCAAGTCTTGCTCCATATCCGCCTCTTCCCGGATTTCCTCTGGAAGAACCATCTGTATATAGTATTACATCCATGTCTTTTCCTCAATAATTATAATTATACGAATTACCTATCCTTGGATATAGGCCTAGCCTATAACTTTGTTTGTTTCCTTGAGAAGATTCAAAAATACAAGAATCAGTCTCGCAAATCTTTCAGAGATCAAATCTGCTGTCTGCTGTACCTCTTCATGTGAAAGCGGCCTCTGACTGATACCACTGGCAAGATTTGTTATGCAGGATACACCACAAACCTCCATTCCAGCGTGCTTTGCAGCCATAGCCTCACAGGCTGTACTCATTCCAACTGCATCTGCTCCAAGCTTTTTATACATCTTAATCTCATAAGGTGTCTCATAATTTGGTCCTGAAACCTGAATATATACACCCTCTTTAAGTATTACATCATTTTTTAAGGCTGCAAGCTTCATTATCTGTCTAAGCTCTGACGAATAAACCTCTGACATATCAGGAAATCTAGGTCCAAACTCATCTATATTCTCCCCGATAAGTGGTGATGGCACAAAGCTTGTAATATGATCATAGATACCCATCAAATCGCCTCTCTTAAATGCCGGGCTGATACCTCCTGCGGCATTTGTAAGGAGTACTATTTTTGCCCCCATCATTTTCATTAATCTCAACGGAGTGACTACCGTCTGCATATCATAGCCTTCATAGTAATGAACTCTTCCCTGCATACAGACTACCTTTACTCCATTTAGCCTTCCAATTACATACTGCCCCTTGTGTCCGGCAACCGTAGACCTTGGAAATCCATCAATATCAGAATACGGAATTATAACCGGCTCCTCTATTCTGTCTGCAAAATCTCCCAGTCCCGAACCGAGAATAAGAGCAACCTCCGGTGCAAACGGAAGTTTTTCCTTTATACTGTTATACATTATCTCAAGTTTTTTATATGCACTATTCATAGCTTATCCCCCATAAGTTACTATTACCAGTTACTATTACCAGTTACTATTACCAGTTACTATTACCAGTAACAAACTACCGGCATTCCCTTTACAACAAGCTTATATAAATCCCTCGCCTTTGGAATTGGCATGTTTACACAGCCGTGGGATCCATTTCTTTTATATATTTCTCCGCCAAATGATCTTCTCCAATTCGCATCATGGAATCCGATACCGCCGTTAAATGGCATCCAGTATCCAACTGGTGAAGCATAATCCTGACCTCTTAGCACCGCATTAAGCATCTTATTCTTTATGCAGTATAATCCGCCTGGAGTATTGTGACCCGCTGAAGCATTTCCACTAACACAGTCTGATTCAAGAGCCAGGCTGCCTTTTATATAGCAATAGACCTTCTGATTTGCAAGGTCAACCTCACAATAGGTATCTCCGATATCGTCGGTACCATTATAGGTGTAGGCCTTATTGGTAAATGCAGGCTCTCTCGTCACTGTTCTTCCTGCTATGATATCCTGATACAGATTCTCAACCTCTGTCTCAATATCGATCTGCCATCCATAGGATTTTCCTAATACATTTATGAGTTTTCCATCATGTGTCCTGAATTTTCTCTCAGTGCCATAGGTATCATGAGAAGCTGCAAAATCAACTACATACTCCTTCACCTTAGCTCTGTTAATGGTGACATTAAAGTTTGAGCTTACATTTATCATCTTGTAAATCTCTTCCTTAGGAACATTTATAAGATAGTCACCATACTGATAATTCACTTCAGTCATGAGATACACATCAATTTTATTTTTAGCATCAACCACGTTTTTCGATTCAGCGGTAAATACTCCCTCCATATAGCAATCCTTTTCCTCAAGGTTTACAGCATAAAGAGTATCATTTAACGCACTCTTTATTGCAGAAAGAGTCATATTGTTATCAAGAACTGTTCCCTTTGCTCCCTCTATAATATTAACTATGCTTCCTTCTACCTCAAAGGTCGGATTCTCATCCGCAGTCATATTCTCTTCCTTAAGAAAGCCCAGATTATCAATAGCTCCTTTAAGCTTTTCGTCACTGTAGCTCACCTCATAGTCGATTGTATACTCTCTTCTCTCATAGCAGGTAAACCAGAGAAATGGATTCTGTTTGCTCTTTATCTCATCAAGCTCTTTTAAAAAGCAGACCTTGTAATCAATGTCCGATGCCTTGACATTTGCCTTGCCATTTCTAAGTAAAATATCAAGATTGTAGTCAGCATAAAGGCTATCTAAATACTCATCTGCTGCCGCAACAGTTTCAAAGGAGAAATCCCCTCCGTTTATAATGGTGTTTGGATAGAGATATCTGGTCATAAGGTAAACCATAACAAAATAACCAGTAAGTAAAAGTCCAAAAAATGTACAAAGAGAAATCTTTAAAATCTTCTTTCCCTTCTTTTTCTTAGTCTTCACCGCTACAGGCTCCTCGATATGATATACATCGCTGCTGTCTATACCAGTGTTCATCGCGATATCTGAATTGACAGTATTAACTACATTGTTGGAATTATCTGTATAACTCACATTGTTGTAATTATCTGTATAACCTACATTGTTGTAATTATTTGTATCAATTGCGTTGTCAGTATTTGGCGAATAATAAGCATTGCCAGAATTTACTGAATTGTTCGCATTTGAAGTATTATCTGTATCGACTAAATCACTTGTATTCTCAGCAACCTCTGCACTTACCTGCTCCGGCACAGCATTCGCACCATCAATAGGATTGTTGACATACGCAGCATTAGTACCCTCGACTGTATTATTGCCAGCCGCAGAATCTGTACCTGCCTCAGAAGCATTGCTATATAACGCAACTATCTCATCAACAGTTAATTCTTTTTTCTCGTTATTTGGCTCATTCATATATTCCCCTCTTACCCTTTAAATCTGATTTCACAGATTTCTGGTTTATTATTTAATCTGAGCTTAATTGAGTGTTGTCCGATACCGCTCGTTAGTATCATATTGCTGTCATTATATTTGTATAATCCCCTGTCATATTCAGGGAAGAAAATTATTCTCGGAGATATTACTCCTCCTAATATTGGAAGCCTCACCATTCCTCCGTGGTTATGGCCCGACACTACAAGGTCGGCTCCCCATCTCTCATATTCCTTAAAATAATCAGGATTATGAGCTAAAAGGATTGTATACCCATCATCATCCTTCTTTCCGATTTTTTCCTCTATATACTCCTGGGAAAGCTCTGGAATCTCAAATCTGGCATAATAGGACAGGTTGATATCAAGACCGTAAATATTAATTATATCATCACCTATTTCAAGCTTTGTATGAGCATTGCTTAGATACTCGCAATTCTCAGGAATAGCTTCTATGTACTTCTCAATTGTCGGTCCGTACTTTTCCTTAAGCCTAATCAGCTTCCTCTCATGATTGCCAGGTGCCAGATACACCTTATACTTTGCTGAAATCGCAGTAAGGAGCGAAATTGCCGGTTCAAAATTAGTTGAATTCCCAACAATCATATCTCCTGGTATAAGCACAAACAACGGATTTATCTCATCTAACTTTCTCATAATTCTTTTTACAGATATCTGCCTGCTGGAATTATGAAAATCACTGAACATTGCAATCCTTTTTCCGATTAGTGACTCTGGAACATTCTCTCCATCAATATCATATGTGACCTTCTTTAAAGAATGTGTTTCTAAATGCGCTACAGTAAGAACAGCTCCTGCAAATACGGTCATGTTTTTTATGAATTTTAATAACTTATGCATTATACCCTCCTACCGTTATTTATGTAATCACATCTGACAAAAAGCCTATAATAGTATATCAGAGTTTTTCAAATGCCTCAACAAATATTTACTTTACTATTCATTTTCTTTGTTTTATAATCTATAAAGTCGGTGCTTCTACGAGGTGCGAAGCACCAACTTTATATGAGCAAGTAGCGTAAGCGGATTGCGAATATTGACCAAATGCAAAAAGGAGTTTTTATTATGAGTATTAAATTAGTAACAAAGCTTCCTTCAAGCACTGAGATTAAGGAAATGATTCCTATGACAGATGATTTGAAGGCAATCAAATCAAAAAGAGATGAAGAGATAAAAAAGGTATTTACCGGAGAGGATGACAGATTTATCTTCATTATTGGACCTTGTTCTGCTGATAATGAGGATGCAGTTCTTGATTATCTTAACAGACTTGCAAAGGTTCAGGACAAGATTAAGGACAAGATTCTCATCATCCCACGTATCTATACTGGAAAGCCTAGAACAACAGGTATTGGCTACAAGGGAATTCTCCACAACCCTAACCCACTTGAGGGTTCTAATATGTTAGATGGTCTCTATGCACTCAGAAAGATGCACATCAGAGCAATCAAGGAAACTGGCATGACAGCAGCTGACGAGATGCTTTACACAAACAACTGGAAATACGTTGATGATATTCTTTCCTACGTTGCTATCGGTGCTCGTTCAGTTGAGGACCAGCAGCATCGTTTTCTTGCAAGTGGTATGGATATTCCTGTAGGTATGAAGAATCCTACCTCTGGTGATTACGCTGTTATGATGAACTCATGTGTTGCAGCACAGTCAGACCAGACCTTCCTCTACATGGATCACGAGGCACAGAGCTCTGGAAATCCTCTTACACACTGTATTCTTCGTGGTGGTTTAAATAAGCATGGCAACTCTATTCCAAACTATCACTACGATGATATCATGAGACTTGTAGAGAGCTACCAGAAATTCGATATGCTTGTTAACCCAGCTTGTATCGTTGATGCAAACCACAATAACTCAGGCAAGAAATGGGATCAGCAGCCACGTATTGTTGAGGAGGTTCTTCTCTCAAGAAACTACAACTCTGATATCAAAAAGCTTGTAAAGGGTGTTATGGTTGAGAGCTACATCGAAGACGGTAATCAGCCTGTTGACGGTGGATGTTACGGAAAGTCAATCACTGACCCATGTCTTGGCTGGGACAAAACTGAAAGACTTCTTCTCGATATCGCTGATAAGCTTTAATATATAAATTTGAGAGCAGGATAAAACTCCTGTTCAATTCGCATAAAGAATCATATAAAAAAGACATAGCTTCCATTATGATACGAGGTAATTCCTCAAGGAAGCTATGTCTTTTTTATTTTTTATTATAGTATTATTGTAGAATTCAGCCTTTAAGTTTCAACCTTAAGATTAGCCTCCTCCATGGCCTGTTTCTTAAAGTCTTCTAATTTATCAGGTGTTATTATCGGAAGCTCATCCATAGACGATACTCCAAAGCTTCTAAGGAAATCATCTGTTGTTCCAAAAAGAATAGGTCGCCCAATCGCATCAAGCCTTCCAACCTCGCACACAAAATTGTACTCAATGAGCTTATTTACTGCATGGCTGCAGGATACTCCTCTAATCTGCTCAATCTCCTGTCTGGTTACCGGCTGCTTGTAGGCAATGATTGACAGAGTTTCAAGCAAAACATCCGTAAGAACATGCTTCTTTGGAATATTTACAAGCTTTGACAAATGCTCATAATACTCATTCTTTGTACAAAGCTGATACTTTCCGTCAAGCTCTATAACTCGAATACCTCTGTCCTCAGCATCATACAGAGCCTTCATCTTCTCAAATGCATCCTTAATATCCTTTTTATCAACCTCAAGTGCTGCTGCAAGGTCCGCCTCTTCCACTGCCTCACCAACAGCAAAAAGCAAAGCCTCAATACCAGCTATTAAATTTACCGCCATAATATACTCCTTACTCTAGAGAATCAATAATGATATCTCCGAATATCTCATCCTGTCTAATAATAATTGCCCCGGTTTTCATAAGCTCAAGAATCGCAAGAAATGACATAATTATATTCATTTTTCCTCTTTTTGCCTCAAGTATAGTTCTGAAATTGATACCAGAGAGTCCCTTAAGCTGTTCTCTGATCTCGACCATCTTATCCTCGATTCTTATCTCTTCCTTTGTGATTGTTCCAAACTTACTTCTAACAGGATCAATCTTGTCCTGGGACCTCCTCATCACCTGCTTAAATATCTCATTTAGCTTTTGAATGGTTAAATCCCCTACCAGTGTTGCCGGATCAATCTCTTCCTTGTACTCCTTTACTTCCTTCGGAATAGTCTCGGATTTATAATATGCTTTTTCGGCATCAAGCTGCATATCCTTAAGCTCATAGCTTGCATACTTATACATCTTGTATTCAAGAAGTCTTCTGACAAGCTCTGCTCTTGGATCCTCCTCTTCCTCCTCATCCTCCTCTGGCTCAGGAAGAAGCAGCTTAGCCTTAATCTCGATAAGTGTCGCAGCCATAACCAAAAACTCAGACATTACATCTAAGTTTTCTTCATGCATCTTCTCCACATAATCCAGATACTGCTCAGTAATCTCAACAATCGGTATATCAAAAATATTAAATTTATTCTTCTCAATTAAGTGCAGAAGAAGGTCCAGCGGACCTTCAAATACATTTAATTTCACGTCTATACTACTCATCTTATTCCTGCCAATCAATAGCTAATACGCAAATCCCCAGTAAGCGGGCTTAAATTATTTCTTTTTAACAATGTGGAGTCTTATGTACTCCATCTGTCTCTTATAATACTTTGCACTTGGATGCTTTCCGTCCTTAGAGGAGCCCTCTGGAAGATATCCATCAGCATCAGCTGTAGCTGCAGCTGAATCAAGATATATACAGTCGCCTCTCTCCTTAACCATCTCAAACTGAGCATCATTAAATTCCTTAACCTTTGCAAGGGTGAATACCTTGCTTGAATCAGAACAGCTCTTTGAAACAGGGATTATACTGCACACATAGATAATAGCATGCTGGTTCTTCTCAAGGATGTAATCAATAAGCTTATTCATCTCTTTTATGAAATAATCAGTGTTAGGATAACCAATCTCATTAATACCGTAAGAGATGTAGAAATACTTATACTTTGTCTGGGCAATTGCCTGCTTTACAGTAAGCTTTGCTCCATTTACCTTAATTACCTTCTTGGAATCAACCTTGCTGATACCCATTCCCTTATATGCAAATGCATTTAAATTCTTCTGTCCACCGTAAAGCTCAAGTCCCTCTGTTCTTGAATCTCCGATAAATACAGCATCATCAAAATATGCATCAGATACTGAGTCTGCATACTCAAACTTTGTAACATCAAAATAATTCTTTCCTACAACGGTCTTAACATCCGGAAGCTCTGTATCTGGAACCTCAAAGCCAGTATCCTCGTAGTTTGGTGTAATGGCAAGACTTCCATCCGCATTATAAGCATTTGCTGGATCAGCAGAAGGTGTCTCAGTTACCTCCTCTGTCGTAACAGACTCAGGATTCTTATCAACAGTAGTTTCCTCAGTTATATCTGCCTCTGTCTTATTTGAATCTGTTTTTGTTGCTAAAGCTTCTGTATCCTCCTCATCATTCTTATCCGCATCAGTTGCAGTTGCTTCATTCTTAACCTTAGGTGAAAAAGGAGTACCCTTTTTAAAATTACTGTAAACAAGAACAACCACCACAAGTGATATCAAGAGACATAATGAAAATGTCAAAACTGACACAGCTCCTATTCCATCGACTCTTTTACTTTCTCCCATTTTTCATACCTCACTCTTCCCACGAAAGGCCAATCACTTCTTGAGTTCTATCCCTATTGAGAAGTGCTCTGACTGCATCCTTAGCTGGATAGCCATCAAACAAAATTCTGTTAACGAACTCAACAATAGGCATCGAAACATTGTATTTCTTCGCAAGAGCAAGCGCAGCCTTTGCCGAATACACACCCTCAACAACCATCTTAACCTCATTCATCGCTTCCTGATAGCTCATACCCTGGCCGATTAAGAATCCGGCCTTTCTATTACGGCTATGCTGCGATGCACAGGTAACTATAAGGTCTCCAATTCCTGAAAGACCTGAAAATGTTTCAGCATGGCATCCCATTTCCACACCAAGCTTCTTCATCTCAACAATTCCTCTTGTAATTAAAGCCGCCTTAGTGTTATCTCCACAGCCAAGACCATCTGCCATACCTGCAGCAAGGGCGATAACATTCTTAAGTGAGCCGCCAAGCTCAATACCCTTAATATCAGGGCTTATATAAACTCTGAAGAAATCAGCCATAAAGACATCCTGAACAAGCATAGCTGTAACCTTATCCTTGGCTCCAACAACAACTGTAGTTGGCATCATCTTACCAACCTCCTCAGCGTGGCTTGGACCAGAAAGCGCTACAACGTTCGCAGCTGGAATCTCCTCCTCAATTATCTCTGTAAGAGTCATAAGAGTAGTCTCCTCGATACCCTTTGCAACACTTACTATTATCTGATTCTCCTCAAAATACTCTGCAACCTTCTTTGAAGTTCCTCTTACAAATGGTGAAGGGACTGCCATAACAAGAAGCTTTGCCTCCTTAACTGCAAGCTCAAGATCTGTTGTAAAGGTTACAGTGCCTGGAAGAATTACTCCCGGCAGTTTAGTTTTATGCTCACAATAGGTGTTGAGCATATTAATCTCTTCAGGGTCAATAGACCATACTGTAACTTCATGATTATTGACTGTTAAAAGCTTTGCAAGAGCTATACCCCAGCTACCTGCACCTAAAACACTAACTTTCATTCAAAAACCTCCATTACTGTGCAATGCCAGCCTTTTTAAAGCTTAGTTTATTCTCCTCATGCTTAATTAATCTGACAATGTTTGTTCTATGTTTTGTTATTGAAATAATTGCGATTAATACAATTATCACAGTACTTTCAATTATTGCATTATCGTCCACGCCTGGAGCAAAGCAGAATCTTCCTGCAAGAGCTGAAATAATATAAAATGCCGAAAATTCAACCATAAGTAAAATCGAACCAAGTGACACATACCTTGTAAGTGCAACGATTAATATAAAAAGTGCCAGTAAAACTACTATCATAAGCGGATCAAGAATTCCGACTACTGTACCAGCAGTTGTGGCAACTCCCTTTCCTCCCTTGAATTTAAGGTAAAATGGAAATACATGTCCAACCACCGCTCCAATTCCAACATAAAGAACGAAAAGAAGATATGTGTTTGGATAGCTTCCTATAAATACAAACCTTGCTATAAGACATGGAATGAAGGATTTGCAGAAATCACCGATAAATACTACAAGTCCTGCCTTCTTTCCAAGAACTCTGAGTGCATTTGTAGTACCTGAGTTACCACTTCCATGCTGTCTTATATCAACGCCCTTTATTTTTCCATATATTACTCCTGTTTCAAGAATACCACAGAGGTATCCACACAGAAAACACAGAATCCTAGCTAACATTAGTCTTCTTTCCTTTCTCTGATAATGAACTTAAGCGGGGTTCCTCTGAATGAGAAAGCCTCCCTTATTTTATTCTCGATATATCTTATATATGAGAAATGAGCAAGCTCCTTATCATTTACAAAAATTACAAATGTTGGCGGTTTAACTGAAACCTGGGTGATATAATAGAGCCTTAATCTCTTTCCCTTATCTGAAGGTGGCTGGTTAAGTGCAACTGCCTCAGCCATGATTTCATTTATAACACCAGTCTGAATTCTCATCTGATGATTCTCTACAACCGCATCTATTGTCTCAAAAAGCTTTGGAAGTCTCTGACCAGTCTTTGCAGACACAAAAAGAAGCTCTGCATATGGCATATAAGAAAGCTTGGTTCTTATATCCTGAGTGAACTTGTTCATGGTCTTATCATCCTTTTCGATAAGATCCCATTTGTTCACTATGATAATCATACCCTTGCCTCTCTCGTGGGCAATTCCGGCAATCTTTGTATCCTGGTCTGTAATTCCCTCTGCCGCATCTATTACAAGAACGCAAACATTACATTTTTCAACTGCAGCAACAGTTCTAATAATGCTATAACGCTCTATCTCTTCCTTGATTTTGCTTTTTCTTCTAAGTCCCGCAGTATCGATAAATACATACTCCGTTCCATTTCTCTTTATAACTGTGTCGACTGCATCCCTTGTAGTACCAGCAATATCTGACACAATTACTCTGTCCTCGCCAAGAAGCTTATTGATAATTGAAGATTTTCCAACATTTGGTTTACCAATAATGGCAACTCTAGGTCTTAAATCCTCCTCCTCTATCTTTGAGGAAGGGCCAAAATGAGCTGTGACATTATCAAGGAAATCTCCAAAGCCAAGCATCGAAGCAGCTGAAACAGGATTCGGATCACCTATTCCAAGGTTGTAAAACTCATATACATCTGGCATAAACTTTTCAAAGTTATCTACCTTGTTTACGCAGAGTACAACTGGTTTTTTTGATTTTCTAAGCATCTCTGCAACCTGGTGGTCAGCATCGACAAGTCCCTGTCTTACATCTGTAACAAATACTATAACATCTGCTGTCTCGATTGCTATCTCAGCCTGCTCACGCATGCTTCTAAGTATAATATCGCTTGATTCAGGCTCAATACCACCTGTATCAACCATTGTAAAGTTATGATCAAGCCAGGTAACATCTGCGTAGATTCTGTCTCTGGTTACGCCTGGTGTGTCCTGTACAATTGATATTCTATCTCCGGCAAGTGCGTTGAAAAGTGTTGATTTTCCAACATTTGGCCTGCCTACTATTGCAACTACTGGTTTTGCCATAATTTATCACCTATAATCCTATTATGCTTTCTAAAATCGAATCTCCATCTGATTTTACAATAACAGTCTCTACTTGTAAAGCTTTTTGGACATCCGCAAGACTTATGTCATCTAGAAATATATCCTCATCTGCCTTAAGACAGCTTGACGGAATAAGAAGTGCATCCCCCAAATCCTTTCCCTTTAGCTGTGCAATTATATCCTGTCCGGTAAGAAGTCCGGTCACTGTAATCTTATGACCGAAGAAATCATTTACTATTGGAAATACATTAAACTCAATATCCGGCCTGATTTTTTTGAGCCACTCCTTCATAAATATCTGGTTATCCTTCGACAGCATTCCGCATATCATTGAAACCCTTCTGTTTTTATTTATGCTGAGCAGTCGCTTAAATCTCTTTCCTTCCTCGTTAAAGCCCTTAAAAAGGCCAAATAAACCCTTTTTTTCT
Source organism: Lachnospiraceae bacterium UBA1760 (assembly GCA_002314775.1). Taxonomy (GTDB): domain Bacteria; phylum Bacillota; class Clostridia; order Lachnospirales; family Lachnospiraceae; genus UBA1760. Next base: position 15,272 of record DCHE01000002.1, read on the forward strand.
TCTCTAAAGTCAATGATATCCTGAACCGCCTGAGTGTACTCCTCATACAAAAGCCTGGTCATTCCAACGCCATTTTCTATCTGATTGTAGCCATCGTAGGTCTCCTCCTTCGGCATTTCACGGCCTGCCACAATGTAAAACTCATCGCTGGCATGCACAAAATAAATACCATGCTCTTTATAGGCTTCCTCGGCATAGCCCTCGATAATATCTATTACCTCGTTACAGTCAGCCTTGTCAAAAAGCTCAAGAGGATAAAGTCCCTCTCTAAACTTTGTAAGACCTACAGGAACTATGGAAAGACTCCTCATAACCGGCATATATTTCATCAGATCACTTATGGTACGTCTTAATTCATCTCCATCATTTAAGCCTTTACATAATACCACCTGGGCATTCATCGGAATCTCAGCCTCATAAAGCTTATCAATATATGAGAGAACATTTCCGGCAAAGCGGTTGTGGAGCATCTCACATCTAAGCTCGGGATTTGTTGTATGTACTGAAATATTAATCGGTGCAAGCTTATATTTTATTATTCTGTCTATCTCCTTCTCCTTCATATTAGTCATGGTAATATAATTACCCTGAAGGAAGGATAGTCTTGAATCATCATCCTTGAAGTAGATTGTCTCTCTCATATTAGGTGCATTCTGGTCAATGAAGCAGAAGACACATTTGTTGTAGCAGGATTTATAATCGTCCATCAAAGACTCAGCAAATAAAAGACCAAGATCAGTATCCTCGTCCTTTACGATATGGTACTGCTTTTTGCTTCCGTCCTCACTCTCTATTGTAAGGTCAACCTCTCTATCCTCAGCTATATAATGATAATCAAATATATCCTCGATTTCATTTCCATTAAGCAAAAGCAGGTATTCATTTTTTCTAATTCCAGCGTCGTATGCAGGGCTATCCTCAACAACGTTCACAATCAGATGTTTCTTCATAAAGCCTCCGATTTAAATTCTCCGATTTAAATAGCTTGATTTAAGTATCTTGATTTAAATATCTATCTTAGCATTATTACAGCGGCAAGATTTCCTCTGTTAAATGCCGTCTTTCTGTGGGAGAACATTCTCTCACTATTCTCACCAGTACAAATTCCGGATAAGATAATATTATCCTTTTTAAGCCCAGCCTCCATAAGAGCTATCCTGCAAGCCTCATGTAAATCGAGCTGAAATCTATCGTTTTCATTCCTGTAAAATAGAGCATCATAATACCTTGGCTCGAAGGCACTTATGAACTCCTCGATTATCTCCTCACCAACCTCATAGCATTCCCTGCAGATTGAAGGACATATTACAGCCTTAATATCATAAGGTTCCGAGGAAAATGTCTCGTTCATCTTAATAACAACATTTTTAGCAATCTTACCTGCTGTTCCCTTCCAGCCTGAGTGAGCTATTCCAATAACCTTCTTTACCGGGTCGTAAAGCATTATAGGCACACAGTCAGCAACCAGGGACATAAGCGGAAGATTTTTTACATTAGTAATAAGACCGTCTGTATCTAAAATATCTGTGGGACGAATTACGCCCTTTCCAGCGTCCTCTTCTGTACATACATGTACATTTACAGTGTGAGTCTGATGGGACATAACTATTCTATTATAGTCATAACCAATACTTCTTGCAAATCTCTTATGATTCTCGATTACATCCTCCGGGTTATCTCCCCTGGTAAATCCAAGATTCATAGTACTGTAGTGCCCCTTACTGACTCCTCCAAGTCTTGTGGAAAAACCATGCAGAATGTCCGACTCATACTTCATAAATTCTCTGAATTTAATCGAATATACACCATTTTCTACTGTAATAACTGAATTATCATTTTTCTTAATAAAATCTTTATCAATCATAAATACCTTTAATATATACCTTTATCTGATATAGCTAAATGCATCCTTTATATGTATAATCTCATCTTCGCCATCAATTCCAATCACATCAAATCTGATATAAATTGTGTCAGGATTAATACCCATCTGATTCATATAATAGATGGCAGCCTTGCATACCTGCTTTTGCTTTGCCCTGCCTACAGCCTCAAGAGGACTGCCAGAAGCACTATTCTTCCTGTATTTAACCTCAACAAAGCAAAGCGTATCGTCCATATTATCATAGGCAATAATATCTATCTCCCCCTGCCTCACCTGATAATTCATACATTTAATGGTATAGCCTTGTTTGATAAGATAATCGGCAGCCAGCTTCTCGTAGCTTTTGCCAAGCATTCTCTTATTATCCATCTAAATCTCCCCAAATATAATGAATTAAATAAAGTTCTTTATAAATGAACGCCTGTGAATCTCACATGGTCCATCGGTTTTAATCTTTTCAATATGTTTCGCAGAACCGTAGCCTGCATTTGACGCAAAGCCATAGCCAGGATAGAGCAAATCGTACTCCTCCATTATCTTATCTCTTGCAACCTTGGCAATTATGCTGGCAGCAGCTATTGATACGGATTTTGCGTCTCCCTTGATAATAGCCTTCTGTCTGATTGGAACATCCTTTAGCTTAACTGCATCCACTAGCACAAGCTCAGGAAGTGGGTTTAATTTCTCGATAGCCATGGTCATAGCCTTATAATTTGCTGCCTGTATTCCAAATTCATCAATCTCCTTTTCAGAGACTATTCCAACAGCGTAGCTCACAGCATACTGCTTTATTATCTCCGACAGTTCCTCGCGTCTTTCCTTTGAAACCTGCTTGGAATCATTTAAATATGGTATAATAAGGCCCTTTGGAAGAATTACTGCCCCTGCCGCAATCGGTCCGGCAAGAGGTCCTCTGCCAACCTCATCAACACCACAGATAAACTCGCAGTCCTCATCCTCAAAGACCATCATTTTTCTAACTCTCTCAAGCTCCTCGATAAGCTTGGTCTTTTCTTTCGCTGCACGATTCACATAGTTGATAACCGCTTTTCTCTCATCATTTTTATAGCTCTCGCAAAATGCATCAAGCAGATTTATCTCACTCGCATATTCCATTATAGGCATATTTAATATCCCAGTGAGCTCTAATCCAATCTCCTTTGTTCCCATACCTTCTCCTTTATATATCAAACAGCATACAAATCATATTTTAACCTTAAAAGAAAGGAATCAGACAAGCTGATTCCTTCATCCTTTATTTTTCAAAATTACCAAATTTCTTGAAAGGTGTAATTCTAAATGCAGCCCTTCCAATAATATCTGATTTCTTGATATTTCCTACATCTGCCCATCTACTGTCTCGGCTTCCGTTTCTGTTATCTCCCATTACAAAATACTCATCCGGTCCGAGTGTAATAGGATTAGCAGCAACACCTATAAGATTGTAGCTTATCTGATCAAAATTGTAACCACTGCTCGCTTCATCTAAGTACTTTCCATCAATGTAGATATTACCATTCACATCAATCTGAATTGTCTCTCCAGGAAGACCTATAATTCTCTTAATATAATATGTCTCTCCTGTCGAATCTCCCTTGTAAGGAAATACAATTACATCAAATCTCTGTGGATTCTTAAACCTGTATGAAATCTTATCAATCCAAAGATTATCTCCATCCTCAAGGGTTGGATTCATAGAACTTCCATGGACCGAGGTTCTCTGTCCAACATAAGTAAGAATAAGAAAGCAGAAAATAATAACAATACCTATGTAAATAATAATATTGAGAAGATCTCTGACAATATTCACATCCTCAGGCTTTACCCTGTTCTCTTCCTTTTTCTTTTTCTTTGCAGCCTTTTTACGCTCTCTCTTTTCTTCCCTGGTAAGCCATTCTTCATCTACATCATCATAGTCCTGGCCACCTTCCTCGTCATCGTAAGAACGCTTTTTCTTTTTCTTAAGCTTTTCCTCTTCAGCCTTCTCGTTTTCCTCATAAAGCATATTGAGGTAAGACTCTCTGTCGTAATAATCAGACTGTCTTTTCTTTTTCTTCTTTTTTTGATTTTCTGAAGACTCATCCTCAGAGTCAGTATTCTCCGTCTCTGCATCTTTAGTCTCATCTAAAGACTCATCCTGAGCTTTATCCTGAGTTTTATCCTGAGTTTTATCCTGAGACTCTTCCTGAGATTCTTCCTGGACTTCTTCCTGAGTCTCCTCCTGAGTCTCTTCCTCTATATATTCATCTTCATTCTTTTTCTTCTTAAATAACACCGAACTACTCTCCTAGTATAATTACTGCGGAACCTCAAGAGAAATCCTTCCAAGTCTTCCGCTTCTCAAATCGTCGATTAAAATGGCTGATGCCTTCTCTATATCAGGCTCTCCTCCCTTTTTCTCGCAATGTCTAACCTTGGCAATCTCAATAAGTATATCAAGGCTGGACATATCTCCACTAATTTTATACCTATCAACAAGGTTATTGCAATAGTTTATTTTTAAATAATCTATTAACTTTATACTAAGCTCTTCTGTAAGAAGTATCTCGTCATTAATAGAACCTGTGATTGCAAGATTGATTCCAACCTGCTGGTCCTCAAATTTCGGCCAGAGAATTCCCGGCGTATCAAGAAGCTCTAACTCCTTGTTAATTCTAATCCACTGCTTACCCTTTGTAACACCAGGCTTATTTCCAACCTTGGCACAGGCTTTTCCAGCATATGAATTGATAAATGTGGACTTTCCAACATTGGGAATTCCTACTATCATAGCACGAACCGGTCTGTTCAGGATGCCTCTTCTTCTATCTCTTTCTATCTTATCCTTACAAATGTTTTTTACCGCATTTGTAACAGACTTAGGTCCCTTGCTCGCTCTTGAATCCATCTTAAGCACATAGAAGCCCTTATCGATGTAGTATTTTTCCCACAGGCTTATTCTTTCAGGGTCGGCAAGATCTGCTTTATTGAAGATTACAAGTCTGTATTTATTCTTAGCCAGCTCATCAATATCCGGATTCTTACTGCTGTACGGAATTCTTGCATCCAAAAGCTCTATAACTATATCTATTAGCTTTATATCCTCCTGCATCATACGTCTCGCTTTGGTCATATGTCCAGGATACCACTGAATATTCATTATAATTTACCTCTTCTTTTCGAAGGCTTCAAAATATAGAAAACCTTACCCTTTATCTCTGATTTCATAATATTTCCAATATTAGAATATCTGGAGTCTTCGCTATTATTGATATTATCTCCGATTACAAAATATTCGTCGCTACCGAGTGTTATTGTCTGTCCGGCTATTCCCTCATTCATAATCTGGTCAAGTTCAAAATCGAGAAGAACATCATTAATGTAAATCTTACCATTCTCAATCTTAACCTTTTCTCCCGGCAGCCCGACAATCCTTTTTATATTGTAATACCCGGTGCTCTCCATCTTTTTAAATGCAACAACGTCGAATCTCTTCACATCCGAAAAAACATAGGCAAGCTTGTTAATAATAACATCATCACCATTATTCAGAGTCTTCTCCATAGATGAATCACTGACATGAACCTCAGAGGCTCCAAAGGCTATAAGTCCATAACCGAGTACAGCAGCTGCAAATATCAGTATAAACCAGTTTACAACAACGACCCATTTACTAACTCTAGAGTACTGCTTTACATTCTTACCCTTAGTTTTATTTACTTTATATTCAGAACTTACTCTGTGAATTCTGCTCATAGTATCACCCTTATAACCGAAAAATGACCGGAGGTATACTCTCCGGTCATAAGTTTCAGAAAACTATTTAACAAGCTCTTTAACTTTTGCTCTCTTACCAACTCTATCACGTAAGTAGTAAAGCTTAGCTCTTCTAACCTTACCTCTTCTAACTACTTCGATCTTCTCTACTGTAGGTGAGTGAAGTGGCCATGTCTTCTCAACGCCAACGCCGTTTGAGCTCTTTCTAACTGTGAAAGTTTCTCTGCAGCTTCCGCCCTGTCTCTTAATTACAGTTCCCTCGAAAACCTGGATTCTTTCTCTGTTACCCTCTTTAATCTTAGCGTATACCTTTACAGTATCACCAACGTTAAACTCAGGTGCATTGTCCTTAAGCTGAGCCTTCTCAATGCTGCTAATAATTTCGCTTGTATTCATGTGTGTGACCTCCAAAATAATATTAGACGTTCTTACTATCATATCGATACAGAGGACCATCCGACTTTTCACAACTTGTTAAATATAACATAGCATTATTTATAATGCAAGTATATTTTTAATATTTTTCAGTTTTTATATTTTCTTATAAAAATAGCCATCAATTGCCTCAAATCCAAATTTGTTTGGATGAAGAAGCTTCTCTGTGTTTCCAACAAAAAGAATTCCGCCAGGTTTAAGCGACCTGTAGAAGCCATTCAGTACCTCGTTTCTGGCCTCGTGGGTAAAATAAATTGTTGCATTTCTGCAGACAATAATGTCAAGTTCTCCTGGATAAACAGAGCTAAGAAGATCATGCCTCATGAAATCCACCTGAGATATAATGCTTTTTTTGATAGCATATTTTCTTTCTTCAGTTTTTCTGAAATTTCTGCTTAGCATATCCTCGTCGAGCTGCATCATAACTCTTTCGAGATAAACTCCTTCTCTTGCCCTCTCAAGCACCGCATCATCTAAGTCTGTAGCAATAATTCTGTATTGCGTACTAAGGAAATACTTAGACATATACATTGCTATTGTATATGGTTCTTCTCCTGTAGCACAGGCTGCACTCCAGATATTAATAGGTTCATTTAAAACACTCTTAAATCTTGGAATAATCTTTTCCTCAAAAATCTTCCACTGCTCAGGATTTCTGTTAAACTCAGTTACACTAATAGTCAAATATGAAATAAAGGAATGAAGCCGGCGCTCGTCCTGCTTCATTCCTGTAAGAAATTCAATATAAGAATTCATACCCATTCTTTCGATATAGGTATTAATTCGTCTTTTCATCTGAGTTTCTTTGTAAAGAGATAAATTGATTCCAGAAATATGAAGAAATTCTAATTTAAAATCCTCATAATTACCTGTCACAAATATTACTCCTCTACTGCCTCTTCCTCAGCTGGCTCTTCCTTCTTAAGAAGCTGCTTAATGCTTAAGCTGATCTTCTTCTCAGATGGCTTGAAATCTGTAACCATAGCTGTTACTTCATCACCAACCTTGAACTTATCAGATGGCTTCTCAACATGCTCATTAGAAATCTGTGATACATGAAGTAATGCATCAACACCTGGCTCAAGCTCAACGAATGCACCGAAGTCAACCATTCTTGCAACCTTACCAGTAACTACTGTACCAACAGCGTACTTCTCTTCAGCTAATGTCCAAGGATTCTGATCATCAAACTTAAGGCTGAGTGCAATCTTAGCACCATTGATGTCCTTAATGAATGCCTTAACTGTATCTCCAACCTTGAATAACTTCTTAGGGCTCTCAACACGTCCCCAAGACATCTCTGAGATATGAAGAAGACCGTCTGCACCACCTAAATCGATGAATGCACCGAAATCTGTAACATTCTTAACTGTTCCTTCAACTGTCATACCCTTCTCGATACGCTCGAAAAGCTCCTTAGCAGCAGCTTCCTTTCTCTCAACGATAACTTTCTTTCTGTTACCGATAACACGTCTCTTTGCTGGGTTGAACTCTGTAATAACGAACTCGATCTCCTGTCCGTTGTACTTCTCAAGATTCTTCTCATAAGAATCTGAAACAAGGCTTGCTGGGATGAATACTCTGCACTCATCAACAAGTACGCTTAATCCACCATCAAGTGCCTGTGTAACCTTACCTGTGATAACAGCTGCGCTGTTAAATGCTTCCTCAAGTGCTGCATAAGCCTTCTCAGCTGCAACCTTCTTGTATGAAAGTGTAACCTGTCCATCTCCGTCGTTAGTCTTTAAAACCTTAACCTTGATTGGATCACCTGGCTTAACTACTGTTGTAAGATCAAGTGTGTTGTCACTAGAGTACTCTGCTCTTGTAACAATACCATCTGCCTTATACTGGATATCAACAATGATCTCCTCTGGCTTAACATCGATAACCTTTCCCTCAACAATCTGTCCAGCCTTAATCTGTACAAGCTCTTCAGCCTGTAATAATTCCTCAAAACTTTCTGACATACTCAAAAACCTCCTGAATAATATAGTTTGGGGTAGATGCCCCCGCAGTAATACCTACCCTACTAACGGATTTTAAAGCAGTCAAATCCAAGTCAACGAGTGTCTGTATATAGTAAGTATTTTCGCATTCTTTTTTGCTAATGTCGTATAGCTTTCTTGTGTTTGAACTATTAAGACCACCTATGACAATCATACAGTCAACATCCTTAGCTAACTGCCTAGCCTCGATTTGACGTTTTTCCGTAGCATTGCATATAGTCCTACAAACATTGACATTATATAATTTTTTTGTCAATATTTCAACCATATTATGAAATTTTTTTAGATTAAATGTTGTTTGTGCGACCACAGTCACATTACTTGTTGAAAAATCCGGCAGTAAATCAATTTCTTCAGCACAATTTATTACAATAGGAGTATTCTGACACCATCCTTTTATACCAATAACCTCCGGATGAGTATCATCTCCGATGATGATAATTCTGTCTCCCTCTCCACTTTTTTCATATACAATTTTATGAATGTTTGAGACAAATGGACAGGTTGCGTCGATAATTTCATGACCATAGCTTTTTATCTCATCATACACAGCCTTTCCAACTCCGTGGGAACGAATTATCACTCTGGATTTCTCAATGTTCTTAAGTTCACTAATTTCACTTATCGCATATACCTTCTTATCCTCAAGACTTTTAACAACCTCCTCGTTGTGGATGATTGGACCTGTTGTAAATAGCCTGACTCCGTCTTGAAGAGCCCTGTCAGCCTCCTCATATGCAGTTTTTACTGCTTTCTCAACACCAGGGCAAAAGCCGGCGGTTTTTGCAAGAATTATCTCCATATTAATTACCCTTTGCAAGACTTACGATTTTATCTGTAACCTCTTCAATAGTCATATCTGAAGAATCAAGAAGATATGCGTCCTCGGCCTTCTTAAGAGGTGCAATCTCTCTATTCATATCCTGCTCGTCACGCTTTATGATATCCTCCTTAACCTTCTCAAAGTCCGCCTCGATTCCCTTTGCAGTAAGCTCATCATATCTTCTCTTCGCTCGCACCTGTGCTGAAGCAGTAAGATATATCTTCACCTCTGCATTTGGAAGAATATTGGTTCCGATATCTCTTCCGTCCATAAGAACGTCGTTAGTTGCTGCAATATTTCTCTGTAAATCCAGAAGCTTTGCTCTAACCTCAGGAATTGCAGAGGTTTTACTTGCTGCATTTCCAACCTCCTCTGTTCTGATTTTGTCAGAGACATCCTCGCCGTTAAGAATCACCCTCTGCTGACCATCTATATGTTTTATCTGAATATCTATCTCATCTAAAGCTTTTTTCACCTCAGCGATATCATCTGTATTCACAGAGTTTCTAAGCATATATAAGGCCAGTGTCCTGTACATTGCTCCTGTATCAACGTAAATAAATCCAAGCTTCTTTGCTGCAAGCTTTGCTATTGTACTTTTTCCAGCGCCTGCTGGTCCATCGATTGCTATGTTCATCCTTCTTCTCCTTTATCTGACTAATCCCGGATATTATAATCCTCTTATATAGATTCTAGTATTATAATTTCACGTTAGGATTAGTGTATCTGTTTCTTTTTAGGGTTTTATTGCCATACTGAATTGCAAGCTGTGGGCAGGAATTGATACATCTTAAGCATTTTGAGCATTTTTCCTTAACCCATACCGGCCTTCCATCCTTAAGCTCAATTGCTCCCTCCGGACACCTTTTCGCGCAGAGTCCGCAGCCTGTGCAGGCTTCATCAGCCTTGAATTTTTTCGTGGCAAGAGCCTTCTTATACAGCTTGTCACACATTTTTGCAAATGCTGCCTTACCTATTTTTTGTCTCTTTTTTTCATTTATTGAAACCACAATTTCATCTATCTTCTCATAGGCATCATCAAGTCGCTTCAGAGCAACATCCATACCTGGAATATTGTAATAAATCATTGCATTATCTGGCATAAGTATTGAAAATACACTCGATATTCTTATATTTCTCTCATAGAGAAGTCTTGCAAGATAATCTCCGGACTCTGCAATGCTCCCTCCACAGGTAACAACAATAAAGCCGTAATTAGAACTATTTTGCTTAACCTTTAGCTTTTCGACAAAGCTTTTAAGTATTTCTGGCACCGAGTAAAAATACACCGGGTATACAAATCCTATATTCTCGCCCGTATCAAGCTCAAATTCTACCTTATCCTCCATAAGAAGCTCAGCAATATCATAAATTTTATCCTGAGTTTTTTCAGAGATTTTATTTGCAACATCCTTGGAATTACCAGTTCCTGAAAAATAAAAAATCATACCCTAAAGCTCCCTTCAAAATATACATCACATACAGTTTTCTATCTTAATTAATTCTATAATGTCAGAAAGAGTTTTTACGCTTTTGTAGATATATGGTCTGACCTCGTCATCAACCTCACTTTGATCTGGCACATAAATCGCCTTTAAGCCTGCCGAAAATGCACTGTTCATACCATTTGGTGAATCCTCCACCGCAAAGCACTCTCCTGGCTTGGCATCAAGCATTTTTACTGCATAACTATAAATGTCTGGTGATGGTTTTCCACGCTCAACCATATCTGCACAAATAATTTTATCAAAACAGTCAAATAACCCAATTTCCTTCAAAAGCTTCTCGGTCCTGCCATAATTATTGGCAGTTGCCACAGCTCTCATAATACTTTTTTCCCTAAGAAATGTCAAAAGTTCAGTAGCTCCCGGCTTAAGGTTAATACCCTCTTCATCCATGTACTTTCTGACAATTCCCTTCCTATACTCTCTTACCTTCCAGTAATCGAAATCCTGTCCGAACCACTCCTTAAATCTTTCCGGAGCATAGGGACGTCCCAGAGATCTAAGTGAAAGAGCCATCTCATCAGTCATGTCATAGCCAAAATGTTTTAGTGCAACAGGCCATGCTCTTCTGTAGTATTTTTCTGTATCAATCAATGTTCCATCCAGGTCAAATATAACATTTTTTATCATAATGAACTCTCCTGTTATTATTGTGCATCCGTCATTATGTCTCACAAAATGAATTTTATCAAATTTCACCTAAATTGCATATAGACAATTATACTTTTTGAGCATTTCAGGTTACGAGTCCTTTTTTTGGACAGTCAAAAAATTTATTATATAGAAAATGACAGTGGCTGAGGGGCCATAATATAGTGAAAAAACATAAATGCATAAAGGAGAATACTATTATGGGTATTAGTACATTTGTAAAGGAAAAAAGAAAAGAAAAGCATCTGAAGCAGCGAGAGCTTGCAAACCGCTCCGCTATTTCGCTTAGAAACATTCAGTTGATTGAGGCCGGGCAGTGCGCGCCTTCAGTTGAAACCGCATTAAGACTTGCTCGTTTTCTTGGAGTAAGTGTCGAGGAATTATTCATACTGAATGATTAGCTTTTCTCTCTATTTCGTAAAAGGTTCGTAAAAAAACAGAAGCCGGGTATATGTCTCACTCAAGGTGGCATAATACCCAGCTTCTGTTTTTACTAGTCAAGCTTTACATCACTCATTGCAGCAAGAATCTCCTCCTTAGAGAATCCAAAGGCATCCTTGTACTCCTCATTGCTTGATGCGATTACCCTGATATTATCCTTTTCGATATCAAAGATATCCTCTGCCATATCACTGGTAAGCCCCATAATAAGTGCTCTTTCAAGATACTGGTTATCCTTAAGAAGCGCACTGAAAAGCTTGTTTAGAAAGGTAGTCATCTCCTCTCTATCCTCATTCTTCTCTAAGGTAAGCAGTGGAAGGTCGTACGAGTCCACAAGCACCACAGCCTTCTTATCATAGAATTTACTTAAAAATACAGTAAGTGCTCTGAGTGATTCGATTAAGACTGAATCCTCCATCTTATAGCCTACAGAGTTCGAGAAATCCTTTTCCTCCTCCGAAAGCTTGTCACTTGTAACTGCGTCACAGTAGTTATCATACATATCAGAAATTATCATCTTAAGCTCGGCCTTCATGGCATCCGCTCCCTCAGCTATAATTTCCTCTAGATTTAGAAAAACCACAGGGTATGTACCCTGAAGCTTTCTGTATTTGTCATAGTGCCACACATAAAGCCCCTCAAACAAATCCTTTCTTCCTTCAAATTCATTTGAGAAAAAACACCTCAGCGTGTCTATATTTAGTGACTTTCCATATCTTGGAGGTCTGGATAAAACAGTTATCCTATCCTCCTTCTCCCACCAGTCTCTGATAAATTTTGTTTTATCGATGTACATCGCCTCCTGCTTACGTAAAAGCTCAAAGCTCTGCCCACCAAAGTTCGCTACTCTAGCCATCTCTATAACCTCATATTTTAATTTGCAACCGCATAGCCAAGCACAGACTTACATACAAAATTTAGCCACATCAATAACTGCGTACATATTACAGGTAAATATAAGCATGTAGTAATAGCTTCCCCTTGCCTTAATCTTCACATCAAGTCCATATTCTATGTTCTTTCGCTGTTTAATTAATATCATAAAAAATAATAGAAGTCCAATAATCGGAGTGAAATATCTTCCTTGAATTCCAACAATATAGTCATTTCCAACCTTTGTAGACTGTACATAAAGACTAGTTAAAATAAGGGCTGCCCCTGCAAGAAATGTAAACATCAGTATACACAAGTCTAGCGCTGTTGCTCTGACCTCGTTATCATAAAAACTGCAAATCTCATAAACAAGAAGCACAAGTAACGAAAGCCAAACAAATTGAACCACTCTAATCATAAGAGGTCCAAGACTATCCCCTATCATCTGATATGTCCAATAATCAAGATATTCAATACTACTTCTAAGACACACCTTGAAATAATCAAAAATGTTGAAAAGTACATATCTCACCTGTTCTCCCGGGTTTACTCCCGGGTTAAACTCAACAAGAAATCCAGCCGATATCTTTAACCAAATCAAATTAAGTATGCCTGCAACTCCTATTATGGAAAGCCTCGAAATAATTGCTGCCATTTTACTGTTAAATTTTCTGTTTGGAATCATAAACAGTAGTAAAAGAAGTACAACGTATACTATCTTACACAGAGCGATTGTAACTCCTGTAACAGCTAGAATGATAATATCTCTAGTCCTTACCTTCTTCTCAGTAAACCTGAGTCTTAATATATAAGCGAGTAAGAAAAAGCTTAATGAAATCGTAAAACCATCTGGAGAAACCGAAATCATCTCCTGCATTGACGTAGGGAACATCATCAAAATGAACAGTACTCTTCTGCCAAAAGGAATAATATTTAATGCCAAAATGCAAAGTATTATTGCACAGATTGCATTTCCTATTCTTGCTCCATAAAAAGCAGCCTTGACCTTGTTGCTAAATAGTTGAGCAGCCTTCATTCCAACAACCTGAGGCAAATAGCTTATCGGACTATACAAGGAGGTATTTCCATAAGTAAAGACCTCTGTATTATCAACTTCAATTTCCTCGTTTGTATTTATTTTTTCTATATTGGCAGGTAGAAAATTACCTCCACAACCATTATCGCCTACCTTTTCAGAGACCAGGCTTACATTTGCAACCTCATAGGCTCTTAAATAATGCTGAAGCTCGTCAGGCACCATATATCCTGGATATACCTTTGAATACAAAATTATAAATATTATAAATATAAATGACATTACTATTATTTCATTCATATTAAATAAAACCATACATAATAAAACGGCAGAAATAATGATACACACTACAATAAGAGCATTTCTCATACTATAGTTCCTTAGTGTAAGCCTGTAGCATATCTGGGTATCCTCAAGAATACTATCTTCATCAACAAAAATCTTAATATTCTTACTCTCATGTGTGAATATAGCAATCTCATTACCCGTTTCACAATGTCCCGTAAGTCTTATCCTGAAATCGTCGTCATAGCTGAATTTGCCAGGCTTTGTCAAATCAAGCCCTATGTAGTCACCGTTAACAAGACTCTTATAATCTACTGTCCAATTCTCTATAACAACCCCGTTCCTTAAAAGCTGAACATCAAGCTTTCCCTCATTTTCCCTGTCATATGTTCCAAATGCCAGATATATTGTCTCAACATTACTTGCCTTGGCAATATCAATCTCCTGATCAATTACAGTTCCATCACAGATAGCTATAATATCGGTGCCATCAACTATGCCTGTTGTACCATAAAACCCATCAAATGCATGGATTACCAATGCTGTAATCATTATCAATGAAATACATAAGAAAATAATAATGCTTTTTTGCTTCTTTACTTTATTAAATAAATGTTTCATAACGTACGTCTCTTCTCAATTATTAGGCTTCCGGTTGAAAAAATCACTCAACTTATATATTTTCAAACCCATAACAAACCTCATCAACCAGCTGACCATTCTCATCGTACAGCCTGAACAAAGTCCAGTAATATCCATACTTAGGGTCCCAGATTGTCCAAAGATAGTTTCCAGACATTCCACATCTGCCAGTGGTATAAACCCAGGCATCCTTTCCCTCTTTAAAGAGAGTACAGTCAAGAATCAACATCTCGAAGCTGTACTTTCCTCCCGGATTATCTGTAGCCTCCATACCAATCAGGAAACCACTTCCATTAGGATTTGGCATCTGGCAGGTTCCCTTTATCTTTACCTCTGGCTTATCCTCAGGCTTATCCTCAGGCTTTGTGATATCAGTTGCCGAAACAGATATTATTCCATCAGCGTATGAGGTAGTAACGCTATATTCCTTATCGCCTATATTCCACTCAAGATTATTCAGATAATATGAAGCAACATTGTAATATACATCTCTGTAGGCTGGTGGATTATTGTCATTTATTGTTATATTAAATGCAGTCTCACCCGCATTAATCTTTTCCTTTATTTCCTCACCAATAGGATCTGCCCATTCTTTAACAAGGCCGCTTCTTATGTAGTAATGGTTCTTTAAGGTATTTGATTCATAGCCTGAATTAACACTATGCTCATCGTGAACCAGGGTTGTCACATGATCATCAAGACCAAAATACATATATGACAGCTTCTCATTTTTTGATGAAGAATTAGTATCATCCCAGGTTGTATCGATCATACACCACTCGCCATCTATCTTAACAGCGGTCCAAACGTGGCCATTTCCGATGATTCGACCATGTTCAAGTCCAACTCTGTTTAAGAGCATAACGTAAGCCTTGTGATAGGCCTCGCAGGTTCCAAGTCCTCTTCCAAATACTCCCTCTGCACTGCAATAGGTGTACGAATAATCATATCTGATATGGTCAAGTACCCAGTCGTGCAGCCATAAGGCCTTATCATAATCAGAGCTGCATTGCTTCATACATTCAGCAGCCACCTCGTCAGCATATTTATCAATGTACTTATAAGTTTCTGTAGGTGCAACCTCTATGTATTCAATGAAGCGCTTATATACAAATGGAGACTGACCCATATCCATAACTAAAAAATACAAGGAATACTTTCCTGGAGCGTAGAAGGAAAACTTAAACTCATTGGTTGTTACAAAGCTACACCTTGAAGGATCTATAACAAGCTGATAACAGGTATCGCTCATATCTTCAGTTTCATACATTAAATTGACAGAATTAAGACAATACTTGTAATTGCCCGAACCATTTTCACCTGTAAGAGTAAAGGTTACTGTATCACCGCCCTTAATATCCTGAATATCTCGGGTAACCTTGAGGCCAAGGGTATTGGCAAAAACCGCTTCTTCCTCCTCGCATATCAGCTCCTCTGAAGCTTCTTTTGTTTCCTCAATTATATCCGATGCATCCTGCTCCTTTGCATCAGTGCTAAGGGTGTTCATATTAAAAATCAAAAAACAAACGATTAAAGAAACCATGGTTAGGTATAAATGCTTTCTCCAATATCTATAATTTATCAGCTGTTTAAATTCATTATTAATATTTCTCATTCATCCTCCTTACAAAGCTTATCAGCAAATTTTCAGAACATAATCCATGCCTGATTTGTACATCAACTAGCACAATTATATAGCTTACACTAAAGTCTTTTTTTGCATCAGACATTCTTTAGCATAACCGCCATATTCACTTAAATTTTACCATAAATTTGTTCATATAACAACAAAAAGCCGATGTCACATAACATCAGCTTTTTGATTATTCCTTTCAGAAGAACACAGCCTTCCGAGTTTTTTTACATAGCATTGCCTTTTCTAAACATAGGACTGTAGCTATTTCTTACTTTTTCGAATTCTATAAATAATATTTCTAATAACAAGATAAATAATAATAAGAGCAACGAGTATAAGTCCAATTATATTTAGCATGTAATATGAGGCAATGCTTTCAGTTGAGGACTCAAAGTTTTCACCTCTTGCATCCTTGCTGATATTCTTAAGTGCTGCACTCTCTTCCTTCTGTGGCTTAGTCTCACCACTTCCAGGTAGTGTGATATCATCGTTCTCATAGCTTCTCGTACAATAAACAACGTACCTTAGATAATTGTGATGATAAGGATGACAGGTAACAAGGGTTACCATCTCCTCACCTGGAATAATCTTTATCTTATCAATATCATCAGGATTAATCTCGGTAATACCTGCGACCTTATAGTGAAGCCTTCCCCAAAGATTGTTGATATATACATCATCGCCCATCTCAAGGCTCTCGATGTTCACAAACATCTCCTGGCCTCTGTAGCCTCTGTGACCGGCTATAACACAGTTCGTATTAGCTCCGCCTATTGGCATACTCGTTTTAGAAAGTACTGTTGCACCCATGGCAAGATTATCACGGCTGGCTCCGATATAAAGCGGAAGCACAATATCCATAGCAGGAATTGTGATATAGCCTATCATATCATCAACTAAGCCCTCAGCCTTAAAATCAAAATCATTCACTGTATAGCTAAATGCATCCTTCAGTTCAGCCTGATTATCAGCATAGATTCTTTCATTGTAGGCCTTCATATCATTATACAAACTAAGATAATTACCTGTGTGATAGCCCTCCAGGTTACCAGAACCGTCTGATTTATCAGTACCCTTCTCAGGGACATTCGAATCCTTTTCCTTCTCGCTACTGGTATTATCTACATCATTTCCCGATGCAATAATACTGCTCTCTTCAAAGGCTTTGGTATCATCTGTAATCTCATATCTTTTTTTAAAATCATCCACTGCATTTGTACTGGTAATTCCATAGATAAACCTGGACGCAAATGGCCATACCAGAAATCCAAAGCCCACAGCGAGCATAAGGGTTGCAAGTATATTAAGAAGCTTCTTCATCCTTCTTCCTCCTTGCCGCCTTATAAATGATTACCATGATAATTATTATTACTATCGATAGTCCAATTCCTATAAATATAGCCTTTATATACTGATTTTTCCAGGTACTTTCTGCTCCCTTTGTAGTTGCATCGCTTATAGACTTTGCCTCCTCGTAAGGAATTCTTACACCTCTTACTAAAAGTCTGTGGCTGTTAACACCATACGGTGTACAGGTGACCAGCGTCACATAATCCTTGTTTCTATCAATGTATAACGCCTCTGTGTCAGTAGGAAGTACTACACTTATATTATCAACCTTATAGGCAAGAACCTCATTCATAACATGTATGTAAAATACCTCTCCTATCTGAACCTGATCGAGGTCAGTAAAGAGCTGCTTATCAGCCGTACCTGTATGGCCTGAAAGAATTGCATGTGTACCTACTCCGCCAACTGGAAGACTGCTTCCCTGAAGATGTCCAACACCCTTTTTTAGCACGTCCTCCTCTGTTCCATGGTAGATAACCAGCATACAGTTAATTGATGGTATCTCAATAGTTCCCATAGAACCGTCACCAGCTGGATTGAGTAAATCTACGTATGGATGTTCATCAAGTCCAAGCTTATCCTCGTCAAACGGGTCAGTGAGCTGAACCTTTACATCAAGTAAATCCCTGTTATATTTTTCACAATCCAGAAGCATGCTGTTAATTTCTTCCTTGGAGGATTCATTTACCTTGCTGTCATAATACTCTGACAGCTCCTTCTGTCTTTCCTGGAACAGCATATTGCTGACTACAGGGTAGCCAAGCAATACACAGCCGGAAATCATTACAGCTATTGCTATAATAGTTATTATTTTACGCTTCATCCTTCTTCTTTCGATTAGCAAGTATCACAACTGCTCCACCACCAAGCACAAGTATAATACCAATGATTGCAAACCATCTGTTTCCACTTTCACCAGTTACAGGAAGCTCAAAGCCCTTCTGGTTAAGTACATCAAAGCTCATACTGTACTTATTTGTACCATCCATAGTCCAATCTATATTTACACCATCAAGAATAACTGCACTTCCTGTCTTATTGTCGACATCCTCAATTAAGCTTAATATCTCATCAGTCTTATCAAATACACCTGAGGTACCATTTGCAGTAACAGTAATCTTAATTACATTTGCAACAATATATCCATCGTTCTTAAGCTTCTCTGACTCCTGCTCCTTAAGGTAATATGTACCCTCTCCTAAGCCATGAATCTTAACTGTTCCACCTGTTGTCTCAAGCCCGATTGTCTCTGCAGTATCTGTATCATCACTGTCAGCCACTGTGTAGGCACCATCGGCAGTCTTCACAACCTTAACCTCAGTTGTACATGCCTCATCTGAGTAGAGCTTGAAATTAACATATGCAAAATCTGCAGTTGAGCCATCACTGAAGGTCTTATTAACCTTAAGATCATATGTATATACAGTATTTGTATCTACAATAGTCTCATTACTATCACCTGTTATATCATATGGGTCATTTGAGTAAGTAAATGCTGCCTCATTTACAGAATCATCATTTCCTGCCTCACCCATAAGCTCTGCCTGATACTTAACAACTACTGCCTTTCCGCCAAGGGAATTAGATTTTAGATAGCCAACGTTAAAGTTTATTGCAAAGAAGTTCTCTGCATCTGCATATCCAGCATCTGATATTCTAGCAACAACCTTTGATGCATCTGTAGCAGCCTTTGGAACCAGGTAGTACTTTGAATCGCTCTTAAGTACCTTAAACTCCGAGGTACCTATAGTAACTGTAATACTCTCAACATCAACCTTCTGGTTAGTCATTGTATCATAGAAGCAGTAAGCATAGTTTCCATTTGTACCGTCAACCTTTGTAACCTTAGATACATCAGCTGCAACGAGATTGTAGTCGAAGCTGTCAACACTATATCCAGACACATCATAGCTTCCTAAATCAGGAACCTTTGTCTCAACTGAATACTGAAGCTTATCTCCAACTGTAGCTGTTAAAGCATCAATATTTGTATCTGTATCAACATCTACTCCTGAAGCTTGAGTATTTGTCAAATTCGAAACGCTCTTATCAACTGTAATCGCGCTTGACTTGAGTGTTACACTTGCAGCATCTACAACATTTAAAATACCGCTGTTAATTACAGAACCCTTGTTATCTCCATTATCTACTGCTCTTACAGCATAGTATCCAAATGGAACTGCCTCAATATCTACGCTTGTGTCTCCTGTTGAAGCAGTTGCACTCTTTGTAGCAGTAACACTTTTAGCGTTAATATACGCATTGATCCAGTCAGACAGAAGTCTTACTGCACTTGCATTCGAAATCTTTGCAATGAGTGAAGCTGCCATAAACTTATTGTCAAGCTTCTGTGTATTGTTAATCTTGATATAATCAACATTCTCCTTATAGCCAGTAGCTGTGTCTCTAAGCTCAAGCTCATTATTTGCTGCATCATAGAATAAGAAAAGTGTTGTCTTTCCTTTAAATGCATCTGTGTAATCAGTCTTAAGGCCTGCAAATAAATCATCAAATGCATCTGCTACAATATATGCATTGCTTGCAGCATTTGTCATACCAGTTCCGATATTCTGACCAGCTGGAGTAACAAGCTGAAGCACCTGATAAGCCTCGAGCTTATAGTTGAAGTTTGCATCATCAGAGTTGACATTTACTGTAATTGTTCCTGTCTTGTTTCCATCCTTATCCTCTGCAAGCTGCATTCCTGTAAAATCAGCGATATCCTCTGCATTTACACCAAGTACCGGAGATACGCCCATAGCTATTGCCATTCCAAGCGATAAAGCTATTAATTTCTTTCTATTCTTCATATTCATCATAATATTCACCATAATCCTTTCCTACAAAATCTATACCCAGGGAAGCTTACGCTTCCCCGAAAAATTTCTTTCTTCTATACATAATGAAAATAAAGCATCCGCCAAGCATTATCATCATTGTTCCAATTATTACTATTATTGAGAATCCGCCTCCACCCGTTACCGGAAGCTTCATCTGAACAGTGTTTTCCACCTCGAAGCAAACATCTCTGGTGTAATCAATAACGGTATTATATGAGTCATAAACCGGATATCCCTTAAATAGGTCAATACCAGTCAGAATATTGAAGTTTCCAAGAGAAATGTATCCATTTGGAACCTTCGTCTCTCTCACAGTATAGTAAATCGGATTTCCTTCATCATCATAAAGCTCAAGTCCAGTGAACTCAACCACTGAAACCTGTGTAGCCGACTTAACAATGCCAGAGTAGCCATAAGGCTTCCTGGTGGTGTAGTAATAATACTGCACCTTTCCGTCAACTGTTTCTTCATAGAGAATGTAGGAAATACCGTTGTTACCAACAATAAGTCCCGTTTCACTGTTATAATTCTCCTTGGCCAAAGCCTCCGCATCACCTACTACATATTTGTAAAGTGACTCCGGCTCTGTATATGCCAGGTAATAATAATTAACTTTATTTTCACCACCTGTATTTAGGTTTTCCTTATGAACAAGGAACTGACTGTCTCCCACTGTGAGAAGATTGTTTCTCTCATCGTAGAGGCCCGCCGCCTTTAATGTCTCAAATTCGGCTGCATTTCCTATATCCATCTTGTATGAAAGGACTGTTGTGCCTTTCTTAATTGCTGTTCCCAGCCTGTTTTTATCAGCGCCTGTCGACTTAGAAGTGCCCTCCTTCTCGGACTTATAATAAGCTCCATCCAGGCTATTAATATTAACGTTCTCCTCGTCGATAAATACGCTGAATTCTGCTCCGTTAAGAGCATCATCACTACCAGTTTTCTTGAATACAGTAATTGAACCAACCTTCTGTGAATTAAGAATCTCGTTCTTAAATACACAGGTCATCTTGTCAAATTCCTGATTCATCTCAACATTGTAGTATTCCTTAACTGAATTTGCATTCTTATCAAGAACATCTGATTCAACAAGAGTGTATTCAATCTTTCCATCAGCATTCTCAGCAGGAAGTATCAAATCAGGTGTAAGCTTCCATCTATATATTGGCTTTTCATCGATAAACTCAATGGTAAGATTGGTAAGCTCCTCTCCTCCAGCATTATCAGTGTAGCTTGCTGATACTCCGCTTTCAGTCTGAGTCATATTACAATTTCCCTTGTATACCTCGGTATCTCCAACCTTTCCATAAACACCGAAGCTTATGGTTGTCCCGATTGGCACTCCTCCATACATATTGCTCCACTCCTTCTGAAGTGACATATCAATATAGTAGAGACCTAGGTTCCAGTTCGGACTGGTGTAGGTGTTATACTCGATTTCATCCTTATTAGGGAGTGTAATCAGCTTGTAGGTAACTGCCCCATCAAGGGAATCTGTAGCCTGATAGGTTGCAATCGACCTGTTAGCATTTACAAGCTCTTTATATTCATCGCTTGTAACACTAAGCTTATCAAAATCGATTGGATGAGAAGCTTCTGTTTCACTTGTCATGTACTTATATTCAGTACCAGAATCCTCATCAAAGGCTACCAGATAATCACCCTCTGGAAGCTGAGTAAATACATACCTTCCTGTTTTATCTGTCATAACCGGCTCAATATCATTGCCAATTGTATCCTTGGCAACTACCTTATTGCCGAATTCATCAGTTTTAATCTTTACCTTGCCCGATGCATCTACTTCAGCTAAATACAGATAAACCTTAATATCTGAAATAGGTCTTTCAACCATGGTAGCTTCTCTGTAGCCGGCCTCAATATCTGCCTTGTAGGCTGCCAAAACTGCTGCCGAATCATACAAACCATTCTGGTTCTGATCCATCCATACAACACCGGAAATTTCTCTCTTAATGGTGTTTATCTGAGCAGGATTAGACTTAAGACCAGTATCTGTCAGCGTTGCCTTTCTGTAATAGAACTGATTTACATAATGATTATCACCAGTCTGTACCAGATATGTGCCTGTAGTCGATTCTATCAGTGAACTTTCGTCACTGTTCTCAGGTGACATATCAACCGTAATTGTAATATATCCCTCATGTGGCACCTTATGAGCTTCTGCAAATAATGCAATACCGCCAGTACCATTATCAGCATACTGCACCATGTCATCAGTAACCGAAATACTTAAGGTTAGCTCCGCATCATTTGCAGCAAATGTCAGCTCATTTCCGTTTTCATTAATATCGTTAAAGAGAGCTTTCTGTCCCGTAGCTTCTGCTTCCTCTTTTTTATCAAGGGCATATTTGAACTTTCCTGTCGACTTAAATTCCTGATATGTTTCTTCGTCCGAGAATTTAACATTTATCGACTTTACTCTGTATCCGCCTGTAAAGCTTGTACCTCTTCCATCACCGTTGAATGGAAGTACATCGATAATCTGAACATCTGTCTGCTCGCCCTTAAGATTTTTGTAATAGAGTGTGTAAATAAGATCCTCACCAATTTCAAGAAGCTGATCCTCAACAGTCATGAAAATACCGTCAGCCTTCTCAATGGAAATCTTAATAGTGGCAGCATCCTCATGAGTTTTTGAAGCAAGGATATTCTGCTCCTCATAATCAGCCTTGATGCTAGTTCTCACTGTAAGCTGGTCACCATTTACAACATCATTTTCAGGATCATCCACTTTACCAATCTCAGTTCCAAAATATATATATGGAAGTCCCATCTCAATGTCCGATACATAGGTTGAAAGAATAAGCTTTCCATCAACGCTGCTGTCAACATTCCATACCAGGTCTCCATCATTATAATTACATATTCTCTCTTTATTTGAATCAAGAACGTCGTAATCAAATTCGAGAGAACCAGGAATGTACTTAAGATTCTCTGGAATATCAATCTCGATTGTAATTCTGGTACTTATTGTACCATTCTCAACTATTCCCGTCTTTTTAGCAGAACTTGCTATCTGCACATTAGGAACCACAGTGAAGTTGGCAATTCTTTCTCCCTTAGCTACATAGTAGGTATCCTTTGATGCATTGGAATTCTCAAGCTTATCCTTAACATAAATATCTATGTCCGTGTTAAGTGTATAAAGAAGAAGTGTGTTACCCTTATAATCACCGTTATGAGTAGATAGTATTTTGGTACCACTCTTATACTTCGTAATATTGTAATCATCATGATAATCAACCGGACCCTTTTCAAATGGAACTATTCCTATTGAATCAGCAGCCATTCTGTCATTCTCTGAATAGAGGCTGTATAGCTCTGTATTAGTTCCATAATATGCTTCTAAGTCTTCGCACTCACCATCTGTCACTGCAAGTGCGGCGCCGTAGGCCTTTACACCATTTGCTTCCTTGTAGGTAAGGTCATCCCAGGTAAAGCTGTAAAGCTTGTTCTTTACGATACCCTGGTTGAAAAGAAGCTTATAAAATGGTCTGTAGGTTGTCCAGGTTCTTACATCATTTGTTGTACAGTAGGTTTTTCCTGTGTACTCAAAGTCATTTGTAACCTGTGTTTTCACATACGTCCTTACGCTTCTTCCACTCCTTATACAGCAGTTTCTGAACTGGTAGAGAATTCCTACACAGGTTCCCTTTGTTGTTCCACCAAAGTACTCATGTAATTCCTCTAAGGACTCAAAATAGATAAGGTTTTCCTCTCTATAATTATCCATCTCAGTAACTCCACCATCATCGAAGGATCCTGGGTCCGATGAATAATCGGCTGAATTATCTATCTTGGTCCAGTTTGTTCCATCTGGCTTTGCCGCATAAAGAATAGTCAGGTCATAGGTCTTAGTAGCATTTGCATCCCAGTCTGTTGCTGATTCACTGGTAGAAACATTAAATACAGCATTATTAAAGTTGCCCTGTACCGTTAAGTCTATTACCTTTTCACAGGTTTCAGGAACATATACCTCGCCGTCAAATTTCTGGAGAAGATTTGCAGCGGTCATATAATTAATCTCAGTCGATGAAAAGAGTTCCGAATCATAGTACTCTTTATTAAGTGCATAATGCTCCGGTTCATTTACAATGTCATCAACTCGCCAGCTTTGTGACAAGAAATCAAATCCACCGTAAATCTTAACTATTGAACCAAGTGCTGTATCACCTGTTCCAAGATCATTCGAGATTTCTTTATCTGTATCATTACTGAAAAACTTGTTTACCTTTTCAACTAAACTGCCAGGCCCGTCTCCGTCAATAATTAAGGCTGCAACACTTTTAACAGCGTAATTATCTGAATATCTCTTTTCATTTACTGCATATCCATCAGTGATAAGACTCTCAGAGAAGGTATATCCGTAATAATTATTCATAGCATCAAGGTCGGCCTTCTTCGCATCTTCTGAAAGCCCCTTAGTGCTCGGATAATCCTCCTCAATCTTTGCAGGCGAGTTACCTGAAACTCCCTTTGCATCAAGATTTGAAACCGCTGCCTCAAGATTGAAGCTTACATTTCCATTTAGCTTCTTTTCACCATTCTTGTTGTAATCCGATTTATCAATAGGAATAATCATCTGTACATAGCCTGCTGAGAAGGCCTTTACATTATCACCATTGATACTAATGTTTGTTTTACCATCCGAGCTCTGATTTGGATTACTGTTCATCTTTGTGCTAGTTGAAGGGAAGGAATAACCAGTAAGCTTAACATGGGTCAAGATCTCATTATCTGCTCCACCACTAGCGTATGACATATTCCAGTTACCACCACTGTAGCAGGCTCTTGCACTATCTCCACTGTTAAGTGGTGCACCATCAAATGCATAGTAGGTAGTCTTAACAAGATCATCCGGATCATCCCAGTTCATATTAACCGTATATGTAGACTCTCCCACTGCCTTACCAGAGTTAGAAAGAGTATTCTCCTTATACGCCCATACATATGGAGCTACATCGTGAGTAACATACTTACCCTCACAGTAAACCGTATTCTTAAATGAAAGGTCAAATTCCAGCTCGTCCTCAGGAATTTCAAGACCCTTCAGGCCCTTTCTTGCAGGCTCATTGTACATAGAAACAGTCACACCATATCCAACCATCATTCCATGTACGTAATTTGGATTGCTCTGATTTGCAAGATAATCAGTCTTAGATATCTCTACGTTGTTAGCTATATCAAAGTATCCCTCATACTGAAGAGTTGAGTTTGTGCCAAGGCTTACATTATACTTTGGCGCAGAGGATACTGTCTTAATCTTAGATACAGCCTCCGCTGTCTTATCCTCATGACCTTCAACCCAGCACTTGAAGCTTGGCTTTAAGGTATCTCCATTTACCATGCCGTTAACCCAGATTTCAACATTTCTGGATTTATTACCGATTCCTTCTGGAATCTTCTTTCCTGATTCATCCTCAGTGATAGTAACCTTAAGAGATTCAAAGCCTGTAAGCACCTGATATTCCTTGCCGCTTTCATCAGTCATTGAAACGATTGAATAGCTTTCCATGCCAAGATTTGTAACGTCAAAGGTTGCCTCTCTTGAAGAAGCATCAAGCCTGTATTCATACCATACATTTATTATGTAATCGCCTGCCTCAATCTCATCCATACTGTCATATGAAAGACCTCTTTCAATTGTGTATGTAAGCTTGTCATAGCTTCTTATGATATTGTTCTTTATTGATGAATCATTTCCAGGCCACCACTCGACTGCCTGGTTTCTTTCATAGAGCTTTCCATTGTAGCTGATGTACTTATAGGTATCATTTCCTGCCTTGTAGGTAAGCTCTGACTCAGTAGCCTCTCCGTTATTTAATAAATCGATTGCAAATACTTCCTTAGGTGCAGCATCATCAAGTCCGTTAGTACCATCATCGAAGTATACTGTACCATCTCCAGTCTTATCCGTTTCAGAGTTTTCTACTATAGTGAGCTTGTCAGTTCTTAGGTAGTCATCAACTGAAGGAGCCGCATCTGTCTTATAGTACTTGGCTGTGAGCTGAAGGTTATTTGACTGGTTAATATATCCAGTAACATACATACCCTCTCCGATAACCTCAGCAGTCATATTGCCCTCTTCTCCATCAGGAACTGAGTAGCTGTCATCCTTCCATACATTGTATGCAGAAAGGTTCATCTTGTTTGCTGCAATAAGTGTCATCTTAGGAGGTGTTTTATTCGAGTAGGCTGTGCTGCCCTCCCAGGCTGAATAGAAATCATTTCCTGCCGCAGTTGTTACTGATGAATTGCCATACACCTTACCCTTAGAGAAGTTAACCACTCCTGAGTTTACAGGCGACTGTGCAACACCACCACCAAGAAGTGCAGTATTCTGTGTTATGACGCCTCCCATGATATTAACTGTACCATTTATCTGATAGATAGCTCCACCTCGTACAGCCTTATTATTCTTTATCTCTGCTCCATCTGAAATATTAACAGTGCCGTTATTTACAAATATCGCGCCACCGCCACCATAAGAGAGATTGTTTTGAGATGTGACATCACTTTGCTTAACAGCTGTTGTCTGATTTCCACTTATAAGTGCTTTGCCAATTGTAAGTGTACCTGTATCATTGTAGATTGCTCCACCCTTCTGGGCTGCAGTGTTATTGGTAATTTCTACTACAGTACCATTGATACTTACATTTGAAGTTCCACCCTTATTGTAGATTGCACCACCTGAGTCACTAACCTTATTATTTCTTATAAAGCCACCGCTAATCTGAACCTTACCACCATTATTAGCGATTGTTCCAAAGGTTCCCTGGTTATTATTTATCTCACCGCTTGTCATTACAAATGAACCTGCCGCAGATGAAATATACACAGCTGAACCATATGAATTGGTTGCTGTATTATCACAGATTTTTCCACCATCTAAGGTGAACTGTCCCGACTTTATACAAACCGCACCACCATAACCATCTGCCTTTGTATTGCTTCCGGAAATACATTCCGAAATAAGTCCGCTCTTCATGGTTACATTGCAGCCATCTACGAAAACGCCTCCACCATAAGCGGCTGTACCTGTAATCTTACCTGTGCCAGCACCACTCGTGTATTCCGTTCCAGAAGCTGTGACTGTTTTTGGTTCATCACAGATGATCGTATCTCCGTAGCAGGATAATGCACTTCCACCACTTCCAGCTAAGGTATATCCATTCAGATTAAGCTTAACTGATAGTCCAGTCGGTACCGCAGCACTCTCTACTGAATCGTCAACCATGATAATTTCATTAGATACGGTTTGTCCCTCGAAAATAGCCTGAATTGCAGCCTGTACCGAATCAAACGGCTTATCATCCACTACCGCAACAGTCTTTTTTGTTGAATATCTAAGAGTAAGTGGATATTCCTTTGCCAGAGAGATAAATCTAATCTCTGAGTCGTAGGTCTTAGTTGTGTTCTCGTCAATCCAGCAGTTTGCGATAAGCTCAGGAGTATCACTAAGCATGTCAGAGGCTGATATAAGCTTTAACAAATTCAGTCCCTTATTCGCATACACATCCTGGCCAAGCAAAGCCTTGTTGCTATAGATTTTTCCACCAGAATTAAGATTAAATTTAACTAAAGCTCCGTCAACATAGGCACCGCCACCCTGCATAACTGCTTCATTATCCTTGATTAGTGCACCTTCGCCGACATTTACTATTGTACCGGCGTTAACATTTGCAGAGCTTACGTAGATTCCTCCACCTCTTGCATTTGCAGTGTTTCCTGTCACACTACAGTTAATATTGGTCGTCATATCGAAGGCTGAGGAGTTAGAAATATAGATTCCACCACCACCATCAGAACCCTGCTTTGTTGCAGTATTTCCTTCAATAGCACCACCATTTAAGTTGGTTATAACATTTGTTCTTCCACCAGAAAGAAGTCTGATACCACCGCCTAAATAAGCAGTATTATTACTTATCTTAACATTGTCACTCGTCTCAAAGAGATAATTGGTAGAAGTACCTGCAGTATTCAGTGATGGGTAATAGTAAATTCCACCACCCTCTGTTGTAGCGGTATTATTGTAAATTTTAACATTATCACTGATTATGAGGTCTGAATTAATACTGTAAATACCTCCACCAGTCTTCGCAGTATTATTGTATATCTCAACATCACCACTGATTGTATATACAGAATTTCCATGTGAATTTGGATCCTGAGTATAACAGTAAATTCCGCCACCAGTTCCACCATTTGAAATGTTATCATGAATCTTTGTGGTTCCGTAAATATTGACTATATTTCCATTGAAGTAATTATTCTGAAATGGAGCTATTCCGGCTCCACTTACTGCAGTATTGCCGTAGATATCACAGCTATCAATATTTATAATGGCACCGCTATACGATGAATTTGCACCGTATGTGAGACCCGCGCCAGTGCTTGTTCCTATGTTATTATATATATTACAATTCTTGATAGTGAGCTCTTTGTTAAGATTTCCTTCGATATATAAGCTGGCATTTCCTCCATAAATACTGCTGTTATTGTAGATATCACAGCCCTCTACAAGTCGATAGGTTCCATCAACTGATGAAACATCAAAGGAGTTTAATCCAGCTACATATAAACCACCATAATAAGTGGTCTTGGATTTATTATCATGAATCTTACAATTTCTAACAAGAAAACTAGTACTTCTCAGGTATACGCCACCATAATAATTGTATGCTTCATTGCCACTAATTTCACAGCCAGTAACCTCTGTGTATCCCATGCTCTCAATTTTAATTCCACCAACCGAGCCCTTAAGTGCATTATTATTTCTGCATATTACATTGGTTAACTTTATACTGCCGTTATTAGTGCTAGCGGAATTTGATGCCGTAAATAATATAGCACCACATTCTCCATTAATTGATGAATTGCCATCAAATATAGTCTCATAACCTTCTTTTCCAAGTATAAATGGGCTTTCATTGTTTTTATCACCAGGAAATGTAGCGTAGATTGCACCTCCTGAACCATAGGAAGAATTATTCTTAAAGGAAGCACCGTAGATTTCTACATTAGAATGCTTTATAGCATTGTTGGCACCATTGTAATATATCGCACCACCTTCATTTATATTCGTTTTATTTAACTCAAATAATCCACCAGTTATTTTTATATCTGCAGTAGTATTGGCTGCACCATCATTAATGTATATCGCACCACCATACTTTTCCACAGTACAATTCTTTATCTCACCGCCTGTCATCTCAAACTGTATCGGACGACCAGCTACATTTAGTGCAGCATTGAAATATATTGCTCCACCGGATTCAGTGGAATAACAATTCTCAATTGTTCCTCCATGAATATAAATACCCTTTGAATTATTCTCATTATATATAGCAGCACCATTTCCGGTGTAGCTGAAATCCTTAATGGTAACACCGTCCATAAGCGTAAAGCTGCCTCTTGTTCCTGCTAATGCATAGCCGGTACCATTTGTACCAGAAACGTATATTGCTCTGGTAAGGCTGTTTGTATCATCAGGATTAGGGACAATATATCCCTGTCCCACGCTGCTTGTAAGTGAAAGATTACCCTCAATAACAGAGAATACACTACTTGAACCCTTGTTAGCTGTTACTGTGTGTCCCTCTAAATCAAGAGTGATATTCTTATTCGGATTACTTATGACTGCACTCTCAGTAACGTCCTTCAAAAGATGTATAGTAATGTCTGTTTCTGTCATACTGTTTGCAGCAGTAACCGCACCAAATATTGATGTATAGTAAGTATCATCTATCCTTGCTACATAGGTTAAGCCATCTTCTACGGCTGCTGCCTTAAGATAGAGTGTCCTGGTAACCTTATTATTTGCAGGATTGATTACATTTGAGAAGTTCTCTACAATTTCCTGTGAAGCAGCATCCTTTGTTTCAACATAATAAATATTCTGTGAAATATCATACCAGCAGTCGATGCCTGAAACACTCATATTCTCGGCAAATCGACCATCACCAGTAATTACAACTCCGTTATTCAGGTAAAGATCCTTGGCATATCCTGAGGAACTATTATTGTAGATTTTAACGCCAGCTTCAATATCAAGGGTTGAAGAAGTGCTATTAACAGTAATACCTGCTCCCATATTGTTTCCGGCAGAATTGATATTATCTGTGATAATCGTTCCCTTGTCCAGCTTTACAAATGCAGTTCCTCCCACATATATACCACTACCGTAAGAAGCCTTACCAACATTTCCAGATATTTCGGAATTAGATATTAAAATATTATTACTTGCACCATCTACATAAATACCACCTGCGTATGAACTAGATATATTACCAGTTATCCTGCTGTCCTCGATAGTTACCTTACCACACACGCTTAAGACTACTGCACTGGCATAGTCATTATATGTACTTTTGTTATCAGTAATTTCTGCATTCCTGATAGTAATCTCAGAAAGACCTGAATTTCTTGTAGCTACAGCAGTACCATTATTACCAGTAATCTTACCACCTGTAATGTTAATAATAGCTTTGCCTGTGGTGTTTTTACTTGAAGGTCTGTAGCCACAGATAATAGAACATGAAGTTCCCTTATTATAATTCTCATAGTTTTCCGTGATTATGCCGCCCTTAAAATTAAGCGTACCGCCATTATCAACGTAGATTGCTGCACCATGCTTTGCACTGTTTTTAGTTATTGTTCCTCCCTCGAAATTAAGGGTACCCTTTACGAAGAAGGCACCGCCACAGATTGCATTTGCAGAAGCATCCTTTACTCCTCTACCTCCGGTGATACAGCCTGAGTTATCACCACTGGTATCCTTGACCGTAAGTGTTGCACCTGTATTAACTGTAAATACACTTGCTGCTGCTCCTGTAATTGTATATCCGTTCAAATCCAAGCTTACACTTAGATTATCAGGAATTATCACATCCTCCATGGAATCATCAACCATTACGATTGTTCCACTATTCTTACCATTTTTGATTGCATTTACCGCGTACTGTACCCTTGAAAAGCCTGTATTGCCAATCTTTGCAACAATCTTACTGTCAGCTAAAAATGTATATAACTGCATACCCATTGAGGTAGCTGTACTGTCAGTTTTTGTATATGCTGCTGTTATGTAGCTTGAATCATTCTCATATAACCAGCTTGCTGTAGCAGAAGCACCATACATAGAGGAAGGCTTAACAAATGAGTATCCGCCCTTATACCAGTTGGTTGATTTGTCATGATTAAGCGCAACATCATTTCCACCTGCCGTAGCAAAGTTTTCCCTGATGCTTCCGCCTAATACTTCAAGAGTATATGGTGATTTGTCTCTGTATGATAAAAGCTGATAATATGAAACATAGATACCACCACCGTACTGACCAGCAGTATTGCCTGTAATAGAAGCCTGTTCCTTAAGTATTATTCTTGAAGCATAGTCAGAATAAATACCTCCTCCATTTGTTTTACAGGTATTGTCATAGATTCTTGTATCCTTATCGATTGTAATTATTGACTTATCTACATTCGTGGTCGAGCCAGTAGTACCTCTTAAATATATACCTCCGCCATATCCTGTTTCTGCAATATTTCCATAGATTTCACCACCGGAAATATATGAAGGATCAGTCTTTAAGGTATCGAGAAAAATTCCGCCAATATTTAAGGCTTTATTATTGTAAATCTTTCCACCGTCCATCATAAACTGATAAGCACAGTACAAACCACCTGTGTTACAGCCAACACTTGTATTGTTATAAACCTCAGCGTTATCTGTGAAATAAGCGTTCCTTACATTTACACCGGCACCATTGCCCGAGCCGCCACCGAGTATTCTATTATCATGAATCTTTACATTACCACCCAGGGTAATTATTCCATTACCAGAATAAAGTCCGCCACCATTACCTCTGTAGGATTCATTTTCATAGATTTCACCACCAGTAATTTCTGAAGTACAATAATTATTAATGTAAATACCTGCTCCACTCACAACATAATTATCTGACGAGGTGTTACCATACACCTTACCTCCTGTCATAGTGAAGGTTGCGCTATCAGCCACATAGAGACCAGCACCATAACCACCTGAGGCATGTGACACTATATTATTTCTTATCTCAATTGTTCCTTCTATAGTAGTTTTTGAACTATTTCCAAAGTAAAGTCCACCACCATAAGTCATGTTGTAATTTTCTTCAATCACACCGCCACTGATAACCGACTCTGAACGATTACCAATATATACACCTCCACCATATCTTGCTGTGTATAAATTAGCAGTAGCTGAATTCTTAGAAATAGTTCCTCCGGACATATTGAACTTAGAAACAACATTATTCTCTGAATCAATATAAATACCAGCACCATGCTGATAGGTTTTATTTTCAGAGATGAGACCATCTGTAATTGTGACCTCAGATCTTCTGTAGGTGTAGATACCTCCACCAAAATTACCAGAGATGTTTTTTAAGATTTCACCTCCGTTAATATTTATCTTCACCGGCTGATATGGAGCTTTCATTCCATACTCAGCAAAGCAGATACCACCACCATTTCTATAAGCTTCATTCTCATCCACTTTTCCCTTATTAAGGATAAATGCTGAGCCATTTCTTGTCTCAGTCACAAGGAAATAGACTCCACCACCATTTCCGTAATTAGTGGTTTCATCCGGATTAAGAGCTTTATTGCCACTTATTACACAGGTATCTGAATCAAGTGAAAGAGTCGAAATTCCACTAAAATAAATACCGCCACCACCAAGTCCATTGGCAGCGTTATTAATAATCTTAGTATCTCCTGTAAGGCTTATGTAGCAGCCGTATTCAAAGTATAATCCTCCACCACAGCCTGTGGCAGTATTAGAATCCACTGTTACATCCTTAATTTCAATCTTATATTTTTCTTCATTGTGTGGGGAATAAAAGAAATAGACACCGCCGCCGTATTCAGCGCTGTTTGATGAGATGATACCACCGTTTATCTTGAAATTTCTAAGATCATAGGTGTAGATACCACCACCATTAGAGGATGCAGTATTGTTCTTTATGCTTCCTCCATTCATCTCGAAGTATGCATTATTCTCAACAATTACACCTGCACCATTTCCAGCAATAGAAAAGCCCTCGATTGAACCTCCCTCAAGATAGCATGAGCCTCCTGAAAGTATGTCAATTCCACGGCCATTTGATATAGCCTGTCCAGAGATTTTACCACTCTTTGACACGCTTTTATCTGTAATTAATAAGGTTCCATAAACAGTAATAGTATTGCCATCTAAGGCCGCACTAAGTGTGTGTCCATTTAAATCCAATACTACTGTAGCACCCTTTGTGATTGTAATATTCTCAGAGTAATCCTTGTCTAAGGTTATAATTCCAGTCTTTGAATCTGACACAGAAATTGTGTCAATTGCAGACTGAATATTCGAGGTAATTGAAACCGCAGGATAACCTGAGGCCTCCTCCTCTGTAAGAGAAACTGCCTCTGCCTCCTCCGAAATAATCACATCACTATCTAAGCCAGAATTAGTATTCTGCTCGATTGTAGCAGTCTCCTCCTGACCTGAACCTGTATTTGTATTATTTGCATTATTAGTCTCAGTCACTGAACCTTCCTGGTTCGTAACCTTTGAATTCTCTGTACCTGTATTTTCTGTACCTGTACTCTCCGTACCTGTTATTACTATGTCTGAATTTTCACTAGTGCCTTCCTCTTCCTGCTTAGTGACTGTCTCTTCAGCAACACTTTCACCCTGCTCGGTATAATTGATATTGCCACCATATACATCCACCGGCATCTGAGTAAATGCAAGACACACAGCCAGAAATCCAGCTACTATCTTTTTTCTAATCTTTTTCATACTCATATCCCCGTAATTTATAGTTCAAAAAGCCCCTCGCTCTCGAACTTTTTAATGACCCTGCAGCACAAACTACTCGCAAAGCCTTGAAACTCCTTAATAGTGTACCCTAGATTATATCATAAATATACGAAAATTTGAATATTTATTTGATATGTGTTCAATAAAATTTCTGTCAAAAATATCAATATTTAGACATTTTTATCCTTCGACCCATTTTTCTGGTTAATTCTGTCAATCTCCTCTTTGATGATATTACCAAAGGTGTTATCATCAATTTCCTTTGTCTCATCTGCTGCGGCAGATACATCCGCAAATGCATTAAATATTGCCTGCTTATCCTCAAGAACATCCATGATTTTCTCGTCAACAGTGTCATCGCAAAGAAGCCTGAATACAAGAACATTTCTAGTCTGACCCATACGGTAGGCTCTCGATATAGCCTGGTTCTCGATGGATGGTTTAAACTGTGGTTCGCAGAGCACAACGACACTCGCTGCCTGAATATTAAGTCCTGTACCGCCCGACTGAATCTGTGCAACAAGCACCTTTCCTGCAGGAGCCTTATCGAACTCATCAATTATCTCCTGCCTGCGATTTGGTGGAACTGAACCATTTATCGGATCTGTGCACCTTTCTCCTAAAAGCTTACTCACCTTGTTTATGGTATCAAGGAAAAATGAAAACACGATAACCTTCCTTCCCTCTTCCTTTGCCTCCTCAACAATTTCAAGAAGCCTTCTTGCCTTTGAGGATTTAGAAAGGTCATCCATACACCAGGATACTCGTCTTGCCAGAGTGTAGTTCCTTGATAATACTGCCTCCTCGTAAACTGCCTCCTCATCATCTCCCATAATGCACCATTCCTTTTGTTCTATCAAATCAGGAAGCTCAGTTAAGACATCATTTCTCCTTCTTCTGTAATAAACAGGTGCAATCATCTCTCTAAACTGAGGTGCCTGATGCATATATGAAACCTTGCTGATTTTTCCTGCAACTGAAGGATTCAGTATCTTTATCAGCTCAATCATCTCATTTACATTATTCTCAATAGCAGTTCCCGTCATAAAGAGAAGCCTGTCTGCTCTTTTTGCAATGGCCTTAACATTGACAGTTCTTCTGGCTTCCGGATTCTTTATGTAGTGCGCTTCATCCACGACAAGCATTGAAAACCTGAACTCTGGTGTAAATTCAATAAACTGAGTTGTCTCATAGGTTGTAACTAAAACTCCACCCACTCTGTACCAGGTTCTTAGTGCCTCATCTCTGTCTATTCCATGAGCCTTTGTAACTGTAAGAAGGCTCATCTTCTTAATCTCTCTGCACCAGTTCATAATTACACTGGCCGGACACACAACCATAAAATGTGACGCACCAGTATTCCTTAGAGAAACCATAGTAGCAATTGCCTGTACTGTCTTTCCAAGCCCCATCTCGTCACCAAGCAAAACTCTTTCCTGATGAAGAGCGTATTTTACGCCCCACTCCTGATATCTTCTAAGCTCACACAAAAGTCCCTCTGGCTTAAATTCCTGATTCTGAATTTCTTCAGCAAGCTCCTCTGGAAGTCCGTATAAAAGGTCATCATTTCCAAGAATTCCAGGATTAATCTCCTCAAGTTCATTGAAAAATGCCACAGAATTTTCAGAGAAATCCTGCCAGGCTTCATTTGCGGGGAGTGTGTCTATATAGTCAAGCTCATCAATAAGCTTTCCGGCTCTCTCTCCAAACTCACCGTTATATTCAGACAAAAGATAGTCATAGGCATCATTTGCCCTCTGCTTCTTCTCTTTTACCGCAAAGAACCATCTGATAAGACCATTTGATTTAGCAAGGTCCTCTGTTGACTCAGTAATACTTCTCTTATAAAGCGCGTAAAGGCTGTCGCAGTCATCTGTAATAAGTCTTATAAGTCTAAGCTTCGATAAGGCCAGTATAAGATTTGTAGCTTCAGGGCTTCTGTTGTCAAGGCTGAGCTTAATTTTTAGGCCTTCTCTGGTCTTTTCAGTGATGGAGGAAACAATCTGCTTTATAATAATCGCTCCGTCCTCGCTTATTCCCTTCACCGAGCATATAGTTCCCACCGATGCAGGTACCAGGTCTGCGATAGATGAAAATCCATAATCTCTAAGAGACTTTACTCTAAAGCCGTTCTTATTACGATTTATCTCTTCAATTGGCATATCACGAAGAAGCTTAAGTACCTCCTCATCCACAAGTGCATCCGAGGCATTTTTGACCTGAGTACGGTATTCAAGCTCTGTAAGCTTCGCTGTATATAGTTTTTGAAGCATGTATCTTGAGGCCTTTATAAGCCTTTCTGCCTCTTTACCCTTAAAATTCTTAGCCATAGCTGCCTCCTGGTATTATTTCTAGTCAATATTCGCAATCCGCTTACGCTACTTGCTCAAATAAAGTCGGTGCTTCGCACCTTTATAAAATATTAACATAAAAAGGACCTAACTGCTACTGCAATTAGGTCCTGATTGTCATTAGGTTTCAGCTTATAATTTACTCTTCTGAATTAATACTTTTATTACCCTCGTCCAAGACATTGTTCTTTTTAGCTTTTTTCTTTCTCTCGCATATTTCGAGGAAATAATGAGTACCAACAATATAGAGTGAAGTTATCGGAATAAAGTCTGTGAATAAATCCAGAAGTTCATCATCACCACTGAATTCTACATACTTACTGTCATTACCAAACTCACCTCTGCCGTAGCCATTTTTATCGCCCTTACCGTGGCCAGCTCCTGGACCATGTCCTGCTCCCTCTCCAGGGCCGTGACCAGTTCCTGGACCGTAGCCCGACTCTGAGCCATTACTATTTTCTGTATCACTCGAACTGCCTGGTTTTGTGCTACTATTGCCATTACTGTTTGAGCCACTACTATTTGAGCCATTACTATTTGAGCCACCACCTGCGTTGCTCGAATTGCCACTATTGTTGCTATTATTGTTGCTATTATTATTGCTGTCATCCGTCTTAGTACTTGATTCCTCACCTTGGCTATTCTCAGACTGACTGCTGCTTTTAACCTGATTGTAGTAGCTCTCCGCCTGGTTTGCCTGACTAACTCCTGTTCCGCATCTTGGTGAAATCAGAGGGCACTGTTTGCCACAGCCAGTACAGATAAGCCTTCCTAAGAAATCATTTAAGGTTTCATCCTCACCGATATCCTCTGTGAAGGTTCTTTCGACATTTCCATGCTTATTACTTGTACTCATATTCTGAATACCGCTTGTAACATATATAGCATTATTCGTTACAGTATTCAGGTTAATTGTTCCGCTTGTTGTATCAAGATTATTATCGATTTCTGCACTATTATCAGTAACTGTACTATTATCCGTCACGGTGCCATTATTAGTCTCAGTACTATTATCGCTTGGTGCCGTGCTGGTACTAGTCTGACTGCTGCCATTTACATCTCTCTCAGGCTTGCCGCCACCCTCTCCCGGTGCGTAGATAAACCTGCTTCCGATTCCTCTCTCGAAGGATGCTCTCACACCAAGAACCGCAAGTATGATGGCAATAACCCTGCTAATAAGCTTTAATACCTTGCTGTCACGGTTAAGCCTAAGACTTCTTATCAGTGCATTTACAATCTGTTTCAGGTGACAGCCTATATGAACTGCAATGATTATCAGGCCAAAATATGCGCTAAACTCATGCAGCCATACTATAAACAAGCTGCTATCAAGCCCTAAAAAGGTAAACAGACTCTTCGAGATGAACACAGAGGTCGCAGCCAGAATTATCATATCTACAAGAAGTAAAACATCCGTCAGATATAAAAGTGCAGTTCTCATATGTTTAAATGCGTTCTTCGTGATACTGCCGATATTCTTGAACCAGTAACCATTAAGAATCAGATGAATGATGAACATTCCAAACATTGCAACGCCAATAATCTCATGCCATTTATTACCAGTAATCTGATACCCCATGCAGAGAATTATCATTACATACATTATTGTATCAATTGTCTTTTTTAGTGTCTCTTTCATTTTTTTCACTCCTTTCTTTTCTCCAATATAATATGTGAACATTGAAGAATTATTGAATATATTCAAATATTTCAGAAGTTTTTAAAAAATGCAAAATCCTATTCATTAATATACATAAACCGCACGAAGCTCAAGCTCGCTTTCGCCCTTGTACTTAGTCTGTACGGACAGTCTTCCCTCTGAATCATACTCATAGGTTTCCTTAGCATAAACTGAACCATCCTTCGCATACTTGGTTTCTGATATAAGGTTTCCATCAGCATCATAATCGTAGGTACTCTTAACGAAGCCCTGACCAATATCTCCGTCTGCAACAAGATTAGTTTCAACCTTTCTGCCATTTTCATTGGTGTGTACTGCGCTGGCAATAACCTTATCACTACTATCTCTTAAAGAGTGGTACACATCCTCTCTTACACAGACGCCATCCTCATAATAGAATCTCTCGCCCTGATAAACATCAAAATTAAGTCCGTCAGAAGAAAGATTTGAGGACAATTCTGGATTTCCGTCTTCGTTGTATCTGACCATATAGGCAGCCTGTGGCTTATCACTGTCCATACCATAGCTTAACTCAACCACATAACAGTCAGCTAAAAAGCAGATATTGTAGCCCTGCTGTTTGTCATTCTTATCATAATAATCAATTCGCTTTGGAACTGTCACAAGCTCGGCATATGGATTATCATAAACTATATCCTTCTCCACATATTTTATGAGTTCATAATCCTTCTCGGTGTATTGATTCGGAGTATAAACACCATCTTTATTAATGCCGCTTGTATAGTAAATTACATTTCCATTCTCATCTTGTTTTTCGTCATTATAAGTATTATTAAGTTTTAATTTTTCTCCTCTAAAATATGCCTGAAGTGTTAGTTCATAGTCCTCAAAATTCACTATTGTAACCTTAAATGACTCATCACGTGGTTTGCA
This sequence comes from Lachnospiraceae bacterium UBA1760, assembly GCA_002314775.1. GTDB lineage: Bacteria > Bacillota > Clostridia > Lachnospirales > Lachnospiraceae > UBA1760. The sequence goes on from DCHE01000002.1 coordinate 54,220, forward strand.
GTCCAAATAATAACTACCATCAGGTTCTCCGTTATCTTTGCTTATACTCTTTTGAATATAATAATCAGAGGAGCTCATATTTACATATTCTGTATCATAAAAGTACTTAGCTACATTATCATCATACTGTTCGCCTTTACTATGTACCTTATCACCATATTTGTTGTATGTATAATTAAACTTATTATGTTTTGTACCATCCATATCGAAGGATCTGGATTCTACGCATACCCATTTTTCCTTGGTTACCTCGTCAGGGCCTATAGTAAACTGATCAGGCTCGGTAGTTTCTTCTGCAGTCTCCTCAGTAGTCTCAGAGCCCTCTTTCTCCTCCGATGAACCCTCATCAGTTATGCTTTCACCTGCTTCAGTAGTAGTTTTCCCTTCAATTATTGAATCTATTATATTTTTATCTCCTGTATTTTTGTCTCCACAGCCTGCAAGTGCTAAAGTGAGCATAATTATTGAAGCTGTTCTAAAATATTTTCGCATGGTTAGTCTCCTGTCTTATTATATTTATATGTAGTACCCTCTCATATCCATTCAGCGACAGGCTGGAGGGGCCATATAATCCCATATATTATACAGACACTTTGCAATCATATCAATTATTTTAATATTTTTTCTTCATATTATTTCTTCATATTATTGGGTATTCAAACTTGTTGAGGGGCAACCATTTTGAGGGTATAACTTGAGTGTTTAGTTTGAGGGGCTGGTTTGAGGGCAAATTTACATCTAAAATCACACAAAAAGAAGTAGTATTTACTCAATGTAAGTACTACTCCTTCTTTTTGCAACAGGATATCAACTGTTAATCATTGTGGCAAACTATCTGTTGCAAAGTTCTTCTATCTCCTCGATAGAGAGATGTGTTGCCTTTGATACTTCGTATAAATCTTTGCCATCATGTATTAAATATATTGCAAATTCTCTCGCTTGTTCTCTTATCTGTTCTTCTGCATAAGACTTAGCATATTCTTCAACAATATTACACACCTCAATCAGTCCTTTCTCATCTTCCTTAAAATATCTCATTGCTTCACTTAAATTTGGAAATCTGCTGTCAACAAACGCATCGCGTTTTAGAAATAAAGCTAGTAGTTCCGCCTTATCAGTATTATCGTTTACTACAGTGTTTGCATAATAGATTTTAGCACCGTCATTTACTGGCACATATTTTCCATCTACGCATTGACACATTTCGGAACAGGTAACAGACTGACCATTCTTCAATGCATCATATTCTGTGATGTAAAGAACGGCTACATCTGGAACATTCTTGAAATCAGTTCCTTTAGGAGTCTTGTTAGCTGTTATCGTAGATAAATGAAATCTACACCTTCTTACATCATCATTTTGGGTTCCTTTTTGAACCTCGATGTTTACAAGTCTTCCATCCTCAAGTCTACAAAGTGCATCTAACGATACCTCTCTATAAAGGCTTGTAACTGTTTCTTGTGGAGTTGTTTGAATAACCTCCAACTTATCATCTCCAAGAAGTGTTCTTATTATTTCCTGACAAGCTTCCTTACGAGCTGCTACTAATCGAAAGAGTGCATCATCAATAAGCCTCAATTCGTTTGCAGTCTCTAATGTTTCTTTACTGTACTGTTTCATCCTTTTGCCTCCTATGAATTCTTTTTCTAATGCTGTGGCACATTATAAAAGCATCGAAGGGTTTTATTCCCGACAATGCTCCATGACCACAAGAGCATTGTCTGCTCGATATTCTACAATTATATTTTATAAGGAATAAGAAAAAACTTCAACATTAATTTGCCCATTTCCATAAAAATACAATTATACATACTTTTATGTGATAAAAAAACACATATAAAATATAGGTATTCACTTTAAGGCTTATGCGTATATTTATACTTATAAGATTGATTTTACAATGGCTGTTGAAATCATTCATAGATATTTTAGGATTGATAGCAACGCTCCACCTGATGATATAACTGCTGATATAGAAGAATATCTTGTACCGATAAGACTTGGTAGAAAAGATATTCGTAAACTTAATCCAAAATCAGCAGTATGGTTCGTATATCGTATTGCAGCATAGAGATAGGCAACTATCTCTTAAAGTGCTGTGTAAAAATATAAATCTGTACATAGAAATAGACACCAGACTGGATATTATCCAAAATCTGATGCCTATTTTAAAGCCACCCGTCTTAAGTTAACAATGGATTATATAAGAAAAATGAATTTTGATTCAAATTTTCCTTAAGTTAATACCATTGACATCAGTACCGAGTATTTTTATTTTTGCTAAATTTAAGGTTTGCCCCTCAAACAAAACCCTCAAATAGGTTTGTATTTTTTTAAGCCAAACCCTCAAGTTATACCCTCAAGTTGCTTGGAAAACCCTCAACAACTTTGAATATCCATATTATTTCTTCATATTATTTCTTCATATTATTTCTTCATATTATTTCTTCATTTGTTTTCTCACTCTTGCAATTCTCTTTATTCTTTTTATCATTACAGTGCGGTCACACTCTCAATGATTTATATACGCTCCTAGCTTCTCTCCATAAACCACATATTATTATCCTCATAAAACAGATGAACTTCCCTGCCCTCAACCATACAGGTATATCTGTTGCCAACCCCGCCTGCCCTAAGTGAAGCCGCACGACACACATCCTTGACTCTGGTAATCTCATAGGTACTGCCATCCTCCCACACAAAGCTTTCTGGAATCAGCCTTCCGTCCCTTGTGAAGGTTGCGGTCACATCTACATAAACCTTATAGTTCATCTTAATTTCCTCCGTGTATAAAATTCCCCTCACAAAAATTCACTCTATATCAAAATCATAATATTCAAAATATCAGTCAAAATATCAGTCATAATATCAGTCACTATTAATCCAGTACACCCTTCATAATATCAGCCATAACCAGTTCAATATCAGTTCATTATCAGTCCGTGCATCACCCAAAATACCCATGCGGATGCACAGTATGGTCCTCCTTGGCATTAATCCTTGACAACTTATCATCGCAGTACATAAGTCCTCTCTGAACACTGTAAAATCCAAACCTGCTTCTGATATCATCCACCGCAATATCAAGCTTTCTCTGCTTCTCCCTGAATTCAACACTCTGAAACATATCTATCTGCTCCGCGTAATTGCAATTCACAAGGTCACAGCCCCTGACACCCAGGCTTCGAATAGGCTTATCCCACCTATAGTTATCAAGAAAAAGCGAATATGCATATGAAGCAATCTCACCGGTTATATTCGTAGCATTCACAAGCTTCTTCTGCCTCGTAAATGAAACCAGGTCGCAGTCTCTCACGCTTATCTCAACAACCCTGCACCTAAATCCGTTCTCCCTTAGCCTTGCAGCAACACTCTCAGCGAGCACATAAAGTATAATCTTCACATCCTCATTATTAACCAGATCTCTGGGCGTGGTAGTGCTATTACCTATGGACTTGACTGGTGCATGGGTATTCTCAAGCTTAACCGGAGACTTGTCATAACCATTGGCAAATGCCCAAAGAATGCTTCCCATCTTTCCAAGATGAAGGTTCAATATCCTCTCGTCAGCAGTGGCAAGCTGGCCGATAGTGTAAATCCCAAGCTTCTTAAGCTTTTTATCAGTACTTTTCCCGACATATAAAAGATCGCTCGCAGGCAAACTCCAGGCCTTCTTCCTTATCTCCTCCCGATACATGGTAGTAATCGCATCTGGCTTTTTATAATCCGATCCGAGCTTCGCAAATATCTTATCAAAGGAAACTCCTATACTCACAGTAATTCCAAGCTCCCGCTTCATTCGACTGCTAATCTCCCTTGCAATCCTTAAGCTGTCACCCTTTAAGGTCACGCTATCCGTCACATCAAGCCAAGACTCATCAATCCCGTAAGGCTCCTGCAGGTCTGTGTACTCTCCGTAAATCTCGTGGGCCATCCTCGAAAACCTGAGATAAAGGTCCATCCTCGGCGGCACAAAAGTAATCTCCGGGCACACCTCTCTTGCCTGCCACAGAGCCATCCCTGTCTTTACACCATATTTTTTTGCTATATAATCTGCAGTAAGAACAATTCCATGTCTCGCCTCAGGGTCGCCTCCCACGGCAAGTGGCTTACCTGTAAGGTACGGCCTGTACAGATGCTCAATGGCTGCGTAACAGCAATTAATATCGCTGTGCAGTATTGCCCTTTCACTCACATCCATCACTTCCTTATAGTTGATTGTTCCTCACTCTTCACCAAATATCGCCTGAGCTACACCTGAGTTTATCAAAGTTTTATCAAAGTGTTTTATCAAAGTCTCCTCAACGTCTTTTTCATTCATCCAGCCCAGACAAACATATGTTCTATACATCTTGAACTCATTATAATACATCTCTTCCATATTGCAAGTGAAAAATTCTTCATACTAGAAAATAATTTCTTCATACCAGAAAATAATTCTTCACACAAAATAACAATTCCGCACAAAAAAACCTTCATTACCATTTTCACAGCAATAAAGGTTATAATTATTCGTATATTTTATTTTTTACATTCCTGCATAAGGGTCTAAAACCTGCCACGATAATCAGGAAGTCCTACCTGTCGCGCCGCCTCCTCAAAGAAGCCTTCATCAATATGAGGCCATATCTGACCAGCATTACCTGCAAGCTCATTTGCAATACGAACAAGCTCTAAGGAAAGATCCTCGCCAGTATAAAGGATATTAATGTTATTATTTACATACCAGACAGCCTTGTCCAATATGCCACTATCCACGATATCACGAATCACTCTCATATTGTCGTAGGGAACCCTAATAAACTCCGGCTTCCAGATTACATTTCCATCCACCCAATAATCCTCAATCATCATACACTGGGCAATTCCAGCATCCTCGATTGCAATCCCTACACAGCCAGGGTTGAAATATCTGCGTCCCTCTAATTCATGCACTCCCGGAAGGTGAGTGTGTGCACAGATTAAGTATTCCTCATCAATACGCCTCATCCATTCATCCGTTGAATCAAACCAAAACTGCATTAGCTCCCTTGTGTTAGTTGGAGAGCCATGGGCACACAAAATTTTCGGCAGCCCTTCTCTTTCAAAGGTAAATGATATCGGCAGGCTATCGAAAAACTCAAAATCTCTCTTCTCAAGCTGAAGATATGACTGGAGCAGATTTCCGCTTGCAGAATTATAGAGCCACTTATCGCTCGAAATCCCATGGTCGTGTGCTTTCTTCTGATTAAGCATATACTCCTCGCGATTACCCCTTAGGATATGACAGGTATGTGTTGCGATAAAATCATATAAGAAGTCAAGAGTTTCCCTTGTGTAAGGCGTATCCGACACATAGTCGCCAAGCAAAAAATACTCATCACAAGAACGCTCCTCGAGAGCAGCTACTGCCTCGCGGAGCGCATAAATGTTACTATGAATATCTGACAAAATGCCAATTCTCATATTCTAAACCCTAAAATTCAACAACCCTTGGTGGCTCTGTAAATGATGAAAAGGTTGCAACTGCATCCTCGAAGTAGAGAACCTCTGTGTTGTCATCCTCAGCAGAGTACATTCTCTTAATATGTGGATAATTGTCAAGCATATGAGCCTTCGCCTCATATCTGTCATCTCTTACAAGCTTTCCAGCAACTCTAAGCCACTTTCCTTCTGCAAATGCACTAATTTCAACCTTTGGATTAGCCTGAATCTGCTTAGAAACCTCCTTAACCTTGCCAGTCTGAATATAGAGCTTTCCCTCGAAGATATCGATTGTACCAAAAGGTCTCACTCTTGGCTGGTCACCCTCAACTGTTGCTAAATAATAAGTACCGCATGCCTTTAAAAAATCATAAACTTCCTGCATAATACTTCCTCCTACTATTATTATTTATTATTAAAATTATTCACAAAATAATAATCTGTTTCATCAAATACTGGTCAAATCCTTTACTACCTCTCCTGCAATAATTAATCCAGCAACCGAAGGTACAAATGCCACACTTCCAGGTATGGCTCTTCTTTCTACATGCTCATTTTGTTCACCTGGTGTACATCCATCATTCATACTACTACCTGCTGACATATCCTCAAGAGGTTTAATCGGTTTTTCTTCAGAATAAACAACCTTAAGCTTTTTTACATTCCTCTTCTTAAGCTCTCGCCTCATCACCTTGGCAAGTGGACACATCTGAGTTTTATATATGTCAGCAACCTTAAATGCACTGGCATCTAGTTTATTGCCTGCTCCCATAGAGCTAATTATCGGAACGCCCTTTTCCTGACATTTCATAACTAATTCTATCTTGGCTGTAACTGTATCTACAGCATCAACCACATAATCGTACTCCTCAAAAGGAAACTCATCAGCATTTTCTGGAAGAAAGAAGCAATTATAAACCTTCACATCAACATCAGGATTAATATCTAACATCCTTTCCTGCATCACAGCCGTTTTATATTGGCCAACAGTTTTTCTTGTAGCTATTATCTGTCTGTTAATATTTGTAAGACAGACCTTATCATCATCTATAAGATCAAAATGACCTACACCACTTCTAACTAGTGCCTCGCACACATAACCGCCAACTCCTCCGATGCCAAATACTGCAACTCGGGAATTACTAAGCTTTTCCATATTATCTGCGCCCAGCAAAAGCTGCGTCCTTGCAAATTGATTCAACATTTCATATATTCCTATTCCAAAAACTAATTTTAATATCAAATGACTGTTACATTATATCATTTATTCCTTATATCTACCATACCTTCTGGTTATAAGATTAACTAATATATATGTAATAGGTTTACCCGATAACAATCGAGCTTATCTCCCTACTCACCAACGCAGAAAAGAGTGTCTCTAATAATAAATACCGGATTATCATCAAACCCAAATATAATTCCATCCTGTGTAATATCTATGCTGTTTATTAACATATCTTTTGGGTTCTCGACATAGTATTCAATATTCTCATAAGTTACGATTTCGCATTCAAAGTTTACCAGGCGCTCTACATATTCAAGCTCAGGAATTACAAGAAGGGCACTTCCTGTTTTATCCGGATTCGGTATTTCAAATGACATAAGATACCTGTTATCTCCATAACTTTTATCAAGCTTGGAAATGTTAACTATCACAGTCCTTCCTGAAACAAGCTCTTTAAGCCACACTGGATTCCTTGTCTCTATATATCCGCATATAAAATCACGATCAAGCTTAGATTTAGCATCCTTTAAGCCACTTACAATACTGTTTAGTACCTTTTTATTGCCGAAAAAGCTGCTTTTTTTCATCCTCTCATTTATTGCGTACTCCGCCTCGAGGTAACAGCAAAATGCCTTGATATACTCCTCTTTTCTCATATAAATGCCAGCTTTTCTAAGAGCAACATCCGCAAAGCTTGCATCCTTTCCGAAGCAAAACTGACTTCTTGCATCCTCGTAAAGATTGTTTATTATCTCATCAGAAGCACTGACTGACTTGATGCAGCCCTTGCCCTTAGAAAACATATCCGACATCTTGTACATGGACTCAATAAGTCCGTGGGCAGCTCCAATTGCAAAGTATTTGAATGCTATATCATACTCAGGCTCGCCATAGTTGCATCTTCCATAATAATAGATGTAGCCTAAGGTATTTGCGTATCCTGGCTCCTCTGTCTCTTCAAAAAGCCTTACAAATAAATCCCTTGAGGTATCCCAGTTACATTCATAAATTCTGTTGCCACCGTAACAGCTGTAGGCCTTACACTTCATAGCTTCAAGGTTCCCCTCCTCGCAGCCCTCCTCAACAATTCTTCTAAAAAGAGGAATTCTTGACTCGATTACCGTGTCCGGGTTATCCGAATACATCAACAGTATTGTCTCACGCTGAGCATTAGTTAGTATCCACTCCTCAGCTGGCTTATTCTTATTTGATTCGTAATTCTCTGCAATCTTAATTATCTGCTTGAGATAGGCCTCAAGCTCATCAGTGGAAACTCCACGATATTCAACACCATTTGCAAGGTCAAGAAGCTCATCTGTCATTCCAAATCTGGTTTCAATATCATTTCCTGGCCAAAGGATGTTGCTGTCAAAGGCATTTATAAATGTATCAGCATAGTAATCTGAGATATCATCCGAAACAAATTTGTACCACCTCAAAAATGTATCCGCATCCACATTTTTCTCTATCATATTCTCACAGGCCATAACAATATCCTTGTAGGTCGGTCTGTAGATTTCCTCAAGGTTAAGCACTGCCTCGTCTTTTTCCGAGCCATCAAATCTTTTTTTATCAATATCAAATCTGATAAGTGCCTTAAGCACCTCAACGTCTTTTGTATCTCCCATTTTCTCTCCTCCCTCTTTTTCTATGTATGTCACTATATGTACCCATCTAGTATCCGTCAAAAAATCCCTTATGCCAAAAACTGCACAGTTCCAATCATTAAGGCACTGTGCAGTATTTTTTGTCATGGTATAGTTTGTATTAATTATTAGCTAAATAATACATCGATAATCTTATCAATCATGTCACATAATTTCTCGATTCCGGTTTCATTTCCAGACCAGTATGCAATGTTAGTCTCATCGCTCTCAAGGTATACTGTTCCAGTATTATAATTAACCTCATCGTCATCAGCAATCTCGTCGAAATAGGCTACATTAAGCTCATCTACGAGAGTCTTGCAGTAGAAGCCTGAGCTTGTGATTGCAAATCCATTCTTTCCTGAACCAAATAATGTATCGTCATGGATAAGGAATACCTCGTCCTCATCAGGAATCTCAAGAACATCAAACAGATGATCCTTGACACCATCACCAGCAATAAGCTCATTGTCCTCATCGTATGAGCTGAAGTAATCATCATACTTCTTCTGGAAACGATGGCAGAGAGTTCTAATCTCATCGATCATATCATCAGTGATCTCATCGCTGCCTTCCTCATCATCCTCGTCCTCATCGTACTCTTCTTCTTCGTCGTACTCTTCTTCCTCTTCGTACTCAACTCTCTTCTTCTTTTTCTTGAGCTCGCTCATCTCTTTTTCAACATCAGATTTCTTAACATATTCTGTTAATTCAGAACCGCAGTAAGGACACTCCTCGCCTCTTACTTCTGCTCCACAAAACATACACTTCATAAGCTTTCTCCTTTTCTGATTTATTTATCACAAAACGTTATTCATATTTTATCACACTAAAAATAGCTGGTCAATTATGATACATTTTTAATTTCTAAAGTTTTCTAAAGCCTTTTGAGGTACAGCTCTGACAAGACCAAACATTATTGCCAGGACAAAAACTATACATAGCTTATTCGTGTACCAGTAATGGATAACCGAATGATTCAGTGCAAATGAATACCATACAAATGGCAAAGCTGCAAGTAGTACAAACGGAATCAGATGCACTAAAATCCTTATACACTCCGCTTTTCTGTCCGATGATTTATGTACTCTAATCAATATAATTACAATTGCTACAGCCACGAATATCAAAAACAAAATTGCAAATGGTGTTGTAAAAAATGTCTTTAAATTAGTCCACAGACCTTCCTTAAGTGAATATATCTCGCTTCCATCAGCAGACTGATTGGCTGTTCTCTTTTCGACCGACTCTCTTGCCTCTTTTATAATATTATAGCCTGTCAGTCTATAGCCGATTATCCATTTTGAAATCCACATACAACCAAATCCCACACACCAGCAAATTCCATTTTTTATAAGACTTATCAAATTGTCCTTTAAATCTCCAGAATGCATGGCAATCATTACCACAGCAGGAACTCCAAAGGTTGCCGCTGGATATGTTAAAAAGTCAAAATACGCTGTCATAATTCCCAGATTCAAAAAGACAATAAAGCTATATTTAAAACGAGTCTCATCATTTAGTAACAAAAGTGAGAGAACACCTATACTTAGTATATAAAAACAAGCTGAAAACTGCATACTCTTCATCAGAACAACTGGCATAAGCATAAGATAGGATATTAAATACGGAATAATATATTCCTTCTTTTTTCTCTTGTAGAATAGAAAAATGATTGCAATAATGAGCAGTACCTGCACAATTCCATTAAGTACTCTGATACCACCATAGTCCATAACCAAAAGAAGCGGTTTTATAATAACCAGAAAACCATGCCAGTATCTTGCATATGAGCTGGTGCCACTAAACTCAACATTATATCCGTAATGAGAAACCAGGCTCTCGCACGGATCAAGATTATTGACTTCGCCTCTGTAAACCATCATAGCTCGATTTACCGTAGTCTGCACGTAATCATTTGCAGCTTCAAGAAGAATAATCGAATCAGTCCAGTTGTCCAACTGACTATGGCACCATGGATAAACCTTATAGTATTTACCTTCTTCATCCATTATTTTGGCTGATTTCTGTACATTCTGATTAATCTTACCAGTATCAATTTTAAATGAAACACATATCAGAAGTGTTCCTAGTATCGTAGCAAGTCCAAGATTTAAAATTACAAGTATTATATTTATAATGACTTTCTTCATAGTGTTAATCACCTTTTCAATATTGGCGCAATATAATTACTAGAACGCTGTACCCGGCTCTGCGGAACCATCATATATAAGTCCATGCTCTGGTGGGGTGTCTGTATTTTTGTCTATCTCACCACTGTCTACCATAGCCTGTACCTGGTCCTTTGTAAGTATCATATAATCAGGAAGAACCATACTTGAGCTATACCAGTTCCTACCCACGTAAGAATAAGGTGCTCTCCAATCATCAGTTGAAGAGTTGTATTCATATCTGACATCCCTTGTGACTGTGTTTCCATAATAGTCAACAAAGGTCTTATTTCTGATTATAATATCAGCCTTCGCACTATCCTCAACAAAGCTGCCGTAATTATAAGTATCTCCAAAGTGCGCACCCTTATACCAGCAATTGTTATCATTTATAAATCTTCCATCTACCCACGCATCCTCAACACTGCTAGAATAACCATTAGTGTCACAAATGTAAGCATAGCCAACACCACTGCTTCCTTCAATTCCTACTCTGATCCAGGTTCCACCCTTAGTCTTTTCCTGGAAAATATCACCACGCAGCTGACTTTTATATATATCAAGCTCAGCCTCAGTTTTTGCCTGGTAATCATTATATTTTTCTGCAATACCACTTAACGTTCCATAATATGCAAAATCATTAGAAGAGCCGTCAAACTTATAAAGCTTTTCTATGTACTTTGAATAGAAATTATCATAAGTTCCCGAACCAGCTCCGCCGTAGCTTCTTGTTTCACCGTTGTAGGTGACTTTTATCAGGTAATGCACGCCTCCGCTAGTTACCTCACAGTCAGGCTCTAAGGCCTTTGCCACCGAGACAAGTGTTCCCGGAAATGACGTTGAATGTAACACATATGGATGTACTGCTTCAAAAAATACAGAGTTACCACTTTGATACATAGTTTCATAATGATCATTAAGACCAAGCTCGTAATAAGGCGATACACAGAGACATGGATATGGATCATCATATGGCTTCGATGTATCACTAACTCCCTTAGGATAGAGCGCCAGAGAATGAAGACCTGCCGAAACACTGTTCATATTCTCGAAAAAGTCCTTGTCTGAGCTTGTGTAATTATCAATCAGATACTGGATTGATGATTTAACCTCAGGACAGCTTACAGTGATTCCAGTATCAGTATATTTTGGTGAGTTACTGGTATAATAACCATTATAATATTTTACAACATATTCGTCATTTGCCTGCTGGAGTGATAATTCTCCTCCATCCATATTGTATCCGGTATCTCTTACGAAGATATATCCACCCTTTACTCTTCCTGTCTCATAGTCTTCATATTCAACATCTGAGTATCGATAGGTGCTGTATCTTATTGCACAAGGAGCATCTGAAGACTTCTCATCATCAGTATAATACTTTGAGTCCTTGTCAACAAATCTGATATATCCCGGGTAAGGATTGTCGGTTTTAACATAATAATAGTCATTAAATGGTGCCAAAAGCGGAATTATCTCGTAGGAATACTTTGTTACATCCGCAGGGTTATCATTTCCATAACCAGGCCAGATATTCTCAATTTCTCTATTCTCTGCTGGCGGTACCTCGACACCAATATTTGCAAATCCATAGCACCTCTCGTCCACCATATTGCCTGCTTCATCGTAGGCTCTGAAAAGCGTCCAGAAATATCCGTACTTTGGCTGCCATACAGTCCAAAGACCATTATCAGTAAGACCACACCTTCCCGTTGTGTAAACCCATGCATCAAGCCCCTGCATATAAAGAGTACAATCCAGAATTAACATCTCAACCGAAGCTGCATTGTCACTGCTGATACCTATGAGATAGCCTCCGCCCTCACCAGTATAAGGCATCTGACAGATTCCCTGTATATAAGGACTATAGTCATACAGAGTACTGATATATGACATGGTATCCGGCTTATTATACTGTCTTACCATACAGGTTATGATGTAGGAGCCATACCTGTCGGGTGTCCACTCAACCGAATTTGAGGAATTCCAGCCCTTAATCTCAAGCCAGGTATTATCTGACTCTCTAAGCGCATACCATCTGTACTCAATCCTAAAGTTATTCACATAATATTTTGCAATATTGAAGGATGCCTTAAAGGCCTTGTGATATAATCCCGCTTCATTGTAATTCTCAATATCCCAGCCAGATGAATCTAAATATAATCCTTCTACCTGCTCAGAAGACTCCTCAATTATATCCTCTGCATCAGTATCTGGATTTATAGAGGTGTTAGGAATATCTTGTTCATAAGGCAGCTCTGGTACTGCCACCTCTGTCTTATAATTTGAATTGATATAATAATTAAGATTATACTCTTCGCTCTCTTCTGAAATGATCTCGCCCTCAGTCTGCGATGTCTTATGTGCAGCCGGATCGGTATTAGTTGCCACATCAACTGTTGCCTGCTCGGTCTGCGATGCTTCCTCAGCCTTTACTCCCTGCGGAATATTCACTGCCGAAAATGCAACTGTCGCCGATAAAAGATATGCAATTATCTTATTTTTTATTTTAAACATTTTCACTCCTCCTCGTATAATATGTAAGTCGCATCCAAC
>DCHE01000089.1 GCA_002314775.1 Lachnospiraceae bacterium UBA1760
AACCCTCGCTGATCAGCGAGGGTTTTAATGTTGAGTCGAACGATAAGCCGGGTTCTGTCGTTGAATGATCATCTATCTAGACCTGATGTTGCCACCAGGCTCAAGCGACCTACCCGAAAGCAGACGGGCCGCCTTACGCTTTCTGTTAGTCTTGCTTCGGATGGGGTTTACATGTGCCCTGCCTGTTACCAGTCAGGCGGTAGTCTCTTACACTGCCTTTCCACCCTTACCACATTGCTGTGGCGGTTTATTTCTGTTGCACTGGCCTGGGAGTCGCCTCCACCGGACGTTATCCGGCATCCTGCCCTATGAAGCCCGGACTTTCCTCACCTGCACGAAGGCAGCCGCGATCATCTGGTTTTCTGACGGAATTATGTTAACATATAAAAAGCAGGATTGTCAAAGATTTATTAAATTTTAATAAATCATTTATGTTTTTATTGCCATAAATATGTTAATATTCTATTGTATAATAATTATCAGTGATTAGTGTCAATATTTTGCCATAAGAGCTGATGATTGACGGTATGAATATATAGTATGAATAAATAGTATGAGACATTTACTAGAATGGGAGAAAAAATGGAACGAATTAAGAAAAGAGTAAGTATTCTTATATGCCTTACAATGCTTATTACACTCTTCACCGGGTTTGGTGTAAGTGCAAAAGGAAATACTTTAAAAGGAAATGCTTTAAATGGAGATACTTCAAATGGCAAATATGGAATTTCAATCAGCGTGTCCGGACCTGATGGTGAGGGCAATTACAGTGTAAAGGTCAAGGTGAAGAATGATGAGGCTGATTTTTCAGGAAGCGTGAGGCTCATTCTTGCTGATGACAATTTTGGGCGCATAAACTATGAGACTGAGATATCTGTGGCAAAGGGAGGAGAGAAGGAATTTGTTGTAAAGATTCCAACCTACACAATTTATGATGCCTCAGATGTCTTATATGCATATTTGGTTGATAATAAGGGGAAGCTGTGCTATCAGGACAAGTTTCCTAAGATGTTTCAGGCATCTAATTATTCAATGCAGATAGGCATTTTATCAGATGATTATGATGCACTGTCATATTTTGACTGTGCTGGCGAAAAGGTATGGCTTGTTGTAAATGAGTATTCCATGTTACTAAGAGAGCTTAATAAGGATAATATTAAGGATGAGCTTTCGGCTTGTAAGTTTCTTATCATAGATAATTATGACACCTCAGTTCTTAGCGATGAACAAATCCAGTCAATTGAAAACTGGGTAACAAAGCAGGGCGGCTGCCTTATTATTGGTACTGGTAACAACGGACTTAAGTGTATCAATAATTTTTCAGATGGCTTTTTTGAAATACAGCTTTCTAATGAAGTAATGACTGCATCACCAAATGATCCGTCAAATTCTGGGAACTTGCCTATTTATGTTGATACAATAAATGTAATGGAGCTTAACAGAAACTTCTTATCCCTCACATATTCATCAGCTTATGGAAGAGAATATGACAGCTGCACAATTTCGAGACAGAAGGATGAGGGAAGTATCACAGTGGCTCCATATATGTTCTCAGACGAGGATATAAAGAATTCAGGGAATTCTGTAGTATTTACCAATACAGTTCTTCAGCAGGCGATAGAAAGTTCTGGGATTATAACAACAGACAGAGATGATTCAACCTACTGGTATGATTATAACGAATGCTATTCGGCATTACAGGGCGAGATTGATTTTAATATAAATGGAATAAAGCTCGTTATTATCTTATTTGTTCTTATTGTGGGACCAGTATCCTATCTGGTACTAAAGCTTATGAATAAGAGAGAGTGGTACTTTGCAATAATACCAGTTTTGTCGCTTATTACAGTAGGAGCTATTTTCTTACTAGGAAGAGGCATGAGAATAAAGAATGTTCAGGCAACCTCAGTAACTATTGAGTATTCTGAGGAGGGAAGAAGGTCTACCGCCTATGTTGAATGCTATTCACCAGATAGCAGTGAATGGAAGGTAAAGGCTGATAATAGATTTGATGTAATAAGTCCTGCATACGGAGATTATGATTACTCTCCAAATACAGCTATTAACTATGAGAATTACAAAACAAGAATATTAAAGAGCACAGAGGGAAATATTCTAGGCTATGTTCCTAAGTCGAGCTTTGCGGAAACAGTATTTAAGCTGTCCGGAGAGGGTCAGTCGGTAGGAAAAATTGAACTGTCCGATATTGATTTTTCTGGAAATATTTACAAGGGTAAGGTTACCAATAATACTAATTATGATTTTCCTTACGTGTTGGTTACTGACAGTGGAAGATATATTATAATTCGTGATTTAAAGAAGGGGCAGACTGTTGAGCTTAGTACAGTTGCAAAAATTCACAGCTGGTATACGGGTGAGCTTGATACCAGGGAGTTCAGATACACAGCTGTTAACAATGAAAAGTACGAGGAAGGCAAGGAAAATGGCTCGCTCATTGCGGCTCTTGCAATTGGAATGTGCGACAGCTACAGATTTGAAGCAACCTCATCCTATGTATTCGGTGTAGCGGGCAATTACACCAAGGTTACTGATGATAAAAACTGCGATGAGAAGGCTTTTGTCTGCATCGTGAATAAGGTAAAAAGATAAGGAGGTAGGATATGCTTTACATTTCTAATTTATACAAAAGCTATGGAAGTATGCAGGCTGTATCAAACCTCAATCTTCACATACCTAAGGGAGAACTGTTTGGCTTCGTAGGACCAAATGGTGCGGGAAAAACTACAACAATAAGAATAGTCTGTGGACTTTTAAGGAAGGACTCAGGAAGTATTAAGATAAATGGAATCGATGCTGACAGAAATATGGCCGATATAAAAAAACAGATTGGATATGTGCCAGATTTCTTTGGAGTGTATGATAATCTGAAGGTCATGGAGTACATGGATTTTTACGGTTCTATGTACGGAATGACAACCAAAGAGATATATGCAATTTCAAATGATCTTCTTGAGCTTGTTAACCTGAGTGACAAGAAGGATGCCTACGTTGATTCGCTTTCGAGAGGAATGAAGCAGAGGCTCTGCGTTGCAAGAGCACTTATTCATAACCCAGAGTTATTAATTTTAGATGAGCCATCCTCAGGACTTGACCCAAGAGCAAGAATTGAGATGAAGGAGCTTTTGATGAACCTTAACCAGATGGGAAAGACTATTGTTATCAGCTCACATATTCTCTCAGAGCTTGCCGAGATGTGTACAAGCGTTGGTATTATGAACCAGGGAAGACTTGTAACTGCGGGTAAGATGGAGGATATTCTGACTAGAGGTATTGATGCAGGTGGTAGCGAGGCTGAACCGGCGGAGGGTGCAACAGGTGCGGTAGGTGTAGAAATCCCAAAGGCATCAAGCGTGAGAATAAGCATCAGGGTAATATCAGACACTGATAAGGCAGTTAAGATACTTAGAGAGTCTGCTAAGGTAACCCTTGAATCAATCAGACAAAATGAGATAATAATCAGGTTTCCTGGTACAGATGAGGAGATAAGCAGGATTTTATACAGCCTCGTTACTAATGAGGTAATGGTAACCTCCTTCCATAAGGAGGAGCAGAACCTGGAGAATATTTTCATGGAGCTTACGAAAAATGGTGGAAGGGAGGAATAATTATGAGAGTAAATCCAATAATTAAAAAGGATATTAAGGTTGAATCAAGAAGCAAGAAGTTTTCTCTTGAGATATTTGCCTACGAGGCAACTCTTCTCATAATATTTCTTCTGGTAATCAAATCAATATTTAGCTACACCTCCTACAGATCAGTGAGTGTCGGTAGTCAGCTTCAGGAATTAGTATCCTTATTTCCGATAATTTCAATTACGGAGATTTGCATAATCGGACTTGTCGTGCCAATTATGACAGCCTCTTCAATCTCAGGAGAGAAGGAGAGACAGACCTTTGACATAATGATAACTACAAGCATATCACCATGGTCAATTATACTTGGCAAGCTGGGTTCGGCAGTAATCAAGATAATGCTATTTGTAATAGCAAGTATACCAGTAATGGCAATCTCATTTATTATGGGTGGACTTAACTGGTCTGCGCTGTTTTACTTTGTACTCGCAGCACTTTTATTTGCAGTATTTTCAGGAAGTGTTGGAGTTTTCTGCTCATCAATATGCAGAAAATCAATAGCATCAATTATTCTTTCGTATGTTATCTATGGCTGCTTCTTTGGTCTTACCTTTGTACCAATGCTGATAGCGGTTTTATCAAAAGGAAGATATGAGACATCGGTTTATCTACTTCTTGCAAATCCGGTTGTTTTCTTCGAGGAATTCTATACAACAATTCTTTATGGAGAGTCAGGCCTTGGGCTTATAAATGGTAATGGATGGATAAAGAGCGGAACAGGCTGGATGACAGTATCAGGAATTGTTATACTTCTTATAGCTGTATTTTTTATTTACACTTCAACTAAAAAGATAAATCCTATGAAGTCTAATGTAGTTCAGATTAAGAAAAAGTCAGAATAGTATAGGTAGATTTGTTTAAGCGGGTTTTTTGAGGAGCCTATGATGAAAGAAAAAGAGATAATTCAAAGAGAAGTAAATATCGCAAGAAAAAGACTGCTTGCACGAGAGGTGCTAGGAAATGTCCTTTTTTCAGTAATTATCGGTGCAGCCACTGGATGTATGTTCCAAGTGGTTGCACTTTTAGTGCCATTTTACTATGCTGATTTGTTTGCGGTAATTGCTGTAATAATTGGAGCAATTACTGGAATGGTCATGGGTATCGTAAGAAAACCTGACAATATTAAAGCTGCACTCTTACTCGATAGCTTTGGTCTTAATGAGAGAGTTGTTACTGCGGTTGAAAATATGGATAAGGACGGAAGGGTGATAAGACTTCAGAGGGAGGATTGTGCCAAGGTTCTATTGGAAAAGAAGAAGGACATTAAGATTAAGCTAATTCCAGAGTATAGAAAAGTTATCTATCCAGTCGCATTTCTTGTTCTGCTTTTCGGACTTAGCTTTATTCCTTCAGCTAAGAAGGAACAGGCAAAGTATAATCATGAAATATCGAAGCTTGCCGCAGAAAAAGAGAAGGAGACAAAGGAAGTAATCGAGGAGCTTGAAAAGATTGACCCTGAGGAGCTTTCTGAGACCCAGAGAGAAGAATTAAACGAGATGATAAAGGCTCTGAATAATTCTAAGAAGGAATTTGGAAAGGCAAAAACCAAGGAAGAGATTGTAAGAGCTGAGGAAAAGCTAAGCTACAAGTATGAGGATGTTAAGAAGATGCTTGAAGCTATGGAAGGAAATACCTCGGAGAAAAATGAAACGGAAGCCGAAGAGTCGAGTGAACAGAGTCAGAGCATTTCAGAGGCTAACAAAGAACAGATTAATAAGGCGTTATCCAAGGTGGATGAGAACCTTAACAATGCAAACTTTTCCAAGAATAATAGCAGTGGTAATCAGACTGCAAATAATAATAGCAATAACCAGAATAATTCTAATAACGGTAATAATCAGAATAATTCTAATAATTCTAATAATCAGAATAGTAATAATCAGAATGGCAATAACCAGAATGGCAATAACCAGAATGGCAATAATCAGAATGGCAATAACCAGAATGAAAATGGCGAGAACGGCAATAACCAAAATGGCAATAACCAGAATGAAAACGGCCAGAATAATGGAAACCAAAATGGCAGCGAGAATGGCCAAAACGGAAATGGTAACAATGGAGAAGCCGGAGAAAATAACGGTGGAGCTGGTGAAGGTAATCAAAATGGTAACCAAAATGGCGGCCAAAATAGCGGTGAGAGCGGAGAAGGAGCCGGTTCAGGCCGTGGCGAGGGCCAGGGCGGAGCTAACTCTCATGAATTTATCAGCATACCAAACAACAAGGGTAGTGATCCAAACCTGAATGGAAATGCTGGAAACGAAAACCCACAGGGCACCTACGAGGCTGCAAATGGAATGACCTGGGAGGGTGAGCATGTAAACTACGAAACAGTAGTTGGAAAGTACAAGGAACAGGCATATGAGGGTATTTCAAACGGAAAATATCCAACAGGTATGCAGGATATAATTAAAAACTATTTTGGAAGCTTTAATTGATGGAGGTTTAAAGGTGGCAGAAAAAACTATTTTTCAGGAAAAAATAATAGCTTGTGAGAATGAGATAAAAAAAGGAATAATTGGTGAGGAGGAGATAATAAGACAGGTTATGCTTGCCATCATTTCCGGTGGAAATGTGCTTCTTGAGGGTATGCCAGGACTTGGAAAGACAGTTTTAGTCAGCACAATTTCAAAGGTTTTGAGCCTCAATTTCAAGAGAATTCAGTTCACTCCTGACCTTATGCCTTCGGATGTAACCGGTACAAATATCGTTGTAAAAAATGAAAAGGGTTCTTCCTTTGAATTTATTAAGGGACCTATTTTTTCTAATCTTGTCCTTGCAGATGAGATAAACAGAGCAACGCCAAAGACTCAGTCTGCACTGCTTGAGGCAATGCAGGAGCATACTGTAACCGTAGGAAACAGTAGCTACAGGATGGAGGAACCATTTATGGTTCTTGCAACGCAGAATCCAATTGAGCAGGAGGGAACCTATCCACTTCCAGAGGCGCAGCTCGACAGATTTATGTTTAAGATATTAGTGAAGTTTCCAAGCAAGAAGGAGCTTAGAGGGATTATTGCCCTGACTGAGGGTGAGAAGCTTCCTGCGATAGTGCCTGTAATAAGTGGCGAGGAGCTTCTTAATGCAAGAAAAGAGGCAGCAGAGATACCAGTGGCAGAGGCTGTAATGGATTACATCCTTGACATAGTTATGGCAACTCATGCGGACAACAGATACTTAAGAGAGGGCGCAAGCCCAAGAGCAGCACAGTCGATAGTAAGAGCAGCCAAGGCAAAGGCTTATATGGATGGCAGGTTCAATGTATCCTTCGAGGACGTTGACTATGTTGTATATCCAGCCTTGAGACACAGACTTATCTTAAGCTTCGATGCTATTTCAGAGGGAGCTAACGAGGATAAGGTTATAGCAGGAATATTAGAAGGGCTTAAGAATAAGAAATGATAAATGATTCATCAGTTTATGACATTCTGTCAAGACTAAGAATTGCAAATACAGGAAAGAGCAGCATGAGTATGGCAGGCGGAAGAAAGTCTGTAAAAAAGGGAAGCTCAGCTGAGTTCTCTGATTTTAGAGAATATATGCCAGGAGATGAGGTGAGACGAATTGACTGGAATGCCTATGCAAGACTTGACAGGCTATATATAAAAGAATATATGGAAGAGCGTGAAATGCCAGTATCTATTTTTCTTGATACCAGTAAATCCATGGATTATGGGGAGAGAAATAAGGGTGAGCTTGCTAAAAATATCACTGATGCACTTGCCTATATTTCACTCACAAATATGGACAGGGTGCGAGTTTTTGACCTGAAGGAGATAGTAAAACCTATTTCAGTTTCAGGAGGAAAAAAGGGCTTTCCTATGCTGAGTAGCAGGGTTAATGCCCTTACATTTGACGGAAAAATAGACATTTATAACCAGGTGGTAAGGGCAAATCTTAGAAACCCGGGTATCACGATTATTGTAAGCGATTTTTTGCTGGAGGAATTTTTCACTGAGGAGGATTATCTGGATAAGCTGCTTAAGTATCTGACCTACATGAGGCAGAGGGTTATTCTTGTTCAGGTATTAAGTGAGGAGGAGATGGACATAAAGCTTACTGGAACAGTCAACCTGATTGACTCGGAAAATGAGGATAAAAAGGTCAAGGTCACTATGGATAATGTGGCTGTTGCAACCTATATGAGGGAGCTAAATGCCTTTATGGAAAGGCTAAACAGAACCTGCAGGAAATATGGGGCAGTCTATGCTCCGGTTAATACTAAGGACGATTTTTATAAAATTATTTTTGAGGATATGAGAGAAATCTATGACATTTAGCAGTCTTTGGCCGCTTATATTCATTGCGGCTATACCAGTTATTATAATTTTATATCTGCTCAAGCCAAAGGGAAAGGACGAGGAGATTCCATCCAACATTTTGTGGGAGAGACTCTTCAGAAATACCCAGTCAAAGACTTTTTTTGAGAAGTTTGTTCACAACATACTTATGTATATTCAGATTGTGATTATGCTTCTTCTTATTTTTGCGCTTATGGCTCCATTTATAAAAACTAATGGTAAGAAGGGCCAAAATGTCATCCTTCTTCTTGATGCAAGTGGAAGTATGCAGCATAAAGGTAAGGATAACGTGGAGCGTTTCGACGTGGCTGTAGATAGGGCGATTTCCATCGTTGAGGAAAATGAAGGCGCAAGCTTCACAATTATAAAGGTCACAGATAAGTCGAGCATGCTTCTGTCAAACTGTAGTGACAGATCTCTTATAAAAAAGACCTTAAATAGCATGGAATGCACGGACCTCACGGTGGACGTGGAGGATGCAATCAGTGTTGTTAAGAATATTTACGAGAGTAAAGAGGAAGAAAAAAAGCCAAGGGTAGTGGTTCTTACAGACGATGAAGGCTTGGCAGGAGAATTCGGCGAGAAGTTTGACGCAGATGTCTATAGTTGTGGAGAAACCGCCCAGAATATTTCGATAGACTATCTTTCAATTGCCAAAAAGGATGGCAAGAGAAGTGCAGTGATTTCAGTCACAAATTATGGAGAAAGTAAAGCCAGCTTCGATGCTGCAATATATGACTCGGAGGGAAATATTACTTCAATGTCGACAAACTCTGTTGAGGCAGGTAAGAGCAGCCTTGTTATTTTCGACGAAGTTCCTGACTCTATAAACTATTACAAGGCAGAGCTTTCGGACATCGAGTTTGAAGGTGGAGAAGCAGACAGTCTTGATAAGGATAATGAGACTTATTATATTAATTCGGAAGAGGAAAAGATAAGTGCAGCATTAGTCAGCAGTGGAAATACATTTATCGAGAAGGCCTTTACTGCAATCACAGGTGAAAAGGTT
Organism: Lachnospiraceae bacterium UBA1760; assembly: GCA_002314775.1. GTDB lineage: Bacteria > Bacillota > Clostridia > Lachnospirales > Lachnospiraceae > UBA1760. The sequence continues at coordinate 8,961 of DCHE01000089.1, forward strand.
ACAAGAGTTGAAAATGACAGTAATCTTTCGAAGGATGAGTATAGCTTTGTAATATATGATTCCTCCTACAATCCAGTTTACAACAACCTGAACAGACTGGTTTTTCACGGAAAAGAGGGAAAGAAGGAAGAGCTTAAGAACTGTGTTGTAAGCTTTACTGAGGGGAAGCTTACAAATGGAATTGGCACCTTCAGCATTGGTGTTAACAGTGTGATAAGCTATGACCTTCCTGACTGGGCTATTGGTTGTATAAAGGCTAACGACAGTATTGTTGGATACTACGGTGAGCATGACGGGATAAAGGAGATTGTGCTTGGTTTTGACATTAGAGAGTCAGATTTTGCACTTTCTGCAGAGTATCCGATGTTCATGGCAAACTGTATAAACTATCTTGGCGGCAGTGGAATACTAGCAGAGAATTATCTTAAGGCAGGAGAAAATGTACTGCTAAATCCTACTGCGGATAAGCTTACATTTTCGGCTGACAATACAGATAACTCAGGAATCTGCTCAGTAGAAAGAGGAGAGGATAAGGAATACTACTATGTAAAATTCCATATCGACGAGGAGTCAGATGGTAAAAAAATGTGCGCCGGCTATAAAAGTGCAGGAGACAATTCATTAATCAGTGTTAAGAAGAGCATTAGAAACCTTCTTCTTATAATTGCGCTTATACTGCTTCTGCTTGAGGGCTTCATTTTTGTAAGACAGATGAATTACAGGGGGAAATTCTACTACGCGGTAAGAGCTGTGCTTGTTTTAGCTATTGCACTCGCTATATCCGGAGTTGGTATTTCTAAAAAGAGCAATGCAGTCACAACTATATTTGTTGTGGATGTCTCAGAGAGTAATTCGGATAATATAGATGAGATGTCTGAGTATATCAGAAAGGCGGTAAGTGAGAAGCCTAAGGACAATAAATTCGGAATAGTAACCTTTGGAAAGAATCAGGCTGTTGAGCAGTTTGTGACGGTTGAGAAGAGCTTTGTTCAGTTTATGTCATACCCGGACAATACTGCAACAAATATTCAGTCGGCGATGGAGAGAGCGCTTTCTATGATAGATTCCTCTGAGGCTGGTCGAATTGTAATTATGACCGATGGAAAAGAGACAAAGGGCGATATAAATAATATTAACTCAGCTATGTTAAACAGCAATGTTGAGATGACTGCAGTCAAATATAAGTCTGAGATAGGAAAGGATGCATTTATTAGTAATGCGGAGCTGCCAGGATATCTTCATAAGGGAGATAAATACAAGCTGTCCGTAAGCGTTGAAAGTAATTATGAGACAGAGGCAGTGCTTTACCTTAGAGCCGGAAGTAAGGTGGCTGCAGAGAAAAAGGTGCATCTTATAAAGGGATCAAACCAGTTTGTGTTCGACCTTGTGGTAATGGATGACACTATGGAGAGCTATACACTGGAGGTGGCAGCAGAGGGAGACACTCTGGATAAGAACAATTCCTATGCAGTTTACTCTATGGTTGAGAGTACTCCTAGAGTTCTTGTGATATCAGGAAGCAGGGAGAACAGCAAAAACTTTGAGTCTATGCTCAAGGCTATGGATGCAGATTTTACAGTTCTTGGAGCTAAAAATGCCCCTTCAACCTTAAATGAAATGCTGAGGTATAAAACCATTATTCTTGAGAATACCTTCAGAAAGGATTTGCCGGAGGGGTTCTTAGAGAATATTGACAGCTATGTCAAGGACTATGGCTGCGGTCTGATTATGACCGGAGGCGAGGACAGCTTTGCCATGGGAGGATACAGGGATACTGAGATAGAAGATATCCTTCCTGTTTATATGGATATAAAAAGCGAAAATGAAATTCCAAGCATGGCTATGATAATGGTTATCGACCACTCAGGAAGTATGATAAGCCCGGCAGGTGATGGAACAAATGCCACAAATCTTGACGTGGCAATCCAGGCTGCCTGCGATGCAGTAGATAATTTAAGAGAAACAGATTACGTTGGTGTTTTGACCTTTGATGACAGATACTCATGGCAGGTTGAACCAGTTCAGGCTTATGACAAGGAGGCAATTAAGAAAGAAATTCAGACTATCAATGATGGTGGTGGCACGACAATAAAGCCAGCCCTTGCAGAGGCATATAACAAGATAGTAGGTATCGATGTACAGATTAAGCATCTTATCCTTCTCACAGACGGTATGGGTGAGACTGATAACTTTACTGATGTGACAGATAAGATAAGTAATGCAGGGGTGACTTTGTCTACGGTTGCAGTTGGCGATGAGTCAGACACAAGGCTTCTTGAAAAGCTCGCAAATGACTGCAAGGGAAGATACTATTTTGCAGATATATCTGAGGACATTCCTAAGATATTTGCACAGGAGGTATTTCTCAGCAGTGAGTCCTATATTCAAAATGGTAACTTTAGCCTTTGCGTAAATAACAGAAATGATATTACTAAAAACCTGTTTGAAGCAGGCTGGCCTAATATTCTTGCTTATATCAAGGCTACTCCAAAGCAGACCACAAGTATTCTTATTGAGTCTGAGGAGGGCGACCCGATACTCTCAACCATAAGGTACGGACTTGGCTATGCGGTTGCCTGGAACACAGATGTTTCCGGAGCCTGGACAGTATCTTACTCAGGAAATGAGGATTATGTACAGCTTTGGAAAAGGATTATCGATTTCTCTGAGGGTGGAGACGGAGCCTTTGAGGATGAGGCGGTAGTTGAGAGAGTGTCAGGAAAAACAATGATTCGATACACTGCTGTAAACTACACAGAGGATACGGAGATTAAGGCCTTCTACACAAAGCCAAATGGCGAGAAGGAGGAGATTACCCTAAAATGTACTGCACCTTCCTTGTACGAGGCAGAGCTTCCTTCAGAGGATATTGGCTTGTACAATATTAACCTTAGAAGAGAGGATGCCTCGGGAGTTACAAACAGCATTAACACTGCTGCCGTTGTACAGTTCTCTGAGGAATACAGATTTGATATCAGCAGCGATTCCTTCGACAATTATATCGCTAAAAATGGTAAGCTTTTAACTGATACCAGCGAGGTTTGGAAAAAAACAGATACTGCTGGAAGAAAGGATTATTCACTTAGAACATTTTTTATTATTCTCGCAATAATACTTTTTATTCTGGATATTGCCTTTAGAAGGTTTGGTTATGAACCAAATTTCGCTATGTTAAAGAAAATCTTTGGTAAAAAGAGAATTAAGCCTGCTGAGGCTGAAGCGATTAATAATAAAGAAAAGAATATTGATAAAGAAGAAGCTGAGGATAATGGCATGAAGGATATCGAAAAGGATATCCAAAAAGATAGCAAAAAGAGTAGCGAAAAGAGTAGCAAAAAAGATAGCAAAAAGGGTGGCAAAAAGGACGCAAAGCCTGAGCCTAAGGGCCTTGATACCTCAGCCTTACTCAAGAAGAAGGATGACAGAAACATATAATATAAACATATAATTGTTGCTCGACAAAATAAGCACTTATTGGTAAAATAGAGACAGCAAAAAAGTACGGTTACTGGAGGATTATATTATGGAGTTTAGAGAAGTAGTAGAAAAGAGAAGAAGTGTCAGAAGATTTACCGATGAGCTTGTTAGCCATGAGGTTCTTGAGGATATTGTTAGTGTTGCAAGATATTCACCTTCATGGAAGAATACACAGACAGTAAGATACATTGTAATTGAGGATAAGGCGATTATCGAGAAGATTGCAAATGACTGTGTTATCGACTTTGAGTACAATAAGAATACTCTTCTTAAGTCAAATCAGATGGTTATTATTGCAACTGTAGCCGGAAGATGCGGATATGAGAGAGACGGTTCATTTACAACCTCTAAGAAGGAAGGCTGGGAGATGTTTGATGCTGGTATTGCAGCACAGACCTTCTGTCTTGCTGCAGCAGAGAAGGGAGTCGGAACCTGTATTATGGGTATATTTGATCCTGAGAAGGTTGGAGAGGCAATCAGTATCCCAGAGGGACAGATTGTATCAGCGATAATACCAATTGGATATCCAAAGTTTGAGCCAGACAAGACTCCAAGAAAGGAAGTTGAGGCACTTATTTCGTATAGATAATAAAGTACGTGTAAGGAAGAATTAGGAAGAAGAATTAGATTTGAAAAGTTTATTTATAGCTGAGAAGCCTAGTGTTGCGGAAGCATTTGCAAAGGCTTTAGGTGTAAATGTTTCAAACAAAAGCGCAGGTTATCTTGAGCAGGGAGACTATGTGGTTACATGGTGTGTAGGACATCTTGTGAAGCTGAGTTATCCGGAGGTTTACGATCCTGCGCTAAAAAAATGGTCTATGGAGACCATTCCATTTATACCTGAAGAATACAAATACGAGCTGATACCTGAGACCAGCAGACAGTTTAAGGTTGTTGAGAGGCTTCTGAATAGAGATGATGTTGAAAAAATATATGTCTGCACTGACTCCGGACGCGAGGGAGAGTATATATACCGACTTGTTGATATGATGGCTAAGGTCAGTGATACCAAGGATAAGAGAAGGGTATGGATTGACTCGCAGACAGAGGAGGAAATTAATAGAGGAATTAAAGAGGCGCTTCCTCTTGCCGACTATGATAACCTTAGTACAGCTGCATACTTAAGAGCAAAAGAGGATTACCTCATGGGTATTAATTTTTCAAGAGCTTTAACACTTAAGTACAGTTATGCTATAAGGCAGTATCTTGGTACTGATAAGTGTGTAATAGCTGTTGGCCGAGTTATGACCTGCGTTCTGGGAATGATTGTAAAAAGAGAGCGAGAGATACGAGACTTTGTTGTAACTCCATTTTACAGGGTAGTAGCTAAGGTTAAAGGCAAGGATATAGAGGAGTATTTCGAGGCCGAGTGGAAGGCGGTTGCCGGAAGTCGTTACTTTGAGACACCGATGCTCTACAAGGAAAATGGCTTTAAAAAGCGCGAGGATGCAGAGGCACTTATTGCATTTCTAAAGCAGCCGGAGCCGGTTCAGATGATAGTTAATTCTGTTGAGAAAAAGAAGGAAAAGAAGAATCCTCCGATGCTCTACAACCTGGCCGAGCTTCAGAATGACTGCTCCGCACTTTTTAAGATTAGTCCTTCGGAGACGCTTGCAGTTGTGCAGGAGCTCTATGAGAAGAAGCTTGTAACCTATCCGAGAACTGATGCCAGAGTATTATCGACTGCGGTAGCTAAGGAGATTGGAAAGAATATAGCAGGACTTAAAAACTTTGCTCCAGTGGCACATTTTGCTGCAAACATCTATGATAATGGTGGATACAAGGGAGTTGCAAAGTCAAAGTATGTAAATGACAAGCAGATTACAGACCACTACGCAATCATACCAACTGGTCAGGGTCTGAGTAATCTTAAGTCACTTGATTCGCTGAAGCAGAAGGTTTATGAGCTTATTACGAGAAGATTTCTCAGCATATTCTATCCACCAGCAGAGTATACAAAGATTGCTCTTATATTAGACAGAAATGGTGAGAAGTTCTTTGCGAATTTCAAGAGGCTTACAAAACCAGGATATCTTCAGATAGCTGATGTGAATTTTGGAAAGAAGCAGGCTGATAAGGCCGTAGAGAATGGAAAGCAAGCTGGTAATTCTGATACAGGTAATGCAGATAGTGATTCTAAGGGAGATGACTCCGAGGAGAAGGCCGGAAAGGCAAGTGATGAGCTTCTTGAAAAGATTTCTAATCTTAAGAAGGGTGATATACTTGATGTATCAGGCTTTGATATAAGGGAAGGAAAGACTTCTCCACCAAAGAGATATACATCTGGTACACTTATACTTGCGATGGAAAATGCCGGTCAGCTTATCGAGGATGAAGAATTGAGAGCACAGATTAAGGGCTCAGGAATTGGAACCTCTGCGACGAGAGACAGTATTATCACAAAGCTTGTCAATAACAAGTATATAGGACTTAACAAAAAGACTCAGATTGTCACGCCGACATTTTTGGGAGAAATTATCTATGATGTTGTGCTATACTCAATAAATGGTCTATTACGTGCGGACCTTACCGCAAGCTGGGAAAAGGGACTTGACGGAGTTGCAGGCGGATCAATATCTGAGGACGAATATACCGGAAAGCTCTATGATTATGTGAGAAAATACACCGACTTTGTAAAGGGCGTTAATAATCAGAATGGCATGCGTTATATATTTGATAAAACAAAGCCATTTTATTCTAAGAAATAATAAAATGATAACATAGCTTAAGAAAAACATCTTATCATGTGGCATATAATATATGATGAGATATAGGATGAGAGGAAATAAGACATGGGAAATAATGATTTAGTAAAGATTGAGAATATGTATGATTTAAGCCATACAATGGCAGCAGAGCTCCTTAAGGGACTTACCTATCCATGGGAGGCACTTCCACATATTGGAAGCTTAATAAAGAAGCTTGGTGAGACACTTGCAAGCGAGGAGTATGTTAAGCGCGGCGAGGATATCTGGATTCATAAGGACGCAAAGGTATTTGATTCTGCCTATATCAATGGACCATGTATTATAGGTAAGGGAACAGAGGTAAGACAGTGTGCATTTATAAGAGGAAATGCATTAGTTGGTGAGAATTGTGTTGTGGGTAATTCTACAGAGCTTAAGAACGTTATCCTTTTTGATAATGTTCAGGTTCCACATTATAATTACGTGGGAGATTCTATTCTCGGCTACAAGTCGCACATGGGTGCTGGTTCAATCACATCAAATGTTAAGAGTGATAAGACACTTGTAGTTGTTAAGGGCTACAATGAATATGCAGATATTAGGCTTGAGACAGGACTTAAGAAGTTCGGCGCGATGCTTGGTGACTTTGTTGAGGTTGGATGTAACAGTGTACTTAATCCAGGATCAGTTATTGGCAGCCATTCTAATATCTATCCTCTTTCACCAATCAGAGGCTTTGTTCCATCAAACAGCATTGTTAAGACTGGCAACATAATTGTGCCAAAGACAGAAGAGTAATGAATAATACGCCAGGAAGGTCATCATAAGGAGTAGCTTATTATGGGCTTGCCTGGCGTTTTTCTGTAAGCATTTTGATTGTGACAGGGACGAGAAATATGTGGCATACAGTGATAGGCATAAAATGAGAAGCTGTTGAGGTTTTTTAAAAGAGGCCGTTGAGGTATTATATGTTAAGTAGTAAGGGCAATGCTGATTGTAAAATGATTATCGGTAATAGTATTAAAAAAATAGAAAATGAATATTCAAGGTGCAGGCTGTGCCCTAGAAATTGCAGTGTGAATAGAGGTATTGCTAAGGGATACTGTCATGAAGGAGCAAGACTTCGTGTTGCGAGAGCTTCAGTCCATATGTGGGAAGAGCCCTGCATTTCCGGGGAAAAGGGTTCTGGAACTGTATTCTTCAGCGGTTGCAATATGAGGTGCATTTTCTGCCAAAACAGGCATATTTCAATTGGAACTGTAGGACAGGAAATATCTGTTGAGAGACTTGCTGAGATTTTCTTTGAGCTTGCAGATAAGGGAGTGAACAATATAAACCTTGTAACAGGAGACCATTTTATTCCGTCTATAAGACTTGCAATAGAAAATGCTAGAATGCAAGGATTTTCACTGCCATTTCTCCTTAATACCAGCTCATACGTACGCGTGGACGCACTTAAAATGTTAGACGGTCTTATAGACATCTATCTTCCAGACTTCAAATTTTATAAGAGGGAAACTGCGAAGAAGTATTCAAATGCTCCAGATTATCCAGAGGTCGCAAGACTGGCCATAGCGGAGATGGTAAGGCAGCTTAAAACAAGGTATAATGAGACTTGTTATATCGATGATGAGGGAATTATGAAGCATGGCATTATTGTTAGACACCTTCTTATGCCAGGAGGTCTCCTTGAAGCAAAACTTATTGTGAAGGAGCTTCACGAGAGCTACGGGGATGACATTTACTTAAGCCTTATGAACCAATACACACCGATTATGGAGAATGTGAAGGATGAACCAATCCTTCAAAAAAAGCCTACAGCTTTTGAATATGATAAGCTTATTAATTATTCTTTGGATATAGGCGTAAAGAGGGGATTTATGCAGGAGGGTGAAACTGCATCTGAGAGCTTCATCCCAGAATTTGATGAGAAAACTAAGAAAGCTGTTGCAGGAGTGAATGCTGATGAATAATAAGAAAAATATTACAAGTGTGAATAATAATAAGAGTAATATCAAAAGCGATAATATAAGTAATAATAAAGGCAATAAAATAAGCAATAATAAAAGCAATAATAAAGGCAATAATGGTTGCAGTAATAAGGGAACAAATACGAAAAAAGAGAATTCCACAGGCTGCCCATATGAGAAAAAGTGTGGAGGCTGTACCTACCATGGTGAAAAGTATGAGTCATATCTTGCCAAGAAGGAGAATTATCTTCAGACACTTTTTTCAGAATATGTGAGCAAGGTTAAGCTTGTTGGAATGGAGAATCCATTTCACTATAGACACAAGGTGAATGCTGCATTTCAAAGGAAGAAGGATGGAACAGTTGTATCAGGAGTTTACAAAGAGGGAACTCACGATGTGGTTGATATTACGAGCTGCTTCATAGAGAATGAGATTGCAGATAAAATAATTCAGGATATAAAGGGACTTTTAAAATCCTTCAAGATTCTAATCTATGATGAGGACAGAGGTACGGGACTCTTAAGGCATGTTATGGTGAGAGTGGGAAGAAGGACTGGCCAGGTTATGGTAATTCTTGTGACGGTTGACCCGATTTTTCCGTCGAAGAACAATTTTGTCAAGGCACTTAGAAAGCTTCACCCAGAGATTTCAACCATTGTTATGAATATCAACAATAAGGATACCAGTATGGTACTCGGCGAAAGGGATATAGTTCTTTATGGAAAGGGTAAAATTCTTGATTCCCTCTGTGGTATCACCTACGAGCTTTCTCCTCAGAGCTTCTTCCAGGTCAATCCAGAGATGACAGAAAAAATCTACGAGACAGCCATTAATTTTGCTGAACTAAAAAAGAAACATAGAGTATTTGATGCTTATTGTGGAATAGGAACAATTGGACTTACTGCAGCAAGTCATGTAAGTGAAGTGATTGGAGTTGAGCTTAACAAGGAAGCAGTTAAGGACGCATTTAGTAATGCTAAAAGAAATAACATAACTAACGCCAAATTCTTCAATAATGATGCAGGAAAATTCATGGTTGAGATGGCTGAAAGAGGAGAAAACTGTGACGTACTCTTTATGGATCCCCCACGCTCTGGTTCAACACCTGAATTTATAAATGCAGTACATACATTGCTGCCTAACAAGGTCGTATACATTTCCTGCGATCCAGAAACCCTAAAGAGAGATTTGAAGCTTCTCACAAGGAAAAATTATAAGGTGCTTAAAATTGTAGGGTTTGATCAGTTCCCTTGGACGGGACATGTGGAGAGTGTAGTTCTGTTGACTAAAGTACATAATTGATAGTGTGAAAATGCTAGGAAGGAGTGAAACGAAGAATGATTAAAGCATTAAACCAAGAAGAATTAGAACAAGCACTCCCTCTTGTGTGGACAGTGTTTTGTGAATATGAAGCTGTTAACTATTCAGAATCAAATAAGCAGGTATTTTGGGATGCAATTCACTCTGAAGATTATCTTAGTACGCTTTCTGCTTATGGTGCATTCGAAGA
>DCHE01000042.1:0-208 GCA_002314775.1 Lachnospiraceae bacterium UBA1760
CAGCAGAGACCACCAATGCCAGGAAGTATGCAGGGAATGAACCAGCAGGCACCAGTACCTGGAATGATGAATCAGCCAAAACCAGAAGTTAAGATAGATGAGATGCCAAAGGCAGAGACTCCAAAGGCTCCAGAGATGCCAAAGATGCCAAATCCTGCTAACCAGCAGGCAGTAGGAATCCAGGGTATTCCAGAGGAGAAGGATGAGG
>DCHE01000042.1:404-16106 GCA_002314775.1 Lachnospiraceae bacterium UBA1760
CCAGCAATGCCAGGAATGACTCAGCAAACACCAAGTATGCCAGGAATGAACCAGCCAAGACCACAGATGTCACAGAACGCTAATCAGATGGGAATGGAAAGACCAGTTCCACACTTCGTTAGAAAGAAGACTAATGAGGAAATTATAGTTGCTTCAGACGAATTCAAGCTTGGACGTTCAAAGGCTCACGCTGATTACGCACTTGAGAACAATACAGCAATCAGCCGTGTTCACTGTATTGTAGTAAGAAAGAACGGCGTATCATATATTAAGGATAACAACTCTTCAAATGGTACATATGTAAATGGAAAGAAGCTTGCACCAGGCGAGGAAGTATTATTAAAGAATAAAACAGAGATTAAACTAGGTGACGAAGAGCTTGTCTTCTACCTCAGAAAGGGTGAATAAAAATGGAGTATTTAGCAACCTACAACACTGATGTAGGCATAAGAAAAAGTACAAACCAGGATTCCCTAGCAATTAGAATAATCGACACACCAAATGGCAAAGCAGCATTTGCCATTGTGTGTGACGGAATGGGAGGTCTCTCAAAGGGAGAGCTTGCCAGCAAAGAAGTAATTCTTGCATTTTGCAGATGGTTTGAGACAGACTTTGCCAACTCAGTTGTTAATAACACATTTTCAATAAGTCAGCTTAAGAAGCAGTGGAATGAGATAATTCAGTACCAGAATAAGCGACTTGGAAATTATGGAAATCAGAATAATCTTATGCTTGGTACAACGGTATCGGCGATACTTATGTACCTCGATGATTATCATATAGTTCACGTTGGAGATAGTCGAGTTTACGAGATGACAACCACATCAAAGCAGCTCACTTCAGATCAGACCTTCATTGCAAGAGAGATTGCAGCAGGAAGAATGACTCCAGAGCAGGCAAAAACTGACCCAAGAAGAAGTGTACTTCTTCAGTGCGTTGGTGCATCGCCTGTTGTAGAGCCTGAGTTTGTTGATGGTAACGTGAAGAAAAATGCAGTTTATATGCTTTGCTCAGATGGATTCAGACATCAGATATCTGACGAGGAGATGCTCGAGAAGATTGGACCTGGTGCTGCAACCTCTGAAGCAACATTAAAATACGGCTGTGTATATCTGACAGAGCTTGTTAAGAACAGAAGAGAGTCAGATAACATAACTGTTGCAGTCGTAAAAACGAGTTAGTGGGGTAGACGTATGACAAGAGAAGGAACCGTATTAGATGGAAAATACGAAATACTTAAGGAAATCGGCCGTGGTGGTATGTCAATCGTTTATCTTGCCAGAGATAACCGACTGAACAAACAGTGGGCCGTAAAAGAGATTAAGAATGACGGTTCAAAAAATGCTGAGACACTTTTAAAGGGTCTTGAGCGAGAAGCTAATATTCTTAAGAATGTGGATCATCCGGTACTTCCAAGAATTGTAGATATTATCAATAGAAAGGGAACCATTTACGTAGTAATGGACTTCGTAGAAGGTACAAACCTTTCAAATGTCTTGAAGGAAGAGGGTGCCCAGCCACAGGATCAGGTTATTGAATGGGGACGTCAGCTTGCATCAGCGCTTGACTACTTACATTCTATGAACCCACCTATTATCTATAGAGATATGAAACCATCCAATGTAATGCTTAAGCCAGAGGGCGGAGTTAAGCTCATCGACTTCGGTACTGCAAAGGAATACACAGTTGAAAATAATGCTGATACAACAGCTCTTGGTACCAGAGGTTATGCGGCACCAGAGCAGTTCGGTGATGCACAGGGACGTGGACTTTACAATACAGATGCAAGAACAGATATCTATAACTTAGGTGCTACTCTTTATCACATTGTAACCGGCAAGAACCCTTGTGAGCCACCTTATGAGATGAAGCCAATCAGACAGTGGAATCCAGCACTTTCAACCGGTCTTGAAAAGATTATATTAAAATGTACACAGGCTAATCCAAATGACAGATATCAGTCATGTTCAGAGCTTTTATATGCTCTCGACCATTATACTGAGCTTGATGATTCATTTAGAAAGGCTAACAAGAAGAAGATGTCACTCTTCGTGGCGTCTGCAGCACTTACAGTTGTATGTGCGATTACTTCCATTGTTGGATATGCCGGTGTTAAGAGAATTGCAAGGGAAAACTATACAGCCTATATCGAGGCAGGAAATGATGCAAAGGCAACAGGCAATTATACAAGCGCTGTAGAGAATTACAAGAAGGCCTTTGATTTGAATCCAAACGATGCTGATGGATACATCAAGTATATTGATACCTACATTGATGCAAAGCATAGCAATGATGATGAAACTGTATCTGAGATAACTCTTGAGGATGGACTTAACACAGTAGCTAACAGAATCAAAAACGAGAGTGGAGATGTAAATAAGAACGACGAGGTATTATACAAGGTCGGACTCACCTACTTCACAGAGCTTGAGGATTATCAGGCAGCAACAAAGTACTTCAAGATGGTTGACAAGAATGATTCAACCTACGGTGAGCTTGCAGATTACTACTACAGTATCTCCTTCATCCTATCAAGTACAAATGTTAATGCCGGAGAGCTTATCGATAAGGTAAATGGATTTGCAAACTACATTGACACCAAAAAGTCAAATGAGGATGAAGAAAAATACATAAACTATGATGCACTCGGAAAGATTTACGCCTCATACATCACTACAGATGGAGTTGCAGAGCAGGCAGTTGTAGTAATGGAGAAGGCACTATCAAACCTCAACGAGGGACAATATTCGGGCGATAGAGCAAAAGAGTTTTACTATAACTATCATGATTACTTAGCAGTAATATATGAGAACCTTGGTAAGAAGAATAACAATAATGAATCCTACTATGTTCAGGCTATCAATTCCTGTGAGGAGGTTATTGGACAGATTACCGCCCTTGACGAGTTCACAGGCAAGGATAGTGTAAATCCTAATATCCAGGCGTATAATAAGGCATATGCAAACAAGGTTTGTAAGATCGCTGAGATATACGGAATCCTTAACAAGTATGATCAGGCAATCATTACATATAAGGATGCGGAGCAGACAATGGACAAGCAGTGTTCATATGCGAATAAGATTTATGCGAGTCATTTGAATTACCTATATGAATACTTTGAGAGTAAAAATGCTGATCCGGCAGAATGGTCAACTGATGATAAGCTTGCAATCATCGCAGTTTACACAGAAGGACAGAACGTAAAGGATATTTCGAATAACACTACATGGGTTAAGAGAAAGACTACTCTTGAAAAGCTTTCAAATGGTGAACTTAATAAGAAAGAAACGACTACAGCTCCTTCAACTGTAACTACTGAACAAGCAACACAGGAAGGAGAGTGATAGATATGTATAGTGGATTATTTTATGGCGGTCTGATACTTTCAATCATTTTCCTTATTACATCGATAGTACTTTTCTTTGTACTGAAGATACCTAAGGTGTTTGGTGATTTGACAGGTAGAACCCAGAAGAAGGCAATTGAAGATATTCAGAAATCTGGTTATGAACAGAAATCAAAGAAGGAAGCTATTCATGATCAGACAAGCAGAATTACAGTAAGAGATGCACAGAGTGATACAAGTACACTCAATGCAGAGAAAAAAGCTAAAAAGGAAAGAATTCCTACAAGAATGTTCGAGGATTCAACAGAGGTGCTTGGCTTTGAGAATTATGGTAAGCAGGATGTAGATTCGACAGAGGTTCTTGGAACAGGTGAGGATAGTACAGATGTACTTCACTCAGATGGAAGAGATTATGGTGATACAAGCTATAATCAGAGCCAGAATGTTCAGGATGGAGAAGCAACAGATGTACTTTCTCAGGAAGAGTACGAAGGCGACTTTGGAACAACAGATGTTCTTACATCTGGTGACTCAGATGATGATTATGGAACGACAGATGTTCTCACATCCGATAACGTGGATGATGATTACGGAACAACAGATGTTCTTACTTCACCAGCTGCAGAAGAAGAAGCGGAGACAGCAGTACTTACAAGTAATGATGGTTCGGATGAGGCTGAGACAGCAGTGCTTACTAGCGATGAACCAGTTGTAAATCAGAGAAGCGATGTGTACGGAAGTGGCAACGAGGAAGAAACAGCAGTGTTGAGAGCGCCACAGGAAACACCTGGAAGTACAGGTGCTTTACGTAAGATCGTTGAGATATACAGTGTAACAGAGATTCACACTACCGAATCATTATAAGGAGGCGGAAGAAAATGATAAAATATCTGAAAGGAAAAAAGCAGTTTACTAAGATAGTTGCTTTCTTCATGGCAGTCGTCATGGTTGTGAGCGTTCTCTATGTTAGTAATAGCAAGTCCGAGGTAAAGGCAGAGGGCGAAACCGGTACTATTTGCTTTTGCGAAATGAGTACTTACGATTTTGACTCTTCTCTTGGTAAAGCAATTATGAATAATGGTTATAGTGTTTTTGGTGCATTCGTACCACAGATTGTATTAAAGGTTCCGGATGCCAGTTTATATTATAGTGCTGGTACAAGAAACAATTATACCCTTACGATACCAGATGAAGAATTAGTAAATCATGAATTTAAGATTAAGATAAGCAATAATGCTAACCCTAATCAAGTATACAATGGAGGTGATACATATCTCAGTTCAAAGCTTGAGTGTAATACTGATTATTACGTATTTATTTATGAATTAGAAAGTGATGGCATATGGAATGTGACAGACCTCCATGTTTATGCAGAAGATTTTAATTATACCCCAAATCTTACCTATGACAATGTAAATAATAAGGCTACAGCAAACAAATACACTGATCAGTACAATAATAAGAACGCAAAAATCAGATACATAGTTGACCAGAACGAAACAGCAACCTTTGATGATTCTTGGTCATGGGGTGAAGTTGGAAAGGAATTAAGCTTAGCAGGCTCTGGAATTGAGACCGGAAGTGATGGAACCTACTACTTACATGCAGTTTATTACCTTCAGTCTGGTTCTGATGTCTATGTCAGTGATGTAAAAACATCTGCTCCTTGTGTTAAGAATACTAAGACAGCAGTAATGAAAGGTGGAACAACCATTACAGTTAACGGCGGGGTTTCGGATGTAGCATTACAAGCAGCAGCTGATGCCAATTACTTTAGTAATGGAAATCCTGATAAATTTGACTTAGATTTAACAGATAAAACATTCAATTGGTATGATGATATTTATATTAATTTTGTGACTGAACAAGCTGCAAATGAGCTTGTGATTGTGCCAAACAGAGTAAGTGACACTAATAGTGTCTGGATAACTTATAATGGCTCAAGCTCAAATGGAAAAACTGGTCTAACCGAAACATACAGCTTCTATGTTGGAAGTGATGCTTCAGATAAACATGCAGATTGCGGTCCAGTTACAAATGTTGTTGTTAAGTATAATTATACGGATACAAAGCCTTCCGTAACAGGTGTTAAGATTGATGGTACACAGTATGGAGGCAATGCGCCATTTAGTGGAACTGAATATTACACTGATAAGGACTCAGTTACCTTTGATGTAGCTGTTAA
Organism: Lachnospiraceae bacterium UBA1760; assembly: GCA_002314775.1. GTDB lineage: Bacteria > Bacillota > Clostridia > Lachnospirales > Lachnospiraceae > UBA1760. The sequence goes on from DCHE01000042.1 coordinate 5,936, forward strand.
AAATCCTTCAGCAGATAGAAGACCAATAATCGATGTGTGTTCAGAAGATGGCACACACAAAAAAGAGCATCTTGATTTAGTAGAAGGTCAGACGGAATATACATTCAGCAGTATGACCTACGATTTAAAGGAAGGAATTAATAAAATCACAGTAAAAGCCTTGAATACTAAAAGTACTGATGACGATGATGAAGAGGTGTTATATTCAGATTCGTATCAGTTTATTGTAATTAAGGATACAACAGCACCAACTATTGAATTTGGTGAATATAATTCGCAGAAGCCATCTGGTGGTTATAAGGATTACGATACCACTGACCAGGTATTCACCAGTTACCTTGATTTAAAGTATACTATTAATGCAAGTGACAATGTGACGGTAGATAAAACGTATATGTATTCTTCAGAAAGTCAGCTGACTAATGCTGAGCTTGATGGAAAAACATTTACTGAATTCCCATTCTTCTCTGGAGAAATTACAAGATATAAAGATTCAAGTTATGCGGGAAAGAAATTTTACGATTATTTTTATGTGACAGATGAAGTAGGAAACAAAAGCGATTATTTAGAGATCCCTATAGAGTATTACGGTGATGAAATCGAAATTAGCAATGTAAAGATTGCTGATGTAGCTCAGGATAAGCACGTATCAACAAGTGGCAGTAATATTATTACCTTTGATGTAACTGCAGCAGAGGGCGTAGAAGAAGCTTTAGTTAATATTGATTCCTTGTCTAGTAAGGCTACTCTTGTTGAGCAAAATGGCAATGTATATTCATATCAATATGAATTTACAACTACTGAATCACATAGCTTTACTATTAATGTTGAAGCAAAAAACAAAAATGGCGTTACAGATAATAAGGATGTTACCGTTTTAGTTGTGGATTTGGACGATCCAGAGATTGGAGTAAGCGGCATTAATGCAAATGGTTCAGATGTTGCCGTTGATTCGTTCGATTATTCAAAGTGGTACGAAGAGCTTATAATTAGATTTGTTGCTAGTGACAAAAGAGATACAATAGATTCAGAAAACTTTGGTGTAAAGACGGTTACAGTAACCCAGACAAACTCAGATGGTACTACAGGACCAGTTGAGGTTACAAAGAATGGTTCATACTATAATGTTACAGTAAATGGTTCAACTGACAAAACAGGTACATTAATTGAAGTTGAAGCCGAGGATAAGGCTGGAAGAAAGTCTACAAAGTACAGCAAGACCTTCTATGTTGATGAAAGTGCACCAGTTATTGACAGCTTCGACCTCTTTGCTCATGGACCAGAGGAGTTCCGTTCTGACGGACATATATTTGATAAGGACGAAGACCCTTCATACATATTTAAGGTAAAAGACAATATTGAGGTTGCTAAGGTTGAAATATCAGGAGGAGCTTCAGGTGACACACCATCAGTTATTTACTCAAAGAGCTCGTCAGATGTTGCTTTTGGTACTGAGTATACTACTGGAGATGACTTTGCTAAGCCAGATAACACAGAAGAAACATACTCATACACCTTAACAGTAACTGATATTGCAGGTCGTACAGCTACAAAGACAATTACCTATGGTATTGATACTGTAGCTCCAACGATTGAAATTACAGGCTACGACATCGGTGAGGGCAAGGTTGCAGGAGCACCAAGTGATGAAATCATTGCTGCTTGGCAGAAGAACTTTAAGCTTTATGTAAAAATCACAGATGCCAACATTGATTTGATTAAAGTAAGTGAAGATGGTTCAGATGAATATCTTGAATTAGATGATTACAACGCAAAATTAGTTGATGGAGAATACGTAGTTGATATTTCAGAGACAAAATCAAACGTTGATACTCTAGACGAAACCGTTAAGACAGATTTTGGGATAACAGTATATGATTTGGCTAAAAATGAGGCTAGCTATAGCAAGTCCTTCCATGTAGATAAGACTGCACCAGAGGTTGTAAGCTATCAGGTTGATGGAAGAGATATTTCAGAGCTTCCAGCAGATACATTCCTTAGTGGAGATCCAGAGATTACAATAATAATCGAGGACAACATAGCAGTAGCAAGCTACACCAATACAATAGCCCAAGATGGTGCTAATACTACATTAAGTGATACTCCTGATTGTAAGAGGGTTGAGATAATCAAGACATTATCATCTCTCACATTAGTAGAAAAGCCTGATGACGGATTATATGAGTTCACTCTTGATGGAATAAAGGATAAGGCTGGCAACAGTTTAGCTGCTTTATCAGGCAAATTTACACTTGATAACTCAGTACCAACAATTAAGGAGACAAAGTATGAGTCCAATATAACAAATGACTCAGCACCTATCCCAGACGTATGGTACAAGAATCTTTCTGTAACCTACAAGGTGTCAGATGGTACAGGTTCAGGAGTTAACGAAGTAAAATGCAAGGTTGGTAATAACGAAGAGGAGCAAAAGGTACTTGATTCTTCAGAAGAATTCACAGTACAGGTTGCAGAATCAGAATCTGTAGCAGGAACAGCAGTGAGAGTTACTGGTGTTGATAAGCTTAATAATAATAGTACAGAGACCTTCACATATAAGGTTGATTCAACCGTACCTGTGACTAATGAATTTACAGTAGATGGACACGCAAGTGAAACTACAAGTACTTCAACAATATTATCAGGAAATCCTACACTTGCTATTAACATTACAGATAATATCGGGGTAGCAAAGGCTGAGTTTGAGATAACAAGTCCAGACTCTACAACCACAACCTACGAGATTAAGGACAGAACAGACGCTACAATGGAAGAGTCCTTCTCATTAAAGACAGCACTTGCACTTGGCGAGAGCGATGCTTTAGCAGACGGTGTTTACACTGTTAAGCTTATCGGCTATGATCTTGCAGGAAATGCTACAGAGGAGAAGTCAGCAACCTTCACAGTAGATAACACAAGACCTACTATCACAGTAAAGGCATACAGATCAAATGTTAAGAATGATAGCGGTGCTCCAGTAGATGGTACCTGGTATCATTCACTTGAGGTAGATTACGAGATAACTGATAATTCAGGAATTTCAAAGATTAAGGTTGTTAACGGTACAGAGGAGAAGGAATACGCAGGAGCAGATTTAGTTGATAATGTTCTTACACTTTCAATTAATCCTTCAGAGACAATCTCAGGAACAAATGTTAGCATCATAGCTTACGATAACTCAGATCCAGCAGTTGAGTCTGAGGAGGCAGTATTTACATATTATGTAGACCCAACAGATCCTACAAGACTTGACTTCACAGTAGATGGAAAGCCAGCTGCTGAGGTAGATGGCAAGGCAATCGGATCAAACAATCTTGACCCAGTAATTGGATTTAAGATTACTGATAATATCAAGGTAGCAACCTACAGGGTTGATGTAACCTATAAGACTACATATGTTGCAGGAAGTGATATACCTTGCACAGGTGAGGTTGACTACGCAAAGAAGCTTTCTGAAATCTACTCAGGAGCTCCTGATGGAACCTACAGAATTGACGTATATGCACAGGATTTAGCTGGAAACAATGTTGAGACAACAAGTGTAACATTTACTCTTGATAACACAGCTCCAGAGACATATTCAGTAGTATTAAACGGAGAGACAGTTGCAATCGCAGATATTGCTACAAGAGAGGCAGCAAGCTATGCATACAAGACTCTTACATTTAAGGCAAATGCTTCAGATGGTTCTGACTCAGCTGGTGTTGCTTCATACAAGGTTGAGCAGTATGTATATAAGAATGGCGCATGGACACTTGCAAAGACAGATAACTGTGGTACAGATTGTGACACAATTAATATTGAGCAGTCACTTACAGAGAGCGGAACAAAGGTTGTTGTCACAACAACAGACGGAGTATCAAACGCTGAGACAAAGACATATTATTTCTTAGTAGATAATGTTCTTCCAGTTCCAGAAATCACTGTTAAGGATAGCGCATTCTCTAAGACTAAGGAATCCTTCCTTAAGGGCGATCCAACAATCGTTTCTAAGGATAGCGATAACATCAAGGTTAATAAGAGAAAGATGACTATCGAGATGCCATTTGAGAAAGATGGTTCAAACATAGTTGAGCTTACAACAGGCTACATCGGAGAGGTAAATCTGAGCAAGCTTATCGGAACTACTCCAAAGGATGGAACCTACACAATTACAATTTACGCTGAGGACAGAAGCGAGAACAGCGCAGAGGATTCAGTAACATTTGTACTTGATAACACACCACCTGTTAACGATATGAAGATTACAACAGCAAAGCCAAAGAAGTATGACAGATTCAATTTCAAGTCATATGATGGAACTGTTTATGGTACATATTATGACTCAAATGTTGTACTTTATGTTGAGTGTGCAGATACAAACGTTGACAAGATTACAGTAACAGACAATGGTGAGAAATCATCCTTCACAGCTACTGAGGGTGTAAACTCAAAGGGCATTAAGACAAAGAATGGTAATGTAACAATCACATCAGAGGGAACACACAAGGTTGTTATCGAGTCAGTTGATAAGGCTGGAAACATCGGTGCTTCAAGAACACTCGAGTTTGTAATCGATAGAATTAGTCCAGTTGTAACACTTGGATTAAACGGTGGTTCACCTGAGGGAGAGCATTACTTAAATACAAATGCAAACGTATCAGTTTCAGTAACTGAGGTTAACAAGGATCCTATTGATAACAAGAGATTAGTTAAGATTACAAGACCTTCAGCAGGTGCTGTTACATCAACAGAGACCTTTAATGAGGGAAGCAACATCTTCGAGACAGAGGCAGATTACGAGGTTACTTACACAACAATCGACTGTGCAGGTAATGAGAGTGTTGCTAAGTCAGTTAAGTTCAGAGTTGATAAGACAGCTCCAGAGCTTAAGATTACAGGAGTAGCACAGGGCGCAGTTTCAAAGGAGAAGGTAAACGTAACCTACAGCATGATTGAAGCTTTCTACTGGGATATGCCAAGTGCAGAGGTTAAGATCTACAAGAAGGTTGACGGACAGGCTGAGAAGCTTTACAAGACAGTTCAGTATTCAGCAAAGAATGCAAATTCTTCAATGACAGAGACCTTTGAGGAGGATGGAGAGTACAGATTTGAGTTTACAGCTGAGGATAGATGTGGCAATAAGGCTAATACATCATACTCATTCATCTTAGACCAGAACAAGCCATTCATCGAGCTCCTTAATGTTGCAAACTACAAGAAGACAGTTGATCCAGTAACTCTTAAGATTCAGATTACAGAGGAATTCTTCTCAAAGAATGAGGTTGATGTAAACGGTACAAGAGTATCACTTGAGCCAGACAGCCCAGAGAAGTTTTCATTTAAGATGCCAGAGGCTAAGAAGTCAAGAGTTTCATCAATTGAGAAGGAATTCACAAAGGACGGTATTTACGATATTACTGTTACGGCAAAAGATGCTGCTGGAAATGAGAGTGAGGAGAAGATTCACTTCACAATCGATACAGAGGCTCCAATCCTTAAGGAGTTCCCAGAGTATGACGGAACAACAATCAACAGCTTCAAGTGGGATTACGAGAATGATAAGATTGTAACAGACCTTACAGTATGTGATGTAACCGTATATCTTGACGGTGTTGAGTACGATGGAATCTCAGAGATAACAGATGGAAAGCATATCCTTAAGATTACTGCAAAGGACGAGCTTGGACACGAGGCAGAGCCAAGAGTATACGAATTCATTCTTGATACAAAGGCACCAGTTGCTATTATTACAGGTATCGAGAACGGACAGAAGATTCTTGAGCCAGTTGAAATCAACGTTTCATTACAGCTTGATGAGGATATACTTGATAGCGTATTATTAAACGGACAGGAGATGCCAATTACTAATAATACATGTACATTTACAGTTAATGCTGTAGGTGATTACGAGATTATAGTAAAGGCTCATGATGCCGCAGGTAATACCTACGATTCAAGCAGTGTTGATAAGGATGGAAACGACAATATCCTTAAGTTTACATATGGTAAGAAGTTCAATCCACTTTGGGTAATTATCCCTGGAGGAATTCTTCTTCTTGCTATCATCTTATTCCTCATTCTTAGAAAGAAGGATAAGAAGGAAGAGAAGAGACTTAGCTAATTAAGCACTTCACAGGCACTATGATAAGTCATAGTGCCTGTTTTCTCTTGGTAAAAAGGACCAAAAGCAGTAAAGAGGATAGTGAGAATAGCCGAAAAAGTTGGGAATATAGCATAAATTGGCAGGTTCTCATAAAATAAAGCTTTTATTTATATTTTCAATATGCTATAATTCTGCAATAGACGATATTTTTGAGGAGGATAACCAAAATGGAGAGAATTAAGACATTAACACCTAACACATTAAAGAACACTATGGCACATGGTGGATGTGGAGAGTGTCAGACATCTTGCCAGTCAGCTTGTAAGACATCTTGCACAGTTGGAAATCAGAGCTGCGAGAATAAGTAGTTCTTACCTAATCAAAGTATACACCTAAGAGGGGACCATAAATCTTGGTCCTCTTTAGTTGCGTATATGAAGGAGTTTATGTATGGTACATCAGTACAAAAATAATGGCTATAATATGGTGCTCGATGTCTGCAGCGGTTCAGTTCATGTTGTTGACGATTTAGTTTACGATATTATAGAGATATATGAGAGTAATGACAAGAAGACTGTGATTGACAGCTTGAAGGACAGATACGATACCTTCGATATTGATGAAGCCTATGACGCAGTTACAGAGCTTGTCGACAATGGTCAGCTTTTCACAAAGGACGTTTACAAGGACGCAATAGTTGATTTTAAAAAGAGAAAGACAGTTGTGAAGGCTCTTTGCTTACATATTGCACATGACTGTAATCTTGCCTGCAAGTACTGCTTTGCGGGAGAGGGTGAGTACAGAGGTGACAGAGGACTTATGTCCTACGAGGTAGGAAAAAGAGCACTTGACTTTTTGATAGAGAATTCTGGAAACAGAGTAAACCTTGAGGTTGACTTTTTCGGTGGCGAGCCACTTATGAACTATGATACAGTTAAAAAGCTTGTCGAGTACGGAAGGTCAAGAGAGGAAGAAGCCAACAAGAAATTCAGATTCACTCTTACTACGAACGGAGTGCTTTTAAATGACGATATTATGGAGTTTGCCAATAAAGAGATGGCAAACGTAGTACTTAGCGTGGATGGTCGTAAGGAGATAAATGACCTTATGAGACCAACAAGAAACGGTAAGGGAAGCTACGATATCATCATTCCAAAGTTCAAGAAGTTTGCTGAGATGAGAGGCGACAAGAGCTACTATGTAAGAGGAACATTTACAAGAAATAACCTTGATTTTGCTTCGGATGTTATGTCCCTTTATGATGAGGGCTTCAGACAGATTAGTGTTGAGCCTGTTGTCGGAGGTGCAGAGACAGATTACGCAATCAGGGAAGAGGATATTCCAAAGCTCTGTGATGAGTATGACAAGCTTGCAAGATGGATGATTGAGAAGAATAAGGGGGATGACCCAGTGAATTTCTTCCATTTCATGATAGACCTTAACGCAGGACCTTGTGTATATAAGAGACTTTCAGGCTGTGGCTCGGGAACAGAGTACTTAGCAGTGACACCATGGGGAGATCTTTATCCATGTCACCAGTTTGTTGGAATTGATGACTTTAAGCTGGGCAATGTTTTCGATGGAATCGAGAAGACCGAGATAGTGGATGAATTTAAGCTTTGCAATGTCTATGCAAAGGACAAGTGTCGTGACTGCTTCGCCCGCTTCTATTGTAGCGGTGGCTGTGCAGCCAACTCATACCAGTTCCATGGTCACATCAATGACGCCTATGATATAGGCTGTAAGCTAGAACAAAAGCGTATTGAGTGTGCGCTTATGATAAAAGCCGCTCTTGCGGAATAAGAAGATAAGAAGAAAAAGAGGAGAAAAAGATGACAAAGGCAAAACAGAAGGCTATTCTTAAGCTTGTAATATTTCTGCTTGTTGTAGCAGGCACAGTACTTGCATTGCTTTATGGAATAGGAAAAGAAAAGGCCGGTAAGGCATCGGAGATTGCACTTGGACTCGACCTTCAGGGTGGTGTAAGTATTACCTACCAGATAGAAGAGGCAAATGCATCCGAGGAGGAGATTTCTGCAACAATTGATAAGCTTCAGCGAAGAGTTGACAGCTACAGCCCAGACGGAGAGGTTTATAAGGAAGGAAGCAACCGTATCACAGTTGAAATTCCTGTTGATACTGATAAGTATGATCCTAACGAAATCCTTGAGACACTCGGTAAGGCTGGTAAGCTTGAGTTCCTCGATCAGACCAATGCTACAAAGAAGCAGAATGGTGAGGAGTACGAGGCTGCTCTTACTGGACAGGATATTAAGAACGCAGATGCAGTAACAGATACTGATAACACAACAGGACTTACAGATAATGTAGTTCAGCTTCAGTTTACAGATGAGGGAGCTGAGAAGTTTGCTACAGTTACAGCAGCAAATATTGGTAATCCAATCTACATCTACTATGATGACAAGCAGGTTTCAGCACCTACTGTACAGACTGCAATCACAGATGGTAATGCGGTAATCAATCATATCAGCTCATTTGATGAGGCTAAGAGCTTAGCAAGCACAATCAAGATTGGTGCGCTTCCACTTACTCTTTCAGAGCTTCGTTCTCAGGTTGTAGGTGCAAAGCTTGGTGCAGAGGCAGTTTCTACATCACTTCTTGCTGGTGCAATCGGTATTGCTCTTGTATGTATCATTATGCTCCTTGCATATAGATTCCAGGGACTTATCGCATCCTTCGCACTTGGATGCTATGTAATGCTTGAGCTCTTCTTCTTACAGAGCTTACATATTACACTCACACTTCCTGGTATCGCAGGTATTATTCTTTCAATTGGTATGGCGGTTGATGCGAATGTCATCATCTTCACCCGTATCAAGGAAGAAATCGGTGAAGGAAATGCAGTTAAGACAGCTATTAAGGCCGGATTCTCAAAGGCTCTTTCAGCTATCTTAGATGGAAATATCACAACAATTATCGCTGGTATAGTACTTCTTTGGATGGGTTCAGGTCCTGTTAAGGGATTTGCAAGAACTCTTATCCTTGGTATCGTACTTTCAATGTTTACAGCACTTTTCATCACAAAGTTCTTACTTAATATATTTGCAACTCTCGGTGTAACTAATAAGAAGTTTTACGGAGAGGCTAAGAAGAGAAAGGTAGTCAGATACTCAAAGGCATTCAAGTACTGCGCAATTATTTCAGGACTTGTAATCGTTGCTGGTATCGTGATGCTTCCAATCAACAAGTCAAACAAGGGAACTACTCTTAACTACTCACTTGAGTTTATGGGTGGTACATCTACGACAGTAACATTTGATAAGACCTACACACTTGCTGAGGTTGAGTCTACAATCCTTCCAGTAGTTGAGGAGTCAACAGGAGTTAAGGCTGGTACAACTCAGATTCAGTTAGTAGATGCAAATAATCAGGTTATCTTCAAGACTGCTGAGTTAAATCAGGAGCAGAGAGATAAGTTATCAGATGCATTAAAGGCAAGTACAGCATTTAACGTATCTGGAATCGAGTCAGAGAATATCAGTAGTACAATCAGTGCAGAGATGCAGAAGGACGCAATCGTTGCTATCATCATTGCTTCTATCCTTATGCTTATCTACATTGCAATCAGATTCTCAGATGTTAAGTTCGGTGCAAGTGCGGTTCTTGCTCTTGTACACGACGTAATGGTAGTATTTATGGTTTACTCTGTGGCATGGCTCTCAGTTGGTAGTACATTTATTGCTTGTATGCTTACAATCGTAGGTTACTCAATCAATGCAACAATTATCATCTTCGACCGTATCCGTGAGAACCTTAAGACTATGAGCGTTGATAAGGATGGCTATGACTTAATCGTAGATACAAGTATTTCTCAGACACTTACTAGAAATATCTTCACATCCCTCACAACCTTCGTTATGGTACTTGTACTCTTTATCTTAGGAGTTACATCTATCAAGGAGTTTACACTTACACTTATGCTCGGAGTTATCTTCGGTGCATATTCATCAATTTTCATTACTGGACCAATGTGGCTTGCATTCAAGAAGCTTAGCTTAAAGAAGGCTGCAAAGCAGTAAGATTTATTTGTTAATTAGCAGGAGCTATTACGGGAGCTCCTGCTTT
>DCHE01000042.1:16203-21218 GCA_002314775.1 Lachnospiraceae bacterium UBA1760
CGTTGGATATAATCTACAAATGTAATCTAAACAATAAAATATGGGGTATATATGAAGAGAAATTCAGTTTGGAGAGTATACGCAAAAAAAGCAGATTTTAACAATATTGCAGCAAGGTTCAATGTTGACCCGGTTGTTGCAAGAGTAATCAGAAACAGGGATGTCATAGGGGATGATGATATTGAGATGTTTCTTTACGGAGGCTTCAGAAACCTTCACGATCCACATCTTATGAAGGATATGGATAAGGGAACCAGGATAATTGCTGATAAAATCACAGAGGGTAAGAGGATTAGAATCATTTCCGATTATGATGTTGACGGGGTTATGTCCAACTACGTTCTGTTAAAGGGACTTAGGGAGCTTGGGGCCGACGTAGACTATGAAATTCCACACAGAATAAGAGATGGCTATGGAATAAATGAGCGCATTATAAGATGCGCAATTGACGATAAGATTGATACGATTATTACCTGCGACAACGGTATTTCCGCAAATGCTGTGATTAGCTTTGCCAAGGACAATGGAATCACCGTTGTTGTGACTGATCATCACGAGGAGCCGGCCGATAACTTAGCGGTTGCCGACGCAGTTATTGATATAAAGCAGAGAGACTGCAGTTATCCCTACAAGGAGATTTGCGGAGCAGTGGTTGCCTTTAAGTTTTTGCAGTGCCTCTACGAGAGGATGGGCAAGGCATTTAATGCGGATGAGTATAAGGAGTTTATAGCGCTTGCAACCGTGTGCGATGTTATGGAGCTTAAGGACGAGAACAGAATTATAGTAGCAGAGGGCTTGAGAAAGCTCAAAAGAACAGAAAACCTTGGACTAAAGGCACTTATCAAGGCTAACGCTCTTGACGATGGAAGAGATTTCAACTCCTTTCATTTTGGCTTTGTGCTTGGACCATGTATAAATGCTGCCGGAAGGTTAGATGATGCGAGAAAGGGACTTGACCTTCTTCTTTCCGAGACCGAGGAGATAGCCGAGGAAAGGGCGGCGGAGCTTGTAAGCTTAAATGAAACCAGAAAATCGATGACAACAGAGGGCGTGGATGCTGCAGAGCTTACTATTCTCGAGGAGGGACTGAAGGATGACAAGGTTCTTGTTGTCTATGTTCCTGATTTGCATGAGAGCCTGGCAGGAATTGTTGCAGGAAGACTCAGAGAGACATATTATAAGCCGGTTGTTGTATTTACGGATTCGATAAAGGACAAGGATATCCTTAAGGGCTCCGGAAGATCCATCGAGGGCTACCACATGTTTAAGGAGCTTGAGGCAGCGAAGGACTACCTGTACAAATTCGGTGGCCACGAGCTTGCAGCGGGACTTTCCATAAAAAGAGAAATGCTCGCTGAAGTGAGAAGGGTCTTAAATGAAAATGAAACCATGACAGAGGATATTCTCACCGAGAAGATTATGATAGATGTGCCGATGCCAACCTCCTACATTACAATAAGGCTTGTTGAACAGCTAAATGCACTTGCACCATTTGGAAAGGGAAATGAACAGCCGATATTTGCGGAGTCAGGCTTTAAGGTTAAGAGAGCAAGAATTCTCGGCAAGGATGCCAATGTATTGAAGCTCACACTGATTAATAGTAGTAACAGACAGGTTGATGCCATTTACTTTAATCCAGATGAGTTCATAAATGATATAAATTTGTGGTTTACTGAAGAAGAATGTGATAAAATGTTAAAAGGTGTCGACAATAATATCAGACTCAGTATTGCTTACCAGCCTGATATCAATGAATATATGGGTAACAAGAGTATCCAGATAAAGATTAAGCACTATATGAAAACAGAAGATTAGTTGTGTCGCAGAGGATACTCACAGGCAAAGATGTGTTGCGATTCATATAATAGGAAAGGGGCAGATAAGATGAAAAAGGTAGAGGATTATATTATTTCTATTCCGGACTTTCCAAAGCCGGGTATATTGTTCAGAGATGTAACAGGAATTACAAATAGTGGAGAGGGATTAAAGCTTGCGCTTGATGAGCTTTACGCACTTATCAAGGAGGATGAGTATGACCTTATTGCAGGTGCGGAATCAAGAGGCTTTATCTTCGGAACACCTCTTTCTTATCTTGCAGAGAAGCCATTTGTCCCAGTCAGAAAGAAGGGCAAGCTTCCTCGTGAAACAGTAAGTGCAGATTACGCCCTTGAATATGGTACAGCGACAATCGAAATCCACAAGGATGCGATTAAGCCAGGTGATAAGGTAATTCTTATCGACGACCTTCTTGCAACCGGCGGAACCATGGAGGCTGCAGCAAGACTTGTTGAGGAGCTTGGTGGAGAGGTTGTTAAGATGATATTTGTTATTGAGCTTGTTGATCTTAAGGGAAGGGAAAAGCTCAGTAAGTATAAGGTTGAATCTCTTGTTCAGTACGAGGGAGAATAAACGCACAGAGTGCATTTTTGGTATGATTAATGTGCAAATCATTTGATTTGCCGGGTATAGTAGCTGGAGGTGAGAATTATGAGTGAAGAGATAAAGGCTGTCACAAAAATAGATTCAGAGGAAAAAATTCATGGAACGAGTTTAAAAACTCCGCAGGATTTTACTCCACCTTGCGATCTTTACAAGGAACTCATAAAAAAGATTAAGGAGTATCATCCGTCTGAAGATATGACTATGATTGAAAAGGCATATAAGATTGCGGACAAGGCTCATGAAGGTCAGAAGAGAAAGTCGGGGGAACCATATATAATTCATCCACTTTGCGTGGCAATTATTCTTGCAGAGCTTGAGCTTGACAAGGAGACTATTGTCGCGGGAATTCTTCATGATGTTGTTGAAGATACTGTTATGACTGATGAGGAGATTGCAAAGGAATTCTCGCCGGAGATAGCATTACTTGTTGATGGAGTTACAAAGCTTACTCAGTTAGATTTATCTCAGGACAAGATTGAGATTCAGGCAGAGAATCTTCGTAAGATGTTCCTTGCCATGGCGAAGGACATAAGAGTTATCCTTATAAAACTCGCGGACAGACTCCACAACTTAAGAACTCTCCAGTATCAGTCTCCTGCAAAGCAGATTGAGAAGGCCAGAGAGACTATGGATATCTATGCACCTATTGCACACAGACTTGGTATTTCCAAAATCAAGATTGAGCTTGATGACCTCTGTATGCAGTATTTGTATCCGGATGTCTATGCAGAATTAAAGCAGCAGATAGATGAGAGACTTAGCGAGAAGGAGGAATTCATCAAGCTGATGGTTGCCGAGGTGACCGAGTACATCAGAGAGTCTGGTATTAAGGCTGAAATTGATGGACGTGTAAAGCATTTCTTCAGTATCTACAAGAAGATGAAGACTCAGAATAAGACTCTCGACCAGATATATGATATATTTGCCCTTAGAATTAAGGTTGAAAATGTCAGAGACTGTTACGCAGCTCTCGGTATTATCCATGAAAAGTACAAGCCAATTCCTGGCCGTTTCAAGGATTACATTGCGATGCCTAAGGCAAATATGTACCAGTCACTCCACACAACTCTGATTGCTCACGGCGGAAGACCATTTGAGATTCAGATTAGAACCTACGAGATGCACAAGACCGCTGAATACGGTATTGCAGCTCACTGGAAATATAAGGAGAGTGGCTCAAAGTCAGTTAGTAAGGAAGAGGAGAAGATGAGCTGGCTCAGACAGATCCTCGAGTGGCAGACTGATACAGAGGATAACAAGGAGTTCATGAGCTTTGTAAAGACTGACCTGGACCTCTTCCAGGATCAGGTGTACTGCTTCACTCCGGGTGGAGATGTAAAGACTCTCCCAAGTGGTGCAACTCCTATTGATTTTGCTTATCTTGTACATACCGCAGTTGGTAACAAGATGGTGGGAGCCCGTGTGAATGGACGACAGGTTCCAATTGAAACAGTTCTCAAGAGTGGTGACAGAGTTGAGATTATCACCTCGCAGAACAGTAAGGGACCTTCTATGGACTGGCTCAACGTGGTTAAGTCAACCCAGGCGAAGACAAAGATTAATCAGTGGTTCAGGCAGGAACACAGAGCTGACAATATTGTAAAGGGAAAGAATGCCATTGAGTCCTACTGCAAGGCAAAGGGAATTAATTATCAGGAGCTTGCAAAGCCAGAGCTTATGGATAAGGTTTTGAAGCGTTATAATTTCCCAGACTGGGAATCACTGCTTGCTTCAGTTGGACATGGTGGAATCAAGGAAGGTCAGGCGGTAAACCGTCTCCTTGAAGAGGAAGCCAAGATAAAAGAGGCAAATAAAACCGATGAGGACGTCTTAAGCGAGTTCTCAAAGACAGGAAGAAGAGAGAGCCTTCCAAAGGGCGGAATTACTGTTAAGGGTGTTGATGATGTTGCAGTAAGATTTTCAAGATGCTGCACACCAGTTCCAGGCGATGAGATTGTTGGATTTATAACAAGAGGCCGTGGAGTTTCAATTCACAGAACTGACTGTATCAACGTTCTCTGCATGGAGGAGGCCGACAGAGCCCGTCTCATAGATGCCGAGTGGGCACCTGAGGATGGACAGAATGAATATACAACAGAGATTAATATCTATGCCATGAACCAGCAGGGAATGGTATTTGAGGTTTCAAAGGTATTCAACGAAGCAAAGATTGAGATTCGCGGAATGAATGTGCGTATTTCTAAGCAGGGCAAGGCTACCATGAACGTTCAGTTCGGTATCAAGTCCGTTGAGCAGCTAAACCACATTATTGCGAAGATAAGAAATATTGACGGAATAATTGATATCGAAAGAACAACTGGTTAGTTGTCCTGTCCACCCGCCTTAGCGGGTGGATAGGACGTAGCCCGCTCTGCGGGTTTGTAGATTGAGAGAAAAAGTGAATCCACCGACGTAGCCCGCTTTAGCGGGTTGTAGATTGTGAGAAAGTGTTGAACCTGTCCACCCGCCTTAGCGGGTGGATAGGACGTAGCCCGCTCTGCGGGTTTGTAGATTGAGAGAAAAAGTGAATCCACCGACGTAGCCCGCTTTAGCGGGTTGTAGATTGTGAGAAA
>DCHE01000059.1:0-3942 GCA_002314775.1 Lachnospiraceae bacterium UBA1760
TTCGGGACCTTGTCTTATTGTGGGCGCATTGCTCAGTTTTGTTACATCATTCCCATGCCGCCTGGCATGCCGGCTGGCATGGCTGGGGCATCTTCTTTTATGTCTGCTACTACTGACTCTGTTGTGAGGAGTGTTGATGAGATTGATACAGCGTTCTGAAGGGCTGTTCTTGTAACCTTTACTGGGTCGATGATTCCGGCCTGGATCATGTTTACGTACTCTTCTTTATATGCATCGAATCCGATTCCTTCCTCAGATTCCTTAACCTTATTGATAATTACTGAACCCTCAAGTCCTGCATTTGCTGAAATGTGGAAAAGTGGAGCCTCAAGTGCCTTACATACGATAAGTGCTCCTGTCTTCTCGTCACCTGAAAGTGTCTTAGCAAGCTCTGCAACCTTCTTTGTAGCGTGAACGTAAGCAGATCCACCTCCTGCGATGATTCCTTCTGCAACTGCAGCTCTTGTTGAGTTAAGAGCATCCTCAAGACGAAGCTTAGCTTCCTTCATCTCTGGCTCTGTTGCTGCACCAACACGGATAACTGCAACACCACCTGCAAGCTTAGCAAGTCTCTCCTGTAATTTCTCCTTGTCAAACTCTGAGGTTGTCTCTGCAAGCTGGCTCTTTATGAGTGCAACTCTTCCCTCGATTTCAGGCTTAGCTCCCTCACCGTCAACGATAACTGTTGAATCCTTAGTTACCTTAACTGACTTAGCACGGCCAAGCATATCAATTGTTGCTTCCTTAAGGTCATATCCAAGCTCCTCAGAGATAACCTTACCACCTGTAAGAATAGCGATATCCTGAAGCATATCCTTTCTTCTGTCACCATATCCAGGAGCCTTAACACCTACTACTGTAAATGTTCCACGAAGCTTATTTACGATAAGTGTTGTAAGAGCCTCGCCCTCGATATCCTCAGCGATGATGAGAAGCTTAGCGCCACTCTGTACAATCTGCTCAAGGATTGGAAGAATATCCTGAATATTAGCAATCTTCTTATCTGTGATTAAAATGTATGGATTGTCAAGCTCAGCTACCATCTTCTCCATATCTGTTGACATGTAAGCTGAAACATATCCTCTCTCAAACTGCATACCTTCTACAAGGTCAAGCTCAGTTTTCATAGTCTTAGACTCTTCGATTGTGATAACACCGTCGTTAGAAACCTTCTCCATAGCGCCTGCTACAAGCTCTCCAACCTCTTCATCTCCAGCTGAGATAGCTGCAACCTTTGCAATCTGCTCTCTTGATGAAATTGTCTCTGACATAGCTGTAATAGCCTCAACAGCAACATCTGCTGCCTTCTTCATACCCTTTCTAAGAACGATAGGGTTTGCGCCAGCTGCAAGGTTCTTCATACCCTCGTTAATCATTGCCTGTGCAAGAACTGTAGCTGTTGTAGTACCATCACCAGCAACATCATTTGTCTTGTTGGCAACCTCCTTAACTACCTGTGCACCGATATTCTCAAATGGATCCTCAAGTGTGATTTCCTTTGCGATTGTTACACCGTCATTAGTGATAAGTGGAATACCAAATGACTTGTCAAGAACAACATTTCTTCCCTTAGGTCCGAGTGTTACTCTTACTGTATCTGCTAACTGATTTACTCCTGCTTCAAGTGCCTTTCTAGCCTCAGCACCGTACTTAATTTCCTTTGCCATTATTAATAGCCTCCTATTTTTTTGAATTATGCCCCAGAAAAAACATCTTAGGCACGACTTAATAACTTATAATTTAGTTACTTATAATCTACTCAACAACTGCAAGCACGTCAGCCTGCTTTACGATAATGTACTCCTCATCGTCGAACTTAACCTCTGTTCCAGCGTATCTTGAATAGATAACCTTCTGTCCAACCTTGAGCTCCATTGGAACAAGCTTTCCATCAACTGTTGCGCCAGGGCCAACTGCGATAACCTCTGAGTACTGTGGCTTCTCCTTTGAGTTGCCTGCTAAAATGATACCAGACTTAGTTGTTTCTTCAACCTCAGCCTGCTTTAATACTACTCTGTCACCTAATGGTAAAATCTTCATCTTTAAATGCCTCCTATATTAAATAAAGTATTAAATAACTCTTTTGTTTTTAGCACTCATCAAACCCGAGTGCTAACATAGTTATTATTTTATCCATTTTCGCAAAAAAATCAAGTGCAAACTCACTTATTTTTTGTGAAATTTTCTTAACAATTTCTAAAACCTGCAAAAACTCACTAAAACTTACTATACCTCTCTGTTTTACCGTCCTATTCTCTCGTTCTTCCCATATATAAAAAGATACTGCTGTGCATAGCCTGAGAGCTCCTTAAACTTATCCTTAGCATAGCTCTCAATCACTTCCTTCTTAGTATCCTCACCGAAATACATATACTCCATTATCCTTTTCATCCATACATCAACCGGAAATGCACCCACTCTGTAAAGACCGAAAAGCATAACGCAGCTTGCAACCTTATCTCCTACTCCCTTGATACTTACCAGAATATCGTGAACCTCAGCGTCGGTCATATCAAAAAGCTTTTCCTCGCATACGCTTTTATCACTTAGCTTTTTAATAGCATCTATAAGATATTTGGCTCTAAAGCCTGCCTTGCAGCTTTTAAAGTCCTCCTCAGTTGCAGCTTTTATCTCTTCTAGGGTTGGAAAAAGATACATTTTCGCACCCTTTTTTGTAAGAATTTCCCTTCCAAAGCGCTCGGAAATATTTCTTATAACCTGCTTAATCTGAGGA
Organism: Lachnospiraceae bacterium UBA1760; assembly: GCA_002314775.1. Classification (GTDB taxonomy): domain Bacteria; phylum Bacillota; class Clostridia; order Lachnospirales; family Lachnospiraceae; genus UBA1760. Next base: position 2,735 of record DCHE01000059.1, read on the forward strand.
ATCTGCTTATTCTGGGAGATGATAAAGGAAATGAGTGTCTCATAGAAATCCTGCCTCAGAATATGTATTCCAGAATTCTCCTCTATAACGGATTTCAGTCTTTCATCTATATCAATTATTCTTCTTTTTATATCTGCATAGTCTGTCTCGAAATCAAAATAATCCTTCCATACACTCTCATACTCATCCATACTTGTATCATAAAGTATAAGTGTATCCTCCTTCTGCTCGGCAAATAGATATCTTCCACATGCAATAATATCATAAGCATTTTCCTCTGCTTTTATGAAATCAAAGCACTGTCCACACTCGAGAGTCTCCTCAAGATTAAAATCAGAAAGCTTTGAAATCACTATATTATTGTCTATCTCTTTAACTATCATCGGCTCCTCCAAAATGGCATACCTGAGGAACATTCCGAATCATAACTTCGAAATAATAGTCCTCCTCAATCAAAGAGCAGACCCGGGGTCTGCTCTAAATATGCTTGATCAGCTTTATATAATATTTTCCTTCTCAGCCGCACTCTTCATCTCTCTTGCGCTTACGAGTACATTCTCTGTGATTACCTCACCACCGAGAAGTCGGGCGATTTCATTTATCGCACCCTCCTCTGAAAGTCTCTCAATTCCTGTGATTGTCTTCTCACCTACTACCTTTTTTGAGATTACATAATTATAATCTGCATAGCTTGCTATCTGAGGCAGATGGGTAATCGAGATAATCTGTCTGCTTCGGCCAAGCTTCTTCATAAGTCTTGCAACCTTCTGAGCTGTAATTCCACTGATACCTGTGTCAACCTCGTCAAATACAAGTGTTGGTGTGTCAAAGCTTCCAGCTAAGCAGGACTTAATTGCAAGCATTACTCTTGAAAGCTCACCACCTGATGCAGCCTCGTGAAGAGGTCTTATATCCTCACCTATATTGGTTCTAATCATAAATACTGCCTGGTCGCAGCCATTTGCACTGTAATCCACCTTTTCGAACTTCATGTTGAAGATTACATCCTTCATGTTGAGCTCTTTAAGCTCCTCCTCGACCATACTGCAAAGCTTCTTTGCACTCTTTTCTCTCTCTTTTGTGAGCTTTGATGCTTCCTTTTCGAGAAGTGCGAAGCTTTCCTTCTTTTTAAGAAGAAGCTCCTCTCTAAGCTCATCAAAATGAGTAAGCTCGTCATACTCCCTCTCAAAATCCTCCTTAGCCTTAAG
>DCHE01000059.1:4032-6859 GCA_002314775.1 Lachnospiraceae bacterium UBA1760
GTCTCTCTGAAGGTCTCCTCATCAAAATCAAGGTCGCTCATATAATCGCTAAGTTCCCTGTTGAAGTCATTTAAAAGCCCCTCAATATCTGAAATCTGCTGGTAAAGTCCCTCTGCGTCCGTGTCAAGACTTGTAATCTGTCTCAAAACTGAAACTGCTCTTCCAATCTGATTTCCCGCCGACTGGCCTCTGTCATAGCCTGTCAGTTCATAGGTTTCTGATGCAATATTTACTATCTCTCTCGAATTTTTAATCTTCTTATAGAGAGCCTCAAGCTCCTCATCTTCTCCAACGATAAGCCTTGCATCCTCAATCTCTTTTATCTCAAACTGAAGAAAATCAATCTTCTTCATTCTGTCCATGCTATCCTTTTCAAGCTCGGCAAGTCTTGTTTCAGCTTCCTTATAAGAATGATACAGTCCCTTGACATTTTCTTTAAGCTTATAAATATCCTCCGAAAATGAATCAACTATTCCAAGGTGCTTAACCGGCTTAAGAAGAGTCTGCTGCTCATGCTGGGCATGAAGATTAATAAGAAGCTCTGAAACCTCCTTAATCTTTGAAACAGTAACTGTCGCATCATTGATTCTGTTTATCGTTCTGCTTCCACTTATCTTCCTTTGAATGATAAGCTCCTCGCCCTCATTTATATCAATTTCAAGCTGATTTAACTCTTTTATAAGCTCATCCGGCACACTGAAAATCAGTTCAACAAGACCATCCTTGCTCGCATCTCTAAGCAGCTCCTTAGAGAATTTTCCTCCGAGTCCTATTCCGATTGAGCCCACAATTATGGATTTACCTGCACCTGTTTCACCTGTAAGAATATTGAGTCCTTCGTTAAAATCAATATCCAGCTCATCTATAAGAACCAGGTTTTTTATGTGCATGTTAACTAACATAATTTCCTCCTACGCCTTTGCCGCATTCTTTATCTCTTCGACAATTTTGTCCATCATACTCTTTCTTTGTACAGCAATAAAAACTGTATCGTCTCCCGCGATACATCCAACTACTCCATCTATTTTAAGGTTGTCAACTGCTGCCCCAACAGCCATTGCAACTCCTGAAACCGTCTTTAGTACAATCAGACTCTCAGCAATATCAACGGAGATGATACCTGTCGATATTACATGCTTATACGAGCTGTTTGTCACATAAGGCTTATCCTCGAATACCGTGTATTTCTGACCACCTTTTTTTGCCTGAGTTTTCTTTAGTCCCAGTTCTCTTATATCTCTTGAAATGGTCGCCTGTGTGGTTTCTACTCCTCTTTCAAGCAGTCTCTGAAGCAAATCCTCCTGAGTACAGATATCTTCATTTGCAATTATCTCAAGTATTATCTTGTGTCTCTTTTGCTTCATCAAAACCACCCTCTCTTAATGAAATGCCCTGCACTTTTACCTAAGGCAGGTCGCCTAAGTTATTCTAAATAACCTTACTTCTAAGTATCTCGTAAAAGCCCTTGTCATACATCTTAATTAGCTTCACAGTTTTATTTGATGCCTTAATCTTAACAACATCCTTAACTGAAAGCTCATAGTTCTCATATCCGTCAAAGGATATAATCGCCTCATTCTCCTGGGTCTTTCTCTTTTCAAGAATCTCAATACTAATCTCATCATTTGGATCAAGAATAATACTCTTTTTCGACAGAGAATGTGGAGAAATTGGCGTAATTACAATAAGCCTTGCTGTAGGATTTACTATTGGTCCACCAGCTGAAAGGTTGTAGCCTGTCGAGCCTGTTGGTGTGGAAATGATCACTCCGTCAGCCTCGTAGGTATCAAGGAATTTGTCATTTACGCTTATCTTTATTGCGATAAGTCTTAGAATTCCAGTTCTATAAATAACCACATCATTTAACGAAATGCTGTGTCCCTTCTTAGTCTCAGTGTCGAGAAGCATGCGCTCCTCGATATCGTAATCTCCAGAGATAAGCCTTTTTACCATCTTCTCCATATGGCAGGTGTCAATCTCGGTCAAAAACCCGAGAGTTCCAAGGTTCACGCCAATAAGAGGTATATCACTGTCGCCCATAACATGCGCCGCTCTAAGCATAGTGCCATCACCGCCAAGCACAATAATGCACTCTGCATCGTCTATAAGCTCCCTCTTTATAAGATCATTTTCATAAGCAGAGTCATCTGCCGCAATCTTAACCGAACCACCATTTTCTACTATATAATTTTTAAGCTTTTCTGTTACTAAAAGCTCCTTATCCTTCTGATAATTCGAATAGATAAGGATTTTTTTTATCTCTTTCAAAATTATACCTCTTTATCAAGAGTCAGATGACTCCTCTCAACTACATCAGAAATATCTATCCTTCCTGGTGTCTTCTCCTTAAGTGAAATGTGAAGAAGATATTCAATGTTTCCCTCTGGTCCCTTTACAGGTGAAAAATCAAGGTTAATCACATAAAAGCCAATTGACTTTGCATACTCGATTACCATCTCGATAACCTCCTTATGCACAGACTTATCTCTTACAACACCCTTCTTTCCAACCTTCTCTCTACCTGCCTCAAACTGTGGCTTGATAAGGCAAACCACCTCTCCATCCTCAGTGAGAAGATTCTTTACAGGAAGAAGCACCTTTGTGAGAGATATAAATGATACATCTATTGAAGAGAACTGAATCTCCTCTGGAATATTCTCATGAGTCACATAACGGATATTGGTCTTCTCCATACATATAACTCTCTCATCATTTCTAAGCTTCCAGGCAAGCTGACCATGTCCCACATCAACTGCGTAAACCTTTACTCCGCCATTTTGGAGCATACAGTCTGTGAAGCCGCCTGTTGATGAACCAACATCCATAC
>DCHE01000059.1:6923-7083 GCA_002314775.1 Lachnospiraceae bacterium UBA1760
GCTTAAGTCCGCCTCTGCTTACATACTTTAAGGTATTGCCACGAACCTCAATAAGCTTTGTCTCCTCGAAGGTTGCACCTGCCTTATCCTCTTTATTATTATCTACGTAAACAATTCCTGCCATGATAATTGCCTTAGCCTTCTCTCTTGATTCGGCAAG
>DCHE01000059.1:7213-64427 GCA_002314775.1 Lachnospiraceae bacterium UBA1760
CCAAGTCTTATTCTTTGCTCTGCCACAGTTCCCTGCTTAACTATCTCCTCCTCTATGCAGAAGTGGTAGATAGAAGCCTTAAGCCTGTCCTTACCCTCTTTAGTAAGAGCAGCATTTCTATCCATAATATGGGACTTAACTGCCTCTCCAAAGCTGCCAGCTCTTATAGCCTCCTCAAGCACGAAAACTTTTTCATATCTTTCAGAAAGCTTTTCTATCATATCTACGTCAATAGGCTTGACAAATCTTGCATTTACAAGTGTTGTGGATAAGCCCTTCTCATCCTGAAGTCTGTTGCATACATTATTGGCAATCTCAATCATATTGCCAACTGAGATAATTGCAATATCTCTTCCCTTGCTAAGTGTCTCACTTTTTCCAAACTTAATTGGATTTTTTACTGACTTAAAGCCAGTGTAGGCATCACCCTTCGAATACTTTATTGCAACCGGTCCATCAAGCGCAACCGCATATCTAAGCATACTTCTAAGCTCCACCTCATTCTTAGGTGCGAGAATGGTAAGTCCCGGCATCTCTCTCAGGTAGCTTGTATCATAGATTCCCTGGTGTGTCTCTCCGTCTGCGCCCACAAGTCCTGACCTGTCAATTGCGAATATGACATGCAAATTCTGCAGACACACATCATGAAGAATCTGATCATAGGCTCTCTGTAAAAATGACGAGTATATGGCGACCACCGGAATAAATCCGCTCACAGCAAGTCCTGCTGCAAATGTAACCGCGTGCTGCTCAGCAATTCCAACATCGAAGGTTCTCTCCGGAAATGCCTTGTAGAACTTCCTGATACCTGTACCATCCAGCATAGCTGCAGTTATTGCAGTTACCTTTGGGTTCTCCTCACCAATCTTTAGTAGCTCAGACACAAATACATCCGTGTTTGACAGATATTTTTTAGGAAATTTATTCCTTCCCGTCTCCGTGTCAAAGGGTCCAACACCATGAAAATGCTCAGGGTATCTCTCGGCTAATCTGTAGCCCTTACCCTTTACGGTCTTTACATGAACAATGATCGGTCTCTTTCTCTCAAAGGCAAGCCTGAAGGTCTCTGCCATAACCTCCACGTTACTTCCATCAAGCGGACCAACATAGGTAATTCCGAGTTCCTCGAAAAACATACCCGGCACAAAGAGACTCTTAATCGAATCCTTTGATTTCTTGATGGTTTTTGCCATCTTTATTCCAACGTCCGGTATGTTGAGAAGTGTATTCTCAACATTTGATTTTAAATCATTGTAGACGTGTCCAATTCTAAGCTTATTTAGAACAGTTGACATTCCGCCAACATTTTTTCCAATAGACATCTCGTTATCATTAAGCACAATAACAATGCCTGTTTTTAGCTGTGCAATCTGGTCAAGCGCCTCATAGGCCATACCGCCTGTAAGGGAACCATCTCCGATAACCGCACATATCTTCTCATCAGTCCCGAGCAAATCCCTTGCTGTTGCAAGTCCTAAGGCTGCTGAAATACTTGTTGAGCTGTGACCTGTGTTGAAGCAGTCACATGGACTCTCCTCTGTCTTGGGGAAGCCAGAAAGTCCGTCCTGCTTTCTTAAGGTACTCATCTCTTCCTTTCTTCCAGTGAGAATCTTATGAGTATACGCCTGATGACCAACATCAAATACAATCTTATCCTTTGGCATATCCATAGCAAGGTGCAGCGCCATTGTAAGCTCCACCGAGCCAAGATTAGAGGCAAGATGACCTCCATTTTCGCCCACGCTCTCAATGATAAGCTCTCTTATCTCTTCAGCGAGATTGTCCATGTCGCGCATCGAAATATTCTTTATATCATTTTCCTTTTTTATGTTTTCAAGTATACTCATAGCTTTATACCTAATTTATAGTGAGGCCTTTACCTACCTGTCTCTGTCAATAAGTGACATAAGAAGCTCTCTAAGTGTGTTTGAATAGATGTTGCCATCCCTGAACACACTGTCAAGAAGCCCGACCGCCTCTACTGTTTTATCCTTTACATAATCCCTTGCTGCCTCTAGTCCATATATGGTAGCGTAGGTGTATTTTTCATTTTTCTCGTCGGAGCCAACTGGCTTTCCAAGAGTTTCGCTGGTGCTGACAATATCCAGAATATCATCCTGAACCTGAAAGCTGAGCCCGACATTTGATGCGATATTCCTGATTTTCTCAACATCCTCATCAGATGCTCCTGCAAGAATTGCTCCTGTCATCATCGATGCCTCAATAAGAGCCGCTGTTTTATTCTCATAGATGTACAAAAGCTCCTCAGGACTAATGCTTTTTCCAGTCAGGAATACATCTCTGACCTGTCCTCCGGCCATTCCATTTATTCCGGCCTTCTGCATAAGTAAAAGAAGTGCCCTCTCACACGAAACACTGCCTGGTTCAATAAGAAATGACTTGGCAGCAGTTTCAAAGCCCAGATTAAGCAGGCTGTCACCTGCAAGTATAGCCATATCCTCGCCGTAAACCACATGGCAGGTTTTTCTTCCACGTCTCAGATCATCATTGTCAAGAGCCGGAAGATCATCATGGATAAGTGAGTAAGTGTGTATCATCTCAATCGCAGCCATAAATGGAAGCACTGTATCCTTATCTCCTCCAAAAGCTTTATAAGTAAGATAAATAAGTATCGGTCTTAACCTTTTTCCACCTGCACTTATCGAGTAATGCATAGCAGATGTAACCGGCTCATTGTACTCACCAAGCTTCGGCATGTATTCCATTATTATCTTTTCGGTTTCTTTTTTTAAAAGCTTCATATCCAAAAGCTTCTTATCCAAAAGCTTTATATCAAGAGACTCATTTGCCAAGTCAGCTGCGTTACCACTTAAAAGTCTCTCGTTAAATTCTTTTTCGTTCATAAAAATACCCAGTCCTTATTCCTGTTCACTAAGAACCTTAATCTCCTTCTCAACGCCCTCTAGGCTCTGCTTAATCTTATCAGCAAGAAGGACTCCCTCCTTATATAATTCCATTGAGTCCTTTAAGCTTGTGCGAGGATCCTCAAGCGCCTTGTTGATTTCCTCAAGCTGTCTTATTGCTTCCTCAACGCTTATCTCTTCATCTGCTTCACTACTGTTCTTAATCTCTTCAGCCATATTCCCTCCGAATTACTATTTAACCGTCACATCAATGTTTCCATCATGAAGATATATGGTCAATTCATCATCCCTTGCCACATCCTTCTTCGATAATACTGGTTCCCCATTTTTGGAAATGTATCCAAATCCATTTATTAGCTTAGCTGTAGGTGAAAGGCCATTAAGCCTTGCAAGCCCAAGCTCAAGCCTGTGCCTTCTGTCTTCATACTTCTTTAAAATTGCATTCTCCATAGAGGTGTAAAGCTTCGCCAGATATTCCTGACTCTGCATAACCTTCATGTAAGGATTCTTCTTATCAATTGAAGCCTTCAGCCTCTCATACATCATATTGTAGGCATTCACCCTGGTTTTTATTGAATAAGTGAGAGAAGCCATCTCCTGCTCCACACTCCTTATAGCCTTCATAACATCAGGTATTGCAAGCTCACAGGCAGCAGACGGTGTAGGTGCTCTAAGGTCAGATACATAGTCAGCAATTGTGTTGTCCACCTCATGTCCTGTTCCGGAAATAATCGGTGTTTTCGCCGCAAATATAGCTCTCGCCAAGGCTTCATCATTGAAGGCCCACAAATCCTCTATTGTTCCTCCGCCTCTTCCGATAATGATCGTATCTACGCCCATGGCATCTAAGGTCTCAATACCCTTTATGATGGTCGCAGCCGCTCCCTCTCCCTGTACCTTGGCAGGGTAAAGAATAAGCTGAACATACGGATTTCTTCTCTTTTGAATATTGATAATATCCTGGATTGCAGCTCCTGTTTTGGCAGTTACTACGCCAACTGTCTTTGGGTACTTCGGAATAGGCTTTTTATACTCAAAATCAAAAAGTCCTTCATTATAAAGCTTCTCCTTAAGCTTTTCATACATAACGAAAAGCTGGCCGGTTCCGCCGGAATTTATTATCTCTCTTGCATAAAGCTGGTACTTGCCATCCCTTGGAAATACATCAATTCTTCCCTTTACGACAACCTCCATACCATCCTTAAGTCTCTCCTTCAGACCTCTTTTAACATCAGTTTTGAACATAACTGAAGACATGGAACCCGTCTCATCCTTCAAGGAAAAATAGATGTGTCCCATGCTATGATATTTGCAATTTGATATCTCGCCCTTAATGCATATATTCTTCAGTAAATAGTCATTTGCGAGGATATTTTTTATATAGTTATTGACTTCTCCTACGGAGTAAATCTTTTGATTCATCTATAATACTCCAAAAGACTAAGAACAAAATCTTGCAAGAACACCATTGATAAATGCTGGTGCCTCCTGATTACAGTACTCCTTTGCAAGATTAACTGCTTCATTTACAGCCACCTTGTCCGGAATGTCATCATCATATCTTATCTCAAAAAGAGCAAGTCTGAGAATTGCAAGCTCTGCCTTTCCAAGTCTTTTTATTGTCCATCCCTCAGATGCCTCGCTAAGCTTATCGTCTATGGTTCCAAGCTTTTCCACGATATTCTTAACCTTAAAAACAATGTATTCTCTATCCTTTTCAGAAACCTCAATAGCCTTTGCATCCTCAGAGTCCTTGGCAAGGTCCTCAAAAAAGAGCTCGATCTGCTCATCCATCTCATCTACGTCGATGAACTCAACTCTGAATAAAAGCTTAAAAATACAGTCTCTAAGACTTCTTCTTGTCATAAATTATTCTCCTAAGTCAATTCCTGATACTTTAACATTTACAGTCTTTACTGTAAGTCCTGTCATATTGAGAAGAGCCTGCTTAACTCTCTCCTGAACAGCCTTTGAAACCTCAACAACGTTGAAGCCAAACTTGACAACAATGCTGATATCCATATTGATGGTCTGCTCCTCCATGGTAACCTTGATAACCTTTGCAAGGTTTCTCTTACCGAGCTTTGCAACCATCTCATTTGGAATATTGCCTGCAAGCATAGATACACCATCAACCTCTGTTACTGCAAGTGCAGCTATTGATGAAACTACGTCATCTGCAATCTGGATAACGCCTGTGCATCCTTCCTCTGCTACTTCTATCTTTTCATTCATCTCTTTATTCTCGCTCATTACAGTCCTCCTTGTATTATTCATACATGTACAGTTTGTCTACATTTTACACTACTTTTATCATTTAAACAAGAAGGAAACTACCTTTTTCCTTCCCTTGCTATATAAAACACTATAAATATCAAAAATATCAGCACTCCCACCGCCATAGTTGCAGTATATACAACTGATGCTCCCATAACTCCGTGGTTAATAACAGCCGACTTTGAAAGTATCCTTGCCAAAACAGAGGTCGCAAGATAGCCGTAAATAACTGCTGCCTGCCTTCTCATAATTGTGAGGAGAGTCACAAAAAGCACTCCTATTGCATAGCCTGTTCCGCCAAGTAAAAGCACCATAAGCTCCCACTTGTAAGCACTCAAATCAGTGGCATAAAGAATAGATAGTATTGGAATTCCTAGCACATAGGCTCCTGCAAGTATAATAACCGTTATTCCAAGAATCACAAATAGCTGTTTAAGTGACGCCCTGATAAAGCCTCTTATATCCCTATCCTTCCACATAACTGATATCCTTCCAATTATTGGCTGGAAGATAAATCCTGAAAGTAATGCCACCACAAAAACTGGCATAAATATAAAGTTGTAGCAGGCCTGAGCTGCCTCATCCATATATGCATCAATTGCGTATTTCTCTACATTATCAATGTAGAGCGCAAGAAATGCTCCCGCAAAAAGTGGAAATGTCGAAACAAGAAGCCTTGCGACTTTTTTCACCGAAACGCACTTTATAAAGCAGGTATCTCCGATTTTTCTGTATGTTATAACAAGAAAATAAATGCTCACACAAACCGATGCTGCGAGTGAAATTGAAAATGCAACTATCATATCTCTTCCTGGGAAAAGTGCAATTGTCATAAGAATAATAGTGAAGGTAAGACGAATAGTCATCATCCTGCCACCCACATCAAGTCTGCCCTTTTGCTGATAAAATCCCGCATATACATCCTCAAAGGCGTCAATTACTCTAAGAAGGCAATACAATACCACTACCCAGAACTTCTCATCTGAGTAGCCCATAACATATATTCCGTAAATACCATAAAGAACGCTGGCCACAATCATTGCTGCTGAGGTAAAAATTCTGGACCATAAATACTCAAAAAATGTATACTGTTCCCTCACATCAGAAACCTGATAATTCCTCATGCCATACCTTCCAATCGCATACATAAGAGAGGCATTGGCATTTGCAATTGAGAACACTCCTGCTGCCTCTAGGCCGCACATTCTCTTTATAATCATGAGTAGTACTACGGACTGTACTGCAAGGAGCATTCCGTAGCTTGCATTCCACAGCATACCATTTTTCTCTATTTTCTTCGCATCCTCTGTGCTTCCAAATAATAGCTTTTCCAAGTTAATCCTCCTAAATAGGGTCTAAAAATCTTAACCTTTTATAAGTATATCATACTTATTTATAGTTTTCAGTAATATTATACGAATTGTAGTGCATTTCACCCTTAAAAATGATATAATTTATAAGTTGCATTATAAATAGGAAATGTTATTCATTTCCTAAATCAATGCAATTGCAATTTCTATGTATTTTTGGAGGAAACAATGAAGAAGAAACAGAAACTATTTATCTACCTTGCTGCCTTTATTCTTCCGGCTGTCATTGCCTTAATTGGCTTAATCAGCGGAGGCTTTGCACCCTTTGGCAACAAGGACGTACTGACAAGTGGTGGAATGGAGAGCTACATTCCATATTTCAACGAGCTCTATGACAGAGTTCATAATGGTACCTTCCTGGCCTTTAATGAGACAAATGGACAGGGCTACGATTTTACGACTATTTTTACGTACTATCTTTCTGACCCATTAAATCTTATTATACTGCTCTTCCCTAAGGCAAGCATGCTATCGGTATTAAATATTCTTTACATGTTAAAGCTTGGTCTTGCCGGACTTTTATTCTCAGTATTTCTCTGCCACAGACACGAGAGAGAGCTCAAAAAGTGCGCGGAGAATGCTCTTCTTAGAAAGGATGAAATTGATGCCTTAGAAGAAAAGCGTCTTGCTAAAAAGGCTAAGCGCGAGGAGAAAAAGAAGAAAGCAAAAAAGGATATCAAGCTTGGTGGAAGCGAAAATCCATCCGGAAAAATCGGCAGCTTTTTCGTATCTCCAGTTCTTCCAATAATTGCTTTTTCGGTTTGTTATGCACTCTCTGGCTACATGGTTTCCCAGGGCTTTGATATAACACACCTTTCTTCAGTTTGCCTTTTTCCAATAATAATCATGGGTATTGATAAACTCATTGAAGAGTCTAACTGGAGACTTTACACTATTTCTGTTGCAATTTCCTTCTTCACAAGCTTTTATATGGCTTTCCTCATTTCTATATTTACATTTGTTTATTTTATTCTTCAGAATTACACATCTGGAAAGCACTTTATCAAGTCCTTCGTACTGAAGCTTCTCAGTGATATTCTTGCTGTGGGACTTGGATCATTTATCATCATAAACTGCTTAAAGAGTACAATAATAAATGACAACCTCAGTATCAAATTTCCATACCCTGAATTTGTCACTTCATTCTTTGATGTGATAAAGATGCAGACCACAAAGGTTAAATCTTCTATTATCTACCCTGCTGCTGACGGAATTGATATCTATGCAGGCATCATCGTTCTCTTCCTTGTATTTGTTTACATCCTGAACAAAAACCTTGCACTTAAGGAGAGAATCAAAAACGCAGCTCTCATACTTATTCTTTTCGCAAGCACCTACATCGTTACACCGAACTATATCTTTAACGGTCTTCTCATGTCCGAAGACAATAAGACCTGCTTCGGTTTTATATTCGTGTTTGTAATGCTTACTGTTTCCTACAGTGCATTTATTAATATCACACATTCGACCTCAAGGCAGCTTGTTATTTCTGCAATAATTGCTGCTCTCCTTGTTGTATCATCACTCATCATGTCAAATGATTACGACACTATGAGTCCTTTCCTTCTTTCACTTGAGTTTATATTTGTGTACTTTATTATCACAATTGTCTGGAAGAATGAAAGTATGAGTTTCTGGCTTATGAAATCAATAGTTTCAGTAATTATGATTGCTGAGATTGCAATGTCATTTTCAGCCAACATCAAGGAAATCGGATTAAATACCTACAGCTACAAGGCAACAGATACCTACAAGTATGAGGCTGCAAGGTCTTATATTCAGGGGTTTGATCCAGGGGCTAAGGTTCTTACTCATGAGTATAATGAGACAAGCCACACACCTGTCTCAGACTCACTCCTTGGATACAAATATGTTCTAATCTTAGATGGTATTAACGATCTTCCGCTTGAGTATACTAAGGTTGACAGCTTTATGGACGTGGATATCTATGAGAACCCATATGTAACCTCCGGCTATTTCTATGTTAATGATAAGATTGAGAACTGGAGCTACAATGAGTCTTATCCACTTACCTCTACTAATCTTTTATTTGAGGAAGTCCTTGGATTTAAAAAGCCATTTGTTATCTCTACAGGTGCATTTTCTTATGATAAAGCTTATTTAATTAGTCCATCTAATCCTAATAAGTATTTGGATAATGCCTATGTATTCTATTTTAAACCTGATCTCTATGGCGATTTCTATGGATATGTTATGCACACAATACATTTTGGCAATATTACTCCAGAAGATTCAATCGCACAGAGGCATCTATTCACTAAAAGAGAAAGGTTGACTGGATCTCTTGATTTTGAATTTGGTGTATTCGATTTAGATGCCTTTGAAAATGGTATGTCTGCGCTTAAAACCATTACACCTTCAAAGAGTGGAAATCTTTACACTATGTCATTTGCGGCTGATGAGGATGGATATATATTTGTTTCTAAACAATACAGTAATTCCTGGGTAATAAAGAATAATGGAAGCACTGCAAAAACCATATCAATAAGTGATAAGTATATTGGAATTCCTGTAACCAAGGGACAGAATGACATCGAATTTATGTACTTCCCTACATTCCTTTATATTGGTTTAGTATTCACAATATTAGCAATTGTTGTATTCGTACTACTATCTATTAAGGCAACTGCAAAAGCTCGTTCATTAATTAATAATAAGCTTTCATCAAATAAGCTAAGTACTTTATTTGCGAATTTTGCAATATCAAATTACGTTTACATTATGACTTTCATCATCAGCTTCTCTGTATTCGTTTTTTGTATGATGTTAAAAAGCTGTATTCCATTTGGAAATGATACCGCAGTAACCTCTGATGGCTTTGCTCAGTCTATGCCACTGCTCTATCATCTATATTCAGGTATTAAATCATTTTCATTATCATCCTTTAATACCAATGTCGGAATACTAACAAATGACTTTACTGTAAATCTAGCAACGCTATTGAATCCTATTTGTGATATTTACCTGCTATTTCCAACTTCTCTTGCAAACCTTGCCTTTGTTGTTGTTTTTGGAATTGGATTTTCGGTAACAGGATTACCTCTTATCTTTTACCTTACTCACAGACCAAATCAAAAGTCATTTGACAAGAGTAATAAGATACTTATCGCACTTGGAATCAGCTACAGCCTATGCACCTTTGCAACAAGCTACTTCTGCTTCTTAGGCTTCTCATTTGTAAGTATGATGTTTCCTTTTGTTGTGTGGTCCATGGAGAATCTGATATATAATAAAAAACCTCTTCCATACATATTGATACTGGCATACACAATGATAACTCTTAACTATTACTGCTTCCTTATGTGCGAGATTCTCTTCTTAATGTTCTTTATATATGAGCATAAGAGCTTTAAGAATTTTGTCATGAACGGTATTCGCTTTGGACTTTCATCAATAGTTTCAGCCTTACTCAGCGCATTCTCACTTTTGCCATTTTATATGAGCACGAGAATGTCACCATATGTGGGCAATGACTCGACATTTCCTAAGCTTTCACTTGATAATAGCATACTTGCAAATCTAAGAAGTTTTATGATTGGACATGTTGGAAATATCGTTACTGAGGATTCTACCTCTGCAAATATATACTGTGGACTTTTGATATTAATACTTTCATTTGTGTATCTTGCTGTTAAGGATATTCCGTTATCCGTGAGAATTAGGAAAACACTTCTATCATGTCTTTTATTCTTTGCATACGGAAATGACCTACTAAACTTTATCCTTCACGGCTTCCATTATCAGTCAATGGTTCCTAACAGATTTGCAATCTTCTGGGTATTTTTGATAATTACAATGGCATACGACGTGATAATCAATTTTGAGAGTATCAACAAAAAACTGTTGCTAACAATGATTTCAATTCCATCAGCTGCACTATTAGTTATTTGGAGCATTCCACAGGATTTTCCACATACAACCACAAAGTATAAGCTGTCAGCGATTTTTATAATTGTATATCTGTGTGTATCATTTATATACATTCTTAAGAATAATAGAAAGAAACTTATTAAGGTTGCAACCTTCCTATTAATGTCCGAGCTTCTAATAAGCTCTGTATATAATACATACAATATAATGGGTGGAAATGTAGGCTTCTCTCTCGAGGAGCACAATAAAATCGATAAACTGATGTCAAGAGTTGATGACTCTTCAAGTGTAATTACTGAGTATGTAAACAGTGGCGAATACAATCTTGGTAATACAACCGATACAAGATCGCTTTCAATCTTTTCATCATGCTACAATAAGTACCAGCAGGAAATGCTGAATGAATGGGGAATCCCTAGTTCAACTAACTATGTTGACTATGTTGGCGGAAATCCACTTGCTGATATGATGCTTAATGTTAAATACCAGATTACAAATACATATTATGATTCTTCATTTTCTATTTATCCTGAGCTTGCTTCAGTAGACAATATTAATCTCCACGAGAATCCTTATTATGTTGCTGCTGGTTTTATGGTTGATACTTCCTTTAAGGACTATCCTCTTTACAAGGCTGTTGATTCCTTTAATATGATTGATTATCAGAACCAGTTTACCAACTATCTTGGCTTTGGAGATTTATATACCTATCTCACATTAGAGACCGCTTCTGATAAGATAAATGAAAACTATTCATACTGTTATGCTAACACTGATTCTCTTGGCGAAGACGGAACTGGTAATCTTCAGGTGAAGTTCTACATTGCAAAGGATTTGGAGGGTGAGCTATATATTCCTGCAAGCACATATATTATGTACCTAGGGCCAACCAAGGTTGGCGAGCATACCTGTATAGAGGCAGACTATCCAGTCACAGAGAACAATAAGAATTATACCCTAAAGGTTGCTATACTTAACAAGGATGTTCTTGAAAAGGTACAAAAATATTTTTCAGAGTCTAAGTTTACTAATGCTTCCTTCACAGATAATCAGATATCCGGCTCTGTAGAATGCAGCAAGGACGGCATATTATATCTTTCATATCCAAACTACCCACATAAAAAGGTTTATGTTGACGGCAAGCAGGTTGAAGCAGTTGATTTGCTTGGAGGTATAGGAATTGAACTTACAAGTGGTTCTCATGAAATTAGAATCGAATTCTATACTCCACTTCTTACACAGGGTATAATAGTATCATTGATTGCACTTGCTATACTAGTTGTTATAATTATTATCAATAAAAGAAAAAAGAAGCTTAATATAGAAGCGTAACCGTCAAGTACTTTTCCCACAAATAAGTGTGCGGACATATTATTGGACCAGATATTAAATATATCAAGTTCAATAATATGTCCGCACCTTTTCTATGGAATTTATCTGAAATCCCAAAGTGTTATATTTTCCTCTGAAACCTCTGGATCAACGATTGATGAGGTTGTATTTAATACTATTACTGTATCTGGTTTGTAATCTTCAATAAGTGTCTCAATACTGCCATCAAAGCCTCTATTGTCAACAAATAGAAGCTCCTTAACACCTAGGGCGAGGTATGGATAAAGAGTCGAATTGAAGGAATCCCCAAGTAATAATACTCTATGGTCATTGGTTGCTTTGTTGTTGATAATCCTGTTGAAACAACAGTTGTAATAGATGTAGTACATCTGAGCAACAGAATAATGCTCCTCTATTATACTTTTATCAACTATATCTGCAAATGTTCCATCTACATTTAATTCTACTTCAGGAATATAAATGTTGAGGCTTGTTTTCCCCTTTGGTATTAAGACATCTAAATTCTCACCAAATTCATTTACAGGGAGTGCAAGCTGTGTTCCATACGCTCCAACATATGCCTTTTCATATCTATCAATATCATAATTATTAATGTCATAAATCTTATTGTCATAATTTCCCTTAGTAAGCTTATCCACAATGGTCTTGCTTGCTAATACTGTGCCATACATATTCCAATGATGATCAGTCATATAGAACAAACTGGTATAATTATCAGCTTCAAAGGTAGGTCTCAGATCTAACGTATCTACATTGTTTTGATTAAGTCTATCAAGCAACTCATCACTTAAATCGTTTGAATTGTCGTTATACATAGTCTTGATTTCCTTTTCCATTTCCCTGGATATCTTACCTGGTGCCTGTACATATATTAATTCAATATTCTTTTCCTCTAAATAACTGTTAAAATTGGTTAGCTTATCCAGGACATATGAACAGTCTCTATTTTCCATAAGATTTACGTAGTAGCCATTATCTAGTTCGACAAGATTTGATGTATCATTCTCTTTTTTAGTGTTGTTTTTATTATTATTGTTTTCGGCACTATAAACAACACTACTCAAATCATTATTTATCCCAATTTTTCTTTTTAATGAATTACCAACTGAAACAAAGGCTTCATTAAAGATAAATCCATCATCATAAAAATAGGAAAAAGTAACATCATTTATTTCATCATTCTTCGACTTGCTTGTATTATCTGCTAAAATCTCACCTGTCTGCTTATCCATAAATGGATATACTTCCTTCCAATTTGTGTTAAATGTATTTCCCTCTGTATCAAAATGCTTTCCAATCATTGTTCTTAGATACAAATCATCCGCATAAATACTGTCATATAGTGTTGTATTAGCATCCAGCATATCTATTCCAACTACTTTTATAAGCCATCTTCCAACATTCAATATCATAATAAATATCAATAAATAAATAACCGTATTCACTACTTTATTTATAATTTTCAAAAAATCACCACCCAACAAAATCATTAAAATTGAAAATATATAAACGGACTATAGGTTTCTACAAAAATAGATAATATTGACAAAGCGATTACACCGATAGTATATATCGCAAGTAATATCTCCTTTGCTTTTATTGACTTTATTTTTTTATCTATAAATGTTTTAACAGGAAGACTTGCAATACATGCAATAAGAATAATAAAGCCATACTGCTTTATTATTACCGCGCCATGAATATCGGTCATTACAAAACCATTTATTCCAAACATTGTTCCTATAAATTGACCTATCCACTCTAAAGAGCTGTATTTGAAAATAACCCATCCAACACATACAATTATCATTGTGCAGAACCATTTGACGTTCTTTCCTACTACGTTTGAATTAAGCACAGATATTTTGTCAATAATATATTTGTCAATCATTAACCATATAAAATAATATAGACCCCATAGAAGGAAATTCCAGGCTGCGCCGTGCCAGAAACCTGTAATAACCCAAACTATCAGAAGATTTACTATGCGTCTTATCTTTCCTTTTCTATTTCCTCCTAAAGGAATATATATGTAATCCTTCAGCCATTCACTCAGGGATATATGCCATCTTCTCCAGAATTCTGTAACGCTCTTTGATATATATGGATAATTAAAGTTTTCCCTAAGCTTAAATCCAAATATTCTTGCAAGGCCTATAGCCATATCTGAGTATCCTGAAAAATCGAAATAAATCTGAAGCATATATGCCAAGGCACCAAGCCATGCTGTGGTTACTGATATTTTCTCAAATTGATTTCTAAGAAATACGTAATCCGCCACCTTAGCCAGATAATCTGCCAAAAGCACTTTTTTTGATAGGCCAACACAAAATCTTATAAACCCATACGTGATATCCTCACTGTTGGATGTTCTTGTTTTAATCTGAACACATACATCTTCATATCTAACAATAGGACCTGCAATTAGCTGCGGAAACATAGAAACGTATAATGCAAGTTCAATAAAGCTTTTATTAGCTTCCACCCTTTTTCTATAAACATCCACGACATAGGAAATCAGCTGAAATGTATAGAATGAAATTCCAATTGGTAATACAATATTAATACCAATATTAGAACCAAATAAAGCGCCAATATTCTTCACAAAAAATGATAGATATTTGAATACAAACAAAATACCCACATTGATTATTATAGTTAAAATAAGAAACAGTTTTCTCTTTTTTTGTGTTTCCTGTTTATCCATTAATAACGCCATTAGATAATCTAGAACTATTTCCACTATCAATAATAATGCGTATATTGGTCCTCCATAGGCATAAAAAACCAGACTTGCTATAAGCAAAACAATATTTTGATATTTAATTGAATTGACTTTCCCTTTTTTTATCTCTGTAAAATACAAAAGGTAAAGCATTGGAAAAAAGAAAAATAAAAAGATTTTGCTTGAAAAAACCATGACGTACTCCTTTTATTATGCTATTTTATCTGATTTTATCACTTTTGCGGTGATTCATGCAATACTGGTCGAATTTAAGGTTAGCGTAAAATGATCTGATGTCCTACCAAACTAATAGAAAGTGGAGTATTTTACTACATCCACTTTCCCAATAGCTTCTAATATTTGGAGTGTATTACTCCATCTAGTTTTTACGAGCCTCTTTTACTTACTCGCCTCTATATTTCGATAATATTTTACAGTCTTCTGAATCTACTATATCTTTCCTCGATAATGTATTCTTGAGTTTTACCTTTATACTTTTCAAGAAATTTCATTATTTTATAACTCAATATTTTTGATATCTCATCAACATTGTTAAGGGTAGCACCCCCACACTCGGTTATCACATCATCTATGATTCCCTTCTTCTTTAAGTCCTCTGCGGTTATCTTCATTTTTCTTGCTGCTTCTTCAGCTCTTGACGCATCCTTCCATACAATGGAAGCGTATCCTTCTGGCGATAACACAGAATACGTGGCATTCTCAAACATCCACACCTCATTGCCAATAGCTGTAGCCAGAGCACCTCCACTACCAGCTTCTCCAATGATTATTGCGACTATCGGCACTTTAAGTCTAGCCATCTCTGCAAGATTATTGGCTATAGCCACACCAATACCATGTTCTTCTGCCTCAATACCACAATATGCACCAGAAGTACTGATAAAACTCACAATAGGCCTATTAAACTTCTCAGCCTGTTTCATTAATCTTAGTGCCTTTCTATATCCCCATGGATTTGGCATACCAAAATTACGTTCAATGCACTCATTTATGTTTCGACCTCTATCCTCGGCTATAACAGTAACTGGTTGTCCTCTGAACATTGCAATTCCACCAATAAGAGCCCTGTCATCCTTATATAATCTGTCTCCTTTTAACTCAACAAAAACATCAAATATTTCTTTGATGTAATCAATTGCCTGTGGATGCTTAATATCCCTAACATGTCTAACCTTTTTCCATGGAGTATTATTAGTATCAAATTTACTTTTAATGAATGCCTTCGAAAGGTTTACAAACCCTCTCCTTAATTCATCATTAAAATTGGCAAAATTACTATTATACTTATTGGCAACTATGAAATAGTACAAAACTCTCTTGAGATTTTTTCTTTCAACAATCCCATCAATTTGTCCATGCTCAAGCTGAAATTCAGCCGACTGAAATCCCTTAGGCAAATCCTGACCAATAGTTTGTTTTATTACCCTTTGACCAGCAAACCCAATAGTCGCACCAGGCTCAGCCATTATTATATCACCAAGCATTGCAAAACTTGCGGTAACACCGCCTGTTGTTGGATCTGTTAATACCGAGCAATATAAGAGTCCCATATCACTATGTTTGGTAAGAGCTGCGGAAGTTTTTTCCATTTGCATTAATGATACTATTCCTTCTTGCATTCTTGCTCCACCCGAACAACAAAATAGAACTATTGGCAAATTATCTGAAGTGGCTTTTTCTATAGCACGTGTTAATCTCTCGCCAACTGCGTAACCCATACTGCCCATAAGGAATCTTGAATCACATACTCCTAAGCATACCGATTCACCTTTTATTTTTGCTTTACCAACAAGCACAGCCTCTTTCAAACCGGTTTTTTCGCACGCATCAAAAATCTTCTTCTCATATTCATCATCTCCGAAAAAATCTGATGTTGTAACATCACTGAACCATTCAACAAAGGACCCCTTGTCTGCAATCATAGCAATTCTTTCAGTAGCATTTATTCTATAGTATTTGCCACAGATTGGACATATATACTTGTTTTTCTTTAGTTCCTTCTCATCAAATTCACTTAGACAACTAACGCACTTCATATAATTACCTTCGCTCTATTATTAATTGTTTTTTGCAAATACCAGTAAATACAATCCTTCTGATTTCATTCCATACTTCTGAAATAATCTCTGAGATGCAGGATTAGTCTCTTCCGCCCATGCATACATATATTTTCCACCTGCATCTATATAATCAGAAATAGATTTTCCAATCATGTCATGAAACTTTCTTTTATCTCCATGATTGATTATTTGACTTATATAATAGCTTTTGGGCATTATATTAACTTGAAGAAGTGATTTTATTGAACCTTCATCATCCTTACAAATCAATATTTCATTATTATTTATTGCATTGTTTATTTCTTCAAGTACCGGTAACCTGCTTATTCTTGTATCAAAATTTTCATACAAAATATTATAAATACCGTTGCTATCGGTCAATTCTGCTAAATAACTGTCGGTTGTGTCATCGACATTGTTGTGAATGAATTCATTTATTGTACTTACTTCAGCAATATCCTTAACTGAATATTTTATAAGTCTAGATAACAGTGAAAATCCAACTGTTTTAAAAGCATCAACTAACTCATTTCTATCCCTAGTAATTATCTCAATAACCGAATTCTTGTTACATCTACCAATAAGAAATAGTAAGTCTGCTATATCATTGGTGTAAAAAAATAATCTCTCAGTTATCCCATCAGAATCAACACAAACTATCACTAGGGAGTTATTGGATTCTAAAACATTCCACTCTTTATCAGGCTCTGTTTTAAATTGAATATAGCAGTTTGTAATAACTCGTGTTTTTTTTAGCTTCAACTCTCTTATCTTAGCTATAATTCCATCAGTTCTCATATTAATCTCCTACTAAATTATAGATTGGAAATTATATAATCGCAATTATCCATCTCTCCAACATTCATTACTATTCCGCCCCAGGCTAGTCCAGAACCAAACCCTGACAAAACACATTTGAACTCTTTTTCCTTCATCTCTTCCTTCAGATTTAATACTGTTACTAATGGAATTGAAGATCCACTTGGATTTCCCATAAGTTCAACAAGATTCATAGGCAGCTTATTTAAATCAATACCTAACTTCTGTCCCAGCTTTTGAAGCATAAATTTATTTGGTTGGTGAAATAAGTAATAGTCAACATCATCTTTTGTATATCCAGCAGTATCAATAAGACTTTCAATCAATGATGGAACCTCACTTTGAACAAAGTTAAAAACACCACTTCCATCCATATGCATATTATCTAGAGATCTAAAATTACCATCATCCGTTTCTTCCATAACTGCAGTCTTTTCTGTGCTTGGCATACGAAATCCACCAGCTGGAATGATTAATGCTTTACCACCAGCTCCATCAGTTCTCATCTCATAGAAAATGTCGTTTTCTTTTTCTGTGTTCTCAATTATTGAAATAGCGGCACCATCACCAATAAGAGGGAAATCATTTCTGTCTCTCTTTGAAACCTTATGACTTAAAATATCTCCATTTATCAATAAAACTTTCTTTTCACCTAAATGCTCTAACATCATAAATGATTGAAACAATCCAAGAACAAATCCACAGCATCCTTGCGCAATATCCATACATACAACTTCTTGAGAAAAACCGAACTCCCCATGAATCATAGTGCTTATATGTGGTACATAATAATCAGGACACAAGGTGACAGTAATAATTGCACCAATATCCTCTTTTTTGAACCAAGAATTATCAAGCATATGCTGTACACCAAATTTAGCAAGATCAAAGACTGTAGTTGTTTCCTTAGTAAGTCTATGCTTTACATATCCCATCACCTTTTTCAGTCTCAATGTTTGCTTCTCTGGGAATGAGTAGTTACCTACCTCTTCCTCAAAATAAACTTCTTTTTCAGGTAATACACCTAAAATGGACGAAATTCTCTTGTTTTTAAACTGTGTTTTCACTATTTTTCTCCTCCGCTCCTATCGATTAATTCAATAATCGCTTTTATTGAAACAAAGTTCTCCGGAACAATATCAAGGCCATCTATTAATACACCAAATTCTTCTTCTATCATATCGACTAATGATATTACATCAAATGAATCTAATAAACCGTCCTCAATATAATCTTCACTGTTCTCAAAATCCTGTTCTGGTTTAATATCCTCAAGCATATTTTGGATTCTTATCTCAATATCTCTCATTTTGGCCCCCTAATTAACCTTATTCTTTAATAATAATCTATCTATTTTACCGTTTGTATTTCTAGGTAGAATATCCATACGTTCAAAAACATTCGGTACCATGTATGATGGAACCACTTTCACAAGCTGCTTTCTAAATTCTTTAGCGTCAATATCATTTTCATTTTCATAAAAAAGGACTATTTGCTTGGTATTATAGTTATATACTGCACAACAATAATTTACTATCTGTAACTGATTAACTATAATATGTTCTATTTCTGCAAGCTCAATTCTATATCCCATATGTTTAATCAAGCTATCTTTTCGACCCTTAAAATAAATCAATCCATCTGAGCCAACTGATACAATGTCTCCAGTTCTATAAATCAATTCAGGATAAGACTTATTAAGTGGATTTTGTGTAAATGCTATAGCTGTTTTCTCTGGATTATTATAGTAACCCATTGCAAGAGAAGTTCCTCTTACACAGAGCTCTCCTTCACAATCAATATCACAAAGATTATCATTTTCATCCAGTATTAATACATCTGTATTTCTACATGGAATACCAATTGGTAAAGGGGTATCCTCATCAGGTAATTCAGAAATTATGTAATATGTACAATCTAATGTTATTTCTATTGGTCCATACAAATTAACAAAACATGCATTTGGAATCTTTTGATACCAGTAATTAAACTGCTTAGTAGGAAATACCTCTCCTGCAAACCAAATCGTTTCGAGATTATCTAATGGTAATTTTGATATTAAGTCAAGATTAGCAATGTTTACCATAATTGACGGAACCCAGAAAATGAAATTAACCATTTTATTTCTTACTACTTCAAGTAACCTTGCAGGGAAAGCAGCCAGTCCCGCATCAAGTATTACTATCCTTGATGAGTTAATCATCATCATACATAATTCAAAATCAAAAATATCAAAAACCACTGGTGATAATGATCCCATTATCTCATTACCATTAAAATTAAACCTTTCGTTTGCCCAATCAATAAAATCAAAAAAACTTCTATGATTCAACACTACGCCTTTAGGAGTTCCCGTTGAACCTGATGTGTTTATTAGACAAAACGGATCTGTATCAATTATATTATTCTTCCATTTATTATGTTTGTTCATAGTTTTTGAGAAATCAATCTCGTCAACTATCAAAACTTTTACTTTTAGACAATTAACTGTATTTGCATATTTTGTCGAAGTAATTAGTAATTCTGGTTCTACCAGGTCTATAATATTTCCAATTCTTTCAATCGGTGTCTTTACGTCAAGGTTCATAAATGGATTACCTGAATAAGTAATACCCAAATCTGCGATGACCGTATTTATTTGTTTGGGTAAGAAAACTGCAATAGGCCTGTTTATTTTTCCCCCAATAGTTTCGGAAATTAAATTCGACAAATAGATAGCTTTATTTTGTAACTCTAAAAATGTAATTTTATCATCATTATGCTCTACAGCAATCTTATCAGGATATTTCTTTACAGTATCCTCAAAACAATCAATAATATTAATTCTCACTTTTTTTCTCCATATTCTTCTATATGCGTTAACAATGAGTTATTCTCTCACCATCAATTCCTTTGGTATATTTTTTTATTAAGTCTGCGTTTGTAAAGGGTTTTTCTAAAAAAGTGTTAATATCACGCTCTAGCGCATCTACAATTTCCTTATATACTACTTTTTCATCTACGCACTCTAAAAAACTATCAGCAAGTATACATTTTTTCATCTTTGAATCACTAATTAGTTGCTCCTCAAAATCATAAAAATTTTTAGGCTTAACACCAAAACATGCTGTATGTATATATTGTTTAATATTTCTCTCTTCTTGGTTATAATCTATCACTTTACCATTAAAACCTAGATCAAATCTATAAGGCACTTCCTTCATCTTTTCAATATAATGAAGGTATGTGAAACACTCACCCATGTGTGTTCCCATAAAAAGGAATTTTACATCAGATAGTTTATGAACAATATCCAGTCCGCTACCTTCTCCTAATGAATGATTACTAATACAGTCAAATTTATCTTTTAGTGAAACGGGTACAGACAGTGATAGCAACGGATCTAGTGTTCTATACCTATCTTGTTGCTTTCTAATGTATTCATTAAAAGCTCCCATACTTGTGACTGATTTATTTACATCAAAATCCTCTTGATTACAAAAGCTATATGTAAACGTAGGCACTATTATGTTTTTTACTTTTAAATCATTAATTACTGAATATAGAATTGATAAATACTCTTTTCGCTTAAATCCCTTTGGTACAGTTCCAAACATTATATCTGAATGAATAAATAATGTTTCACACTCATTTGCCCCAACATTCTTAAGAGCATTGTATACGTCTTCAGCATAGTAATCTATCCCATGCTGATCGGTAAATAACACATCCATCATTGTCCTAGCCTTCCTCCATCTACAAAAAGCTCACGTCCAGTCATATATTTTGAGTCTTCACTAAGTAAAAATCTAACAGCATCTGCTACAGCTTTTACTTCTACCCATCCAAATATTTGTTTGTTTACGATATTTTGAATATCATTCTCATTATAGTTCAGTGTCATATTGGTCATAACTGCACCTGCAACAACACTATTTACCCTAATTGACTTTTCTGATAATTCAAGTGCAAATGCCCTGTTTGTTGCTTCAATAGCAGCTTTGCTACCAGCATATATACTCATATACTTTTGTGGATAGTGTGCATTTATCGCCGAAATAGCAACTATGCTTCCACCACAATTATGTTTAGGCTTAGCATATTGCTTAATCAATTGTGTGTATGCAACATAATTTATATTAAATATTTCAAATATTTTACTTGAATTAACCGCTCTTAATGGTGTTGCTTCAGCATACCCAGCACAATGAACCAATCCACTTAACTTAATGCCATCTTTCGTTGCTTCAGAAAAGACTGATTGATAATCATCAAAGTTTGTCAAATCAAAAGTTATTAATATATGATTGTCTTTATTATGCATATAAGAAAGAGTTTCCTCCAACCTTGTTTTATCTCTACCAATTAAAACAATAGAGTAGTCCAATTTATCCAACTCTAATGCAATTTCTCTTCCGATGCCTGACGAGGCTCCAGTTATCATTATTCTTTTAATATCTTTAGATACCATATTAATTAATCTTTTTTATCTTCTTTCCTTAAATCTATGATTTCCTTTATTACATACTGAGGAGATTTGTTTATACATATATATATTCTTCCGATATATTCACCAATAATTCCTAATATCATAAGAATCATTCCTGAAGTTATTAACATAATTGAAATTACAGAACTCCATCCTACAGCCAAGTCAACTACAAGGATTTTTCTAATTATGACATAAATTGCATATACAAATCCAATTAGTGCCATTAAAAATCCAATATATGTACTTAGTTCAAGAGGTTTTACCGAAAAAGCTGTAAAGCCGTTTACCCATAAGCTTAATAAAGACTTGAAATTATAACCTGACCTGCCATACAATCTGCTTCTATGCTCTGTCTCAACCCAAGCTATATTTCTAGTAGTTCTTAGTACTAAACCAAGCAAATACGGATATGAATTATCATATTTAAGCATTTCATCGATTACAAATCTTTTTGCAACATAAAAACTACTTCCTTTAAAATCCTTTGGTGCTCCTAACATGACTTCATTCATTTTTTTTGCAACATTGGATCCCATTCTTCTGAATAAATTCTGCTTTACTTCTTTATAATAAGCATAGACAACATCATATCCCTCTTCTATTTTATTAATTAAATCTTCCAAGGACTCAAGAGGAGCCTGCCCGTCATCGTCTAAAGAAATAACTATATCACCTCTGCTTTTAGAATATCCTGCAAGAAGCGCTGCATGTTGTCCAAAATTTTTAGCCAGATTTACAGCAATCACATTTTTATGTTTTTCGCAAATTCCATTTATAACTCGCCACACATTGTCTGGAGAATTATCATTGACTAATATTACCTCAAACTTATTATCGTATTTTTCCATTCTAAGAAATATTTCGTCGACTACCTGCTCAATAGATTTTTCTGATCTATAGCATGGAATCACAAATGAAATATAATAATTATTATTCATTGTTCTCATCCCTAATACTATCCAATAATCTTCTAATTTTTATGAAAGAATCATCCTCATTAGATATATCTCTTTCATAATATGCTACTTCTATTCCATTTCTTATGCCATATCTAACTGGTTCAATACCCTTTTTTTTCTGACTTCTTATATGACGTTGATTATTGCAATAAATGACAGAGTGAGTTTTTTTTAGCTTTAAAACATCCCTAATGAAGTCATTCATAAGTACTTCCGTCTCAAGACTTTCCATTGGTGATCCATTACATACAAATCTTCCTTCTTCTCCAACAGAATCCTTAATATCATACACTCCAACTAGTCCTATTCTTTCTCCTTTTTTATTGAGAATAACAAAATAGTAATCACCAGGCTCTTTCATCTGCCATTCAATAAATCTCCTTTGTGCTTCTATTGAATCAGCAAGAATGCCTACCGTATCCCTGTTATGCTCATCAGCTCTAATGTTATACGAAAACTCAGCATCTTCTTCAGTTATACTTCTCAAAGATACAAACCTTCCACTTATTACACCGTCATACACCATATCAAACTACTCCATTAATTTAATTGCGTCTTCAACTGTAACTAGTTTTTTTACAACCTCGCCTTTTACAAACTTACCAAATTCAGAATCTAATGTGGCAATCAACGCTAGCCTAGCAATTGAATCCCATTCAAGATAATCACTTAAGTTGTCATCAAGCTTTAATGTACCTTCATCCAACTCCATTGTTTCCTCTAATAATGCTATCTTCTCTTCTATTGTCATAACAATAACCTCCTAATTTTAATTAAATAATTATATCAAATTTATAGAATTATTGCAATAATTCTGAAATTAGTTTTATTTTTTATGCAATTTTACTTAAAAAAGGCGGAGCTTTCGCTCCGCCTTAAAGGACTTTATTTATTATGTTAAGTCATGTAAGTACTGCTTAAGCATAATCTTGATTCTCTGGTATACTGTGTTACCCTTCTTATCAGTTACTGCAATAACAATGTATGTGTATTCCTGATTATATGGGTTGAAGTATTCTGGCTTAAGCTGAAGCTTAGCCTTAAGTACTCCGTCAACAGTTGCCTTAATTGATTCAGTTATACCAATCTGCTTGAGTAATCCTGATGCAATATTAGCTGTTGGATCATAATTACCCTCGAAGATTAATACATGATTCTCATTAGCAGTATATGCTGATGTCTGATTCTCTAAGTAATCAAGATCGTAGTAAATCTTAACATTCTTAATATCTGTCTCTTTATCTGTAATACACTTATATGCGAACTCTGGTGTATCTGTCATCTCACTAACCTTACAGTAGTAATTACCATAAGAGTCAACCTTGATGAAGTTACCAAGTGTCTCACCTGACTCATGATCATATACATAAATTGTAGGTATCTTAGAGCTCTTTCTTACTGAGTTACAGATAATGTTGATGTAGAGAAGTCTCTCATCGTTATTCTCCTTGCCAACACCAGTTACCTTTGAGTGACCAGCACCGCAGTAGAATACATTGCCGTAGCTATATACGAAGTAGTTATCTACACCATCGTTAGGTGATGCTGAGAAGAGTGATGAACCACCCTTAGCTCCTGTACCACCTGCAAGTGAATACCAAACTGTCATATCTGGATCTTCCATGTCAAGCTCAAGTGACTGTGGATGTGTATCCGAAATATTAAGTCTTGAAGCAATCTTGAATGGATATGATGTTACAATACCAACGTTGTTCTGTGTTGCTCTGTTAGTACCATTTGAACTCTTTGATGTAGCAGCCATATTCCACTCTGCAGCCTTTGACCATTCAACCTCAGCGTACTTGTACATAAGTGCTCCACCGTTTGTACTTGATGCACCCTCACCAATTGAGATGAATGTTGTAAGTCCTGTTGATGAAAGATACTTTCCATGATCTTTTGCAACATAGTACTTCGTGTTAGAAGCTAATGCGTCACCCCAAGCACTCTTAGCAAGTGACTTGTCTTTCCTAAGATCTGACTGGAAGTAGACATTTGAATCATATCCAGCGTTTGTCTTATAGTTAAGATAATAGTTCTTTGTACCTGATGAAGATGAAACTGAGTAGTTCTTAAAGCTTGTAGAAACAATACCTTCTGAATTAGTAAGCTCTGAAATACTAAATGTATCCTTACCATTAATATCAGCAGATACTGATCCGTTAACTACTGGATCACCATTTACATCAAGGTACTTAATTGTAAGTGCCTGATTATCAAGATTCTCAGTTGTTGCAGCACCATTAGCTGTTGTAAATGTTACTCCTGTAACCTTGTAATTGTAGAAGTCGTATGTAGCAACTCCGCTGCTTGTTGCAACAGTAGCTGTCTTTCCAGCCACAGCAAATGATACATCATCTGAAACACCATTTCCAGCCTCATCAAGGATTTCAACTGAAATGCTCTGCTTTCCATATCCATCAAGTGCTGCACCGTAGGTTGTCTTAACATCTGTGAATGTCATCTTGCTGTTACTGAATGTAATCTTATCACCTGACTTGAATCCACCCATCATCTGTCCATTAATCTTAACGTACAGAGTCTGATCTGATGCTACTGGTTCTGCTCCACTATAACTAGCTTTCTGAGAGTTCATAACTAAGTTAATCTCGCCAACCTCACCAGAACCTGTTACTACGTTGCTAACTGATGCACTCTTAAGATTATATACACCATCGTCGTAAAGCTGAATATCAACGCTACCAGAAGTTGCTTTAGGATCAAGATCATATGTAAGAAGCTTCTGTCCATACTGTCCATCCCAATTCTGGTATATACCGTATACTTCAACAGTTATCTTATCGAGAAGAGTTGCCTTCTTAGTTACTGTATACTTAAGTGACTCAACCTTCTGATTAAGTGTACCAGATGCAAGCTTAGTTCCATCTGAAAGTGAAACAGTAAATGGACTATCCTGAAGTGTACCACTCTGCTTAGCAGTTACTGTTAATCCTTCTGTTGGACCAGAAACCTTAGCAGAGAACTCATATCCATCAACCTTGCCCTTTACTGCAGTATCAAGCTTGGTGTAAATGTATGAGATACCACTGTTTTCACTATCGATTGAAAGGTGATATCTATCCATACCAAGAACCTCTTTAAGATCCTTAGTAAGATTTACTGAACCTGTATCATCATACTTTGAAATAGTATCATGGAACATTACAAGTGTCTTGTCATGCTCGATATAAGACTTAAGAGAAGCTGTGCCAGTATCATTGATATCGTCACCACCAAAGTCTTCAGCTGCACCAAGTACAACGCAAGAGTATGCTTTCTCAAGGAATGTATCTGCATCACCGCTGAGTCTTAAGTACTTCATGTAGTTATTGTAGAATTCAATTTCCTTATCCTTAGCCTTAGCCCATGGACCAAATGCATCCTCAAAGTAATGTCCGGTTCCAAGAATTCTATCAGAATATAAGTTATATCTTGCTGTTCCAATAGAATAATAATAGTAATAATTCTTTGATTCCTTAATCTTCTGTAACCAAACCTTAGCCTGAGCAGCCGACATACCGAAGTTTGCCTGAGAGTTTGTGTCATTAAGATTCTTTATCATTTTGTCGAGGCATTCCTGAACATTTGCATCAGCCTGCTTTGTAGTAATCTCAATCTTTGAAATCTCATCTGTAAGATTTGCATTTGCATTACCAACTGTAGCACCATCCTCAACACTCATGTTAACCATGAAATTATATAACTGCCAGTAATCTCCAGCCTTTTCGAGATTCTGACGCTGCTTGATGAACTTAGCCTTCTCAGCATTTGTCATCTCGTTATACTTCTCATATTCATTATCAGAAGCATCAATAGTAAAGTTTGCAATAAGCTCGCTTTGCTCTGCTGCTGTAATGTTATTAGAAGCAATAACCTCCTTACACATATCTTCGTACTCACGAGTAGTAACGATATCAATGTAGAAGTCATAATCACTACTTACAATATCTGCAAGATTTGAATCCCAGTCATCAACACCAGTTACAGTTGAATTACCATCCTTAAGTGTAAGACCCTTATCGTATGGTACAATACCGAACTTATGCTCATGCTTTCCTAAACCACCTGAATAGTATGATAACATCTTAAGGTTTGGTTCAATCTTTGCCCAATCAAGGAAGTTACCCTGATAATAATACTGCTTAGATCCGATTGGAGAGTTACCAATTGGATTTGTCTTAAGTATACCATATGCCTGCTGACATTCTGTACAAAGAAGAAGTGATGTTGAGT
Source organism: Lachnospiraceae bacterium UBA1760 (assembly GCA_002314775.1). Classification (GTDB taxonomy): domain Bacteria; phylum Bacillota; class Clostridia; order Lachnospirales; family Lachnospiraceae; genus UBA1760. The sequence goes on from DCHE01000059.1 coordinate 34,278, forward strand.
TTACAGAACCAGGAACACCTGTCTGTGATGCCATCTCTGGCATAATCTGTAATACTGATACTCTCTGCTTCTCATCTGTAGGATTAGGTACCTTACTAAGTCCGCACTTGTATGAAGCAACCTTATTATTAGTTGAGTCACATACCTCGAACTTCCAATATACTGGACCATAGAAAGAAGATGAAAGCTCATATGTCAGCTCACCTGTTGCACCATCAGTAATTGTTTTAACACATTCTTCATCTGAAAACTTACTGTTTCCATCATCGTCGATGTATAAATTATATTTATAAGTAGAACCTGTTCCTGTAACATCAAACTTAAACTTAAGCTTTCCATTCTCAAGAGTAGTATTGGCAGCATCAAGATAGTTATATGTTACTGGCTCTGATGTAAGAGCAAGTCTAGGTCTCTGAAGATTTGTTGCAATGAGATTCTCAAGTAATGTAGCATCACCTGCTAATTTATTGCCATCATCATCTACAGGGTAATCATTTGTTCCGCCTGCAAATACAGTTGCATATCCTCCGATAATGTTTGAACCAAACTTACTGTTTGTATTCTCAACCTTACCAACCTTAGTATTATCAAATCCCCAAAGTATGTTACCAGAGCCCTTACTTGCAGCATCCTTAGCATAAGTAAGAAGCTTGTACATATTTGAATCTGGGTCAATGTCATGAAGATCAGCTGGGTTTACACCCTCTACCTGTGTATCATCAAAGGCATCTGAAACTGCCTTACTAAATACGATTGGAAGTCCAGCAGCCATATAAGACTTTAACTCCTGATACTTCTCGTATGAAAGATCATTACCACCTTCAAGACCAAATGATGCCTTGTATGAAGCGCCATCGTCAAGTGAAACCTGACCGATAAGAGCACCACCTCTTAAGTTACCACCACTGTTAACTGGACCAGCATCAAATGTATACCAGTCACCGTTGTGATAATACATTGAATATGCAGGAACGATATCCTGATATGTTTTTCTTAAGTTATCATACATAGCACCAGCTGTATTTGCATACTGGAACTGCTGATATGTCTTAAGTGCTGATGTGTTACCACCAATGTAAATCAAGTCGTAAGAACCAATAATATCTGTCTTGCTACAGATAAACTCTTCTGTTGACATATGAACAATGTTGATATTGTCAACTGAAATTCCTGTAACGTTTGAAATCTTAGCCTTTGAAAGTTCCCATGCATAATACTCAGATTTACCGTCTTTTTCAACCTCATCCTCAGTAGCATCCATAAGCATTTCAGATGGCTTTGTGTAATAGTTTCCTGTTGTATTGTAGAGCTTCGCATAATTTGCATTTCTAGCTACGCTCTTACCAATAATGTCTGCAAGCTCATTATCAATTGGATAACAAGGCTGAATCTCAAGAACTGTATAATCAGAAGATGAGCTTCCCTTACCACCAATTCCTCTGTAAGAACCATTGTTGATGATACTTACGATAGGACCATAAGTCTTGTAAGATGTTGCATTTGCATACATCTGTAAATCATCTCTTGATGCAACAAGTACATTAGGAATTCTGGCAATACCCTGATTTGTAGCAACCATGTTGTATAAATCATAATATAATGTGCCTGAATCTGTAGATGCTGCAGTCTTACCTGCGGTACTTACTAATGTGCTGTCATATAAGATATGAACAAGTCCGTATACTGCAGAAGAAAGTGAACTATATGCCTCATTTGAAAGTGTTGCTCCTGAACAACCGCCTTCAATAAGAACTATGTCATACATTGAATAATCAGTAGTTGCAAGCATATCCTTCTGAGTAGAATCTGAAATATCAATTGACTCAAACTTGATTGCTGTTGGCTTTGTCTCTGTATCCTTATAAGCTGATGTATAAAGTACAGATGTTGCACCAAGTACATAAGTATCTGTCAAATCGATATCAGCAACATTTGCAACCTCACCGCTCTGTGGATCAGTGTAGGTAGCTGTAGCTGTAACATCAGGTGTATAAGCAGTTGTTAAATCCGCTCTAATCATTGATGTAAGTGCTGTATCTGCTGCGCCGTTCTTAATTGTAAGAACCTTAGCTACTCTGTCTGTAGTACCTGATACAGTAGGAATAGCTGTCCAGCTATCCATAAGACTATCTCCATGAAGTGGGAGGTAATATGAATCAGCTGTCTTTAAATTAAAGTAATCTGATGCTGATACTTTGTTGTTCCAAGAGAATGTGTATCTTGAATTACCATATGTCTTGAAAACTCTGTCAGCAAGAACTGTAAATGTTCTAACTGAAGTATTAGCGATCTCCTGTGTCTTAGCAGGGCTATCGATAATCATTGGCTTGTAGTCAGCCATTGAAGCTGTATGTAACAAATCATATATATCCTGTGTAATATCATTACTTGCTGAATACATATTAGTAGGATCATTTGATACATAGATGAAATCTGCCTTTGAGATAAGCTTTAATGCCTCAGTCTCATTGCTTCTGCAATAAGCTGCTGAAATCTGCTTATACTCAATCTTATCCTCTGCCATTAACTGCTCTATTGTTTTGTTGCCGTCTAATACAAGTGTTCTGAATTTCTCAGATGATACAAGTGTATCAAGACCTGATTTTGATGCTGAAGAACCAATCTCAAGTATATGATATACTGGATCGATATCTGCATCTGATGAATTACTGTTTTCAATAATTCTGTCAATGTTTGTCTTAGGTGTTACCGGGTCTCCGTAATCAGCTTCTGCTGTAAGGATTCCATCTCCACCAGTTTTGTTACTAGCAAAAGTAAATGAAAGTACAGTGACTGACGCGCACACAACTAACATTATAGATAAAGCTGCTATCAAAACTTTTTTGTTAATTCTTTTCATAACGTTATCACTATCCTTTCTACTGAATGTCATTTAATACATAAGAGTTTCTAATATTAATCATACCATTTGTTGTGTAGCTCATGCTTCTCTCTGCAAAGCTTAAATCAATACCAATACTATTGTTAGTTGCGTCAACTGTAGCACAGGCACCACTAACTGCATCTCCATTGGCAATTACATAATTAAGCTTTTCTGAGTATATGCACTGCTTCTTCTCATCTTCTGATGATTCATTATAAGTATCATTTAATGAAGTCATGTACTTGTATGTTCTTGAGAGATAAATGTTATTATTCTCGAAAACATATGTTGCTGTACATGTATCCTTTGCACTGAGTGGAAGGTCGTAAGCCTCACCATTACTTGTAAATGACACTGTATCATTTGCAACTGTAGCTCCTGGGATGCTAGATGCATCAATTGGAACTGCATATTCAACTACTAGTTTCTTGAGATAAATCTTCTGGTAGGTTGTTGTTACAACACCTGAACCATCGGTATTCTTCTCCTTTAATGCGTAAAATGAATCGTACCCTGCAGTATCTTCCATCTCATCGAGCTCGGAAGCTTTAACATACTTCATTGTTGATACATCTACGTCTACTGCCTTACCAATATCACTTGGTGTAAACACAATTTCGCCTGAAGGAACATATCCCTCAATCTCAATTCTCTTTGCCTGCATTACTGCATCTGAAATGTTATCATATGTCGCCTGAGCATTATCCTGTACAACAATGTCTGCCTTTGTTTTCTTATAGTTTATTGTATTAAATCCCATAAGACCACAAACAGCTGTCATAAGAAGTGCTAATATCGCAAGCGAAATGATTAATTCAAGAAGCGTAAAACCTTTTTCATTGTTAATCTTTTTCATAATCGCACTCCCCTCTACTTAAGCTCATGGCTTCCGTTCTTTCTGAGAAGAACATATGCAACAACATTTTGATTTTTCTTGTAGAAATTGTATCTTCCTGCTCCTTCAACACAATTTCCTTTGTTATCATATCTGATACAAATTCCGTCTGAATCAATCATATCCTCAGATCCACCGATTGGTGTATAAGAAACTGTACAGTATGATGATAATGCAAGTCCCATACCACCATTCATGGAATCAGTTCCTGCAAATACATAATTTCCAGTAGTTGTATCATAATATCCTCTAACGATATAGTAATCATCATTCGCATCCTTGTATACCTTAATAGCATACTGGAAATTTGGATAATTCTCATCTATTCCATCGTTATTGGAATCATATGAAACACTCATATTCTTACACTTTGTACTAAGTGTAGACACCTCAGAGTTAAAGGTAACTGAGGCGTCCTTTGCTTTTGCAGAATGTATTATGCTAATTGATGCAACTGACATAACAGAAACTACTGCAATAACTGCTATTACAATAATGAGTTCTACTAATGTATAACCCGAGTTATTTAACTTTCTTTCTTTCATCTGCATCACCCCTATTCTACATTCTTCATCCAGTTGTTATATCTAACAACATCTGTGTAATCAAGGGTATCAATTGTTCTTGCTCCAGTATCATTTACATCCTTTGTGATTGCTGAATCTTCATAACCCTTAAAGAGGCTAAGAAGTGTCTTTGCAGCATCAGTTCCAGAAATCTGGCAAGAACTTAAAATTTTCTTTATAAGCTGTGGATTTGAAGAAATCTCTGTAGTGTTGTTACAGATGTAAACCTTACCACCTGAGATAATCATACCCTCAAACTTTCTTACTGACTGTCCAAAGAATACATCGCCCTTTGCGATAACTATTCCCGATACAGTACCATCTTCAACAGTTGCAGAAATGTTGTCATCAGCATTTGCTTTGATTGTAACATTTTCATTTGAAACCCAAACCTTATCTCCTGAAACAAGTGTTAAGATTGAATCTCCTGTTGTACCATCGCCAAAATCAGGATTAATCTGAGTATCAATAGTAATCTTATCGAAGTTCATATATCTGTTGATTGGTGTGATACATCCTGTTCCGTATCTGTCATCAGCAACTAATGAATCAACAAAACTTGCTTCATCTGAGTCATCTCTTAAATCTGTAAGACACCACTTAACATAATTGTAATGCTTCTCAAAGTTTGAAGAATAATTAAGTGCCTGTACTGATAATGCAGCATTTGTGTTTGGATTAACAGTTTCACTGTTCTTTAATATTGAAGTAATATTTGTATTCTTATTAGCTACAACATTAAACTCAACACCATCTAATACTGATAATGTATCTGTGCTCTCCTCAATTGATGTCATAGCACCACTTGAGTAAACCTTTGCTACATCTGTATCAGGTAACTTGATTGTACCTGGCTCAAAATCTTCATATGCTGTAATATCTGTAAGATATTCTTTAATTGCGCTGTATTTGTTATTAAGCTCAGCTACATAATCTACGATAAAGCTTTCTGCAAGATCTTCAGCTGAAGGGAACTCATTGGTGAATGTTGCACCTTCTGTCTGTCTTCTCTGCTCCCATGCAGTATCAAAATCATAGTAATAGTAATTCTTTGCTGAAACAGTTGCCTTGATACAAGGAATATCATTTGTCTGACCGAAGTGCTTAACAAATAATTCGCTGTTTCTTAAGTCAGTGTCAAGTGTTGCAACATAATACATTACCTGACCCTGTGAGTTTAGCTTCTCAGTTGGCATTGTCTTTGGTGTAAGCGGGATATATGCAACCTGATTACTCTTTACTGACAATGACTCACCAGTCTTGTAATCCTTTGTTGTTGCGTCGAATACATAGGTCTCAACCTTTACAGTCTCATAAATTGCATCGCCGTTTTCATCATATCCTGTTATAACATCCTGTGTCTCATCACTGTTAACCTTCTTTGAAAGTTCGATATAAGTCTTACCAGCAAGGAAGATGTTATCTGTATTTGATAAGTCAATTGTTGATCTCTCACCATTTACAATAATAGCTGAACTGTTGTAATGTCCTCTTGCAGTCTGTGATCCGTCAGCATTGAGATACTTGTAAACTGACATATCAACGCCTTCAATAAAATCTCTATTATCTGCTACAGTACTATTACCAAAGCCGTAATATGAACCGTTGAGTGAGAACTTACTTCCAGCTGCATTTAACTCTGTATCATCCTTAACATAGAGATAAGCTCTAAGTGTTGCTGAAGGTCCAACGATATCACTTGTATGACCCTTACTATCAGGTGTAGAACGAGCTACAGTTGTTGAATAACCATCTATTACAAGGTTATCAGCCCAAATGCTTGAATTAGTAATCTTCTCACCAGTCTTGCTGTATGCTGAGAATTTACTTGTGTTCATAACAGCAATTGTACCAGGTACAATAATTGTATCTCCAAGAATAGATACATCTGAGTGATTAATGTAAAGTCCTGAATAACGGCTTAATTCATTAACACCATCATAGTAAAGAACCTCACCAGTTCCATTATCACCCATTGTCTCAATGTAATGATTTAAGTTAAACTGGTTTGTACCATCACCAAGCTTTCCAAGAGTCGATACTGGATTTAAAACATAATCTGTATCTATAAAATCAACTGGATTCTCATAATAATTATACTTCTTATTATAGAAATCTGCGGCTGCATAGATATTACCCTTAATTGTAAGTGGTTTACTAAGATCCTGCTGAATCTCAACACCTGCATCTGCAATAATTGCAAAATTGAATAAATCCTGATTCATTGCTGTAGTATTGTTAAACTCAACTAAGAAATCTGGCTTAGCAATCTCAATATCTGTTGAAATAGTCTGCTTGAACTGACCATTTGCCTGTGATCTCTCATAATCTGCTGTTCTTGTAACTGTAACATTCTCAATTACAATCTTCTCAAGATCAACTCCTGTTGAAGGATCCCAAATATTTCCATCCACATCGTATCTTACAACTCTAAGCTTAGTAGCATCGAGGTAAACTGACTTGTTAGAAATACATGAAGCAAGTGAACTTGCAAGATTTGTTGTGAAGAATGTATCTCCAGCTACGTTGTTAAGAAACTCTGTATCAAAGACTTCGTTTGCCTCAGCATTACCAAGGTTTACATACTCGCCAGTAGATACATCGAATCTTACCATCTGATTCATTGTTGTTTCATATGCTTTTTCCATGTTTGATACTGTCCTTGTACCAACACCAGCATAGATTTCATTCATCGCCTGCTCTACATAATAGAAGTTATCTCTTGCATTGTAGTCATATAATTTCATCTTGTAAACATATCCTACTGCTGTGAGAAGTGCTCCAACTAATACACCGATGAAGGTTAATGCAACAATTACAAGTATTACACCGGAACCAGAATTATTGATTTTTTGATTGAGTTTTTTTAATATTTTTCTCATCCTTAATTCTCTCCCTTCGATCCTGTAAATGTTGTTATATTTCCATCTCCGCTTGAAAGACTAACTGTAATTGTGTAAAGTCTTTCTGCCGTTCTCGTATCGGCATCCATATTCTGAATGTCTCCTGAGTCATAAGCGTTTCTAACTGTTCCTTCTGAAGGTAATTCCATAGACTGTACTGCTGAAACTGCTGTTACATCAAACATACTATTTACATTCTCAGAACTAATTGTAAGATTTGTGAAAATCTTAAGCTCAGGTACTCCAGTTGCATTGATATTGTTTATATGTAATGTAACTGGTGTGTAAGAACCATTATACTTTGTCCAATATGCCTTAATGCCTGCATATTCACCTGTACTTGGTTCTGTAAGTCCTTTTGCAAGGAACTGTGACTCATCTGGTTTGATGAGATATATCTTTGATTCACTTGAACCAGCATCACAATATGTGGTTATGTAATCATGTCTTGCATAGGTTACAATATTTGTTGATGATACTGTAACGAATGGCTCGTATACAAAGAAAATATCAGGGGCTTTATTAGTATAGAATCTCTGTCCGTAAACATTGTATTTTAACTTGTCAGTAATACTATGAGAATACAGAGTGTATGCATCTTCATAATATACATCGCATGATACATCATAGTACTTAAGTCCTGTTGATGCATCAGTTCCCTGAGTAATTGACAACTTTGTCATCTTTGTCATTGTTTCACCATATACATTGGAACTGAAGATGTTCTCACCTGTTACTGAGCTCATCGCAGCCTCCCATGCTGAGTAATTATATTCCTTAAGGTGATCCATCTTTTTACCATAGAATTCCTTTTCAACCTGTGAATCCATGTTTGATGCATCACCCTGGATAATAGCTGCCTTGGTTGCATCCAGATTCTGGATGTAACCAAGAGAAGCTGTATTTGGATTTTCATACTCTTCTGTTCTGGTCTCACAGACGATTGATTTAATAACATTTACCGAAGAAGTACCACTAGTTACTGAATCATACTTTACATATGTACCCTCTGAAGTTTTCTTGTAGCCGCTAGCTTCAAGGTTTGCTTCCTCTGAGGTAGTAAAGTCTTGCTTAGCAATCAGCTTGTTCTCAAGCAAATTATTTGATAAATCGTCTAATACAACTGTTCTACCGTACTTAGTATGCTTCTTGCCTAACTCCTTGTCATCAAGAACATAAATGCTTGCATTATAGTTAATAGTACCCAAGGTTGATAATGAAGCACTAACTGCTGTACATGCTACAGATGAAGTACTGTAAGACTGAATGCTTACAGTTCCATCCGAACCAAGCTCTGTCTTATCGTATTTCTTAAAATACTCCATTACATAGTTGGCATTTTCAACAACATACTGTCTTTCCTTTGCCTTTGAACTAGTAGAAAGTGTCTGTGAAATCTGAATGATAATTGGTGAAAGTAAGATAGACAAAATAGCAACTGCAATAATAAGCTCTATTAAACTGAAACCTTTATTGTTCTTATTTGTCATAACTCCCACTCCAATCTTAATAAACCTTAACTGTTCCTGTCTTGCTTCCAATATTGAATCTAGGTGATGTTGTGTCGTCTCCAGCTACCTTGAAGTATACAGGAATTCCTGTTGTATTCTGAACTGATACATTAACACCGTTAACATCTGCACCGTCAACTCTGTTTGTTGCCTTAACATATACTGTAAGGTCTGATGTAAGAATCTCTGTTGTGTACTTGCTTCCGCCGATTGAGTAATCTACAAAGTTCTTTCCATCTGATGAATAAACTGAAAGTACTACATCAGCTACTGCATTATCTGATGAAGTTACGAAGGTTGCCTCGTCACCCTCATTTGAAGCGATGATGATACCTGATGTTGTATCATTAGCAGCGCTGTTAAGAAGCATGATAAGGTTATGTGTAGCTGCAATCTCAGAACCCTGAGTTGCTGCATACTTATCAACATTTGAAAGGTTTGAACCCTCACCACCTGTGAAGATGTTAGGTACTCCTGTTGGAACGCCTGTCTCAACTGTCTCTGGATTTCTCTCTGGTCCAGATACTGAGTATGTATCGAGTGTTACTGATCCTGTACAAATGCTTGTAACAGGATCGTACTGTACGTTCATTGTCGAAATGTTTGATCTGAATTTGTACTCTGCAATGTAGTTGAGGTAGTTCTTAACTCCCTCGTATGTGCCCTTGAACTGAATTGGGAATTCAGCCTTCTGGCAGATATAGCTTTCCTCTGCCTGACTCTCGTCAACGATAACCTGAGCGTCACTTGTTGTTGCACCCTGTCCAAGGATGTAGAATGTAGATGGCTGACCCATCTGAATTGACTTGTGAATGAACTCGATCTGAGATTCAACACCCTTTAAGAACATAACTGTTGTCTCCTGATTTAAATCAGCAGGGTAATCTACTAACTCTTTTGTGAATTCCTCATTAAACTCTTTGATTTCCTTCTCATATACATCTCTCTTAGCTTCCTTAGCCTTAAGATCATTGTACTTAGACTGGAGTGTTGCAATCTCACCGTTAAGTGTGTCAATCTTTGTCTTTGTTGGTGAAATTACATATAAATATGCAACTACAATAATTGCTACAGCAGCAAGTCCAAGTAATAATTTCTTATCTGAATCTTTCATGCTTAATCCCTCCTATTCCTTACTCTGCATCAGTTTCTTCAGCAACTTCTGCTGCTGGTGCCTTATACTTACACTCAAGTGTAAATCTGTAATATGCACTAGTTGAACCATCTGCCTCAACTAATGTCATCGAAGAAACGAATACATCCTCAATACAGCTAATTGTCTTAAGGTTTACAATAAACTGTGCAACATCATCATAGGTTGCTGCCTTTCCAGGAATACTGATTGAATCTGTACTAGCAGTAAATGAATCAAGTGAAATGTTCTTTGGAGTCTTCTCCTCGAGATTATTGATGAACTCAAGTGCCTGCTCATTTAATACATATGTAGAACCTGACATAGCCTTAACATCATCAAGTCTTGCCTTAGCCTGAGCATGCTGATTGATAATATTCTCAATATCACTGATTCCAGCTATCTGCTGCTCTAATGCAGCCTTCTCTGACTCAAGATTACTCTTCTTATTGTACATTACAAATGAAGCTGCTCCAGCTACAAGTGCAGCAACAACAACAGCTGCAACATATGGTGCAACTCCTGCTCCACCGCCAGCGCTTGAACTCTTAGAACCTGGCATAGCAAATCCCATAGGATTCATAGCAGCACCGATTGGTGTGATTAAGTATACTGGGCTGTATACCTTGAGGTCGATTGATGGATCGAACTTGATATTGTAAAGGCTATCCATGATTCTAGTCTGAACATTGAGCTGAATCTTGAAGAGACCATCAATACCCTTGATAAGTGCTCCATCTCCTGTAAGGAATACATCATCGATTGGAGTATCTGGATTCTTACTAGCGTAGTAGTCCATAACTCTTCCGATGTTGCTGATAAGATATCTGAATGCTCCTGTTGCCTCATTATCATCGAAGTCAACAGTGATGATTCTCTCGTTCTGTAACATAGTCATAGCTGTTGTAGCATCTACATTCTTCTCATCCATAACTACGTTTACTACTGTGTTTGTTCCGTATGGAACGTTTCTCTGAAGTAAAAGCTTGTCGCCCTGTACAATATTAAGTACTGTCGACTCACTTCCAAGCTGAATAACCATTGTGGTTGAGTTAGCTGTTGTCTGTGTCTTGATGAGCTGTAACATTGAATTACCAATGTAATCAAGTGAAACAACCTTAAGTCCACAAGCTGCACCTAAATCATAGTAAGCACTTACCATTGTAAGAGGTGCTGCAACTGCCATAACTCTCATCTTCTTATTACCTTCAGCATCTGTAAGTGTCTCAAGAAGTGAGTGAGAAACCACATAGTCTTCTATATTTACTGGGAAATAATCTGAAGCATTTGCATTGATGATTCCCTTGATTGATTTCTCCTTTGTGTAAGGTATCTCTACCTCTCTGTTTACGATCTTTGTTGAAGACATTACGAAGATTGCATTCTTATTAGAAATGCCAGCATCGCTTAACTGTCTCTTGATTTCTGATGCAATTCTGTCTGCATCTCTGATTACACCGTCCTCATATGAATCCTCTGGAGTTTCAAATATGAGTACCTTGTGAATGTTTGTCTGCTTTTTCTGTGAAGCAGTGATTTCAATAATAGTAATACTTTCGTTTGTGATGTCTATTGATAAGACTTTATTACTTTTTGCCATCCTATAGCCTCCCTCGCTAAATCAGTAGTTTAAATTTTTCGGGACAATGCCCACCATACTCAGGCTCCAGCTTATAAGCTGTTCACCCCATAACATAAAGTTATGAAAAAATCCAATATATAATTGGATAAAGTGCAAAGGCTTAGCCCTGCTTTTTGTTGCATGTCCAACTGCACAAATATTAAATATTCTCTTTGCAGTCAGATGTAACTCTGCAACAATCCGCTGCCAGCCTATCAGCAAGCCGGTTGCTGCGCTAAGTTTATCGTCATCGTCTCCTATTCTTCGAACAAAACGTAATATGAATAAAAAACCGCTGACCGCAAAAAAACCGATTATGTATCACGAAGTTTATTCTTGATACACTGCAATCAGTTCAAAACTTATGAATGTTTCTTTTATTATATTATAAATCTTTTTTATAATACTTATTATATAGAAGCATTCCAAATACTATTGCGGCGGATATGCACAGGCAGTAAAGAATCGTTTTGATATGAACACCACTGACGAGGTAAAGTGTCATATAACAAACACCGTTTAATAATTCTATCAACGGATATTGTATTGAAATCTTTTCTTTACAATACCTGCACTTCCCACCAAGAAAAATGTAACTAAATATAGGAATCATATCGTACCACTTGAGTTCATGCTCGCATGATGCACATCGAGATCTACCTGTGAGACTGTTATGCTTTGGTATCCTGATTATCAGAACATTCAGCATGCTCCCAATAAATATACCATACATAAAGCTCACAAAGCATATCTCAAATGTTAACATATAACCCCTTTAAAATCCGTTACGCAATCAGATTACTGGTAATCAGCACAGATTGTTGGCTGGATTGTCCACTTAGATGAGCCACCCTCAAGACAAACTGTGATCTGTCCCTTGTTGTCAATGTATACTGTGAATGAATCAGCGCCATTCTTTGTGTACTTAACACCAGGGATTGTTGAAAGGTTTGAAGAAACCTCTGTACTAAATACAGCGCTGTAAGCTGAAAGTGACTTGTTTGAAACCTTAACCATAAGTACTCCAGGAGCTGAAGCTGTCTTAGTAGCTACCTGAACCTCATCATAAGCTGCCTCGTTAGCAAGTGCTGAATCTACAGCTGTCTTAATTGTACCAGCTGCTGTGATATCGTTTGACTTTCTTGACTTATCAATGTATCTGATAAGTGCTGGAGCGATTGAAGCTGCAAGAATAGCCATGATAGCGATAACGATAATAAGTTCTACAAGTGAGAAACCTTTGTTGTTCATTTTTTTCATAATTTTTACTCTCCTTAAATTTTATTATATAATCACCGCCTCGTCCGGTGAAAATATCGAAATGATATTTAATATAGAAGAAACTCCTTCGAATAAGTTCCTTCGAAGTGTTGTCTTCTTGATGAAATTGATATCTTAGTAGCTATCAACCGCATCGTACATTGAAAGGATAGGTGAGTAGATAGCAAGTACCATACCACCAACTACAACGGCCATAACAACGATTACGAGTGGCTCCATCATAGCTGTAAGTGCATCAGCTGCATTATCAACCTCTTCCTCGAAGAAGTCAGCAACCTTACTCATCATATCTTCAATATTACCTGTCTCCTCACCGATATGCATCATCTGAGGAAGCATAATTGGGAATAAATCCATATCTTTGATAGGCTTAGAAAGTGGAACACCCTTTGCAACCTGGTTCTTACAATCCATAACGCCTTCTCTGATAACCTTATTCTTAAGTACCTTAGCTGTCTGATCAACTGCATCGATAAGCGAAATACCTGATGCAAGAAGTGTTGCAAGAGTTCTTGCAAATGTCGCTGCTGCTGACTTGATAACAAGATTAGAAATAATTGGAAGCTTAATTGCTGCACTAGCGAAGAATAACTCACCAGCTGGGCTCTTCTTAAACATCTTAATACCAAATACGATAGCGGCTACTACAATAAGTACTATATACCACTTAGATGTAAGGAAATTACTCATATCAACAAGTAACTGTGTTGCCTTAGGAAGTGTTGCTCCCATCTCCTTGAACATGTTTGCAAATGTAGGAATAACAGTTGCAAGCATTACGATAACTACGACAAGTACTACGATAAGAATAACGATAGGATATGTCATAGCACCCTTAATCTTACTCTGGATATGTCCATCCTTCTCGAACTGAACTGCAAGTCTTTCGAAGCAGACCTCCATATTACCTGATGACTCACCTGCTGCAACCATATTTACAAGCATTGGTGGGAACACCTTTGGATTAATTCTGAATGCGTCAGCAAGAGTACCACCCTTCTGAACATGTGTCTGTGCCTCTTTAAGTGCATCCTTAAGTGTCTTGTTATCCATCTGCTCTGAAATCATCTCTAGAGCTGCGATAATAGGAACACCCGCTCTTAAGATAGATGCGAACTGCTTACAGAAGAGTGAAAGATCCTTGGTCTTAACCTTCTTCTTTCTACTGCTCTTGCTTGCTTTTTCATCAATCTCAAGAATGTTGAAGCCTTCCTGCTTCAGTTTGTCTTTTGCTTTTTCCTGGCTTGCTGCTTCAATGGTTCCTTTTTTCTGCTTACCACTGCTGTCCAGGACTTTGTAACTGTACTGTGCCATTGCATTTCCTCCGACCCATATTTTTTTGAGCGATTCCACTCTTTTTTTAGAAACATCAAAAGGGCAGAACTACTCACTCTGCGTTTCTATCAAGATAATACAATAATTTAGATATTTTTGCAATAATTTTAACAAGAAATATGTATAATTTGTAAATTATTTACTAACACATTTTGTCAAAATTACCAAATTTCTTAATTATCGGTTGATAAAATTCATAATTTTACTAATTTAATATAAGTTTTTCTTCATACTTACCTGATCCTGGGCAAAGAGAAGAGCATTTTCTCTCGAGATAATGTCGTTCTTGTATAAATCAACAAGTGAATCATCCATTGTGATCATACCCATACCCTTTGAAGTCTGGATTGTCGACTGGATCTGGTGTGTCTTAGCTTCACGTACAAGGCTTCGAATAGCTGGTGTAGCAAGCATAACCTCGAATGCTGCAACTCGTCCTCTTGAATTCTTAGTAGGAATAAGCTGCTGAGAGATAACTCCCTCGATAACCATAGCAAGCTGAATACGAATCTGCTGCTGCTGATGAGGTGGGAATACGTCGATAATACGGTCGATTGTAGCTGCCGAACCAATTGTATGAAGTGTTGAAAATACAAGATGTCCTGTCTCAGCCGCTGTGATAGCGATTGAAATTGTCTCAGGATCTCGCATCTCTCCTACGAGGATAATATCAGGGTCCTCACGGAGTGCAGCTCTAAGTGCATTATCAAATGAAAGTGTATCCATACCAAGCTCACGCTGGTTAACAATTGACTTCTTATGCTTATGAATATACTCGATAGGATCCTCAAGAGTGATAATATGCTCTGAAAGATTCTCGTTAGCCTTATTAATAATAGAAGCAAGTGTTGTTGATTTTCCTGAACCTGTAGGTCCTGTTACAAGTACAAGTCCTCTCTTCTTCTTGTAAAGCTCAACTACTGCTGGCGGAAGTCCTAACTGATCTGGCTTTGGAATGATTGTATCAATCTTTCTGTAAGCAGCAGCCATATTACCCTTATCCATGAAAACATTAACACGGAAACGTGCTCCGCCTGGAACCTGGTAAGCAAAGTCACACTCACCTCTGTCCTTAAGGATTGCCTTCTGTCTCTCGTTCATTGTTGAAGCAATTGTCTCTGCAACGCTCTGTGGATCAAGTGGTGGAGTATCTACATCAATAAGAGAACCGTGAATTCTGAACTTTGGTGGAATTCCGTTTGCAAGATGGATATCCGATGCATTCTGCTCTGCTGCCATTGTAAGCAGCTCATTCATATTTATCATTGATTTGTATCCTTTCAAAAAAATTTGTATAAGTTTTATATTATAACACTCTTAGTATTCATCACCAGTCTCGTAAACAATCTTCTTCATCTCACTAAGTGCTGTAATACCATTAAGAACGTGCTTTGCAGCACCCATCTTAAGTGTTGTCATACCCTCTTCAAGAGCCTGCTTTTCGATGACATCAGCTGTAGCTCCTCTTGCGATAACCGCCTGGAGTCCCTTTGAAACTGGCATCATCTCGTAAACACCAATTCGTCCTGCAAATCCAGTGTCATTGCAAAGTGGACAGCCAACTGGCTCGTAAATAACTACATCATCCTCGATATCCTCTTCCTTGATTCCGAGAATCTTCTTCTCATCCTCATCTGCAAGTCTTGGCTGCTTACAAGAGGTACAAAGTCTTCTTACAAGACGCTGAGCGATAACTCCTACTAACGCATCACCTGCAACGTATGGCTCAATACCCATATCGATAATACGAGTAACTGTTGATGCGGCTGAGTTTGTATGGAGTGTAGATACAACAAGGTGTCCTGTGATAGCCGCCTGAACCGCGATACCAGCAGTCTCACCGTCTCGAATCTCTCCTATCATGATGATATCAGGGTCCTGACGGAGGATAGAACGAAGGGCTGCGGCGAATGTCATCTCAGCCTTAACGTTAACCTGTACCTGATTGATACCATCAATATTAGCCTCGACAGGGTCCTCAACAGTGATGATATTAACATCTTCCTTGTTGAGCTCTGAAAGAGATGTGTAAAGTGTTGTTGATTTACCAGAACCTGTAGGTCCTGTAACAAGGATAATTCCATGTGGGTTACTGAGGATACCATCGAATACCTTAATCTCCTCAGGTGTAAATCCAAGTCCGCTCTTAGGCTTTGTAAGACCGTCCTTGGAGGTAAGTCTCATAACAGTTTTTTCTCCGTATACTGTTGGAAGCATAGATACACGGACATCAAACTCTTTTCTATCTACCATAATGGTGATACGACCGTCCTGAGGCTTTCTCTTCTCGGCGATATCCATACCACCGATAATCTTAATACGTGCACTGATAGCAGCGAGAATACTGTAATCGTAGCTCATAACCTGCTTAAGAGCACCATCAATACGATATCTGACTCTTACTGATGTCTCCATTGGCTCGATATGAATATCGGAAGCTCTCTGTCTAACACCACCCTCAATAATCTGCTTAACGAGAAGAACGATTGGAGAGTTATCGATATCACTCTGAGCCATATCGGCTTCTTCCTGAGTAATCTCCATCGATTCTCTTTCTTTTCTATATAACTCAGCAGCCTCCATAGCCTGCTGGCTACCATAGTATTTTCCGATTGCTTCAACAATGTCATCCTCAAAGGCGAGCATTGGTTCAACCTGAAGTCCTGTTGATATTGCTATATCGTCGATAGCAACAATATCCATAGGATCCGACATGGCAACCTTAAGAATATTAGGGTTGTCTTCATCATAACAGATAGGAATAAGCTTATTCTTATTAACAATACTCTCAGGAACAAGTCTTATAATTTCCTCCTCAATCTTACAAGACTTAACCTCAATAAAATCGATTCCCATCTGTGTGGTAAGTACTGTGATAAGAAGCTCTCTAGAAATGAAGCCCATATCCATGATTACATTACCAATCTTGCCACCAGTCTCCTTCTGTTTGGCAAGTGCCTCTTTTAACTCTTCCTCCGTAATAGCGCCTGCTTCTACAAGCAAATCACCGATACGAATCTTTTTTCTTGCACCAGTTATTCGCATTTAACCATACACCTCTCCAAATTTTATAGTTGTAGTCATTATAGCATACTTTACATAACAATAAAAGTATTATTGATACTAAATGTACTATATATGTACAATATTACATGTTATCCGTTGTCCGGATTATCATCACATTTCTGCCTAATAATCATTTTTCTTTTGACTAGTGATTGTAAGTCTTCATCACTTGTCAGCGTCACAAAGAGCTTCTGCTTAGGGTGCGGAGCTGATTCCATAGCATTTCCCTTTTCATCTTCTATGGCACTAACCATGCAAATCAGGTTCCGATCATAGGCCATAACCTCAACCTCATCGCCAAGAAGGAACTTGTTTTTCTGTGAAAACTCGACCTTTATCACATTTTTCGAATCGTCATCGCCAGAAATCACCTCAAAATCCTCAATCATGCCAATATAGGTATAATTTTTTATATATGTGTTGGAATCATATATCTGAGTCTCATGATCAGGCTTGCCAAAGTAGAATCCAGTTGTAAACTGCCTGAAGGTGCAGGCAGAAATCTCATCCTTATAGCTCTCGATATTCTGCTTATAAAGCTCTGGACTTTTAAGATAATCATCTATTGCTTTTCTGTAGGTTCTTGTCACTGCCGCAACATATAGTGCAGTTTTCATTCTTCCTTCAATCTTAAATGAATATACTCCTGCCTTTATAAGCTCCGGTATATACTCAATCATACATAAATCCTTTGAATTAAAGATATATGTTCCTCTTTCATCCTCTTCTACAGGAAGGTATTCTCCTGGCCTTTCCTCCTCAACCACTGAGAATTTCCATCTGCACGGATGTGTGCAGGCTCCGTGATTAGCATCTCTTCCTGTGAAATAAGCAGAAAGCAGACACCTTCCAGAGTAGGAAATGCACATTGCTCCGTGAATAAATGCCTCTATTTCAAGCTCCGGATCACATTTTTCTCTAATCTCTGCAAGCTCAGCCATTGAAAGCTCTCTGGCAGCAACAACTCTCTTTGCCCCCATTTCATGCCAGTACTGGTAAGTAAGATAGTTGGTATTATTAGCCTGAGTACTGATATGTATCTCCATATTAGGAAGCATCTTTCTCGCCAAACTGAAGATTCCTGGGTCCGAAACAATAATTGCATCAATTCCAGTATCCTTTATCTCTTCAAAATACGTCTTAATTCCTTCAATATCATAGTTGTGTGCAAAGATATTGATGGTTACATAAACCTTGACTCCTCTTTCATGAGCATATTTTGCACCCTCTCTCATATCCTCAATGCTGAAGTTATGAGCCTTCGCTCTAAGTCCAAAATGCTGACCTCCGATATAAACCGCGTCAGCACCATAATCAACTGCAACCTTAAGTACTTCCAAGCTTCCAGCTGGTATAAGTAATTCTACTACTTCGCCCTTCATAATATTCCTCTCTGATTAATTATATTATAATATCGAGCCGACCTTCTCCTGCTCGATTCGTATATACATAGAATGCCATGTCCAAAGACATGGCATCTTCCTTTTATTTTCTAACCGAAATTGCCATTCCATCTCCAAGAGATATTATGGCTGTTTCCAGTCTTGTATCATTTTTAATAGTGTAGAGATAATCTCTCATCCTGTCATGAATCGTCCTGTCCCTTTTAGTCACAAGAAAATGCGATTCAAGTATATCACCACCCGCAAGGACGTTGTCCGACAGAATAACTCCTCCACTTTCAGTAAGTCTTATCACCTCTTCGTAATAATTGACATACTGCCCCTTGGCGGCATCAACAAAAATCAAATCATACGGACCCTTGAGCTCCTTTAACTTAATATTTGCATCACCACGAATCACATTGATAGTGCCATGCATTCCAAGTCTTTCAATGTTTCTTTCAGCAATGTCAGCCCTGTCCTCGTCAAGTTCAATAGTATCTATCCTCAGGTTACAGCTTCCATACTTCGCCATATATAGAGAAGAATAGCCAACTGCCGTACCTATCTCAAGTATCCTCGATGGTTTTTTCATCATGATAAGTACCTTCAGGAGTTCTCTTGCTTCTCTCCTAATTACAGGCACATTATCCTTTATGGCATTCTCGTATATTTCTCCCAGATATCCCTCATCATCCTTGTTGAAGGAATTGATAAAGGAGGTGATTCTCGAAAAATCTTCCTGCATCCTTTAATCCTCTTCGTCCTCGTCATCCGACGAATTTAGTCCACTGATTGTATCAAGAATTTCGCTGTAATTCATAGAAGCACTAAGTCCATACTTGCCAGCCTTAATCTTTCCACCGTAGCTTCCTATCTTCATCTTGGCTATCATGACATACTTATTCTCAATAATGCCCTTGTCATATAATTCGTCTGCGATATCCGAACTAGAGGAATCAGGAAGAATCGTAACCACTTCAACGGATGTGGCTCCCGGATTCTTACATCCATCTCCGAACACCTCATATGAAAATGTAAAGGCAATTGTAAATGTCTTTATAAATGCATAAAAAATGAGTATATTTATAAGCAAACCAATGGAATAATGTAAAAGAGTCCTAAGAATCTTCTCTGCAGTTGGTTTACTTCTAAATCTTGCTTTTATTCTTCTTCGTGCCATCTTTTTCTCTCCTTAAGATGTAAGTCGCAGCCTAGTCTAGATTATCAAACTCGATACCTTCCATAAGCCTTTTAAGAACGTTCTGCATAAGCATCTGCAGTTTGTTTTCAGCTCCGATAAAATCACTTACCAAAGTATTGTGAATCAGTTCATCATTCTCATAAGCAAGCTGCATCATATCATCGTAGATATTCTCAGATCCATAATTCTGTATGCTGTTGTTCCTTCTTTTAAACTCAACATATCTTGAATACAATTCCTCATGACTCTTAAGTGCATTTCTGGTATAAACATACTGATTGTATTCCTTAGATTCTCTTATGATTTTATTCAGTTTTTCTGCTTCATAAGTAATATCCATCGATTACACCTCTGATATTATCGGAAGTATCATAGGGCTTCTCTTTGTTCTCTTCCATAAGAATTCCGAAAGTGAATCCTTTATACTTCCCTTTATCTTGCCCCAGTCAGAAATATTTCTTCTAAGGCACACATCAAGAGCCTCCTCAACCACAAGCCTGCAGTCATCAAGAAGCGACTCCGATTCTCTAACATAAACAAATCCTCTTGATACAATATCCGGTCCGGCTAGAATCTGATTACTGTACTTTTCAAGAGTTACTACTACGATAATAAGTCCATTTTGAGACAAATGCTGCCTGTCTCTAAGAACAATATTACCAACATCGCCAACACCAAGTCCATCAACTAATATGCCCTGGGCAGGAACTCTTCCTGTAACCTCAAACACGTCCTCTGATACCTCAAGCACATCTCCAGTTGTGAGAAGCTTGACATTCTCCTTAGGCACTCCCATCTCGATTGCAAGCTCGCTGTGTCTCTTTAAATGTCTGTACTCTCCATGAACAGGAATCGCATACTTAGGCTTTGTAAGTGCATACATAAGCTTAAGCTCTTCCTGGCAGGCATGTCCTGAAACATGAGTATCCTCAAATATTACATGGGCTCCCTTCATCTCAAGCTCATTGATAATCTTAAATACTGCCTTTTCATTTCCAGGTATTGGACTTGAGCTAAATATTACTACATCCCCAGGTATAATTGCAACCTTATTGTGGATGGATGAAGCTATTCTCGACAGTGCTGCCATGTTCTCACCCTGGCTGCCTGTTGTTATAAGAACAATCTGATTGTCAGGATATTCCTTGATTCTGTCAATTTCAATCAAAGTGTTGTCCGGAATATTAATATATCCAAGCTCTATTGCGGTCTGGATAATATTAACCATACTTCTTCCTTCTACAACAACCTTTCTTCCATACTTAACCGAGGAGTTGATAATCTGCTGAACCCTGTCCACGTTTGATGCAAAGGTTGCAACGATAATCCTGTGATCTCTGTTGTCGTCAAATAATCTGTCAAAGGTTTTTCCTACAGTCTTCTCAGAAGGGGTAAAGCCTGGTCTTGTAACATTTGTAGAGTCTGCCATAAGGGCAAGAACTCCCTTTTTACCTAGCTCAGCGAACCTCGAAAGATCGATAGGATCACCAAAAACAGGTGTATAGTCAATCTTAAAGTCACCTGTATGAACAATAATTCCGGCAGGTGTATAAATGGCCAGTGCGGCCGCATCAGTTATTGAGTGATTTGTACGAATAAACTCTATTCTAAAACAGCCAAGATTTATAATCTGGCCAAAGGTTACTACCTTTCTTCTCACGTTCTGCATAAGGTTATGCTCGCGGAGTTTATTCTCAATTATACCCATAGTAAGCTTTGTTGCATATATAGGCATATTAAGTTCCTTCTCCACATAAGGAATTGCTCCGATATGATCCTCGTGACCGTGAGTAATCACAAGTCCCTTAATCTTATCTGCATTCTCCAAAAGATAAGTCACGTCCGGTATTACCAGGTCAATGCCCAGCATCTCATCCTCTGGAAATGATAGTCCGCAGTCAATTACTACGATACTATCCTCATACTCTATAGCGGTAATGTTCATTCCAATCTGCTCTAATCCGCCGAGCGGAATAATCTTTACCGGGTTACTTAAAGTGTTCTTCAAGTTATTACCTCCAATTTTCAAGTTACGTTATATAAATAATCTCGTTCGATTTGTATTCCTGATAATATTCTAGTCTTCAGTCTGATTTTTCTTTTTGTTGTGCTCAAAATCCAGATAATTCTGTAAAATGATTGCTGCAGCCATCTTATCTATATACTCTTTTCTGCCACTTGCAGCAACACCTGTCTCCTTAAGGATTCTGTCAGCCTCAACTGTTGTAAGTCTCTCATCAACAAGCACGCAAGGAAGTCCGGTTCTTCTCTCCAAATCCTCCTTAAATGCAATAGTTGCCTCGGCTCTTTCACCCTCAGTATTGTTCATATTCTTTGGATATCCGAGAACAATAAGCTCTACGTCATTGTCTCTCATAATCTCCTCAAGCTTAGCATAGGTTTTTCTAAGCTTGTTAGCCTTCTCACGCTCAATAGTTATATATGGCTGTGCAGTGATAAGAAGCTCGTCTGAAAGAGCCACTCCCACTGTTTTTGTACCATAGTCAAGTCCAATTATTCTCATTTTTCATCCGATCCCTGTATTAAAACTTTACACGCAAAATCTGCCAAATCATATGATATTTTTATCAAATGATTCAGCAAATTCTAATTCATAAATATATTACTTTTACTTAAGCTGAGTCTCAATGTAATTCTCCATAAGAACCTCAATGAGTTCGTCCCTCTCAGCCTTCATGATGAGACTTCTGGCATTCTTATAGCTTGTAATATATGTTGGATCTCCACTCATAATATAACCAACTATCTGACTAACCGGATTGTATCCCTTCTCAGAAAGAGCCTCATATACTCTCGCAAGAATATCAGGGACCTCAATCATAGCCTCTTTTTTGATATTAATATCCTGTGTATTCTGATTATCCATAACACCACGTCCTTTAAACATATATTCGATATTCTACTATACTTTTAATAAAATATCAACCTATTATGAAATTCTTAAACATATTTAAGCTGTTTTAAAGCTTTATCGATACCCCCTTAAGTCAAAGCTCAGGGGATATCACAAAATCCTTTATCAATCAAATATAAATGTAAGCTGGCTGGTATCAGGCATATCTCCAAGAATTCCAAGTTCAGACATCTTTTCTATAACTGTTTTTGAAACCTTACTTCTGTTGTAAAGCTCCTCCTTGGACATAAACACACCGTCCTTGGCAGCTTCATAAAGCTGTTGGGCAGCCTTTTCACCCATTCCACCTATAGACGCGAGAGAAGGCATTATCTTGCCATTTATTATCTGGAACTTTACAGCATCTGCCTTGTAAATGTCTATCGGCTCAAACTCAAAGCCTCTTGCATACATCTCCTGAACCATTCTAAGGTCTTTTATCTTATCCTGATCCTTTGCTGTCTGCTTACTCTTATCCATCTTTCTAAGTGCATCTAATTCCTTGTCAAGATGCTCTCTTCCCTGACACATCATCTCATAATCAAAGGCTGATGCTCTGATAGCAAAGAACGCACAGTAATAAGCAAGCGGATAATTAACCTTGTAGTAAGCAATTCTCCATGCCATCATAACATACGCCGCCGCATGCGCCTTAGGGAACATGTACTTTATCTTCTTGCAGGACCAGATATACCAGTCAGGCACTCCGTGACTGAGCATCTCATCCTCCATCTCCTGTGAAAGTCCCTTACCCTTTCTAACGCTCTCCATTATCTTGAAGGAAAGACCCTTTTCAAGACCCATATTGATGAGATAAATCATAATATCATCTCGACAACATATCGCTGAGGACAGCACACATTTTCCTTCCTCAATAAGTGTTTTCGCATTGCCGACCCAAACATCAGTACCGTGTGACAGACCTGAAATTCTAACCAGGTCAGAGAAGCTCTGTGGGTTGGCATCGATAACCATCTGCATGGCAAAATCTGTCCCAAACTCAGGAATCCCAAGTGAGCCAAGTCTTGTTCCGCCGATATCCTCCGGTTCAATTCCAAGCGCCTTTGGTGAGTGGAAAAGTGACATTACATCCTTGTCATCAAGTGGAACTGTCTTCGCATCAATTCCCGTGATATCCTCAAGACGCCTTATCATGGTTGGATCATCATGTCCGAGAATATCAAGCTTGAGTAAGTTGTGGTCGATTGAATGATACTCGAAATGAGTAGTAATTGTCGGCGTAGTCATATCATTTGCGGGATGCTGAATTGGTGAAAAGCTGTATATTTCCTCATGAGTCGGAAGAACAATCATACCTCCCGGATGCTGACCAGTTGTTCTTTTTACACCTGTACAGCCGATGGAAATTCTCTCCATCTCTGCTCTTCTTTTTATAATTCCACGCTCATTGTAGTAATTGTAAACATAGCCAAATGCGGTTTTTTCTGCAAGGGTACCTATTGTACCCGCTCTGAAGGCCTTGCCCTCACCAAATATCTTTTCAGTGTAGGCATGGGCATTAGGCTGATACTCTCCCGAGAAATTAAGGTCAATATCAGGCTCCTTATCACCCTTAAAGCCAAGGAAGGTCTCAAATGGAATATCATGTCCCTCCTTGTTAAGCTTGCCTCCGCATTTTGGACATATCTTATCAGGCATATCACAGCCCGACATACCGGAAAATGCCTTAACCTCAGGCGAATCGAAATCAACATAATAACACTTTGGGCATATATAATGTGCCGAAAGCGGATTAACCTCAGTAATACCGGACATAGTTGCAACAAAAGATGAACCAACCGAACCTCTCGAGCCAACGAGATATCCGTCTTCATTTGACTTCCAAACCAGCATCTGCGCAATAATATACATAACGGCGAAGCCATTCTTGATAATCGAATTTAGTTCTCTCTCAAGTCTTTCAACAACGATTCCAGGAAGGTCAGGACCGTAAATCTCATGAGCCTTGTTATAACAGATTCTCGTGAGTGTCTCGTCAGAATTTGGAATTATTGGTGGCTGCTTGTCTGGTCTGACTGGAGATATCTTGTCTATCATATCTGCAATCTTGTTGGTATTTGTAATAACCACCTCTCTTGCAAGATCAGAACCTAGGTATGAGAATTCCTCAAGCATCTCCTCTGTAGTTCTGTAATAAAGTGGCGGCTGTCTGTCTGCATCAGGGAAGCCCTTTCCGGCCATAACAATAGCCCTGTAGAGACTGTCCTCCGGGTCAAGGAAATGAACATCTCCGGTTGCAACTACCGGTTTGTTGAACACTCTGCCCAGCTCAATCACTCTCTTATTAAGGTTCTGTATATCTTCAACCGAGTTAATGTTATTATCCTTCTTGTCGATAAGGAACATATTGTTTCCTGTAGGCTGAATCTCGAGATAATCATAAAATCTTACGATTCTCGCTATCTCCTCATCAGTGTCATCATTTACAAGTGCTCTATACAGCTCTCCAGCCTCACAGGCCGAGCCAATAATAAGTCCCTCACGATACTTATTGATAAGGCTCTTCGGGATTCTCGGTCTCTGGTTATAATATGTGAGGTGCGAATCCGAAATAAGTCTGTACAGATTAACTCGTCCAATCTCATTTTTAACAAGAATAATTCCATGATAATACTTGGACTTTCTAACAAAGTCCACAGAGGTATTACCGTATTCATTCAATTCATCTATAGTATCAATCTTTTTATCGCGAATAAGCTTCATAAGCTCAAGGAATATCTTCGCAGTCACATCAGCATCATCACAGGCTCTGTGATGGTGATTGTTTTTAAGATTGAAATAGTTACACATTCTGTCAAGATTAAAACGTCCAAGCTCTGGTATAAGTACCTGTGCAATCGTCATGGTATCAAGTGATGTAAAATTGTACTCATATCCAAGATTTCTGCATTTTTCTCTTATGAATCCTGTGTCAAAGGACGCATTGTGTGCAACCAAAACAGAATCCTTACAGAACTCAAGAAACATAGGAAGAACAACCTCAATTGTAGGTGCGTTCATAACCATATGATCATTTATGGAGGTAAGCTGTTCAATCTCATAAGGAATAGGAACCTCAGGATTAATAAACTGAGAAAATACCTCAGCCACCTCGCCATCCTTATTAAGCTTAACTGCACCAATTTCGATTATCTTATCATGCTTTGCTGAAAAGCCAGTAGTCTCAATATCGAACACAACATAGGTAACCTCATCCAGTCTCTTATCAACCGAATTACGAACGAAGCTCTTGGTATCCTCTACAAAGTATCCCTCAACACCGTAAATTAGTTTAAAGTCCTCACTAGGCTTAACCTCATGGTTTGCAACTGTAAATGCCTGTACAACTCCATGGTCTGTAATCGCTAGAGCCTTATGCCCCCAGTCCTTCGCTCTTTTTATAACCTTTTTGATATCAACAACAGAATCATTCTCCGACATAACCGTGTGTAAATGCAATTCTACACGTTTTTCCAAGGAATTATCCATCTTCTTTTCCCTAAAATCAGGGATCTGTTTGATACCGTTTAAGGATGCAACAGAAACCTCCTTAGAATACATATCGTATGCTGCTGTACCCTTTAATTTATAGAACTTACCCTTCTTAAGCTCTTCTCTAATAGCCTCAATATCGTCAGGACTTACGAAAAGCTTGAAGGCAATAGTATCAGTATAGTCTGTTATATTAGCGATTATTAGGAATTTACCTGCCTTAGTTTCTCTCTCCTCTATGGAGATAACCTCTCCACGTATGCAGAATTCCCCTATTTCTTCAGAAACTTCACATATTTCGATGCAATCCCCATCAACATTTCTACCATAAAAACAATCAGGATCATCAGTTGGTCTCTTTCTGAAACCTCTCTCATATCCCTTCTTATCTCCAGATTTATCCTCTGATTTCTTGCTGCCAAACTGTGGCTTTGCTGCTCCACCACCAGCCTTCTGGCCCTTGGTCGCTGAAACTTTTGCGCCCTTCTTAGTTTCATTATTTTCAGCATTTTTCACATTTTCTGAATCATTATCAGAATCATTTTTACCTTCCAGCGCCTCAACATTATCAACGATCTGTTTAATTTCCTGTCCCAAGGTGTGCAGAGACTCAGCCATAAGGTTTGTATTAAGACTTACATCATAATACAAGTCAACCCTTACCCTGAGTCCGAATCTTTCAAGAATAGTATCCATAAGATATTCTCTTATCTTTGGAGTATTTACCCTTGCAATATGTGTTTCCTCAATACGGAGAATAAGAAGGTCGTCATTTACCTCCCAGCTTGCACGACTCATAATTCTATAGCAAATCTTACTGATTGTACTCATCTCAAGATTAAAACTCATCTTGTAGTTTTCCACAATCGCCTGAAGATTATACTGCTTGGACAGTTCAAATCTTTCTGCAATTTTAACTACAGCCTGTCCTTTTGTTGTAAATAGTGCTAATGCCAGTATCTCCTCTGCCTTGATCACTGCGTACTTCGGTATTATATGTGTAGAGAACGTCCTAATCTCTAACAGCTTTTTACCCTTGTACATAGTAACCTTCTCAATCATTACATCCTTGAAAAAGCTTTCAATATCCTTGGTTAGTTTTACTGCTGGAAAAACCTCAAAAAAGCTTTGTCTTTCCAATTTACTCCCTCCAATTAATAATTTCCTCTCTAAGTGCATTAAGAAGCTCACTCTGAGGAAGCTTCCTAACAATCTCTCCCTTCTTTATCAGAAGGCCTTCTCCCTTGCCACCTGCAATGCCCAAATCAGCCTCCTTGGCCTCGCCAGGTCCATTGACAACACAACCCATAACAGCGACCTTAAGCTCCTTATCAGGGAATTCTGTTATCATATTCTCAACCTCATTTGCAAGTCCAATCAGGTCAATCTCTGTTCTGCCGCAGGTTGGACAGGAAACAACCTGAATTCCATTTTTCCTAAGGTTAAGTGTCTGCAAAATCAGCTTTGCCGCAACAATCTCCTGCACAGGATCCCCAGTAAGGCTCACTCTTATAGTATCACCTATCCCCTGTCCGAGTATCATTCCTAGTCCCACAGAGGACTTTACTGTTCCTCTGTAAATGGTTCCAGCCTCAGTTATACCAACATGCAGCGGATATTTTGTAGCTTCAGCAATAATCTCATGAGCCTTGACACACATAAGAACATCTGAAGACTTGATACTGATTACGATGTTGTCGTAATCCATCTCCTCAATCATTCTTACCTTATCAAGAGCCGACATAACGATTCCCTCGGCAGTAACTCCATTATATTTCTCAACTATTTCCTTTTCAAGTGAACCGCTGTTTACACCCACTCTAATTGGAATGTTTCTTTTTCTTGCTTCATCCACAACCTTTTTTAGGTTTTCTCTTCCGCCAATATTACCAGGGTTGATTCTAATCTTATCAGCACCATTTTCCATTGCAAGAATAGCAAGTCTATAATCAAAATGTATGTCAGCGACGATAGGAATATGTATCCTTTCCTTTATCTTCGAAAATGCACGTGCCGCCTCCTCGGTATTAGCTGTTGATCTTATTATGTCACAGCCAGCCTTCTCTAGCGCAAGGATCTGATTCACTGTACTTTCCACATCATTAGTCTTAGTATTGGTCATCGACTGAATGAGAATTGGATTTCCACCACCTATTATTCTGTCACCTATTTTTATAACCTTAGTACTTTCTCTATGATTCATCCTATCACCTTCTTATGTAGGTCGCATCCTACTTAAAAAATACATTGCGAATATCGTTAATAAATACAAATACCATAAGAAGCATAAGCAGAACAAATCCAATGGCATTTACAAGTGCCTCCTTATTCTTCGGTATTTTTCTTCTGGTGATTCCCTCGACAATAAGGAACAGAAGTCTTCCACCGTCAAGTGCCGGTATTGGAAGCAGATTCATAACTCCAAGGTTTGCCGAAAGAAGAATGCAGAAATTAAGAATGTTTAGTAGAACATCTGCCATTCCACCCTGCTTCTCTGCCTCATCAATCACATCACTCATCATATTACCTACGCCAACAGGTCCCATAAGGTCATCCTTTGACGCACCGCCAGTTACAAGCATCTTGAGTGAAAGCACTGTTGACTTAATCCAGTATCTAACCTCAAATGCACCATATTTTATATCCTCAAGGAAGCCGTCTGACTCCTCATAACCACCAACAACACCAATCTTATAGCTTCCATCTCCCTGCTTTTTAGGAGTGATTGTTGTTTTATACTCCTTGCCATCTCTAAGATATCTGACCTCAATCGGGTCTGATGTGGCAAACATATTCATATAGATAAGAACTTCTCTGTAATTGATTATTGTCTGATTCTCAATTCCAATAATCTGATCACCGTTCTGCATACCAGCTTCCACAGCTGCACCATTTTCAACCATTTCTACCTTTGCAGGGTCAATGCCACAGAAATGACAAAGAATAATTGCAAAGATAAATGCAAGAATAAAGTTGAAGAACGGTCCGGCTAAAACTACTGACATTCTGGCCGGAAGGGATTTGTTCGAAAATGCATTCTCATCCTCAGACTCAGAATCCTCACCAACCATCATACAATATCCACCAATAGGAAGAATTCTTATGCTGTAGGTTGTCTCACCCTTTCCAAATTTCACGATAGCAGGTCCCATACCAATAGCAAACTCAGTAACTGTGATATGGTTCAGCTTTGCAAATATAAAATGTCCGAGCTCATGAATGAATACTATGATTCCAAACACGAGTATAATTGCAATTATCTTCATTAATACTTACTCCTTATAAACTCATAGGTCCAGGCCTCAGCCTCTAAAATCTCATCGATTGCAGGGTCCGCAACCACCTTATGATTCCTCATCGCATCAGAAATGATATCATAAATCTGGAGAAATCTTATCTTATTATCAAGAAACATAGCAACTGCAAGCTCATTTGCAGCATTAAAGACTGTCGGAAGACTTCCTCCTATCGAAATTGCTGCCCTTGCAAATGGAATTCCAAGGAAGGTTTCCTCATCCGGCTTATCAATAGTAATCTCCTTTAGCTTAAAGAAATCCAGCCTGTCCCCAGGAAGGCTTCTTCTCTCTGGATAATAAAGTGCATACTGAATTGGAAGCTTCATATCAGGAGTACCAAGCTGAGCCTTTATTCCGCCATCCTCAAACTCAACCATGGAATGAATGATGCTCTGAGGCTGCACAACAACCTCGATTTTCTCATGTGGCACATCAAATAGCCACTTAGCCTCAATAACCTCAAGTCCCTTATTAACCAGTGTAGCACTATCTATAGTGATTTTTCTTCCCATCGACCAGTTAGGATGATTAAGTGCATCCTCGACCTTTACATTCTTAAGCTCCTCCTTCTTTTTACCTCTGAAGGGACCTCCCGAGGCTGTGAGAAGAATTCTGGATATCTTATTATCCTTCTCCCCGTGAAGGCACTGAAAAATTGCAGAATGCTC
>DCHE01000059.1:64539-93668 GCA_002314775.1 Lachnospiraceae bacterium UBA1760
GTTTGCAAGTGCAATATCCTTGCCCTTTTTTATGGCTGCGATTGTAGGTCTGATTCCAATCATGCCTACAATTGCTGTAACAAGGATATCATAGTCCTCATACTCAGCCACTTCAATCAGGCCATCCATTCCGCATAAAACCCTGATACCCGTGTCTGCGAGGCGCACCTTAAGGTCTTCGGCTGCATTTTCGCTTGAAATACATACAAGAGCAGGCATGAATTCCCTTGCCTGCTTCTCGATAAGTTCAATATTTGAGCCACATGTAAGTGCTACTACCTTAAGGTCATTATTGTTTCTAACTACATCAAGAGTCTGGGTTCCTATGGAGCCTGTAGACCCGATAATTGCTATCTTTTTCAAAATAATCACCCTCGTAAAATACTACATAAATGTATTACATAAACATATTAAGCGCATAGTAAATAATAGGCGCTGTAAAAATTATACTGTCAAATCTGTCCATAACTCCACCATGTCCAGGAATAAGCTTTCCATAGTCCTTGATTTCGTTATTTCTCTTGATTGCTGATGCTGCCAAGTCTCCAATCACTGCCGGAATTGCTCCAATTGCTCCAACTAAGAAGAACCAGAGAATTGCATTGTCAACCGGCTTAACATAATTATTGAATAAAAGGCCGAATATCGCGCCAAGTAATCCTGCTCCAAGAATTCCACCGATAAGTCCTTCAATACTCTTCTTAGGACTGAGTAGCGGAGTCATCTTGTGCTTTCCCATGGTGACGCCCGCACAGTAAGCAAGAGTGTCATTGCCCCACGAACAGATAAATGCAAGTATTACTAAATATCCGCCAAACTCCATCTCTCTAATCTGATAGATGTAGGAAAGCATAACTGCAACATAGAAAAATGAAGTGAATGCCGCAAATGCTTCTTTATCTTTATACTTTGGATAAGCAATAACATAAATAGCAAGCACAAGTAAAAGATATATTATCATCATTGGCATTACGTATTTGCTGTTAGAAGTCATAAGAAGTACATAGTAGACAATTGTAGCTATATATGCAACAAATGCCATAACCGTCTTCTCAACCTTGTACACTCGCATCAGCTCGAATACTCCTATAAGAGAGAGCAGCAAGGTAACTACGCCTGTAACATAGCCGCCAAAATAAAGTGTCACTGTTGCCAGAATAACCAGTACAATTCCGCTTGCCAGTCTTGTCCAAAACATTATTTTACCCCTCCATACCTTCTATCTCGCATACTATAGTGTCTAATAGCCTCAATCATATCCTCACGTTTAAAATCAGGCCACAATGTGTCTGTAAAATAAAACTCAGAATATGCAATCTGCCATGGAAGATAATTTGAGCTTCTCATCTCACCACTTGTTCTTATTAGAAGGTCCGGATCCGGAAGCTCCCAGGTGTCAAGGTTATTTGAAATCATATCCTCAGTAATTGCAGAAGGCTCAAGTTCACCAGCCTTAACCTTCTCGGCAAGCTTAATCATAGCTCTTCTAATCTCATCTCTTCCACCATAGTTAAGAGCAATCGTAAACTGAAGACCAGTATTGCCTTTAGTTGCATCCTCAAGCCTTTCTATTGCCTCAATAATATCTGCTGCAAGCTTGCTTCTCTCACCGATAACCCTCACTCGCATATTATTCTTATTTGCTCTCTGGATAGCATTAAGAAGATAGTTTCTGAGAAGGTTCATAATACCAGTAACCTCCTCCACCGACCTCTTCCAGTTCTCAGTAGAAAATGCATATACCGTAAGACATTTTATTCCAAGATTCCAGGCATCCTCACAGCACTGCTCAACAGCCTTTGCGCCCTCCTTATGTCCGAAGTTTCTCGGCAAATGTCTCTTCTTGGCCCATCTTCCGTTGCCATCAAGAATGACCGCAACATGACAAGGGACGTTGTATATAACCCCATCAATCTCTTTTTCCATCGCTTTTTGCTCCTTACGAAATAGTATAGTTCAAAAATGCTTATACTGTCATGAGCTCCTTAGTCTTCTCGTCTAATGCCTTATCTACCTTTGCAATGTACTTATCTGTAATCTTCTGAATCTTGTCTTCATTTGTCTTTAACTCATCATCAGAGATTTCACTTGCCTTATTCATCTTCTTAAATGCATCGTTAGCATCTCTTCTGATATTTCTAATAGCTACCTTAGCAGCCTCTGCCTTCTTCTTAATGTCCTTAACAAGATCCTTTCTTCTTTCCTCTGTAAGCTCAGGGAATCTGATGATAACGCACTTTCCATCATTGTTTGGAGCAACGCCAAGATCTGAACAGATAATAGCCTTCTCAATCTCCTTAATCATCTTTGCTTCCCAAGGCTGGATAACAAGTGTTCTTGCCTCTGGAACTGAGATATTAGCAACGCCCTGAATTCCTGTTGGAACTCCGTAGTAATCAACCTTGAGCTTATCTAAAATATGTGGAT
This sequence comes from Lachnospiraceae bacterium UBA1760, assembly GCA_002314775.1. GTDB lineage: Bacteria > Bacillota > Clostridia > Lachnospirales > Lachnospiraceae > UBA1760. The sequence continues at coordinate 66,967 of DCHE01000059.1, forward strand.
TTGCTCTACCAGCTCTAACATTTGCATATTCATTTGCAAGGTTCTCTATTGTCTTTTCCATCTTGTCTTCGTACTGACTAAACATAAAATCGTCCTCCTAATTGTCATTAATTATTATTAAAAATTATAGTCTATCACTAAAATGTATTTTAGCATTGTATGGGTATTATTCGCAAGTGATAAGTGTTCCTGTAAATCCGCCTGTAACTGCTTTAACGATGCTGTTCTCGCCGTTAAGTCCAAAGAGCATCATAGGCATCTTGTTCTCCATTGCAAGAACTGCTGAGGCAAGGTCGATAACTCCAAGCTTATTGTCAACTATATCGCTCATATGCATCTTGTCATATTTCTTAGCATCAGGATTCTTCTTAGGATCACTGTCGTAAACTCCGTCTATTGCCTTAGCTGAGAGAATAACATCTGCCGAGATTTCAATTGCCATAAGAACTGTTGCCATATCTGTAGAGAAATATGGATGACCAATTCCGCCTGCAAAGAAAACAATCTCACCATTCTTAAGATATGATACTGCCTTATCCTTATCAAAAAGCTCTGTCATATTGCCACAGATAAATGGTGTCATAATATGACACTTCATTCCCTTCGATCTGAACATATCTGCTGTGTAAATGCAATTCATTACGGTTGCAAGCATACCAATCTGGTCTGCCTTTACTCTGTCCATATATTCAGAGGTTCTTCCTCTCCAGAAGTTACCTCCTCCGATTACTACAGCAAGCTCGATATTCTTGTCTACAAGCTTTCTAACCTGAGAAGCAACATCCTTAACTGTCTCCTCATCAAAGCCTGTCTTCTTGTCTCCAGCAAGTGCCTCACCACTAAGCTTTAGTAAAACTCTCTTTAATTCCATTGTGCACTTTCTCCTTATGCATATTTATATTATTTATTTCCCGGCTTTGGGAAATAGCTCTTTGCGTCTATATCAGAGTAGCACTGAGAACAGAAGCCCTCAACTACCGCTCCATTGTTGATTTGAACTGATTTTGACTTGATATTACCAATTACAACAGCAGTCGAATCAACGATTACCGGGCCATGAACATCGATATCTCCGTTAACCGCTCCTGCAATAATTGCCGAACCACTAGTGATATTGCCTACTAGTACAGTTCCGCTTCCAAGTACAAGCTCCTCTTCAACATTAACCTGTCCCTCAATCTTTGCCTCTTCGCAATAGAGCGACTTAGTATCAATGTCGCCAAATATAACGCCGCTAACTACCATCTTTCCAAGGCACTTAACATTACCGTTAATTCTTCCAGTGATGTCAATATCTCCTGCAGTCTCAAGATCACCATTTATTGTAGTCAGCTCAGTGATATATGCTGTGTTATCACTTGGATTTCCTGCCATAACTCTGCTGCTCTTAAGCTCTCTCTCAATAACCGGAGAAAAGCTCTCCTTTGACTCTCTGTGCTTGCTGATTTTAGATATCTCATCCTTAGTAGTATCGTCAATAGGTATTACAGAGTCGGCAACTATCTCTTCGCAATCAGTTTCTATATCAGTTTTTATATCATTTTTTACTGCTTCCTGCTCAACCTTATCAGAATTTTGCTTCAATTCTTCCATAGCTATTTTGCTACCCTCCTCTTTATCAGTCTTAACTACTTCTTCACTGCCAAATGCTTCACCATTAGCTTCTGAAGGCAGCTCGTTCTCTTTCTCAGTCAACTTAACTGCCATTTCATCCTTATCTGCCTCCGGCTTATTACTACTTACTCTCTCAATCGCCTCAGATACAGCAGCCTTAACATTCATACGTCTTGACTTTGTCTTCTTTTCATCTTTTGTATTCGACCTGATTTCTTCGTTATTATCCGAAAGTGATCCGTTTTCCTTCTCCGAATCAAGCTCAGCAATATCCAAAGTAACTACCGTTTCCTTCTTTTCTTCCTCTGGATCTGGCACAAGATCATTAACCGCCTGCGCAAAATCCCTGTTAAACCCTCTTACGAAGCTCAAAATACATCCTCCTAAAACATATACGATAAATAAACTGACTAATCAAATTATTTGATTTCCTTATTCTTCGCATCTAATGTAATCACATTTTTACTTACAACATAATTGTAAATCTTCTCTCCGCATCCAATAGCTGCAGGAATACTAAATTCAGCACACCTTATTGCCATATGAGATGCAGCACCACCATATCTGGTGACAAATCCTGCAATATTTGCAGTAAATATCCAGTCGTAACCCGGATCAGCTTTTTTTACTGCTACAATCTTCCCCTCAATATCTGTAATACTGCAATTATCATCAAGACAAACCACCTCTGCACGAACTCTCTCAGAGGTAATAAAGTTTGGTCTTGATTCCATGACATAAATCATATCTATATCCTTCTCAGAAAGAATAACCTCCGGAAGAATAAGCCCCGAATTGATATCATGCCTCACCTTATTATTATATATTATTTGTCTTATTTCATCACTATTTTTTTCTTCAAAAAAGTCAGATATTTCTACGTAGGACATATCCTCTCTTGAAATATTATAAATGTCCCCTATTCTCACAATAATATCAAGTATAAGACTAAGCGACTTTGTAAACTCGAACTTGAAATACTCTCTGTTCTCAGTCGTGTGCTTTATGAAATCTGCAAGCTCATTTGCATCAGCATCAATCTCATAATCCTTAAGAGCCTTCTCTAGCACGGAAATGTCAAGACTTCTCGCAGTTGGTCTCTCCTTAACCTTATTATCAAGCTCCTTATCCTCCAGCTCCTTATACATTTCCTTGTAGGATTCAGTTCTTAAGTTGTAGGTGCCAAGTCTCAGATGGCCGTACCTCTCAATAAACTCAGAATGCTTCATCCTTCCATGGCTGTAATCATCGAAATCTCTCTCAAATTCAGAGGCAACCGTACTGATTGACTGCATAAAGCTGTCCATCTCACTTCTCTCGACGTAGTTCATCTCAACTAAGGTTCTGCAGAAGCTTCTTGCCATAAATGCAAGTCTTGCCTGTCTGGCAAACTGAGGAGTACCGTCAGTCTTAATTGATGTGAGCAGCTCGCAAATGTATCCCATCAAAACACTTGCATCCTCCTCAAGAAGAGGATTTTTTTCCCTTATCTCACGTCTTTTGTCCTGCATAAGCTTAATTGAATGCATATCCTCTTCATACACATCCTTATACTCATTAATTGCAAGAACAGTAATAAAGAACAGACTCTTATGAATACTGTTTACCTCATCTTTTGTAAAGCCATATTCGTAGAGCGCCTCCAATTTTTTCTCAGTACAAAAATCAAATACTGAAAAAACTATCTCAAACTCAATCTTATCGTGAGCCGAAAGGTCCTCCTTGAGCTTTATCTCATAATACCTCTTCAGCTTAGCTCTAAGTTCTGGTGAAAGAAGCTCTGGAACCAGCGATTCAAAGGAATAATCCAGAGAAATATACGGCTTGTTTCCGATTTTATACATAAGGTCATCATTTATATAATGATATCCAATTGCGGATATTCCTGCCGACCAGGTGAAGGAGGTAATTATCTCCCTATACAGGGAATAATCAAGTGGAAATGGATTATCTCCAATTATTTCGGATGGATTCCAAAAGGCCATATCCGAGAGCTTGTGACCTCTTTTTAGAAATGCGGCTTTAGCCTCCTCCTTCGCTGCAAAAATCACATCATCCTTTGTATCTCTAATAAGATTTCTGACTGCAGCAAGTGGTCTTGTCTGAAATATATAAACCTCATTCTTCGCTGTTATTCCAAATTCAATGTCCAGATTATCAATACTCGTAAGAGTAAGAATCTCATCTACAGCCTCAACAAGCTTATCAAACGGCTTATCAATACTACCCCTGTTGGCATTTCTTGCAATGTATAAAACTCTTCCACCCTTGCCACTGGTAACGGAATCTGTACTTCCATCATCATCGTAATTCACCATAAAATATGGTCTGCCAAGAAGCAAATCGCGGGTAAATACAACCCCGGACATAGAAACCTCAATCTGTTCCTGACAAAGAACCTTTTCATCACTGTCAACGGTTCTATCGTCATCATAGGAATCTATAACCTGCTTCATCGCAGTCTTTATATCATCAGTATTTCCCGAGTCAACATTAAGAACACTGTCGAAATGTCCCGCATTTGAGGCCACCTCGCCATCTTCATTCTTAGATGAACTCCTAATAACAATTTTCTTTCCCCAAAAATAATCTCCGATTTTCTTAGCAGTCTTATTCTCATCCTGAAAATAATCGCTTACATTTACAATCAAAAGCTTCGCAATATGTGCTTTTATCAAACGCTGCTTAAGATACTCAAGTACATCGGCCTTACTGATAATCTCTTCATTTTCTAGTAACATATACCGCACCTCATCAAGTCAAAAATCGTCTCTCCACAAAATGTAAATTATAAGTTTACATTAAACATTTCTAAACTCAACTGCCTCAAATTCTTCATTGGTTTTCTTGTCACATGGCTTTGTTACAAGGCTCACCAAAACAATTGATAAGGATGACATAACAAATGCCGGCAAAATACCATTGATATCTATATATTTTTTTATTATATCAAAGAGCACAGAGCCTTCAATTTTTCTATTAAGCTCCCACATAAGGGAAACTGCAAACCCGAAAAACACTCCGGCTATTGCACCATTTTTATTCATTCTCTTCCAATACAGAGAGAATATCATCACTGCGTTGAAGGTTGAACCGATGATTATCCATACCGAATCCATATACCTGGTAAATCTGTCCGGAAGGGCATATACGAAAAAGCATATTGCACAGGCGGAAAGAAACAGAATTATCCTTGAAAAGGAAATCTCATTCTTTTTGTAAAATCTTTTGAAGCTTCCTCTTCTCAGATAATCTCCACAAAGAAGTGTGGAAATAACCATAAGCTGCCTGAGCGTAAATATCATCAGCGCAGACAAAATCATACAAACTCCGAAAACTACGATGGTTTTCATTATCATTCCATCCTTGTTCATCCTTAAAAGGGTTCTAAGGATAACATTTTCTCCATTTCCTAGTCTTTCTGGGTAAAGAAAGGCTCTTGCAAAACCTCCGGTAACAGCCGCAGCAATTATACCGGCAAATAAATATACCGACGAGCTCCTTCTTGCCCTTCCAATCTCTCTTCCGTTATTGAAAGAGAAAAAGCCCATAATGATATGCGGAATTCCAAAGCATACCAGTCCATAAGAAAGCTGAGATATGATATCATATATCCCGATTGTCTTTCCACTACTATACAGAACATTGAAGAACACACTCGCGCCGCCTTCAAATCTGGAATTCATAATATTTGTGACTATTCCAGTTGCCTTTAGCTTCACATATATGGATATCGCCATAAAAACAAGAAGTAAAATAACCGCTACTCCGCATAGACCAAATATCTTAATTGTTCCCCTGTTACCTGCAATAATAAAATAAAGCAGAGAGATAAACACTGTTGAAAAAACAACGACAACAAAAGGAATTCCATACACCTTCTCAATAAGTACCGCATATTTTTTTATTACGATAACAACAAATAAAAACGATGCTGAAATTGTAAATGCTGCCGTAATATGAATAAGCACAGGCGAGTCTGTATTAAATCTTTTTCTAAAGAAATCAGACAGTGTATAGAGCTCATCATCCTGCACAGTATATCTCATAAACCTATATGACAGACTAACCCAGGCAGTTATCATACCTATAAACACACCTACAGCAGACCAGGCACGACCCGCACCGTAGCTGTAGATTCCCCCTGGAAGGACAAATAGCATAATGAAGCTTATCTCTGCAAACATAATCATTATACCATTTCTTATCGGCATATGTGTGTCTGTACCCAAAAGAAAGGTTTTAACCTTATCGTCTCTGTTCCTAAATCTGATTACAACAGATGCAACCAGAAGTATTATTAAATATGCAATTAAAAAGTATATATCATATTCAAAAAGCATTTAATCAATTGACTCCATCACAAGCAAATAACCTGTTTCAAAATCTATAGTTGCTACATCCTCAATTATCTCATTACTGATTCCAAGACTAATGCCCTGAGTAAGTGAAATCCCGTCAGCATTATACTTGAACCCCTTCAATGTAAGGTTAGTCACACTGTCTCCAAGAGGCATAAGCGACACATATGGATATCTGCTTTTCCTAAGACTAACACTTCCATTTTTAACACTAATCCTGTTATTTTCATCAATGATATATGCCTCAATATCATTGTCACAAAACATCTTTAATAGTGATACATTTGCAAATGTATGGTCAAACCTGGTTCCAGTTGCTCCTGCAATAATTACCCGTTTCGGATTAAGCCTTATAATCTCCTCTACACATACCTCTGTGTCAGTAAAATCCTTCTCAGGCTTTAGTTTTTTGGTATTAGGCTTTGACAAAAAATACTCTGCATCCTCTTGTGGCAGTGAGTCGAAATCTCCAACTGCAAAATCAGGATCAAAGGAAAGTCTTCTGTATGCAGCCAGTCCACTGTCCGCTCCTACATAATAGTCCGGTTTATATTCTAAGATAATACCTTTTATAGTATCCAAATCACTTCTTCCGCCAGAAATAAGCAAAACTGTATCCAAATCAGCACCTCAACTATCTCTCTAGTTTTTCAAGAAAGCCCTTAACATTAGCCTCAATATCTCCCTTAAATACAGCAGAGCCTGCAACAATTACATTGGCACCTGCAGCAAGCACCTCCTCAACATTGTCCAATGTAACTCCACCGTCAACCTCAATGTCAATGCATGCATTCTTTCTCTTCTCAAGCTCTCTGACCTCCTTAACCTTGTCAAGCGCAGAAGGAATGAACTTCTGCCCTCCGAAGCCAGGATTTACACTCATAACCAGAACCATATCAATATCATTTATAATATAGTCAAGAACAGAAACTGGTGTGCCCGGATTAAGAGCAACTCCCACCTTCATTCCAAGTGCTTTAATCTTCTGAATCGTGCTGTGAATATGCTTGACTGCTTCAATGTGAACAGTAAGAATATCCGCACCAGCCTCCTTAAAATCCTCTAAGTATCTGGCAGGCTCCTCTATCATAAGATGAACATCAAGCGGCTTATCAGTTGCCTTATTCACAAATTTAATCACTGGAGCTCCGAAGGAAATATTAGGAACAAACATTCCATCCATAACGTCAACATGAATATACTGTGCTCCAGCCTTATCCACAAGCTTTATATTTTCCTCTATGTTTCCAAAATCAATAGCAAGCATTGAAGGTGATAAATAATTCATCCTACCATTTCCTCCTAAGTTTTAATTCCTCATATAACTGTTTATAATTTAAATATCTTTTTTTCTTTATCGCACCAGCCTTAACTGCATTTTTCACTGCACAGTCAGGCTCACTTATATGCATACAGCCTGTATACTTGCACTGTCCTATCGAAGCCTTGAACTCAGGGAAGTAGTACTGCAAATCCTCCTTCTCAGCCTCATACACTGTCAGAGCAGTAAATCCCGGGGTGTCAATGATATAGGTATCTGTATCTACTGGAATGAGCTCAGAATGCCTTGTAGTATGCTTTCCGCGCTTAATCTTCTCACTAATCTCGCCTGTCTTCACCTCGGCATCAGGATTCAAGGTATTCAATACCGACGATTTGCCTACTCCCGACGGACCTGAAAGAACAGAGGTCTTGCCTAAAAGCACTTCCTTTAGTTCGCAAATCCCAGTTTCCTTCTCAGCAGAAATGATATGGACCTCATACCCAGCTGACTCATATATCTCCCTCATCTCTAAAAGCTTATCCTCTGGAGCAAGATCTGCCTTGTTAAAGCATATAATTGTCTTTAGCTCCTTCATCTCCATAATGACAAGAAATCTGTCTAAAAGATTGAGATTAGGTTCAGGAAATGACGCCGCAAAAATAATAACCGCCTGGTCAACGTTAGATACGGCCGGACGGACTAATTCATTTAAACGTGGCAATATAGAGATTATATTTCCAGTTAATTTTTCTGAATCTATAATCTCTATATCCACATCATCGCCAACCAGGGGCTTTTCGTTTCTGTTACGAAAAGCTCCTTTGGCTTTACATTCATAAAGTTTTTGATCTTTGGCCTTGACGTAATAAAATCCGCCAATTCCTTTTATAATTTTCCCCTTCAATGAACGACCTCACAAACCGATAATTACTGTTCCTTGAATGACACCTGAAGATTTGCACTAAAGCAATCTGTTACGTCAATCATATCCGTGGTATTTTCCTCTGAATCATACATATTCGCTGTAACACTAAATGATGTCTCTCCAGAATTAACTGAAAGGTCAGTAAGTGTTCCACTAACTGAAAGTGGGAACTCTGCAAGTGAACCGATTGTTCTAGAGAACACTGCATTTCTAGAACCACCAACTGTCATATAGCACTCAACAACAAATGAGGCTGCATTCTCAAGTGCAGCTTCGTTTGTGCACTGTACTGTTCCTGTTAACTCTCCTGTGTAAACTGATGCCTTCTTACCCTGAGAAACAACTAAGTCAATAGCTGTACCCTCGTTGACAGTTGTCTTAGCTGAGATACCCTGTCTAATAACAAGTCCATTCTCAACCTTATCGCTGTATTCGTATGTAATCTCACCAACTGTAAGGTTAACTGCCTCAATACTTGCCTTTGCGGCGTCAAGTGTAATTCCAGTAACCTTAGGAACTGCTACAGTCTTAACATCCGGACCGTTACTGATAACAAGAACTATAGTTGTGCCCTTTGGAACCTCCTGTCCCTCTCCTGGCTCAGTTCTGATAACAACATCCTTTGCTACTGTATCACTTGCCTCAAAGCTGTGAGTAACCTTAAAACCGTACTCCTCGCCCTCAAGGATACCGACAGCTGCACTGTCTGAAAGACCTGCTACTGTAGGCACCTTCTTAAGCTCGGCACCACCACTTACAGTAATAATAATCTTTGTCGAAGAAGAAACCTCTGTTCCCTCCTCAACACTCTGACTAATTACATAGCCCTTAGGTCTTTCCTCACTGGCTTCATATACTATCTCGTAATTTGTAATCTTCTTCTTTTCAAGAAGCTTCTTGCAAGCTTCCTCTGATGTTCCAACAACATCAATCATCTCATATGTTTCTTCAGAAGATGCCTCTTCAGTATCCTCTGAAACATAACCAGAGGTTGAATTCTGAGTATTTCCAGAACCAAAACGGAACCATCCCATCAGCTTACCAACAACAATAAGTATAATAATAGCTAAAATAACTGCTACAGCGATTCCTGCTATCATGACAGCCTTCTCGACCTTTGAATCATCATCATCGTCATAATCATCGTAATCGTCGTAATCATCACCATATCCGTAATCATCATCGTAATCGTCTTCGACTCTCTTTATGCTCTTCTTTTTTGGCTGAACTGGTACTGGTTCATCATACTCTGGCTCATAATAATCATCATCAAAATCATCATCGTCCACGAACATTTCGTTGATTCGTCCTCTGTCAGGCTGCGGAGCTGATGAAATATTTCTCTGAACCGGTCTTTGGCCCGCTCCTGCCTGTGATGTGCTTCTCTGTACCTGCTGTGAGAAATCATTCTGACTGGCACCACCAAACTCATCAAACTCATCGAATTCCTTCTGTGCGCTGTTCTGTTTAATTGTCTTCATATCCTCAGGAGTAAATCTCTGAGTAGGTGCATTGTTTACTACACTCTGTCCCTTTGCAACAATAATATCAATATTAGGATTAGCCTTAACTCTCTTTAAATCTGCAATAAGAGCATTAGCTGTTAAATATCTCTTTTCTGGCTTCTTCTGGGTAGCCTTCATAATTATCTTCTCAAAGCTTGAGTAGATGTCTGGGAAGTACTGTCTTGGTGGAATTATGTCATTCTGAATATGCATAAGAGCTATAGATACATTGGTATCTCCCTCAAATGGCACCCTTGCAGTAACCATCTCATACATTGTAATACCGAGTGAATAGATATCACTTCTCTCATCGCTATATCCACCTCTAGCCTGCTCTGGCGAGATGTAGTGTACCGATCCCATTCCCATAGTAGACATAGTGTTTGAAGTTGCAGCCTTTGCGATACCAAAGTCTGTAACCTTAAGATTGCCATTCTTGGAAACAATAATATTCTGTGGCTTAATATCTCTGTGAATTACATGATTCTCATGAGCAGCCTCAAGACCTGATGCAATCTGAATTGAGAAATCAATTGCCTGGTCCATGCTGAGTCTTCCATTAAGGGTGATATACTCCTTAAGAGTAATACCCTCAACAAGCTCCATTACAATAAAATGGTAACCCTGATCCTCACTTACATCATAAACATTTACAATGTTTGGATGTGCAAGACTTGCAGAAGCCTGAGCCTCTACTCTGAACTTTGATACAAAGTTCATGTCCTGACTGAACTCTGGCTTAAGAACCTTTATTGCAACATATCTTTTTAGTTTGTAATCTTTCGCCTTAAATACGATAGACATTCCGCCTGAGCCTACTGCTTCAACTATCTCATATCTATCATCTAGCTTCATTCCTGGATTTAACATAAATGCACCTCACTAAACACAAATTACTAAAGCTGAAACATTGTCATTACCGCCGTAATAATTTGCCCTTCCAATCAGCTCATCAACTATTTTGCTAATATCGCTATTCTCGCTAACTATATCTCTAATCTCATCATCCGCAACCATGTTTGAAAGTCCATCTGAACAAAGTAGTATTCTGTCACCCTCTTTGACATCAACCTCAAAAAAGTCTGGCATTGCCTCGTCTCTTGAGCCCATTGCTCTTGTAATTATGTTCTTTTCGGGATGATTTCTCCCCTTTTTTCTATCTAACTGGCCATTCCTAATAAGTTCCTCAACGAGTGAATGGTCCATTGTGATCTGTCTAATATTATCATCGATAACATACAAACGGCTATCTCCAATATTTCCAACATAGAGCTTTCCGTTATCAACTACGGCAGCGACCATGGTAGTTCCCATACCATTTTTATCCTTGTCCTGCTCTGCTGCCTTATATACTTCATTGCTGGCATAAAGCATGGCTCTCTTGAGAAGAGAGATGGGATTTTCAATTGTTGATTCTCTAACCATATCTGTGACAATGCTTATGGCGTACTGCGAAGCAAAATCTCCTGCTGCGTGTCCACCCATGCCATCAGCTACTATGTATAAATTAGGGAGTGGTCCAATCTGGTCATCGCTGTAAAAAACGCTGTCCTGATTGACACTACGTCTCCTTCCTATATCGGTTCTTCCCTTAGATACCATAATCTTTAGTACCTCACTTAATTATCATTCTCAGTATATTTTCTTCTTAACTGGCCACAGGCAGCGTCAATGTCTTTGCCCATACCTCTTCTTATAGTAACATTTATTCTATATTTTTCAAGTAAATTTTTGAACTTTACTATGGATTCATAGTCAGATTGCACAAAATCACGCTCTTTAATAGGATTAACAGGTATTAAATTGATATGTGCCTTCATTCCCGAAATAAGCTTTCCCAGCTCTCTTGCCTGCTCCTCGGAATCATTTTGGCCTTTTACAAGACTGTATTCAAAGGTAACTCTTCTTCCCGTCTTATTAAAATAATACATGCAGGCATCCAGGGTTTCCTTTAAGGAATACTTGAACGCAATAGGCATGAGCGCTCTTCTGGCATCGTCATTTGCAGCATGCAAAGATAGTGCAAATGTAATTGAAAGGTCCTCCTCCGCAAGCTTTTTTATCATCGGTACGATTCCACAGCTTGATACTGTGATATTTCTCTGACTGAGATTGTATCCGTCCTCACCAGTTATTATTCTGATAAATCTGATAAGATTGTCGTAATTATCAAGGGGCTCTCCTGTTCCCATGACAACAATGTTTGATATCTTCTCACCAGTAAGCCTCATCGCCATATAAACCTGCTCAAGCATTTCACTTGCACTCAGGTTTCTAATAAGGCCGCCCAGTGTTGAAGCACAGAATTTACATCCCATTCTGCAGCCTGCCTGTGAGGAAATGCAGAGCGAATTGCCATGATTATATCTCATAAATACGCTCTCTATCATCTGTCCATCAGGCATTTTAAACAGGAACTTTATCGTCCCGTCCTTCTCGGAAACCTGCCTTGTTTCTTCCTTTATTTTTATAAAGTCCGCCTCAAGCTTTTCTCTTAAATCCTTCGGAATGTTTGTCATCTCAGAGATCTCATAAACCCTCTTCTTATGCATCCACTCATATATCTGTTTTGCCCTGAACCTAGGAGCACCCATCTCCTTAAGATAGGCCTCAAGCTCAGTCATATACATTGATTTAATATCCATCATGCTTCCTCATCTCGAATAATATGTAAGTCGCATCCGACTCCCCACTGACGTGGGTCATACTGGTTTTATTCTTTCTTCTTGAATATGGAATAAAAGAAACCATCAGTTCCATCTATTCCCTGTAAAAATAGTCTGTCCTCAAGCTTAACGAAGTCCTTATGCTCCTCCAAAAACCTTTGAACATTCTCCTCATTTTCCTTTTTAGTAATGGTGCAGGTTGAATAAAGGAGAGTTCCGCCCCTCTTCACATATCTTGCCGCATTTGTCATAATGCTATAACCAAGCTGTGACAGGGTCTCGATATCTGCCTTCTCAACTCTGTATTTAATATCATTTTTTCGGCCCATAATACCAAGTCCCGTACATGGAACATCTGATATAACCAGGTCCGCCTTTTCTACTAGTCCCTCATCAAGAACTGTTGCATCCTTCACCGCAGGCTTTACCGAGGTGAGTCCAAGCCTACTAGCATTTTCTCTGATTAGCTCAACCTTGTCATCACTTATATCACAGGAGAGAATCTCTCCTTTATTCATAAGTCTCTCGGCAATGCAAAGGCTCTTTCCACCCGGAGCAGCACACATATCAATGACAAATGGTTCCTCACCAAACTCAGTCATCTCATAGGCCCTCATAACTGTGTAGGTTGAACTCTCATCCTGAACAGAGAACTCACCCTCCCTAAAGCCAGGAAGCTTTCTGATAAAGTCATAATTATCAATGATAAGAGACACATCCGTATATCTGCCATCACTTACTGCTACGCCCTTTTCTACAAGCTTCTCCTTAAGCACTTCCTTTGTCTGTTTAACTGTATTGACTCTTATTGTGGTTCCCCGCTCGGCAAACTGGGAACCGATTATCTTCTCAGCATACTCAGCACCATAAAGCTGCTTAATATATCTGCATATCCACTTCGGAGTTGAATATCTCTCGCTGATATTTACAAAGCTGATATTCTCTTTATCCGCCGCGATGCTTCTTAAGAGTCCATTTACATAGCCTGACACCTGACCCATCCCGTGGTCCTTAACAAGCTTTACAGACTCATTTATCGCTGCCCTTGCTGGCACCGAATCCATATACATTATCTGGTAAACACCCATTCTTAGTATTGCAGTGACAATAGGTCTTTCCTTTTTTGCATCCTTCTTCTTATGCTTTTCTAAAATCACATCAAGCTGAAGCCTGTACTCAACGACTCCCTCAACCAGCCTCGATACAAACGCCCTCAGCTTTTTATCCTCAAACTGATTAACTCTAAGAGCCTTCGCCAGTGCAATATTCGAAAATGTTCCATTTTTATCAATATCTAAAAGCACTTCAAGTGCTATTTCTCTAGCACTCTTCATTGCCTACCTTCATTCCTTCACAAAGCTTATTGCCATTTAGATATGCTGCAGCCGGCATAGGCTTCTTTCCCTCAGGCTGAAGTTCAGTTATAAGAAGTGAACCCTCACCGCAGGCAATCTTAAAGCTTTTCTTAGTAATTCCAATGATTGTTCCAGGCACTCCCGACTCTGCGTCAACCCTTGCACCCGTTATCTTGACATTCTTTCCGTCGATTTTTGTGTAGGTAGATGGCCATGGATTAAGACCTCTTACAAGTCTCTCAAGCTCCACTGCGCTCTTGTTAAAGTCAAGATCGCCCATCTCCTTTGTGAGCATCGATACATAGCTGCTCATACCTTCATCCTGCTTTTCAGGAACAATTGTCCCATCCAGAATTCCATTGATAGTAGGAATAATAAGGTCTGAGCCAAGCTTTGAAAGTGAATTCCTAAGCGACTCACCAGTCTCAGTACCATCAAGCTTCATACTGCTCTTAAGAAGCATATCACCCGTGTCAATTCCCTTATCCATATACATTGTGGTAACTCCGGCTTCCTCCTCGCCGTTGATAATCATCCACTCAATTGGCGCAGAACCTCTGTACTTCGGAAGTAAAGAAGCGTGAATATTCACACAGCCATACTTAGGAAGGTTAAGAATAGCCTCTGGGAGAATCTGTCCAAATGCAACAACAACTATCATATCTGGATTTAATTCTCTGAGGATACTGATATTGTCCTCTGTTCTAATCTTCTCTGGCTGATAAACTGGAATACCAAGCTCAACTGCCTTCTCCTTAACAGGAGGTGGGAGGAGCTTCTTGCTTCTTCCCTTGGCCTTGTCTGGCTGTGTAAAGCAGCCAACAACCTCGTGTCCCGCCTCGCAAATGCTTACAAGTGGTCCCACAGCAAATTCAGGAGTTCCCATATATACTATTCTTAGCTTCTGCATCAATACCACATCCTTTTCAATACTATTATTAGTCTACTAAGCTTGTACTAATAGTCTACATTTATTCTTATCTTAGTCTTCCTCTGGAAGGTCATTTCTATGAAGGCCGTCAATTACAAGGTCCTTGTATAAAACTCCGTCAAGGTGATCAAGCTCATGACAGATTGCTCTTGCAAGAAGCTCCTCACCCTCAACAACTATCTCGTTCATGTCTCTGTCTAAAGCCTTACAAACTACGTGGTTAGGTCTTGTAACCTCTCCTGAAAGTCCTGGAAGACTGAGGCAGCCCTCCTCCCCTGTCTGCTCTCCATCCTCTGATACAATCACAGGATTGATAAGGCAGAGAGGATTACCATCCATAACGTCAATAACGACAATTCTCTTGAGAATTCCAACCTGTGGTGCTGCAAGTCCAACACCATTTGCATCGTACATAGTCTCAAACATATCATCTATAAGAGTCTCAATTCTAGGAGTCATCTCCTTAACCTCTTTGCAGGTTTTTCTTAAAATATCGTCGCCATCCACTCTAATATTTCTAATTGCCATCTTCCTTCTCCTTTATATTAATATCGTATTTTTCTGTATCATAAGTTCTAAGAGCCATAGCTCTTTTTTCTTGTCTTCTTTAAACCATAAACATCGGATTAAAATCAAATGTTATCTGTATATCCTTATTCTTATACATCGCATCAAAATATATCTGACCCGCACTCTGAAGCATCTGAAGCGTGTTATACTGCATACTTTTTATGTACAATACTCTTCTATGCACATCATTTATCCTTGAGATAATTGCGTGGCTCGGGCCAAAGAGCTGAACACTCTTAGTATCGGTGTACTTTTTAATCATCCTTCCGAGATAATCAGCTACCTCGCCGGACACTGTATCCAAAAGTCCTTCATCCTTTGAGGTAATCAGAATCCCAAGCATCTCGTAGCAGGGTGGATACCTTAGCATCCTTCTGTATACCATCTCAGTATCATAAAACTTGTCATAATTCTGAGTTGCGGCACACTGAATTGCATAGTTTTCAGGCTGATAGGTCTGGATAACTACATGCCCTTCCTTTCCTGCTCTTCCTGCTCTTCCTGCCGCCTGAGTTAAAAGCTCGAAGGTTCTCTCCTGGGCCTCATAATCACTCTCAAAGAGAGATAGATCCGCAAGAAGAACACCGACCACGGTAACCTCCGGGAAGTCGTGCCCCTTAACAATCATCTGTGTTCCAATCAGACAATCCGCCTTATGGGAAGAAAACTTCTCTAAGATGCTTGCGTGGGCGCCCTTTTTCTGGGTACTGTCCTTGTCCATTCTGAGAGTCTTAATATCCGGAAAAAGTCTTTTTACTTCCTCCTCAACCTTCTCAGTACCAGTTCCATACCCTCCAATAAGCTTCGACTTACACTTTGGGCAGGCCTTCGGACTAGTCTCTGTATGTCCACAGTAGTGGCACATAAGAAGATTCCCCTTGTGAAGTGATAGTGAGACATCGCACCTAGGACATTTCACAACCTCACCGCATTCTCTGCAGGACACAAAGGAATTAAAGCCTCTTCTGTTAATAAAGAGCATTATTTGCTCCTTTTTATCAAGTGCCTCCTTCATCCTTCTGTAAAGTGATAGAGACACAATGCTTCTGTTGCCCTGCTTAAGCTCTTCTCTAAGGTCCACAATCTCAACCCCAGGGAGCGCACTGCTCTTTGCTCTCTCCTTAAGCTCCCACAGCTTATAAATGCCTTCACAAGCCTTCTTAAAGCTCGCTACCGAAGGAGTTGCCGAACCAAGTACAACTGATGCCTTAGCCAGTCTTGCTCTTTCTATGGCCGTTTCCCTAGCGTGATACTTTGGTGAGCTCTCGCATTTGTAGGCCATATCATGCTCTTCATCTATGATAATAAGTCCAAGGTTTTGAAATGGCGCAAATAATGCAGACCTCGGTCCAATCATAACCCTTGCCGATCCATCCATAGCCTTTTGAAACTCTCTGTATTTTTCGCCCTTTGACATTCTCGAGTTAAGAATAGAAATCTCTTCACCGAAATAATTCTTAAATCTTTGCACTATCTGGTAGGTTAGAGCAATCTCCGGCACAAGAACTATAACCTGCTTTCCAAGCTTAAGCGTCTCCTTGCAAAGATTAATATAGACCTCTGTCTTTCCACTTCCAGTTATTCCCTTCAGCAGGTAGGTTCTTGCTCTTTCATTAGCCAAATCATCAGTATACTCATCAACTATCTTCTGCTGTGCCTGGTTAAGACAATCAAGCCTTTCCTCATTAATCTCATACTCCAAGGAATCAACCTTCTGCTTTGTTTCTCTCACCTTATCCTTAACAGGCATAACCGTCTTTAAGGCATTTATCATGGTTGAGCCATAGGTTTCCTTCATCCACGCAGCAAGCATAATAAGCTGCTCTTCAATACTCACTGACTGGTTCTTCACAGAGCTTATACTTTTAAGCTTTTCATCTGGCCAGTCAGCCTTCTCCTTAACCGCAATAACATATCCCTCTTTAGGGTTATTGCCCCTTCCAAAGGGAATAATAACCTTATTGCCGACTCTAACCTCGTCTGCTAGTTCATCCGGGATAATATACTCAAAGGCCCTGTCAATTGCTTCATGCGAAATATCTATTATTATATCCGCATATCTTTTCAACATCCTCTTCCTCCAGTATCTCTTTTATGAGATCTCTCTCATCCATATGGTGCTTAACACCCTTAATCTCCTGGTAGTCCTCATGACCCTTTCCTGCAAGAATGATAACGTCACCCTCTGTAGCGTTCATGATTGCATATCTGATTGCTTCCTTTCTGTCTGCAATCATAATATACTTACCATCAGTCTTATCTATTCCTGTTTTTATGTCAGCCATAATCATATCTGGCTCCTCAAATCTTGGATTATCACTTGTGATAATTGTAAGATCTGACATACGTCCTGAAACCTCACCCATAGAGAATCTTCTGTCTCTTGAACGGTTTCCTCCACATCCAAATAATGTCACAAGCCTCTTTGGCTTATACTCTCTGATAGCCTCAATAATAGACTTTAGTGAAACATCATTGTGTGCATAATCTATCATAATTGTGAACTTGTCTGAGATAGGAATCATCTCAACTCGTCCCCTAACCTTGATTGTCTTTAGAATCTCGCAGATTTTGTCCATAGGAACACCCATCATATCTGCAACAGCAATTGCAGCGAGTGAATTGTGAATACTGAAATCACCTGGAAGATCGACCTGAATCCTCTCACTCTTTCTTCCACCAAGCATATACTCAATTCCAAGAACACCGTCATAGCTTGAAAGCTCATGACCTGAGGCGCTGTAATCTGCATCCTCATCCTTTCCAAAGGTGTTAATGTTGCAGGTTGCATTTTTAATCATTAATGCTGCATTCTCATCGTCGATATTGAAGATTCCCTCCTTACAAAGAGTGAAAAGCTTGCTCTTCCACATACGGTACTCATCAAAGGAGGCATGCTCATTTGGTCCAATATGGTCAGGCGAAAGATTGGTGTAAATGCCATAATCAAAGTCAACCCCTGCTACTCTGTCAAGCATAAGTCCCTGAGAGGACACCTCCATGACAACGCTGTCTAGTCCATTATCTACCATGTCCTTAAGTTTTTTATGTAAAAGAAGTGATTCAGGTGTTGTGTTGAGAGAAGGCATAACCTCCTTGCCATCTATAATCTCTATAGTACCAACAAGACCAGTCTTATGACCAGCTGCCATAAGCATCTCTCTTATCATATAGGTTGTTGTTGTCTTTCCTTTTGTACCTGTAATTCCGATTACTGTAAGCTTCCTGGAAGGCTCTCCGTAGAATATGCTCGAGATAACGCCCATGGCATACCTTGTGCTAGGAACCCTGATTACTGTCGCATCATTAATATCCTCTACTTCCTTCTCTGTAATAAGAACCGCAGCACCCATATCGCAAACATTTTTTGCAAATGTATGCCCATCAAAATTTGCTCCTGAAATACAGAAGAAAAGGCTGCCTTCCTTTACCTTTCTTGAATCATTTGTAATATCAGACACCTCTGTATCAAGGCTTCCGTTAATGAGTTTAAAATCTAAAGTCTTTAATAATTCAGCTAATTTCATAACTTACTCCTTTCGAATCAGAATAAACGCTTAGAATCAAAAACGCCTCTTTAGTTCCTATATGAAACAAGGGCGAACCATGTCCGCCCTGCCACTTGATTTTTTTATTTATTCGTCGTCTCCAACAATCTTAACCTTGCTCTGATATAATTCTTCAACAGCGATTGAGAGAGGCTTCTTACCCTTTTCGTCAACAAGTGGTTCCTCACCAGCGATAATCTGTCTTGCTCTCTTTGCAGTTGCAAGAACGATAGAATATCTGCTCTGTACTACAGGCTGCTCTCCTGGCTCAACATCACTGTTAACTACTTCCATAAGGTCTGTGTAAGATGGATGTAACATATATAATCTCCTTTCAAAACTGCTCTGATAAATCAGGCAGTACAACTTTCATCTTCCTATTATTTTGAAGCATATTCAGTAAGCTCACTCTTGATACCCTTCATGAACTCTGTCTTATGCTCCTTTTTGCACTTTCCACTTAGTATAACCGAATGTACGGTATCAATGCAAGTACTTAAATCATCATTGACAACAATATATTCGTACTCGTCCATACTGTCAGCTTCCTCAAGTGCTCTTCTAATTCTCTTATCGATAACTTCCTCTGTCTCGGAGCCTCTTCCAAGAAGCCTCTCCTTAAGTGTAGGAATATCCTTTGTTGATATGAAAATAAGTGTGGCATCAGGATACTGCTTCTTGATATTCATGGCACCCTGCACCTCGATCTCGAGAATTACATCTCTTCCCTGCTTCATCTCATCCTCGACGAACTTCCTAGGAGTTCCGTAATAATTCTCAACATACTGTGCCCACTCTATAAAACCATTGTAATCAATAAGATTTCTAAACTCATCTACTGTCTTAAAGTAGTATTCTCTTCCATTTTCCTCACCTGGACGTGGCGCTCTTGTTGTAGCAGATACTGATAAGCTGTATCCATACTTGCTCACTAATCCCTTGACAACAGTTCCCTTACCTGCGCCAGAAAATCCAGATATTACTATAAGACTTCCCTTTTCACTCATAATATCACCACCCTCTCAGTTCAAAAAATTACTCAATATTCTGAATCTGCTCTCTAATCTTCTCAATTTCAGTTTTTAGCTCAATTCCTGTATCTGTAACTGCAAGTGAACCTGCCTTTGAAAGAATAGTATTGGCCTCTCTATTCATCTCCTGAATAATAAAGTCAAGCTTTCTTCCTACAGAACCACCCTCATTAAGAATACCCTTAACTGCCTCGATATGGCTCTTAAGTCTTACTATCTCCTCATCCACACAAATCTTATCTGCGTAGATTGTCACCTCCATAGCAATCCTTGTCTCATCAAGCTGTGTATTGCCAAGAAGATCATTTACCTTATCTGTAAGCTTCTTCTTATACTCAGCAATAAGTTCTGGGGAAATATCCTCAATATTCTTAACAAGTGAAGCCATGTTGTCAAGCTTTGCAATGAGATCCTTCTTTAAATTGTCACCCTCAACAATTCTTGACTCAACAAATCTCTCACCACACTCTGCAAGCGCTTCCTTAAGATATCCAAATATCTCATCCTCATTTACCGGAAGCTCCTCGATTGAAAATACATCCGGCATTCTTCCAAGTACTGATGGCGAAATCGAATCAATAAGTCCAAAATCCTTCTGCATCTCTCTGAAATATGTCATATACTCAGCTGCAATATCCTTGTTGTACTTAACTGCAACATTCTGCTCAGTGTACTCCTCGTATGTAATAAATACGTCAACCTTTCCACGCTGAATATAGTCCTTTAAAAAGTTTCTAATTGCTGCCTCAAAGGCATTTAGCTTCTTAGGCATCTTGATAGTCATATCACAGTATCTGTGATTAACTGACTTCATCTCAACGATAACCTTACGCTTCTCGTTAATCTTCTCACTACGGCCGAAGCCTGTCATACTTTTAATCATTGTAACCCCTTATTTTACTGATAATATCTCTGTTTATAGTGCGCGTCACAGATAGCCACTATTAACTAATTGATTATACCGTAAAATCGCTTATTTTTCAAGTATATTTATAGCTTCTGAAATGCTTCAAGGTTTTCTCATCATTTTGAATTAGCCCATCAATCAGCTTCCGTAATACCACTTATGTCAGGTTCTGCAACCATGGAATAATTAGTGTGGTAAATAACGAAGCCCGGATTTGCCTTAGGCGGCTTCTTCAGCTGTTTTTTCTCAGTATAATCAATCTCGACCTTCGGAGCAGTTTTTCCAGAGGAAAAATAAGCCGCTAGTCTTGCTGCCTCCTCGTAGGTCGAATCAGGAATTTCCTCATTTGACTCTCTCTTAACGATTACATGAGAACCTGGCATCTTCTTTGCGTGGAACCACATGTCATTTCCCTTTGCAAACTCGAAGGACAGATAATCATTTTGAAGGTTATTTCTTCCAACATACATATGATATCCATCTGATGATATAAAGTGAAATGGTTTGCTCTTTTCCTTCCTCTTTGCACCCTTTTTGAAGCTGCCCTTGCTCTTAATGTATCCGCTGCCAATGAGCTCCTCCTTAATCTCTGCCAGGTCTGCCTCAGACTCCGCTATAGAAAGAGAGTTCTGTACTGACAAAAGATAATCTAGCGCAGCCTTCGTCTCGTCCTTAAGCACAGTAAGTGCCTCAAATGTTCTCTTCTTCTTATTGTACTTCGCAAAGTACTTCTGACTGTTTTCATTTACAGTAAGCTCCTTCTGAAGAGGGATTGTAACCTCCTTATCATCATAATAATTGATGCAGATAAGCTTATCTTCTCCACCCTTAAGACTGTAGCCATAGGTGTTAAGAAGCTCTCCGTAAATCCTGAATTTTTCTCTATCCTCAGTATCCTTAAGCTGCTGCAGCTGAAGATCCAGCTTTTTGGCCTCTCTTTGTACTGCGTTTGATACAATCTTACGAAGATCTACTGACTTCTGTTTAATCCTGCTCTCAACAGCCTTTTTCTTATAGTATTCCCTAAGAACCATAGAGATACTGTCACTCTCCTCAATATTAAGGTCGCTGTACATGCTTAGTCTTATCGCAGAATACTCCTTTGGTGCCTTATTGTCATATACTATACAAGGCGCATATCTGCCATTTTTTATATCCTCAAATACGCTGAAAAATGTATCCCACAGCCTGTCCTTCTCATCACCTGAAAGGGCTGCTGTAGAGTCACTTCCCCCAACCCTTGCCCTAAAGCAAAGCTCCTCTGCAATAAGAGGTGAAACGCCCGAAACTGACTGGTAAATAGCCTTTGCGGTATTTAATGGCTTGCCAAGTATTTCATTTACAAAATACTCTCTGTCAATATCATACGGACTCCTTTTATCCTGTGCTGGCGGAGCAACATATTCTCTTCCTGGCAGCACCTCTCTGACTGAACTGACCATATTAGAGATATGCTTAATGCTGTCTATTATCGTTCCGTCTTCATTTACAAATATTATATTGCTATGCTTACCCATCAGCTCAACAATAAGTCTTTTTCTCCTCAAGTCACCCATCTCGTCTAAATGCTCAATTGTAAGCTCAACTATTCTCTCGAAGCCCGGCTGACTCACTTCGACTATTCTTCCATTTCCAATATGCTTTCTGAGAAGCATGCAAAATGTTGGTGCAGTGAGCGGGCTCTCCTTTGAATCCTCTGTAATGTATACCAGTGGCAGACTTGCATCCGCTGAGATAAGAAGTCTCAGCGTCTCCTTGTTGTTCTTTATAACAAGAATAATCTCATCTGCCTCAGGCTGCTGAATCTTGTAGATTCGGCCATTTGTGACCCTCTCCTTTAGGTCGTGTACTATATTCGAAATTACTACTCCATCAAATGCCATAACTATATCCTCCGTAATTATATTGCCTGAATTATCATGCTTTCAAAGCAAGCTTTCGTAGCGCATGTTCCTTCACAATAAGGCAATTCTTTATGGCCCAATATCTATAGAAAAATACACCCCACCACATGCGTGGTGGGGATATATATCATATACTAAATTATACCTGCTTGTAAAGCTCGTCGTAAATCTTTGCTGAGTCATACCAGCTGTAATTCTGCTGCATAGCTCTCTCCTGAAGTCCGTACCAAGCTTCCTTATCATCAAAGAATACCTTCTTTGAGTAGTTGATTGTGTTGAGTAAATCCTCAGCATTGTAGTTTGTAAATGAGAAACCTGTTCCAGAATTCTCATACTCATTGTAAGGAATAACTGTATCCTTAAGTCCACCTGTCTCACGAACGATTGGAAGTGAACCATATCTGAGTGCCATAAGCTGTGTAAGTCCACATGGCTCAAATCTCGATGGTACAAGGATTGCATCACAGCCTGCATACATCTTGTGTGAAAGCTCATCACTGAAGTAAATATTGTCAGAAATCTTAGCTGGATGAATTCCCTTGTAGTAACGGAACATATCCTCGTATCTTCTGTCACCTGTTCCAAGAACTACAAACTGTGTTCCATCTGTACAGATGTTATTCATAATTCTGTCAACCAGATCAAGACCCTTCTGATCAGTAAGTCTTGAGATAATACCAATCATATATGCATTAGGATCAACCGGAAGTCCAAGCTGCTCCTGAAGTGCTGTCTTATTCTTTACCTTCTCAGTTCTAAAATTGTCAATTGTGTAATTGCTAACAATATGCTTGTCTGTAGCAGGATTGTAAACATCGTAATCGATACCATTTACAATTCCCCAAAGTGACTGCCATCTGGCAGAAAGAAGACCATCAAGTCCCTCGCCGTACTGTGGAGTCTGAATCTCATGAGCGTATGTATTGGAAACTGTAGAAATCTTGTCTGCGTAAACAAGACCGCCCTTTAACATAGCTGCATCCTTATTAATCTCAAGCTTATCAGGAGTAAATACATAATCTGGAAGTCCTGAATATGCCTTGAGTGTATCGATATCCCACTTGCCCTGGAACTGAAGATTATGGATTGTCATAATAGACTTCATTCCACTGTAAAATGGATTGCTTGCAAAAAGTGTTCTTAAATAAACTGGAACAAGTCCTGCCTGCCAGTCATGACAGTGAAGAATGTCTGGCTGGAATCCAATGCTTGGAAGAATTGAGAGAGCTGCCTTACTGAAGAAACAGAACTTCTCAATATCCCACTTAACATCACCGTAAATATTAAATCCGTTGAAGTAATATTCATTGTCGATAAAGTAAACAGGTACTCCTTCATATTCAAGATACATAACACCAACATACTGCTGCTTCCAGCCGATATCCATATGGAAATGAGTAATGTACTTCATCTTACTCTTATACTTTGCTGGCAAGCACATATAGTTTGGAATAATGATTCTTACGTCATATTCATTTCTATCGAAAATCTTTGGTAATGTTCCAACTACGTCTGCAAGACCTCCTGTCTTAATAAATGGAACACATTCCGATGCAATATATGCAACTTTCTTCATAATTTGTAGCCCTCCTCAATAGCCTCAAGCCGAGGCTCGTATAGTAATTATGGTATCATAATTTCATCTGATATTCAATAAAAGCTTAGTTATGATACTTTTTTTTGATTGCGATGAATTCCTTGATTGTGTCAATACAATTCTGAATACCCATCTTAGAACAATCAAGTACAATATCGTAGTTCGTCGCATCTGTCCACTCACAACCAGTATAGTATTTGTAGTAGGATGCCCTGTGAGAATCAATTCTGTTAATATGGTTCTCAAGCTGTTTTTCACTCATCTCATCATGAACAAGAGATTTTCTTTTTATCTTGAAATCCATAGGTGCGTAGATAAAAACTCTGATAACATTTGGCTTATCACCGAGAATATAGTTAGCACATCGTCCAACAATAACACAGCTTTCCTTCTCAGCAATCTCCTCAATTATTGAGGACTGATACTTGAAAAGCTTCTCCATTGAATCAAAGTCATCAGATTCAGAAGGAAGCACCTCGCCATTGTAATTATGCTTTGCAGCATTGATGAGATTTTCTCTCTTACTGTCTGCGCCTGCAAATCCATCCGGAATCGCAACTCTCTTGGAAACCGCTGCAAATAACTCATTATCATAGCAATTCACGCCAAGCTCCTCAGCAAGTCTCTTGGCGACCTTAAGTCCACCGCTTCCATACTGTCTTGCAATTGTAATAATTGTATAATCCGACATAGCGACACCTCCTAATTTAATTAGAAAATCTAATGTTAAGTCTTATTTCTATCAAGTCTGATACATTGATTATTATACTATTTTTCGGACAACTTTTCAACAAAACAATACTTTGATTTCGCTGAAAATACCCCTACTAATTTCTTATGTCGTCGTACACATAAAAACGGGGCCACGAAGCATCAGCGATGTTTCGTGACCCCGTGAATAGGGGGAGGTAATAGTATTCTTTTACTAGTAAGGCATTATGTAGGTTGGTTCTCCCTGGTTTGATGGAGCACCCTTTCCAACAAAGTATTCATGTTCACTGACATCCTTAAACTCACCAAACTCATATCTTACAAGAACTCCATGATTGTAATACTCCATAAATACTACTGTTCCATCAGGGTTATATAAGAGAATAATTCCCGGGCAATGATACTGTGCATAAAACTGCTTTACATTTGCTCCAATCGGATTATTGAAGGTACCATTAAAGTTCATGTAACCATATGGATCATTTGTATCTACGCCAAGATTCTTTAAGATTTCACAGGCAATGAGATAATCACAGTAGGTTCCGTTTGATCTAGAAGTATCAATATCACTTGTATTCTGTGACTGTGCTCTTGACATATTCCAGTTTGTGATAGCTCCGAAGCCTGAATGAAGCACTCCGTCACTTCCCATATATTCCTTATTAAGGTAGATATCTACATCCTGCTGATTAGCCTGAGCAATACCGCCCTGGATACTGTCTCTTATTATTCTTGCTTCATTGATTGCCTTCGTCACTCTTGCTTTGTGGATGTACCTGATTAATGTAGGGGCAATTGCCGCCGCAAGGACTGCCATAATTGCTATTACTATAATTAGCTCAACCAGTGAAAAACCTCTCTTCTCCTTTAACTTTCTCATAACTCTTCCTCCAATTTGTGCAATACTCTTTCTTCTCTTCCAAATGTTAATAAAGTGTTAATGAATTTCAAGTTCATATATTAACAAATTATGGACAATCTGTTAACAGTATAGCAATTTGAAGGAGAAATGCAATAATTATTTGATATTTTTACCCGAATTTTTAGATATTCGTAAATTTTTCAACTGTTTACGTAAATTTTTCCATTGCGTTTTCACTGGAAAGGTTTTCAGTTTTTTCGATTTGGCGGTTGATGGGGTGAAGTTTTGGGTGGGGACAGCGAAAAGCCGGTTTTTCTTCGGTTCGGTGTTGGCTGAGGTTAAAGTCCGGGGTGGGGACAGCGAAAGGGCGGTTGATTCTTCGATTCGCTGTTGGCTGAGGTTAATGTCTGGGGTGGGGACAGCGAGAAGCCGTTTTTTTCTCGATTCGGTGTTGGCTGAGGTTAAAGTCCGGGGTGGGGACAGCGAGAAACCGGTTTTTTCTCGATTCGGTGTTGGCTGAGGTTGATGTCCGGGGTGTGGACAGCGAAAAGCCGGTTTTTTCTTCGGTTCGGTGTTGGCTGAGGTTAAAGTCTGGGGTGTGGACAGCGAAAGGGCGGTTGATTCTTCGATTCGCTGTTGGTTGAGGTTGAAGTCTGGGGTGGGGACAGCGAAATAGCGGTTTCTTTCTCGGTTCGGTGTTGGTTGATGTTAATGTCTGGGGTGTGGACAGCGAGAAACCTGTTTTTTCTTCGGTTCGGTGTAGGCTGAGGTTAAAGTCTGGGATGAGGACAGCGAGAAACCGGTTTTTTTCTCGATTCGGTGTTGGCTGAGGTTGAAGTCTGGGATGAGGACAGCGAGAAACCTGTTTTTTCTTCGATTCGCTGTTGGTTGAGGTTAATGTCTGGGATGAGGACAGCGAAAAGCCGGTTTTTTCTCGGTTCGGTGTTGGTT